>JBKQPG010000037.1:0-35657 GCA_052145115.1 Bryobacteraceae bacterium
ACTTATGTCGCAAAGTGTCGAGTTTCGTCATACGGCATATGACGTCTGGTGATCCGGGAGAGGTCGGGCCGGAAGGCGAGCAAGGATATGTAAGAGTCGTTGAATCAGATTGATACATGAAAGAAGGTGGTTGCGATTAGATCGTGAGCCGGGTGAGCAAGTATGACAATTCGACAGGATGTGGTGTCGTGTCGAAATGTCGAATTGGCGGGTTCGCGGGGCTGGGGTGAGCGGTCGAGGCGGGGCGGGCAGTCCCTGAGTCCAGGGCCATGGCGATTCGATAGAACCTCAAGATCAAGGGATTGAGGCAGGAGGCTCGGCTAGCCCGAGCGGCAGCCAGAAGCCGGATTTCGGGCCGGTTTGCAGCGGGGCGGGGCGGATTTTAAGGGTTGTGGTATGCTTCCGATTATGCGCGATGAAGAACAGGACGCTCAGGTTGGGAAGCTGGTGATGCGGGCGTCGGAACTGCAGCGCGAGATCGCCAAGTCGATTGCATCGCTGAACAGCAGTGGCGGGCTGTACTGTGACATCGGGCGTTTGCTGGTAAACGGCGAGTTTGATCAGGCGACGGCTTATCTGCGAAGGCACGAGACGTATTTTTTGGGCGGCGCTCAGATTCTGGAACGCCTGGATGCGCGGCACGCGCTGGAGGCCGAACTCAGCCAGTGCACCAAGAAGCTGCGCGAACTCGGAGCGACGATCGTCAGCTAGCCCCCATGAATCCGCCCGCGGCGGCCTGAGGACGGCGCCTGGGGCCGCGGCGATGCGTCGCGCCGGGCCCTGCATTTCCCGGCAGACTGAACAACAGCGGGGGGAGGAGCGGGGCGGGGGCGCGTTCCAAAGGATGTGCCGTTGGCCGGGGGAGGAGCCAGCCGAGGTCCCCTCGGCGCAGAAGAGGTACAGTTCCGGTTGAGAGGGTCGTGGGCGCCTCGGAGGGAGCAGGCGGTCCCCCTTGCGGGCGCGTATTTCTTTCGGCGGGGTCGACTTTCCTTCCGCGACCGGCGTCCTAGAAACAGATGGATCCGGCCCGGAGGCCGTGGAGAAACGCTGGTTGCTATTGCGCGAGGCAGACGATCGGGAGCTGGTCCGGCGCGCCCGGGAGGGGCGCGTCGAGGCTTTCAACGCGCTTGTCACGCGCTGGGAAAAGAGGATCTACAACTACCTGCTGCGGCTTTCTCCGGATGCCGAGGAAGCGTTCGACCTGGCGCAGGAGACGTTCTTGAAGGCGTACCAGAACCTGGGGCGGCTGGACGATGCGGCGCGGTTCGGGCCGTGGTTGTACCGCATCGCGCACAACGAGGCGATCAGCCTGATGCGGCGGCGGAGGCCGGAAGGACAGGCGCCGGAGAACGCGCCAGAGCAGGCCAGCGGGCACGCGGCGGTGTTCGGGATGGCCTCGGTCGAGGTTTCGATTGCGGTGCGGGGCGCGCTGGGGCGGCTGACGGCGGAGCAGCGGGAAGCAGTGGTGTTGAAGGTCTGTGAGGGGTTCAAGTTCGAGGAGATCGCCTCGATACTGGACGCGCCGGCGTCGACGGTGAAGTCGCGCGTGTATTCGGGTCTGGAGGCGTTGCGAGGTTACCTGGCCCCGGTGGAGGGCGCGCCCGGCGCGAGCCCGCGGGGGAAGTGAAGGAGCTGGCGATGGAGTGCCATGAGTTCGACTTTCGAGGGTACGCGCTGGGCGAGTTGCCGGTGGCGGAGGCGGCGGAGTGCGAGCGCCATTGCGGCGCGTGCGAGCAGTGCCGGCTGGAGCTGGGCCGGTGGCAGGCCACGCTGGCGGCGGTGCAAAGCCTGCCGCAGGTGGAGCCGCCGCGGCGCATCGTTTTCGTGTCCGATCCGATTTTGCCTGAGCCGTGGTGGCGGCGGATGTGGAAAGCAGGACCGCAGTTGGGTTTTGCTTCCGCCGCCATGCTTTCTCTGGCGATCGTGACGCATGGCGTGCTGGCCCGGCCGCCGGCGGCAACGGCTCCCGCGCCGCAGGCGGCGATCGAGGCCGCGGCGCAGCGGGAGGTCGAGCGGCGGGTGCAGGCCGAAATGCGGCCGGTGGTGGCGGAAATGGCACGGCAATTGAACGAGCGGGAGAAGCTCGACCTGGCGAATTACGAGCAGCGCGCGGAGAAGAAGCGGGAGACGGACCTGCAGGCGATCCGCTATGCGTTTGAGAAATCCGACCAGCGACTGAATTTCATCCTGCAGTCGGCGTCGCGGCGCAGTGGAGGCGAGTGATGCGCGGCGCGGCGGTGGGCCTGAGCGTCGCCTGGACTGTTTTGGCCGCCGGCCAGACGGCGGCGCCGGTCACACCTCGAACCTCGGCCGCGGTCATTGCCCAATCGGCGGCAGCGCTCGGGGGACCGCCGCGCGCCGAGGTGAAGGCGGTGGAACAGCTGTGCGACAAGGCGCTGGCGAACTATGCCATCGATACGATCGACCAGGTCACGCACGCCCGCGCGCTGTACATCGAGGGCTACGGCGTGTTGATCACTTTCGAGGTCGACCTGTCGCGGGTGTCGCCGCTGGTGGGCTTCGCGGGCGGGCTGTCGAAGGCGCAGCGGGACAAGATCCGCGAGAATGAGGTGAAGCGGCTGCCCGAGTTCCGCCAGTTTGTGCAAGGCCTGGCCGTGGAGGCGGTGAAACCGCTGGAGCATCTGTCGCCGCAAGAGCACCTGATGGTGCATGTCGATTTCGACTACTCACCTTACGAAGACCGGGAAGGGCTGCCGGACGCGCTTTCTCTGACGGCGACGAAGAAGGACCTGGCGGGGGCCGCGGCGCGCAAGACGCCGGTGGATGGGCTGTCCAGCATTTTGAAGGTGAAGATGGAGTAAGGCGGACGGGAAGAAGGGCCGGCGGGACGAGCGGAGCGGCATGAAGAAACTGGGCGAAATCCTGTTGGAACGGGGCCTCGTGACGAGCGACGACCTGGAGCGCGCGTTGGAGATCCAGCGCGAGCGCGGCGACAAGCTGGGGCGGGTGCTGATCGACCTTGGGTTCATCGCGCAAAGGGACCTGCTGCAGGCGTTGTCGGATCAACTGGGGGTGCCGATCGCGCACATCGACGGGGCGCCGGCCGTGAGCCCCGAAATCGAGCGCCTTTCGAGCCAGTTCCTGCGCCAGACGAAGATTCTGCCGCTGCGCATCGAGGGCCAGACGCTGGCGCTGGCGATGGCCGATCCGCTGGATTTCGAGACGCTGTCGGCGGCGCATATGGCGACCGGGCTGGAGATCGAGCCGGAGCTGGCGCCCGAGTCGGAGATTCTCGACGCGCTGGAACGCTTCTACGGCGAGGAGGAGAAGGAAAGCACGATTCTGACCCGCGATGGCGAGGAGGCGGCGGCCGACCTCGAGCATTTGCGGGACATGGCCAGCGAGGCACCGGTGATCCGGCTGGTCAACGCGATGATCGCGGCGGCGGTGGAACAGCGCGCCAGCGACATCCACATCGAGCCGTTCGAAAAAGAGTTTCGCGTGCGCTACCGCGTGGACGGCGTGCTGCACGAACAGGAGGCTCCGCCGCGCGAGCTGAAGGCGGCGATCATCTCGCGCGTGAAGCTGATGGCGCGGCTGAACATCGCCGAGCGACGGCTGCCGCAGGACGGGCGCATCAAGGTGAAGGCGCTGGGGCGCGAGGTGGATCTGCGCGTCTCGACGCTGCCGACGCTGTATGGCGAAAGCGTGGTGATGCGCCTGCTGGACCGCTCGGCGGGCGAGTTCTACGATTTAGGAAACCTGGGGTTCGATCCGCTGATGCTGAGGCGGATGGAGCACTTCACGGCGATGCCGCACGGCATCTTCCTGGTGACCGGTCCGACGGGCAGCGGCAAGAGCACAACGCTGTATTCGGCGCTGAAGCGCATCAACCAGACCGACAAAAAGATCATCACGATCGAGGACCCGGTGGAATACCAGATGGACGGGATCAACCAGATCCACGTCAATACGCAGATCGGGCTGACCTTCGCGGCCGGGCTGCGGCATATCGTGCGGCAGGACCCGGACGTCATCATGGTGGGCGAAATCCGCGACCGGGAGACGGCCGACGTGGCGATCCGGGCGGCGCTGACGGGGCACTTCGTGTACTCCACTTTGCACACCAACGACGCGCCCAGCGCGATCACGCGGTTGACCGACATGGGGGTGGAGAATTACCTGATCGCCTCGTCGGTGGTGGCGGTGCTGGCGCAGCGGCTGGTGCGGGTGATCTGCAGCGCCTGCAAGATCGAGGACGGGGAGCGCATGACGCCGTTCGGGGAGATGGTCCCGTCGTGGCGCGGGGCGGGCTGCGAGAGCTGCTTCGGCACGGGCTACAAGGGGCGCGTGGGGATCTTCGAAATGATGGAGCTGAACGAGAGCATCCGCAAGCGCATCATGGCCAACGCGGACGCGGGCGAGCTGACCAACCTGGCGCGGCAGCATGGGATGCGGGCGCTGCGGGAGGACGGCTGGCTGAAGGTGGCGTGCGGCGTGACGACGGCGGACGAGGTGATCAGGGTGACGCAGGAGTTCTGAGCCGGAGATGCCCTCGACGTATCATTTCCGCGCGATGACGGCCGATGGGAAGAGCCGCGCGGGCACGCTCAGCGCCGAGAGCGAGCGGCTGGCGACGCAGGAGCTGAGGCGCCAGGGCCTGCTGCCGGTCTACATCGGGCCGCGCCCGCCGCAGCGGCGCGAATGGAGCCTGCCGCGGCTGAAATGGGGACGCCGCCGCGACGTGCTGTTCTTCACGCAGGAGATCGCGACGCTGCTGGGGGCGGGCATTCCGCTGGACCGGGCGCTGTCGATCACCTCGGAGCTGACCGAGCACGAGACGTTCCGCACGTGCGTCAACGAAGTACTGCGCGCGCTGAAGGGCGGGCGCTCATTCGGCGACGCGCTGGGGACCCGGCCGGACTACTTCTCCGACATTTACGTGAGCATGGTGCGGGCGGGCGAAGCCACGGGGTCACTGGCCGCGATCTTCGAGCGCCTGTCGGAGTACGAGCGCACGCACGACGAGCTGCGCGGCTACATCATCAGCTCGATGGTTTACCCGGCGCTGCTGACCACGGTTGGGCTGGCGTCGATCACGCTGCTGATGTATTACGTGGTGCCGCGATTCGCCAGCGTGTTCGCGGATTCGCACATGAAGATCCCGGTGCCGACGCAGATCCTGCTGAAGACCAGCGAGATCGTCAAAGCTTACGGACCGTGGGCGCTACTCGGGCTGGCGGCGGCCGCCGCGGCGCTGCGGCTGTATGTCAGGACGCCGGCCGGGCGGCTGTGGTGGGACGGCTCGCGCCTGCGGGTGCCGTTGCTGGGCGACGTGATCCGCAAGGCGCAATCGGCGCAATTCGCGCGCGCCATGGGGACGCTGATCGCGAACGGCGTGCCGCTGGTGCAATCGCTGACGATTTCGCGGGCCATCATGACCAACCGGCGGATGAGCGATGCGCTCGAAATTGTCGCGCAGGGCATCAAGCGGGGCGAGGGCGTGTCGGCGCCGCTGACGCGCAGCGGACAGTTTCCGGCGCTGCTGGCGCACCTGATTCAGGTGGGCGAGGAGACGGGGCGGCTGGACGTGATGTTCCTGCGGGCGGCGGAGATCTACGAGGCCGACACGCGCGCCGCGATCAAGCGTTTTACATCGCTATTCGAGCCACTGATCATCCTGTTCATGGGCGTCGTGATCGGCTCTCTGATTCTGAGCCTGATGCTCGCGATCACCAGTTTGAACGACGTGGTAATGTGATCGATCGAACGAAATGGGAAGCTAAAGAAATGACGGCCAGACAGCAATTCCTCCCGCGCCGGCCGGGCGACCGGCGCCGCGCCGGCATCACGCTCATCGAGATGCTGGTCGTGGTGACGATCATCGCGCTGTTCGCGGCGGTGGTGGGCGTGCAGATGTTCAAGAAAGCCGACCAGGCGCGGGTGACCGCGGCCAAGGTCCAGATCAACAACTTCATGGACGCGCTGGGCCAGTACAAGCTCGACACGGGTATATTCCCGACCACCGATCAGGGACTGGCGGCGCTGCGGCTGAAGCCCGAAGGCGTGGAGAACTGGAACGGACCTTACATGCCCAAGGACATTCCGCTGGATCCGTGGGGCCACGCGTACCTCTACAAGTACCCCAGCGAGCATGGCGACGAGCCCGAGATCATCTGTTATGGGGCCGACGGCCAACTGGGAGGCGAGGGCATCAACGCGGATATCCTGAGCTGGAAAAACTAGTGGACGGCCGCTGATATGAACCGTCGAACCGCAACAGCCGCCAGCGGGCGGCGCGAATGGCGCGAGGCGTGTGCGCCGGGGGTCCGGCGGGCCCGCAGGCGCGGCATCACGCTGCTGGAGATGCTGGTGGTGGTGGCCATCATCGCGCTGGTGGCCGGGCTGTCCTATCCGGGCGTGTCGCGGGGCATGGAGCGGATCCGGCTGCGGGTGGCGGCGGACGACGTGGCGGCGTTCCTGGCGCAGGCGATGAGCCGCGCGGAACGGAGCGAGACGCCGGTGGAGGTGCGGTTTCTGAAGACCAAAGCGGCGATCGAGATGGGCGGGCCGAGCACGCCGACGCGGACGCTGCATCTGCCCGACGGGGTGGTGTTGGCCGAAGTTTATCCCGTGGTTGCGGAGGAGGGATTCGAACCCATGCGGAGCGTACTGCTGCTGCCGGGAGGGGCCTTTCCCAGCCTGAGGGTGGAACTGGCCACGCGTGAGGCCGGCAAGCGCAGCATCAGCATCGACCCGGTGACGGGCGTGCCGGTGGTGGGCCCGGTGGAGTTGGTGAACGCGGTGGCGCCATGAGGCGGCGCGGGTTCACGCTGCTGGAAGTGCTGGTGGCGACGGCCATCATGGCGATTGCCGTCACAGTGGGGCTGTCGGCGCTGCGGACGTCGATGCGCAACGCCGGCCGGCAACTGGAAATGGAACGGGCGGCGTCGCTGGCGCGGCGCAAGATGGACGAACTGCTGGCACAACCGATCCTGCCCCACGGCCAGAGCCTGGGCGGAGTGATCGACCCGGTTTACACGGGCGGCGTGACGGCCGGCTGGACGGCGCTGGTGCTGCCGGCGGAAGCGGCCCAAATGCCGCCGCGGCCCAACTCGATCGGGCTGGAGCGGATTCAGCTGGAGCTGTGGTGGGAATCGCAGGCCGGCCGCAGGAGCCTGCGTCTGGAGACCTACCGGCGGGGGCCGATTTTGGATGCAGACGCCGCATGGATGATGGCCCATCCGGCGGAAGTTCTGGGAGCGCCGCTGTGAGGCGCCGCGCCGGCATGACCCTGCTGGAGGTGCTGATCGCGGTGACGCTGGTGGCGCTGCTGAGCGTGGGCATGCTGTATTCGGTGAACGCCGGACTGGGTTCGCTGGCCAGCATCAACCGGCACGTGGACAACCTGCGCAAGGCCAGCGGCGCGCAACGGATCCTGGAACAGGAGTTCGCGGAATTCATGCCGGTGGTGGCGCCGTGCGGCTGGACGGTGCCGGGGGGGCGGGTGGCGCAGGCGTATTTTTTCGAGGGCCAGCCGAACGTGATGCGATTTGTCTCGGCGTACTCGCTGGCCGAGGCCGGGCGCGGCCAGGCGCAGATTCTGGAACTGTTCACGGTCCCCACGCCGGACAGCGAGGGGCTGCGGCTGATGGTCAACGAAATCCCGTATTTCAGCCCGTATAGCGCCGGGGCGCTGTGCCTGCCGCCGGCGCCCACGGGGCCGGGCGGGCCGGGGATGCTGATTTTTGCACCGCCACAGCCGACGCCGCGCAGCTTCATCCTGGCCGACCGCCTGGCGCGGGTCAGCTTCGCGTATCAGGAGCCGATCCGGGAGGCACCGTTCATGGTGTGGCGGCCCATGTGGGTACACGGCGGTGTCCTGCCCAACGCCGTGCGCATCGACATGACGCCGCTGAGCGTGAGCGCGTCGCGGTTGCCGGCGCTGCCGTTTTACACCCGCATTCTGCCCAACCGGAGCACCGATGAAGGTCTCAACTAATACGCCGGGCGTGGGCCGGCGCGGGGGAGCACTGCTGGCCGTGCTGTGGCTATCGCTGGCGCTGGCGGCGATCGCCTTCGCGGCGGCGCAGACGGTGCGCGCGGAGCGTGACCGGACGGAAAACCTGGTGGACGGGACGCGCGCCTCGCTGCTGGCTACGGCGGCGGTGGAGCGCGGGCTGCTGTACGTCGAGTGGGGGCCGATCATGCGGCTGCCGGACGGACGGCCGCGGTTCTGGGCGCCGGGCATGCCCTTCATCCGGCTCTCGTTTCCGACCGGGGAAGCGATGGTGGAGGTGATCCCGGAATCGTCGAAGATGGACGTCAACGCCGCGCCGCCGGATTTCCTGGTGCGGCTGATTCTGGCGCTGGGCTACGGCGAGCCGGTGGCGCTGCGTGTGGCCGGCGCGATTGTAAATTGGCGCAGCCCGTTTAACCCGCAAGATGCACTCGACGGGGTGTATCTGCAGTTGAATCCGACTTTTCGGGTGCCGCACGCGTCATTCCAACAGATCGAGGAGTTGTCCTCGATCTACGGTATGACACCCGAGCTGCTATATGGCCGCGTCGAGCGGGCGCCGGATGGGACCTGGGTTCCACACGCGGGCCTGCGCGACTGCCTGTCGGTCTACGGCGGCAGCGGTTCGTTCGATATCAACTCAGTGCAACCGGCCGTCATGGCCGCGGCCGGCGTGCCGCCAGCGGCGATCGAGACCGTTGTCGCGCTGCGCCGTCAGGGGCCGATCATGGCCGACCAGTTGCGCAATCTGGCGGGGATTCTGGGACCCGCGGCCCGAAGTTTCGTCATCGGCGGGGATAAAATTTACACCCTTCGTGCCACGGCCCGTATCCGCAAGCCCAATGGGGGGCTCTCCGAGGTGCGCCGCACGGCGGCAATGACCGTATTGTTGTCCCCGACCTACGATCCGAACGGATACCGCATTCTGGATGCGCGGTCGGGGCCCGCGGTGCGTCCTCTGGAGGAGATATGGCCGTGGTGATCCCCGCGCGGTTGCGCCGCTGGCTGCGCTTCGGCATGGGTGTGGGCATCGTGGCGGGCGACCACGAACTGGAGATTCTGGTGGCCCGGGCGCGCCCCAACGGGCTGTCCGTCGCCGGTACGCTGCGGGTGCCGAACTACCTGCAACGGCCGGCCGCCGAATGGGGCGCCGAGGTGGCGCAGATGCTGGCCGGCTGCGACGCCAGCGCCGTGCCGGCGGTCGTGGTCCTGCCGCGGACCAAGGTGGTGGCGCGCACCGTGGCCCTGCCGGGCGTGCGCGACGAGGATGCGGGGCGGGCCCTGGAGCTGCAACTGGAGAGCCTGCACCCGCTGCCGGCCGAGGAGCTCCAGTGGGCCTGGCAGCGGATCGGGCGCGGCCCCAACTTCAGCGTGGCGATTGTGGAGCGCCAGATCATCGAGCGTTATTCGGCGCTGTTTTCCGAGGCTGGGCTGCGGCTGGGCGGTTTTACCTTTTCGGGCAGCGCGCTGTTCATTGCGGCGCGGCTGGGCGACGTTGCCCCGCCGGCGGGATTCATGGCGGTTCAGGGCCTGCGAGCGGGCCTGGCGGAAGGCCAGGCCGAGGTGTACGCGGAGAGCCCTTCGCATCCTCTTTATAACGCCCTGTTCTCCATGCCGCTGGACCGGGCGCTGGCGCTGGCCGCCTCGGAGACGCGGCTGGAGGAGAGCGTTCAGAGCGTGGATTGGATCGACATTCTGCCGGCCTGGCGGTCGGCTCCCGATGCTCTCGATCTCGTCGAGGAGGAGCGCTCGCGGATGGCGCTGGCGTGGGCGGCGGCATTGGCCTCGGCGTGCCCGTACTTGGGGGCGGCGCTGAACCTGCTGCCGGCGGAGTTGCGGGTCCAATCCTCGCGCTTGATCCTGGTGCCGACATTGGCCCTGCTGGTGCTGCTGCTCGGACTCGGTACCGCGCTGCTGGCGGAGGAGACGTGGATGGACCGAGGCTATGGCGTGCGCCTCAAGGAGCAGATCCAGCGCCTGGCGCCGCAGGCCCGGCGGGTGGAAACGCTGGATCGCCACAGCGCCGATTGCGCCGCCAGAATCCACATGCTGGACGCGTTCCGCGAACGCTCCCGCGACGATCTCGACGTGCTGCTCGATTTGACGAAGCTGATTCCGCCGCCGGCCAATCTCGATTCGATCGTGATCAGCCGGAAGGAGGTACAGATAGCGGGGCAGATCGCCCAGGCCGAAGGGCTGCTGAAGAAGCTCGACGGGTCGCCGTTGTTCCAGAATTCGGAGTTCGCCTCGCAGATCTCGCGCCACGAAAACGAGGAGGCGTTCCGAATCCGCACGTCGCGCCCGGGCGAGAAGACGCCGGCCGGAGGCAAGAAGTGAAGCCGCTCAGCCCGCGCGACCGGCGCGCCCTGATCATTCTGGCCGTGGCCGCGGCGGTGTTCGCCGCCATCTGGTTCTGGCCGCGGCCCGGCGACGACGCGGCCGAGGTGAAGGAAAGCGTGGCGCAGTCCGAGCGGCGCCTGACGCGCCTGCGCCGACTGGCGGCTTCGGTGCCGGCGCGCGAGGAGATCGATAAACGCTCCAGCGCGGAACTGGCGCGGCGCGAGGCGGGCCTGATTTCCGCCGCGACAGCGCCCGAGGCCCAGGCCCAACTGCTGCAGATCGTGCGGCGGGTGGCGGGCGCGCAGTCGCCGCCGCTGGAGATCAAAGGTTCCGAGTTCGCCCCCATCCAGAGCTTCGGCGGAGCTTATGGAGAGGTCTTCGTGAGCATCACCGCGGAGGCCGGTATCGAACAGATTCTCAACTTCATCGCCGACCTGTCGAAGCAGCCCGAGCTGATCGCCACCTCCAGCCTGCAATTCCGGCAGGCCGCGGCCAAGAAAAAGACGGTGCCGGTGCGCCTGACCATCAGCGGAATCGTTTCCAGGAAGCTTGTACCGGAGCAGAAGGGAGCCATGGCGTTTTGAGACGCAATCTCATGATCCTCAACCTGCTGCTGCTGGCGCTGTGCGCACTGGCGGCGTGGCATTTGATCAACTACGGGCGCGAGCGCGGGGCGGAGCAGGCGCGATTCCTGGAGCGGCGCGAAGCCGCGCTGCCGCCACCGGCCGTGGTGCTGCCGCCACCGCCGACTCCGGCCGCCGCTTCGGCGTATGTCCAAGTGGCGCAGGAGCTGCTGCTGAGTCCGGACCGCAATCCGGATGTCATTCTCGACGTGGCGGCCCCTAAACCGATGCCGCTGCTGCCGCGCGCTTACGGCGCCTTCAACTTCGGCGAAGGGCCGCACGTCGTGCTGGCCGAGAAGGCCGGCGGGCGCCAGCATTCCTATCCCATCGGCGGCCGGATCGGCCCGTTCAAAGTGCTGGTCATCACCCAGGCCGGGGTCGTATTCGACTGGGAGGGCCAGCGCGTAGCGGCGCGTTACAGGGATATGCGGGATATGACGTCGGGAGGCGCCGAAGCGTCCTCGACGGCGCGCAGCGGGCCGGCGGGTCTGACTGCGTCCAGATCGAACTCCGCGGCGAAATCCGCCGCGGAGAGCCGGCCGGGGAGCGCGAAGACGCTGGGCGCGAGCGAGGACGCGCAGGGCAAGCTCGGCGCGGGGGTTGACAACTTCCGCAGCTGCGTCAAGGGCGACGACTCGGCCGAGGGCACTATTACGGATGGGTTTCGCAAAGTGGTGGTCCCATCGGCGATGGGCAACAGTTGTCGTTGGGAGAAGGTGGAATGATGCACGACCTGAATCTGGGCTTTTCCGCGATGGCGCGATCGAACCGCGTCGTACCGGCGCCGGGGCTGCGGTGGCGCCGGACAGCCGTTTTGGCGGCGCTGCTGGGGGCGGCTCCCGCCGCCTGGACCGCGCCGCAACAACCGCCCACACAGCAGCAAGCGCAACCGCCGTCGCCGCCGGGGCAACAGACGCCAGCGCAGCCGCCGCAGCACAAGGCGCAAGCGAAGCAGTCCTCTGCCCCGATCTACTATCCTGGGATGCCGCTCCCCGCGCGGCACGGCGTCCCACCGGCGGCTCCGGCCAAGGCACAGGCGCCTGCGGCGGGCCAGCCCGCAACGGCGAAGAAGGCTCCTGCCGCCGCGGCACAACCGGCCGCCGCAGCGACGCAGCCAGCGGCCACGCGGCACGCCGCAGCCACGCAGCCAGGGGCGTCAGCGCAGCAGGCCACGCCAGCACGGCCGGCCGCGGCCACGCGGCCCGTGACGACGGCACACCCCGGCGTGAACGGAGTGCCCATGCCCGGGGCCCGGCCCGCGCCCGCCGCGCAGAATTCGACTGCGAAGGCGCCCGCGGCCAAGGCCGCCGCGACGGCGCATAGCAGTGCGAAAAAGGCGCAGCCGGCCGCACCGAGCGCGGACGTGCAGGGCAAATTCGGCCCGGGCACCGACAATTACCGGAGCTGTCTCAAGGGGGACGATTCGCCCGAGGGGACGGTGACGGATGGTTTTCGCAAGGTCGTTGCTTCGACGCCGATGGGCGTGAGCTGTCATTGGGAGAAGGTGGAATAATGCAGCGCTGGAACGGGAGTTTCACTGGCCGGAGACGATCGCAGAGCAGCCCGCGCGCGGCCACGCGCCGGATGCGCGGAGCGGCGGCCTGGCTGGCGCTTCTGGTAGCCGGTTTCACGCTGGCGGCCGCGCCGCAGCAGCCGCCGGGGCCGGGCGATCCGCTTTACGTCCCGGGCCCTTCGGCGCCGCCGCGAACGGGGCCCCCGGCGTCGAAAGCACCAGCGTCGAACGCCCCGGCGACGCCGGGCCGGGCTGCTCCGGCGCGGCAGCCGGCCGCGGCCGCCGCGAGCACGGCGGAAGAGCCATCCGCCGCGGCCACCGACCAGAACAGCGCCGCTGCGGCCGCGATTCAAAATGCACCGCCGGTGGGCGGATTCTCGCTGCAGAACGCGAATCTGCTCGAGGTGATCGATCAGCTGGCCAAGCTGGCCAAGATCAACTATGTCCTGGATCCACGCGTGAAGGGCGGCGTGACGCTGAATACCTACGGCGAGACCAAAGGCGTCGATCCGCTGACCCTGCTGCAGACCATTCTGCGCATCAACGGCTACGCCATGATCCAGATGGGCAACGTGTACCGCATCGTGCCGCTGGTTGAGCTGGCACGCATGCCCATCCGGCCGGAATCGCTGGAAAAGGATATCCCCGAGGATGAGCGGCCGATGCTCAATCTGATCTTTTTGAAGTACTCGAGTGTGGAGGACATCGGCAAACTGCTGGAGCCTTTTCTGGGCCAGGACGGCAAGGTGTGGAGCTATCCCAACGCCAATCTGCTGCTGGTGCTCGACAGCCGGCGCAACATCCGGCGGCTGATGGAACTGGTGGCCATGTTTGACAGTGACGTGCTGGCCAAGCAACGGGTGCGCGTGTTCGAAGTGGTCAACACGCGGCCGAGCCTTCTGGCCAAGGAGCTGGAGACCGTGCTGCAATCGGTCTCGCTCAGCAAAGAGAACTCGAGCGTGAAGTTTTTGCCTGTGGACCGCATCAGCACGTTGGTTGCGATTGCGCCCAACCCGGTGGCATTCAACGTCATTGAGGAATGGATCAAGAAGCTCGATATCAAGGTGAAGGCGGCCCCCGGCAAGAGCGACACCTACGTATATCGGGTGAAATACGCTCAGGCCGCCTGTCTCGCCATGTCGATCATGCATCTTTATTACTCCATGTCCGGCCTGGGCGAGGGCGGCATGCTCGGCGGCATGGCCGCCGCGTGCAACTCCATGGGAAATAGCATGAATGGCGGCATGGGGGGTATGGGCGGCGGCATGGGGGGCATGGGGGGCATGGGCGGTTATGGCGGCATGGGCGGCTACGGCGGCTTGGGCGGCGGCATGGGCGGCTATGGCGGCATGGGCGGGATGTACGGCGGCATGGGGGGCATGTACGGCGCCTACAGCGGCATGGGCGGCGGGGCCCTGGCTGCCCAGGCGTCCGGCGCCACCACCCCTTCGGGCGCCGTCACGGCCGGTTCCGCCGGCGCCTCCGGCACGGGGACGGACATGACGGGCAATTACCTCGGTCTGGGGGGCTACGGCATCATGCCCGGTTCGACCCTGTTCGGTCCGCGCATTACGCCCAACGTGGCCGACAACTCGCTGTTGATCCTGGCCACTCCCGAGCAATATGAGAGCGTGGAGAAGCTGCTGCAGCAGTTGGACGTCCCGCCGCGCCAGGTGCTGATCGAAGCCCAGATTCTGGAAGTCGATCTGACCGGCCAGTTCTCGTTCGGCGTGCAGGCCTGGCTGCAGCAGCAAGGGGCCAGCAATCCGGGCACCGTCGCGGGCAGCAGCTCTTCCACCGCCCGCTCGTTGCTGGGCGCGTTCGACGGCTCGACGACCGCGCTTACGGCCGGCATGCTGGTGGGGCAGAGCCGCCAGCTGTTCGGAATGCTGACCGCCCAGGAGGGTTCCGGCCGCACCAAGGTGGTCTCCACGCCGCGTCTGATCGCCACCGACAGCATCCCAGCGTTTATCAATGTAGGTGACACCGTGCCCACGCTGTCCTCGCAGGCCGTGACGGGGGCGGAATCGAACGGCAGTTCGCTGTTCGCCAATACG
This sequence comes from Bryobacteraceae bacterium, assembly GCA_052145115.1. Lineage (GTDB taxonomy): Bacteria > Acidobacteriota > Terriglobia > Bryobacterales > Bryobacteraceae > CAIVVT01. The sequence continues at coordinate 14,515 of JBKQPG010000037.1, forward strand.
ATCCAAAACGTAGCGACCGGCACCACGCTGAATATCACGGCGCGCGTCAATCCCAGCGGGGTCGTGACCCTGCTGATCAATCAGCAGGTCAGCGCACCGATCGCGTCCTCCTCGGGCGGCATCCAGTCGCCCAGCTTCTCGCAGCGGACCGTCTCGACCCAGGTGACCGTCGAGGACGGCGACATGATCGCCATCGGCGGCATTATCAGCGAGAGCAAGACTGAATCGATGTCCGGGATTCCGCTGCTCTACAAGCTGCCGTATATCGGCGCTCTTTTCGGCAGTAAATCGATCACCAATAACCGCACGGAGCTGGTTATTTTCCTTACCCCGCACGTTATCTACGACACCGCCGGACTGGCCGAGGCCAGCGATGACCTGGTGCGCGAAATGAAGCACGTGCAGAAGCTGGTGCGCGAATGAGCGGGGAGCGGTCCGGATCGCCGCGCTGGCCCGGTCCGCGGTGATTCTGACCGTCCCGGTCCGTTTATCCTGGCCGGCGGGCCCGCCGATGCTAAATCTCGTTGACATGCCACGTACGCGCGTGTTTTAATCCTAGCAAGGGTTTTCTTGCCGGTATCTGTGTCTGGAACCGTAAGGGGAAGGTCCGGATGCCGGGGGGAATGGCGCTGGTTTCGACCAGTCCGATGCCGCGATTTTCGCCGGCGTAACTCCTGCGGGCACAGAGAGATTACAGTATTGGGTGAAAGAAATAAACATACATCTCCGGCAGCCCCTGGTCCCACCACAGGGCCGGGGTGGTACACCGCCAAAAACGGCGGGGCCGCGCCGGAGCAGATAAAGCTCTTCTGGTTTGCTTTCAGGCTCAGGTCAGAGAACCTTCATCAGTTCAAATCTGAATCCGATTCCACAAGGAGAAGGAAATGGTTAGTTTTCGCAAGTTGATTTTGGTCATGGCGCTGGTGGTAATGGTTACCGGCATCGCCTTGGCCGCGGGTCCGAGCGCGCCCATCGTGACGTGCAATACCTTTAACCAGCAGACCGCCCGTTTCCAACAGGAAAACCAGACGGCACTGCTGCCCAACCTCACGTTCGTGTGCCAGGTCGCCAACCAGCTTCCAAATATTCTCGAGAGCGGGATTATTCAGGAAGGCACCATTTACGATTGGGAAGTTTTCTTCCCAGTGGTGACTCCGCTCACGGTTTCGACCTACAACGCCGGAAAAACTGAGCCGCAGCTGTTCGTCGACGTCGTCACTTACGGCGGCACTGATGAGGGGACATCGTCCCCCTATTACGCTCTGGGCCCAACGCCGGGCGGTATTTTCCCCGGAAACGGCACCTCCGGCGGCGAAGTCACCTTCGCCAGGGTCAATATGAACCCCGATGGGGATGAGGACCCCTCCGATGCCCCTGACTCGGTGTACATCACAATCACGAACCTGCGCGCCAGCATGCTGGGCATCGCCAGCAACCCGCCCAACTACGGCGGTCCCATGACGGTCACGGTTTGGGCCAAGCCCAGCCAGACCAAGATTGGCGCCAATCAGTCCAACCCGGGCAACGTATTCCTGCCGACGGTCAATGGCGTTCAGCAGCCCACGATCGCGGTCGGATTGGGCTATGCCGCTCCCAGCCTGGCAGTGACCGAGACCGACTACTTCGACTGGAGGCAGTGCTTCTCCTGGGGGCAACAGGGCGACTCGTGGGATCAGTACTTCCACGTCGACTTCGCGGAACTTTACAGCTATGCTTTCGCTCCGCCGGTTGACGGTTGGGAAACTCCCAGCCTCGGGACTGCGGACGTTTCAGCCTCACAGCTGCCACTCTATCCGACTATTGTGACCGGTCAGGGCGGCACGCGGCTGGTGTTCATTTTCTCCAGCGGCGGCGACGACGGATGGCCGGCATTCGTTACGCTTGGGGTCCCCTCGGCCATCGAAGTGTATGACGGTTACAGCACCGTTTACGCCCGGGCAGTTTTGGTGAACAACCCCGACTCCAATGGCAACGGCGGCACGCTCGCCACCTGGGACAACAGCAGCTGGTTCCCGGACACCGAACTCTATGGTGACGGCGTCGCCGGTGCCTGGTCTGCCTTGCCCTGGGTCACGATAAGTCCTCTCGGTACTCCCCCCATGGTCGTCTATGAAATCCTGCCCGGCGCCAGCCCGGCGGTGACCATGACTTTGGAAGTCCCGGTCGGCGGCTACCTTAATGCCACGCCGTCGATCTATCCTCCGCCAGACGATCCGAGTGCGGAGGTCACGATTATCAATGCGGGCTATGCTCCGTGGACTCCCGGCCCAGTTCCTCAACTGACGCCGATTCCGCGCTTCATCTCGCCGCCGCCCTTCAACGGCAGCAACCTGCTTTACATTGACCCCTGCACGACCAACTTGCTGTACCCGTATCTGGTCAGCGGCCAGAGCTGGGATACCGGCGTGGCGGTCGCTAACACCGGCATGGATCCGTTCGTTGGCGACGGTCCGTTCGGCGGTCGCGGTTATGCCGCGGGAGGCTCCAACCCGAATGTCTATGGCATTTCGGGTGTTTATAACGAACAGCCGGGTGTGTGCTGGTTCTACTTCTACGGGTCCTTCAACAACGCCCGTGGAGTCTATGCGCCCGCCTCCAGCCCGGTCATCCTCGGTGGAGCCGCGGGCTTCGCTTCCAGTGGCGGCTCGACGCCAGGCGCCGATCCCGAAGACTACATTGTGCCTGGAACGACCGGCGAGGACCTGATCTCGGTGGCGCTCCTGCAACTGTGGCCGACGTGGAATCCCACCAAGGTCCAGTGGAACGGCTATGCCATTGCGATGTGCGACTTCCTGTATGCCCACGGGTATGGGTTCTCGGACTTCCATGGTACGGCCGCTCAGGGTGGGAACTATAGCTTGGGTTACCTCGCTCTCGTGTTCGACCAGCGCGGTATCGAGCATAACAGTCAGGCACCCGAGAAGATGACCTTCTAACCAAAGGTCCCTTTGTTGGACTTGAAAGGGCGGGGCGCAAGCCCCGCCCTTTTTTATGGCCGCACTGGCGCCGCCAGGCGCGGTGTGGAGGGCGCTTCCGGCCTGCGGCGGGCAAAGGCCTCGCGCCCAGGCGCTGGAGTGCGTCCGTGAGCGCGGGCCCGGGCGCCCGGAGGGGGCGCTTTGCTGTCTATAACTGGGCGATTTTCCGTTAGGAAGCCGCTGGACGGGAGTGTTGTTGCAGGCCCTGAGGAGAAACCGCCCGGCGTGCCGATCGGAGCTGTTGGCGGTCCTCGGGGGACACGCAACCATCGAACCCTGAACTACGGCGAGCGGGGCGTCGAGCCGGCCTGACACGAGCCGTTGGCCGTCTTCATCAAGGTGGCAAACGGCTCTGCGGCTTCGAAGGTCCTCGGCAATCCACCCCCAGTCACCGCTGTTCTGAGGCGAACATATCATTAAGGAACCATGCCAACGCCTCCGCGCCGACAGTGTAGTGTCGAAATGTCGGACTTCGCCACCGTTTTAGCCGCTTACTAACTGTAACGAATGAACTTAGATCACACGACGCCAATGTCGTGTTTTAACCCCCAAATTCGACACTTGTGTCGAAAAGTGTCGAGTTTTGTAGTTACATGGACGGCCTTTTTTCTTAATCTATCCTTCGCCCCGCTCCACCAAACGCTTGACAGATGCATGTATCCTGTTGATAGGGATTGACTTACGCACACGAGGCCCAATCGGCCACGAGAGCGCGTTCGCGTCACTCTTTGCTCTTTGATAAAAGCGAATAAAACGGGAATAACTATCCCCAGATAGCCACTTCAAACCAATGAATTTACAGGCCAAACTTAACATTTGGCTTTGTTCCTCACAATTTGTTTTTCGCGCGGCGTCGAGGGTGGCCGCTCCGGCGAGAAGCACTCAGCGCACGCCGGGTGCGCTCGCTTTGGGAGCCGGCGGTACCGGGGCGTTGGCCGGAGGGCCGGAATGCGGCTCCGTCGCGTTCCAATGCGTGAGAATGGGGAACAGCATCAGCCTATGGAATGGTTCCACCACTAGAGTTGCCTTCAGGTTCTGAGGCAGCCTGGCGCCGCTGAACTTGAAGGCCACCGTCAGCCTGGCCTGCCCGCCGAAGCCCAGAAACTGCTTGTCCGATTTGCACTCCAGGCCGGGCGTCTGGCGGCATCCGAACACCAGTCTGACCGGACCGTTGATCCCGTTGGTGACGACGATCTCGTCTTTCCCATCGGCGTTGTCCCGCAACCTGAAATCGTGTCGTGAGGAGGTCACTGCGTTGGAGAGTTTCGGCAGGTCGGCGACATTGACGCCGGGCGGCGGCTGACCGGGACTGGAGGGCGCGGGAGGAGCCCCTGGGGGCAGCGACGCAGCTTCCGCCTGCTTCGGCGCAGGCGGCTCGAGGTAGTAGCACCATTGCCCGTTGTCGAGCTTCCAGTCGCTGGGGATGGACCTCTTCATGACCTTCTTCCGCGTTCCCATCGGGAGGGGGAACTCGTCCTCCAGCATGGTCAAAACGCGCGCCATCTTGCCGTCGGGCAGGAGGTGAGCTCCCAGGACTTCGGCGCTCAGCGGGTGGGTCTTGGGCGAGTCGTAGTAGGCGTCCTTGCTGGCCTCGCAGACGAACTCCTCAGTGGCCCGCGCCTTGCCGGCGATCAGCAGATCGTAGAAGCGTTTCGCCCGCTCGCGGATGGCCGCCTCGGCTTCCTTCTGAGCCGCCGGGAGAGCCGCCGGCGGGGCCGCCTGGCCGAGCAGGCAAACCGGCGCCAGGGCTAGCGCCAACATTCTTAAGGTCATCGAGAAACTCTCACTGGAGGGGTGGCTGGGAGGCAGGGACTCGAACCCCGATACGCGGCTCCAGAGACCGCAGTCTTACCATTAGACGACCTCCCAGGGAGGCCAAACCACAATATAACACAGCCCTCAGGCCCGCTTCTCAACATAGAACTGACGCTGCCTCCGTGCGGAATTTTCGCGCACCGGGCGCCGCAATGACGGGTTCGGCGCTGCGCTTCGGGGAGCCCGGCTGCGCCGCTTGGACGCCGCCCGCCGGGCCTCATGTTGTTGGACGCGCCGCGGACTGGAATAGTCGTCCGCGAGGGGCCCGAATTGCGGATAAAATGCAGGCATGGTCCAAGGAATAGAACATGCCGCCATCGCGGCGCGCGATCCCGAGACGCTGGCCGCGTTTTACACCGGCATGCTGGGCTTTTCCGTCAACCATCGAGGCAAGAGCGCCATTTTCGTCAAGGCTCCCGACGGGAGCATGATCGAAATCGTCCGCGCCGAGGGCGACGCCCCGCCCGCCACGCCGAAAATGCCCGGCCTGCGGCACCTGGCTCTCACGGTCACCGATTTCGACGCCGAGTGCGCGCGGCTGCAGGCGGCGGGGATCGCCTTTCTCGACCCGCCCTCCGACAAGGGCGGCAACAAAGTTGTCTTCTTCTATGACCCTGAAGGCAACCTGCTGCACCTGCTGCAGCGCGAAACGCCGCTGCCCTAGTGACGACTCGCAGTAACGCTGTGAACGTGCGTGCAGCAGGTCGCTGACGCTCGCGGCTCAGAAGCACGCAACTCGAGCCGGCGTCCGCCGCTCCCGGATCTCATGTTAAATTCAAAGTCGCAGGGTGTTCAGGCGGGCCCTTAGCTCAGCGGTTAGAGCCGCGGACTCATAATCCGTTGGTCGCAGGTTCAAATCCTGCAGGGCCCACCAACTTTTTTCGCGGCCGATTTCCAGCTCGATCAGCGCCCTCTCTTGCCGGCTTGATGGCCCCGGGGGGGGAAGGGAGGCTTCTTCTTCTCCATTCCCATTCCGCCCAACAGCGGCGCGCGCCGCCGCGCCGCGAGGCCATCCCTGGAGAGAAGGCGCTAGCGGCGCTGTTCCCGATGCTCGACGCGATCCGAGCGGGTGGGATGGACGGCATGCATTTCGTGATATGTCCTGGCGCTGGCAGCGGGACGCCGCGCCACCGGCGCGCGGTACGGATGTACATAGGTGGCGCGGTTCATGGCGTTGCGCTCCCAGGGATGGTTGTCGATGATCAGCGCGTGGGCCCGCCAGTCGAAGTGCGGAGTGAGCCAGCCCGCCGCGCCGAAGCCCGCGCCGATGAAAATGCGCGCTCCGAACGAGATGCCGATGGCGAAGCCGGGACGCGGCGGCGCGAAGATCCAGTAGGGATCATAGACCGGTACGAAGATCATGCCCGCATCGATGGGGTCGATTTCGATCCACGGCCCGTCCGCCACAACGCGATACTGTGGGCAGTCGCGCAGGTAGCCGTATTCGGAGGCCCGATGGCGCAGCCGCTGGACGGCGTCCATGACGTCGGCGCGCGAGTCGAGCACGGCCTCGCCGAGGGCGCGAGTCCAGTTCATGTCGCGGTCCATGTTGTCCAGCACGGAGGGGAAGGCCAGCAGCGCCTGCACGCTGGGGTCCCAGGGCACATTGTCTTCCTGAATCGCCTGGGCCAGCTGCTCGCCCTGCAAGTAGCTGTGCTGGTCGGCCCAGGCCGCGGCGTCCGGGATTTGATCGAAGAACGTCGCTGCCGTCAGCACCTGCGCCAGCAGCGGGTCGGGATACAGTGCGATGCGCGACACCAGGTTGTCGAGCTGCCCTGGAGAGAGGTGTTGCGGCGGCTCCTGTGCCAGCAACGGTACCGCCGCGGCCAGCGCCGCGGCCGCCAACAGCACCCGACGCATCGTACGCGCTGAGGCGAGCTTGATTTGTGAGTTCATGACAGATCCTCCTATTCCAGCTCCGGCGACTGCCGATCGCCGGCTTTCACTGCACAAGATGGCGGCGGCGGCCCACGGGTTTCCTGGCTGCGCGCCCGCCAGCGGCTCTAACGAAATTAACGCCGGTTTGCTCCCGTGTTTGGGGGATGGTCGCGCCCGGCCGCGCCGCGGGCGACTTCCAATGAAATTAACTGTATTTTTTCGTATACAAAATTCGCGGCTCGTTGCATACTGTTTAGGAACTGGAGCCAGAGGCGAGGTGCCGGCGAATCGGATCGCCAGCCGATTGTCGGCCTCGGGCTGTGGCGGGGTTCCGCGGCGAGGGCACCTGGAGGAGAAAAGGATGCATAGCTGGAGGATGGCTTCTCTGGGGGCGCTGGCTGCCCTCATTCTTGGCGTCGGAGCAGCCCGCCTGCAGGCTGGAAGTCTCTATTCCCAGCCAACCAACTCCTTTGGCGGCTATTATTCGCAGAACGACACCAGTAGCGGAGGTCTGGGTAACTATGCCACCGTCTACGACAATTTCACTTTGGGTTCCACAGCCGCCATTGGTTCAGTCTCGTGGGTCGGCAGCTATGTTCCGAGTGCGGGCACGATGACCGGGGTCACCATCAGCATCTGGGCTGACAATTCCGGCGCTCCTGATATTACCGACCCCCCGCTGTACAGCACGTTCGTGTCCGGGAACGCAGATGAGACTTTCCTGGAGGACGATTTTTTTGACGACCCCACCTACACTTACTCGGCCGCGATCAGTTTCGCCGCCACCGGCGGGACTCAATATTGGCTCAGTATCGTTCCAGACGTCGCGTATCCTCCGGGTTGGGCGTGGGAATCTGGAACAGGGGGCGATGGGATCTCCTACCAGGACTTCTTTGGAAGCCTCAACGAGAACCAGGTCGACGAAGCCTTCACGCTTTACGCTGCCGTTCCCGAGCCGGCCAGTGCCGGGCTGCTGGGTGGCGGATTGGCGCTATTGGCCCTGGCGTCCCGCCGCTTCAAAAAGCCCTCGGCCTGACAGCGCTATCTCACTGGTTCCGAGGTCCACCCCATACGCGGCCGCCGCGGCCCCGACCATCCGCGGCCCGCTGACTAAGGAGCGACTCGTTCCCTGAACGCCGGTTTGAAAACCGCGGTCTGCATGTCTTCCGGCAGGAATCTGCAATCTATAGACAATTTCATGTGTCCGATCACTTTGCCGCTTGAGAATGCGCGTGTTATGCTTGAAGAGCCGCATGGACCACAGTTCCCGGAACCGGTCCGAATCCCCGACGGAGCGCTTTTCCCGAAATAAATGAGTGCGACGGTATTTCTTGGTAACCTCCCCCCGTGGGTCACGGCCGACGACATCAAGGCCTGGCTTGTGGCGGAAAACTTGGTAGCTGACGCAGTCAAAGTCATCCGTAACCCAGAGACGCAGGAGTCCAAAGGTTTCGCTTTCATCGAAGCGCCGAACGAAGAGGAGATGCACCTCATCATCAAGCGTTTTGACCGCGCGCCACTCGAGGACCGGCTGCTGCGGGCCAATCCGGCCCAGCCGCCCAAGTCGCGAAGCGGACCGCCAGTGCCGCGCCGTGAGACGCCGCATTTCTCCGCACCGAGTCCGCGGGCGCCGAGCGCGTCCACCCCGGCCAGCGGCGCAGCCGGCAGCGCCAGCGGCGCCGCCACGGGCAGTGACGCGGGCAGCGCCGGCGGCAGTGCGGCCAGCCACGGCGGCAATGCGGCGGCCAGCCACGGCGGCAGTGCGGCGGCCAGCCACGGCGGCAGCGCCATGAGCGCGCCGGCGAACGGCCACGCGATGGAGCGCAACCGGCGCGGCGGCAAGAAGCACGCCCGCAGGGCCCAGACCCCGCAGACGCTGTTCGCGGAAGAGCTGGCGAAGGCGTTGTAGCGCGGGGTCGCGTCCCCTCCCTTCCGTCGGTGCGCCGCGCGTTCCAGAGTGCCGGTTATTGCCGATTTCTCCCACAGCCCTTCAGCAATTCCAGTGGTATAGTAAGGACGCAGCGCGGCCCGGCGTGCAGGATGCGCGGGGTGGGCTGCGTGTCGGCAGAGTGAGGTATCATGTACGACCTGCTTCTTCTCAGGTTTATTCTTGTCCTCATCCTGGCGGTCGCCGCGTGGTATTTGAAGCCGTTCGGACTCGATGCACTCCAGGCCGCCGGAACGGGCCTGGCGTTGGGAATTCTAGTCGTTTTATTCGAGCTGCGAATCCGGGTGGTGAGTTTGAAGAGGTTGATCGGCGCGGCAGCCGGCTCGGTGCTGGGCATACTCGGCGCTTACCTGATCTCGATGATTCTGAGCTGGGCATTGACCCCAGGGGATCATCACACGGTTTCCTTCCTGCAGTTGCTGATATTGCTGATCATGACTTACGTCGGCCTGGTGGTCGGCGCCAACAAGGGCGACATGCTGAACCTGGCCGCATTGGGCGGACTGTTCGGCGGGGAAAAGGTATCCAAACAGAGCTTCAAGATCCTCGATACCAGCGTGATTATCGACGGCCGGATCGCGGATATCGCGGAAACCGGGTTTCTGGACGGAATTCTGGTGGTCCCGCAGTTCGTGCTGCGGGAGCTGCAACTGGTAGCCGACTCCGCCGATTCGATGAAGCGCAACCGAGGTCGCCGCGGCCTGGATGTGCTGCAGCGCATCCAAAAGATGGCCCACATCAACGTGCAGATTCTGGAGGAGGATTTCCCCAACGTGCGCGAGGTGGACCTGAAACTGATCGAACTGGCGCGGATGTACGACTGCAAGGTGGTGACCAACGATTTCAACCTCAACAAGGTGGCGCAACTGCACGGCGTGGAGGTGCTGAATATCAACGAGCTGGCCAACTCGCTGAAGCCGATCGTCCTGCCGGGCGAGATCATGCGGGTGTTCATCCTGAAAGAGGGCAAGGAGTACAACCAGGGCGTGGCCTACCTGGACGACGGTACGATGGTGGTAGTCGACAACGCCAAACGCATGATCTCGAAAACCATCGACCTGACGGTCACGAGCGTGCTGCAGACCACGGCCGGGAAGATGATTTTCGGACGCTTCGACGACCGCGTGCATCACGTGTATGACAAGGCGCCGCTACCGCCGCCGGAGCGCGAGCGGCCGACAGCGCCACAGCCGGCCGCACCGGCGGCCGGGACGCCGGCGGCGGCTCCGCCCGGCCGTTAGAAGCGAACCGTTCAGCCGCTGAATTATGAAAGTCTCCGTCATTCTTCCCGCCGCCGGCCTCGGCACCCGCATGAAGGCCGGAGCCGAGGCCGCGGGCACGGGCCGCAAGCAATTCATGCAACTGGAAGGCGAACCGGTGCTGGTGCATACGGTGCGCAAATTCGTCGCCTGCCCGCTGGTGACGGAGGTCGTCATCGCGCTGAGGGAGGAGGACCTGCAGTGGGTGGAGGCGGTGATCCGAGCCCACGAATTCGCCAAGCCGGTGCGCTCGGTGGCGGGCGGGAATTCGCGTCAGCAATCGGTAGAGAACGCGCTCCAGTCGCTGGGCGATGACGTCGAAGTGGTGGCCGTGCACGACGCGGTGCGGCCGTTCGTCGCGCCTGAAACCATTGTCCGGGTGATCGAAGAGGCGGCCCGCACCGGCGCCGCCATTGTGGGCATCGTGCCAGTGGACACGGTGAAGCAGGTGCAGCGGCACGCAGTACGCGGGACGCTGAACCGCGACCGGCTGATGCTGGCGCAGACGCCGCAAGTGTTTCGCGCTGAGGTGCTGCGCAAGGCGTTCCAGAAAGCACGCGAGGACGGCTTCGTCGGGACCGACGAATCCAGCCTCGTCGAGCGGCTGGAGAATATCGAGGTCGCGGTAATACCGGGCTCCGACCGGAATATCAAAATCACGCGGCCGTCGGATATCGAGCTGGCGCGGCTGTTTTTGGCGGAGGAAAAAAGCCGGAGCGCCGATCCGGGCCGCGAAGAGCCGGCATGACGGACGTGCGGAGCGGGCTGGGCTGGGATAATCACCGCATTGCCGCGGGACGGGCGCTTGTTCTGGGCGGCGTGACGGTGCCGAGCGAATTCGGGCTGGAGGGGCACTCCGACGCCGACGTGCTGGCGCATGCGATCACCGATGCTCTGCTGGGCGCGGCCGCGCTGGGCGACATCGGCATGCATTTCCCGGACAGCGATGCGCGCTGGGAGGGGTGCGACTCGATGGTGTTCCTGCGCCACGCAGCGGCTCTGGTGCGCGAGCGCGGCTTCCAGATTCTCAATATCGATTCGACTGTGATTCTGGAGCGGCCGAAACTGAAGGATTTCCGGGAGGCGATCCGGGAAAAGCTGGCGACGGCGCTGGAAATCGAGCTGGAACGCGTGTCGGTGAAATTCAAGACCGCCGAGAAGGTGGGGCCGGTGGGCGAAGGCCGCTCGGCCGAAGCCCAGGCAATCGCGACGATCGCAAAGGGATAGGCGAAACGGCCGGGCGTGCAAGGCAGCAGCCATCACAGCCTGGAGGCGAAGCCCGACAATTAGTATGCTGTGACGGGAGAAGTCCGTCATGAGCAAGAACACTCTTCGGCCGCGGCGTTTCTTTCTGAAGTCGGGACTGACCGCGGCAGCTGCCGCGGCGAGTGCGCCTGCGCTGGTTGAATCGCTCGAAGCGCAGGCGCCAAAGCCTGAAGCCACGCCGGTGGCGAAGGCGACGGCGGCAGCGCCGCAAGCCGAACGCGAAACAATTGTCTATCCGCGCGTTTTCAGTGGCCGCAAACTGGCGTGCATCGCGTTTCCGCTGGGCGGAGTGTGCGCGGGCACGCTGAGCCTGGGCGGGCGCGGCCAGTTGCGCGACTGGGAGATCTTCAACCGGCCGGAGAAAGGCAACAATCCCGAGTACGCGTTCCCGGGCATTCGCGTCGAAGTGGCCGGCTCGAAGGCGGTGGCGCGGGTTCTGGAGGCGCGTATCGCGCCGCCGTACGAGGGCTCGTCGGGATACGGCACGCGCAACGCGCCGGGGCTGACGCGGATTCAGAGCGCGACATTCACGGCTGATTTCCCCTTCGCGCGGATCGCTTTCCACGATGCGCGGCTGCCGGTGAAGATCGAGCTGACCGCCTTCTCGCCGATCATCCCGCACGACCCAGACGCCTCCGGCATTCCCGGCGCGGTGCTGCGCTACCGCGTGACCAACCCCGGCGCGAAGGCGGCCAAGGTGTCGATCGCGTGGGCCATCGAGAACCCGGTGCGGCCGCGGGAGGGCAACTCACCGCTGAAGGGATCCAAGGACGAACGGCGCAACGAATGGCGCGAGAGCGGGGGCCTGCAAGGCCTGGCGATGGACAATCCGGGCATGGCGACGGGACACCCGGCCAATGGCAGCTTCGCGCTGGCGGCGATTGCGGACGGAGCGCAGGTGACGCACCTGCGAGGCTGGCGGAAGGCCAAGTGGTGGGTGGGGCCGATGCTGTATTGGGAGGATTTCAAGGCCGACGGAGCGGTGGGGCCGGAGAGTGAGGAGCGGACCAGCGTGGGGGCGCTGTGCCTGAGCCGCGAAATCGCCGCCGGCGCAGCGGCGGATTTCACGTTCATCCTGGCGTGGCATTTTCCGAATCGCACGCCGGCGTGGTGCGGGTGGGAGTCGGGTGGCGGGCGCGAGCACGAGGTCATCGGCAACTGGTACGCGACGAAGTTCGAAGACTCGTGGGCCGTGGCGGAACACCTGGCGGCCAACCTGCCTGCGCTGGAGCAGGAGACGCGGAAGTTCGCCACCGTGCTGAAGGAGTCGACGCTGCCGCCGGCGGTGAAAGAGGGGGCCACGGCGAACCTGACGACACTGATCAGCCAGACCTGCTTCCGCACGGCGGACGGCGAGTTCCACGGATTCGAAGGCGCGAACGACCATTCGGGATGCTGTCACGGCAACTGCACGCACGTCTGGAACTACGAGACGGCGACGCAGTTTCTGTTTCCGCAGTTCGCGCGGTCGCTGCGCAAGGCGGCGTACGGGTATTCGATGGACGAGAGAGGCTGCATTTACTTCCGCCAGCACCTGCCCGAGGGTTCGGCGCGCAGCGGGTTCGCGGCGGCCGACGGGCAGATGGGGCAGATTATCAAGACGTGCCTGGATTGGCGGCTGAGCGGCGACGGGGAGTGGCTGAGGGCGGTGTGGCCGAGGGTGCGCAAGGCGATGGAGTTCTGCTGGGTAGAGGGCGGTTGGGACGCCAACCGCGACGGTGTGATGGAAGGGGTGCAGCACAACACCTACGACATCGAGTTCTATGGGCCGAACCCGCTGTGCGGCATCTACTACCTGGGCGCGCTGCGGGCGGAGGAGGAGATGGCGCTGGCCGTGGGCGACAGGGAGTTCGCGGCCGAGTGCCGGCGGATCTTCGAAAGCGGCAGCAAATGGATCGACGCCAACCTGTTCAACGGCGAGTATTACGTGCAGCAGATCCGGCCGGCGAAACGCGATGAGATCGCCAAGGGGCTCACCGGGCCGATGGGCGCGGACGATCCGCAGCACCCCGATTTCCAGATGGGCGAGGGCTGCCTGGGCGACCAATTGATCGGCCAGTACATTGCGCGGATCGCGGGCCTGGGGGATTTGCTCGATCCGGCGCACATCCGCAAGACGCTCAATGCGATCTGGCGCTACAACCACTTCGAGAACCTGTTCGAGCACGACTCGGTGGAGCGGGCCTACATCATGAACGACGAGCAGGCTCTAACCGTCTGCGATTATCCGACCGGGCGGCGGCCGAGAATCCCGTTCCCGTACTCGACCGAGGCCTGGACGGGCATCGAGTACCTGGCGGGCACTCTGTTTTTCGAATACGGAATGACGCGCGAGGGCATCGAGACGTACGCCGGGACGCGGCGGCGGCACGACGGGGAGCGGCGCAATCCATTCGACGAGCCGGAGTGCGGGCATCACTACGCCCGGGCGATGTCGTCATGGTCGGGGATGGCGGTGCTGGCGGGCTTCCGCTACGATGGTCCCGAGCACCACCTGCGCATCGAACGCCAGGCGGCGGCGCAGCCGTTCCGCTGCCTGTGGGCTACGGGAACGGGCTGGGGCCGGTATTCCATCGGGCTGGAGAATGGGCGGACGAAAGTGGTCATCGAGACGCTGCACGGCAAGCTGCCGTTCCGCGAGTTCACGGTGCAGGCGGCGGGCAGCAGGGCCAGCGTGCTCAGCGGGAAGCACGAATTGGACTGCCAGGTTCGGGCGGAGGGGGCGCTGCGCCACATCTCCCTGCCGGAGACGATCGACGTGCGCGAAGGCGAACCATTGGAGGTGCTGATCTGATTCCCTGGCTGATTCCCGTGGGGGGCTTTCTGGGCGCGGGCAAGACCAGTCTGCTGATAGCGGCGGGCGGGCGGCTGCGCGAGCGCGGCCACAAAGTGGCGATCCTGACCAACGACCAGGCGGCCGGGCTGGTGGACACGGCGGCGGCACGCGGGATGGAGTTCGACGCCGGCGAAGTGGCGGGGGCGTGTTTCTGCTGCGCCTTCACGCGGTTCGTCGAATCCGCGGAGGCGCTGGCGGAGCGCGGGGCGGAGATCATCCTGGCCGAGCCAGTCGGATCGTGCACGGACATCGCGGCGACGGTGCTGCGGCCGTTGCAACAGGAGTATGCTCATTTGTTCCGGCTGGCGCCGTTCACGGTGCTGGTGGATGCGGCGCAGTACCGTGCGCTGCACGAGGCGGGCGCCAATGCGGAGGTGGCGTGGCTGTACCGGCAGCAGATCGCCGAGGCCGACATTCTGGCGCTTTCCAAATGCGATCTGGGCGCACCGGCTCCGGAGCTGGGCGCGCCGGCGCTCACTCTGAGCGCGCGAACCGGGCAGGGCATCGGCGAGTGGCTCAATCAGGTGCTGAGCGGCCGCACGGCGCCGGGGACGCATCTGCTGGGCGACATCGATTATGGGCGCTATGCGCGCGCCGAGGCAGAGCTGGCGTGGCTGAACGCGGCGGCGCGGGTGCGGGCCAGGAGCGCGGTGGGTCCGGCGCAGTTGGCCGGGCCGCTGATGGAAGATCTGGAGGCGCGGCTGACCCGGCAGGGGGCGCGGATCGCGCATCTGAAGACGTGGATTGAATCGGCGCATTCCTGGCTCAGGGTTTCGCTGACGGCGAACGGGCAGGAGCCCGGCGTGGAAGGCGACCGGCTGGCCCCGGCGGCGCGCGAGTTTCGGGTGATCCTCAATTTGCGGGCGCAGGGCGAGCCGGAGGGGCTGAGCGAGGCCGTGCGGGAGGCGTTCGGCGCGCTGCCCGCGGAAGTCGCGATCGAAAGCATGGAGAGCTTCCGGCCGAGCCCGCCACGGCCGGAGCGGCGCGCCGTCTGAGCAGGGACGGTTGACAGAGCCGCTCTGGAGAAGGTGGAGCGTCGCGGTCACAGGATGCCGGGCTGGCAGCGCAGTCGGGCGTCTGTGGCAATTATTGCCACCAGTAGCCCACAAATGGTGTTATTTTTGCCGCTGACTGGCTCTGAGGGTGCCGACAGAGCAGCCGCCGGGGTGCGCAAGCCGTGGACCATTCGTGGCATCATGGAAAGGCACGGCAGTTCAGGGAAGTCCCGGTGGCGGCAACCTTCGCGGCCCGCCGGAAGTCTTAATTACTAAGGATTGAACTGCAGCGGGGAACCATAGTTTGCGGACTGTAGTCGCAGTGTTTATGCTGAGCGCCGTCTCGGCGATGGCCGCCGGACCAATGGATAAGGCCTTGCCGCCTCTGACGGGTTTGCACCATGATCGGGAGGGCGAAGAGCGGTACGAAATCGCGATTCAGAAGAGCCACAATCGTCTGGTGCGGGGCGTGACGATGGTGGCCAAGTTCGCCGGCAAGATGACGGGGTTGGAGAAAGTGGCGCGCATCGAGGCGCGGCGCCATGTCGCGGCGGACGGCACAATCAACTACGACGTGATTGCCAGAGAAGGCGATAAGACCGTTCAAAAAGAGCTGATCGTGCGCTTCATCAACCTGGAAATGGACCCGCGCAACCACGGCAACGACGACGTGGCGATCACTCCGAAAAATTACAAGATCAAATACAAGGGATCGACCGATGAGGCCGGCCGCGATACCGACGTCTTTGAGGTGCACCCGCGGAAAAAGAGGATCGGGTTGTTCAAAGGCGAGGTGTGGGTTGACACGGAAACAGGGTTCACGGTGCACCAGGAGGGCGAGTGGGTGAAGAGCCCTTCGGTATTCGTGAAGAAAGTGAGTTTTGTTCAGGATTTCGAGATACGGGATGGATATCAGGTGCCGAAAAGCGCCTCGTTCAAGACGCTGACGCGGTTCTGGGGCGTGGCGGAGATGGACGTCGAATACACGGACATCAACTGGGATGCGGCCGAGGCCACATCCCAGGGTCAGAACTGATGAGAGGAATTCCTCCTACCAGCGGGGCTCGCGCCGGCGGAACCCGCCGCCACCGCCGCCGCCGCGATTAAAGCCGCCGCCACCGCCGCCGCGCTCCTCACGAGGCCGCGCTTCATTCACATTGAGCTTCCGCCCGCTGAAATCGGCGCCGTTGAGCGCGTTGATGGCCCGGTTCGCTTCCTCGTCATTGGGCATCTCCACAAAGGCGAAACCGCGCGACTTGCCGGTTTCACGGTCGGTGATGATGCTCACCCGATCCACAGTACCGTACCCCTCGAAAATGCTGCGGACAGCGTCTTCGGTCGAGGTGAAGCTCAAATTACCAACGAAAATATTCTTCAAGCAAACACTCCTAACTGTACTTGACACCGGGTTTGCCAGGCTGGAGAGGGCGGACGCGGGAGAATCGAACGCGGGCCTGAAAACTCGAACCTAACTGAGCGGGCATGCAAATACTCAGACAGAATACCAAACTACTTCAGGGTTGTGAAGGGCAGGCGTTCCCGGGCTGTGCAAATTTGTTTCGATTATGCCTCCGGGAGGAATAATAGGGCAATCAGGGTTGGGGCGGAGCAGCCAGGAGGCCGGTCGCCGTGGCGAGCTCCACGGCGAGGCGCTCGCGGCTGAAAGCGGCGACGGAGCCCGAATCCGGAGAGAACGGCGCGGCGCCGGGCTGGGCGCTGGCGCAAGCGTAGATCTCCCGCAGTGCCTGGGCGATCGCCAGCGGGTCATCCGGGGGGGCGCACCAGCCGCCGCGCGTTGCCGCGAGGACGCGCTCCACTTCTCCGCCGCGCGGCGTGATGGCCAGGATCGGGATCCCCGTCGCCAGGTATTCGAACAATTTGCCCGAATGGACGGTCGGCGTGCCGACCAGCAGCAACAGGCAGTGGCTGCGCTCGAGTTCCCGGAACGCCTCCTGCTGCGGCAGGAAGCCGGTCTGCACGACCCGGGCGCGGCGCGCGGCGAGCAGAGGAACGGCGTCGGGGGCGACGCGGCCGATGAACCGCGTTTCGATGTTGGCGCGCCAGGACTCGGGCATCCCATCCACAGCATCAAGATAGGGCTGGGGGGAGTAGACCGGATTGGCGTACAGGGTGCCAAGGTAGCTCACGATCAGCGGCGGGACAACGGGCGGGCGGCGCTGAAATCCACGGAACGAATCGGCGTCATAGCCGTTGGGGATGCACAGGAATTTGCCGGCCGGTTGATCGGGATAACGGTCGCGCAGGCGGGCCAGCCAGGGGGGCGTGACAATCACAACGCTGTCGGCGGCGGCGACGGCGGCGGCTTCCAGCCGGGCGGCGTGGCGCCGCTTCCAATCCGACACCGGGCCGTCGAATTGGAGTTCCTGGAGGTCGTATTGCAGCCACTCATCGCGGAAATCGACAACGATCCGCAGGGCCGGGAAACGCCGCCGCAGAGGGGCGGCAAAGCGCAGGAGGGAAAATGGCGGCGCCGAGATCAGGACGGAGCCGATCTGCTCCGCTTCAATGATCCGGATGGCCGCGCCGATGGAAGGCCGCACCCAAAGGACCTGCGGATCGGGGAACAGCGCGCGTTCCAGCAGCGCATGCGTCCAGCGCCGCAGTCCGCGCGCGGGAGCGGGGGGCGCGGTGGGAGCGGCGAACGCGGAGGCGGTCTCCGGGCCGGCCTGGGCGCGGCCGAGAAGGCGCTTGATGCGCTGGCGGAGGGCGTAGGGCGGCTCAAGAGCGGGGGTGCGATGAACCCGCACTTCGGCCGGGACGCGCTCCAGGAGCGCGGCGTCGTAAACATGCGCGACGGGGTGGCGGGCTGTCAGGACCGTGACCGCCAGTCCGGTGCGCGGCAGATAGCGCGCCAGGGCCAGCGCGCGCTGGACGCCCACGCCGCCGGCAGGCGGGAACATGTAGCCGATCAACAGCAGGCGTCCGTTCATCGCGCTCGAGCCAGGGCTAACCGCCCAATCCAATCGTGATTCTCTTCTTGCCCGAGGGCAGGCGCGGAATCGCGTCCACCGTCTCGAAGTCGAATTGCATTACGGGCCCGAAAACCTTCCGCAGTTCGCTGTTCAGCAGCTCCCGATGGGCGGCGGAAATGGGCCGGTCGAGAACCGTGGAGATGGCCAGGCGATCAGGTGCGAGCTGGCGTGCCTGGTAGTCGCGAATCTCAGGGAACTCCTTCATCAGATGGATGAAGAGCATGCCCGGGACAACTCGCCCGTCGGGCGTACGCAACATGTCCATGGAGCGTCCATCGATGGAACGGATGCGGGGCAGGCCGCGCCCGCACGGGCAGGGCGAGTGGTCCATGATCCCCGTGTCGCCGATGAGGTAGCGCACGAAGGGCAGACCGTAGTTGTGCAGGTCGGTGACCAGGATGTCGGAGGGACCCTCTTCGGCCGGCCGGGCCGTTTCGACCACCAGGTTTTCAGCGTGGACGTGCAGGCCCTGGTGGGCGGCGCATTCAGCCGCGATCGACATGAATTCGCGCGAGCCGTAGGTATTAAACAGAGGCGCGCCGAGCGCAGTCTCGACGCGCTGCCGCACCGGCGCGGGCATCAGTTCGGCGCCGCTGATAAGGGAGCGTGGCGGCGGCGGCTGCAGGGCGTGTTCGACCAGATATGCGGCGTAGGCCTCCAGGCTGGAAGCGTAGCCGACGATCAAGACCGGACGGCGCCGGCAGCTCCATTCGTAGACGCGTTGCCAGAGGGCGGGACTCTGGGAAAAGGAGGAGACGATGTGGATCCGCTGCAGGGCATTGAAGGTCCGGACCTTCATCCGTTTCCAACGCGGCGGGGCGCCGATCGGCGCGCCCCACAGTTGCAGCGTCAGCTCACCCAGCGTGCATCCGCTCCAGGAGTAGGCGCGGTGAGTGGCGGCGGTGCGCCAGTCGTAGCTGTCCAGCGTGATGTAGAAGTGGGTGGGCGATCCGGAGGATCCGCTGGTGGAGTGAGGCAGGAGGCGGGCGACATTGGCGGCGCGCAATTCCTCGCGGTGTTCCTGGATCTCCTGGCGGGTCAGGAAGGGCAGGCGGGCGAAATCCGCCAAGCTGCGGATGTCGGCGCGCTCGATGCCCGCAGCCTTGTATTTGCGTTGGTAATACGGGACATGTGTGAAGACGTGATCGAGCAGGCGCGACAGTTCGCTCCATTGGAGAGCCAGCACTTGCTCGCGCGGCAGCCATTGGCTGCGCTCGAGCAGGCGGCGATAGCGCCCATAATGCCGCCCGCGCAGCCCATAGGATAGCGGCAAAAACAGGCGTTGGAGGGCTAGAGGATAGAGACCCGTCATCGGGGAACGGACGTGGCCAGGCAGCCGGCGGCAAAAGTCCCGCGACCTCCGCCACAGCAGCCCGAGCCCCTTTCGAAGCTAACAATAGCATAGACCGCACAGGCCGCCCATTGAGCAAACTGGTAGGCTGAAGACCATACGCGACGATGGCTCTGACTCGTTATGCCGAGATCTGGTTCCCGTCATATGTCCGGGGACGGGTGTCGCGCTGGCTGCAGGCGGCGCCGCGCCCGGAGCGAGTCTGGCTGACGATCGCGGACCACTACGAGCCGCTGTGGCACGAGGCCAGCGAAGCAGCCGCCCTGGAGCGCGTCGAGGAGTGGCGAAAACTGTGGCCCGAAATTGCGAGACGAAACGTCGATTCCACCGGCCGTTGCGCCCAGTATTCCTTCTTCTGCGCGGAGGAAGAGTACAGGCCGCAACTGCTGGATCCGCTGGCGGAGATGGTGCACTCGGGGCTGGGTGACGTGGAGGTGCATCTGCATCACGACCGCGACACCGAGGCGGGCTTCATCGAGAGGATCGAACGGTTCAAACAGCGTCTGCACGAGAGGCATGGGCTGCTGCGCAAGGTGGATGGGCGTGTGGTGTTCGGATTCATCCATGGCAACTGGGCGCTGGACAACTCGCGGCCGGATGGCTGGGGCTGTGGGTTGAACAACGAGATCACACTGCTGCGGGATCTGGGTTGTTACGCCGATTTCACGATGCCCTCGGGAAACGAACCGACGCAGGTGCGGCAGGTGAACTGCATCTATTGGGCGATCGACGATCCAGCGCGTCCGCGCTCGCACGAGCGCGGTCCGGTGGTGCGCGCGGGAGTGTGGGCGCCGGGCGATCTGCTGATGATTCCAGGGCCGCTGGGAATGCGTTGGGGGGAAGGCCGGTTTGGGGCGCGGATCGAAGCGGCGGAGCTGGCGGCGCAAGACGGGGCCACGCCGCAGCGCGTGCGCGGATGGCTGAAGCTGGCGCCGCGCGTGGGCGCCGACATCTTCCTGAAGCTGCATACGCACGGTGCGCAGGACAGCAACGTCGAGGCGCTGCTGAACGGAGAGCTGGACAACGCCTTCCGCCTGCTGACGGCGGAATGCCGGCGGCGGCAGATCGAGTTGCGGTACGCCACACCCTGGGAGATGCGCCTGGCAGCGGAGCGGGCGGCGCGCTGGGGCGGGGACGAGAGGCAGACCGCAGGGGACGCGCAGCCGGACGCAGCGGCCCGCTCATGCCGCCCGTAACCCAAGACGGACGCGCTCATTGCTTTCCGGGATCAGCCGTGAACAGGCCCTAGCCCCCTGCCTCAATCCCTTGATCTTGAGGTTCTATCGAATCGCCACGGCCCTGGACCCGGGGACTGTCTGCCCCGCCTCGACCGCTCACCCCAGCCCTGCCCACCCGCCAATTCGACATTTCGACACGACACCACATCCTGTCGAATTGTCATACTTACTCACCCGGCTCACGATCCAATCGGAGCCGCCTGCTTCTATGTATCAATCTGATTCAACGATTCTTACGTATCCTTGCTCGCCTCCCGGCCCGGCCTTTCCCGAATCACTCTGCCGTCACACGCCGTATGACGAAATGCGACACTTTGCGACATAAGTGTCGCCCTTGGCTTTGTTCCTCCAATTCCGCGCGAACACCCCTCCCACGCTCCGCCAATCGCACTCCCGCCGCCCGCGCCACCCCCTGCGCTGGTCGGGTTCCTGGAAGCGAGGACGCCAAGGTATGGATTCACACCCGTGGCGCAGGCGACGGCGGCCGGTCACAACTGTGATCCCTCTTTCGCCTCCTCCTTTCCAACACCTTCCGTGCCTCCCCGTCATCCCTGCCCCTGAAATCGCTTGACACCGGCAGTATCGTGAA
>JBKQPG010000038.1:0-46743 GCA_052145115.1 Bryobacteraceae bacterium
GCGCCGGCGGGGCGCAGGTCGGCGAGGTAGTCGGCCAGGGTGGCGTGGTAGTCGGCGGGGTCCTCGAAGTCGGTCAGGGCGACGCGGCCGTAGAAGCCGTGGGTGAGGGCGTTGGCGGTGACGGCGCCGCGGCCGCGGAGGGTGCGGGGGCCGGTGGAGGATTGAGCGTTGCGGCGGCTGGAGGCGCGCCGGAGTGGTGTGGACATGATGAACTCCTTTCGAGGTTGCGAGATAGGCGCGGCTCCGCGGCGGGAGGCGCTAGGGCCGCGGCTCCCGGACGGGGCCGGCGGCGTGGCGGACACGGGGCGTCCTCCAGACGAGGAGGAGCCGGGGCCCGGGTTACGGCTCGATGGTACGACGGAGGAGCAAGGGGCGGGGGTGGTGGATGGGCGGAAGTGATTGAAAGGAAAGGGACGGATGGCGTTGAAATGGAGGTGACTGGCGGGGATGGGTCAGGGGATTAAGGGTTGCGGATACCGTCCCCGGACTCCGGTTCAGGGAATTGGCGATTGCGTGTTGGCCCCGGATTCTGCTGTCCCCGGATTGTCCCCGGATTTCCGGATTTTTGTGGATGCCGTCCCGCGCTGCCAGCGCCTCGTACCTTACATGCGGGCGCGGAACATTGTGCAACACTCAATTCTGATGGACTGGCTTGCACCAGATCAGCGATCCCGCAACATGGCCGCAATCCGTTCTCACGGCAACAGGTCAACGGAGAAAGCGATACGCTTCCGCATGATCCGTGCCGGCGTTTGTGGCTTTAAGCTCTGTGCCAGCAATCTGCCAGGGAAGCCCGATTTCGTATTCGAGAATGCCCGCCTAGTCGTGTTCCTCGATGGATGCTACTGGCACGGATGCCCTAGTTGCTACCGGGCACCTACCTCCAACACAGGCTACTGGTCCCAGAAGTTTGCGCGCAACAAGGCTCGAGACCGGAAAGTGGGCCAACTCCTCCGCGCGGAAGGCTGGCGCGTGGTCCGCTTCTGGGAGCACGAAATTGAACGCAATCCGGCGCGAGTTGTCGGGAGAATCAAGAGGCCTGCAATCAGCCAGCCATCCGAATGATCCCCAGTGGCCGCGGCATCGGTCGTTCAGCCGATAACGTCTTGAGTCGACTGTCGGCGAATAACCTCGCTCAGACTCGAAAAGGCCTCGTCAGCGGTCCTTCCGATCTGCGTTGTTGCGAACTCCTGACACTCACGATAAAGCGAGTCGACTATTCGCCTCAGGGACGTCCGGGCACCGCGACTCCACTTCAACGATTCTGGATACCGGCCGCGGAAGGCCTCAATCGTCCGCCGGGCGCTCCCCATTCCATCTGTACGCACGATTGGATCGGGCCAAACTCCTCTCCAGTACCGGCAGGAATTGCATGCTGCGCCGCAGCGCGTTGAGTCGTGCGAGAGAAACGATTCCCAGCCCAATTCCGCCAGGGTGAGTTGTTCCAGTTGGTCGTCCCTACGCTTCTCCCCGTTGCATCGCCGACATGCAAGAATCACATTGCCCGGAATGTGCAGCCCCACGCGAAACCGGTTCATGCCTTCGAGGTGCTCAACCGCGGTCCGATCCACTTCTAACGGCTGGCGACAGTAGCAGCAATTACTTCCAAATGCTGTCTCTACAGCCTCGGTGTATTCTGCGTCCGTCACACTGAGTCCGAGGGAACCGCATATCCTGCGGCTCAGATCATGAAGGAACATGCTGACGAGTTTATTTGCTACGTCAGATTTGGCTCGCGCGGTCGCCTTCCGTAGGTAGGCCGCTGTTGCGAAACTCATCCGCGCGCCTTGCCCCGCTGCGCTGTCCTCTGCCCGCTCGGAGGCGTTGCAGCACCGATTCCCAACAACCAATTGACGTCAACCTTGAGGACGGCCGCCAGGCCTCTCACCTCGAAATCGAATGCGGAACGGAGGCCCCCCTCAACTTTCGCCAAGGCTACTCTGTCCAGCTGGACTCCCTCGCTCGCCAGCCTTCCGGACAATTGATCCTGCGTCAACGGTGGCTCGAACCGGTGGCGGGCTTCTCTGACACGCTCCCCGATGATGTTTCGCGACGGCCGCCGTTTGGACTTGCCCGCCATTCCCATCCGGTGTATCAGAAGGGGTGCGGATTGCGTGTTCTTTAAAAGAACATCTTGAAGCGAGGCATCGTGCCGGCTATTCTCGGAGTGCGGGCCTTTGTACGCCCAGTCCCCCATGGATAGGGTGCCGATTCGCTGGTCCGCTCTGGGAGGCGCGGAAGCCGTTCGCGTGGCAATGCGCCAGTGCTGGACATGTGCGAGTCCCCAATGGATCCACCGGTAAAGGACAAACAAATCAACAACTTATTGCGATTTCAGGCTCTCCGCGCCGCGCGCGGAAGGTGTAGGAACTGCGGGCGCACCATCGAGGAGCATGGCATAGCGCTTGTCGTAAACCACAGGGTCCCGCGTGAGCGGGGCGGCGAAACGGTTCCCGACAACCTGTGGGCAATCTGCGAGGAGTGCAACGCAGGAAAGAAGAACTACTTCAAGTCCGTCGATGCCGACTGGATGCGGAAAGTGATGGCGCAAAAGAGCGCCCGCATACGGCTCGGAGAGGCTTTGAAGGCGTTCAAGGGCGAGCCGGTCCCCGCCGCGATCTTGGAGTTCGTCGCCAACCAGGCCGATTGGAAGAAACGAGTCCGCGATCTTCGCTATCTCGGCTGGGAAATCGACACATTCAACCGCAGGCTATCCAAGGGCGGCCGGGTTTCTTCGTTCTACCGGCTCGTGAAATGCCAGCCATGGCCCGAAGATCCAGACGCGATCATTCGCAAGTACGAACGTGACCGCGCTGCCCGCAATAGATCGGAGGCGCAAGAGTAAGCGGCGATCCTCTAAAGCCCCTCTCAGCGGCCTGCCGCGGCACTGCGGACGCGCGCGTTTTGCAGCCGCAGATCGGGCATGCTAAGCCGGGGCAAAGTGCCAAGATTTAGCGTTTTTTGGTCTTGGAGCCAGCGCTACCCGGCATCAAAACGCGTCCCGTTCCTGCCTGCCGCAGCCGGCTCGAACCCGCGAAAGCGAAAGGGGACGTCCCTTTTGCCTTTTGCCTTTTGCCTTTTGCCCTCTTGCCTTTGCCTTTGCTGGACGTCCCCTTTGCGACGGGCGCGTCCGGCGTGTGAGCGCCCTACTTCACGACAATGTTCACGAGCTTTCCCGGCACGACGATCACCTTGACCACCGTCTGGCCTGCGATGTGCGGCTGGACTTTTTCGTCGGCCAGAGCGATGCGCTTCAGTTCCTCTTCGGGCGTGCCGTGGGGCACGAGCACGCGCCCGCGCAGCTTGCCGTTGACCTGCACCGGGATCTCCAGCATCTCCTCACGCGCCAGATCCTCACTGTAGCCGGGCCAGGGGTGTTTGAACACCGGCCCCGGCCGGCCCATCAGCTCCCACAGCTCCGCGGCGGCGTAGGGCGCGAAGGGCGCGATCAGCAGCGCGAGCGTCTCCGCGCACTGCCGGCGCACTGGGGAAGAGAGCCCGGCCTCGGCCGCCTGCAGCTGGTTCAGCAGCTCCATCAGCGCGGCGATGGAGGTGTTGAAGTGCCAGCGGTTGTCGAAATCGTGCGTCACCTTGCGGATGGTCTGATGGAGCTTGCGCAGCGCGGCGGAGTCGGTCTCGCCACTGCCTGCGTCATGGTCGAAGTTGCGCGTCACCCAACGGAAGAGGCGGCTCAGGAAGCGGTATTGACCCTCCACGCTGGACTCGTTCCAGTCGATGTTCTTCTCGGGCGGTCCGGCGAACAGCGTGAACAGGCGGCAGGTGTCGGCGCCATAGCGGATGACCATTTCGTCGGGGTCGACGATGTTGCCCTTGGACTTGGACATGGTCTGGCCGTCGAGCTGCACCATGCCCTGCGTGAAGAGGTTGCGGAACGGCTCGGCGGTTTCCACCAGGCCCAGGTCGCGCATCATCTTGCACCAGAAGCGCGCGTACAGCAGGTGCAGGATGGCGTGCGTCACGCCGCCGATGTACTGGTCCACGGGGAACCAGGGCTTCACTACCGCGGGGTCGAACGGCAGCGACGAGTTGCGCGGATCCACGTAGCGGAAGAAGTACCACGACGAATCGACGAAGGTGTCCATGGTGTCGGTCTCGCGTTCCGCCGGGCCGCCGCACTTGGGGCACGTCGTCTTCAAAAACGCCTCGTGCTGCGCCAGCGGCGAGCGGCCCTTGCCCGTGAGCCGCACGTCCTGGGGCAGCAGCACCGGCAGTTGCTCGTCCGGCACGGCCACGATGCCGCAGGCAGGGCAGTGCACTACCGGGATCGGCGTGCCCCAGTAGCGCTGGCGCGAGATGCCCCAGTCCTTCAGGCGGTAGGTAATCGAGGCCTGGCCGAAGCCCTGCGCGGTGGCGTATTCGGCCATGCGCCGACGCGCGTCTTCGGAGGTGAGACCCGACCATGACCCCGAGTTTTCGACGACACCGTAGTCGCAGAACGCCGCGGTCATTTCCGCTTCGACGGCCAGCGCGGCGCCGGCCGGCCGGATCACGGGCACGACCGGCAGGCCGTATTTGCGGCAGAACTCGAAGTCGCGTTCGTCGTGCGCCGGCACGGCCATGATGGCGCCGGTGCCGTAGCCCCACAGCACGAAGTTGCCGACCCAGATGGGGATCTGCGCGCCGTTGTAGGGGTTGATGGCGCTGTGGCCGGTGGCGAAGCCGACCTTTTCCAGCAGCTCCGGATCCTTGCGGTTGGGATCGTCGATCATGGCCCGCAACGGGCCGGCGAGCTCGCCCGTGCACAGCGCCCGGGCCACGGGATGCTCCGGCGCGAGGATGACGCACGTCGCGCCGTAGATGGTGTCGACGCGGGTGGTGAAAACGCGCAGCTTTTCGCCGGTGGTCTGCAGCCGGAAATCGACCTCCGCCCCTGCGCTGCGCCCGATCCAGTTGCGCTGCATGGTCAGCACCTGCGGGGGCCAGCCGGCCTCGAGCTCAGTCATGTCGTCCAGGAGCTCGTCGGCGTAGGCGGTGATGCGCAGGAACCACTGCTCCAGCTCGCGCTGCTCCACGGGCGTCGTCTCGTGCCGCCAGCAGCAGCCCTCCACGACCTGCTCATTGGCCAGCACCGTGGCGCACTCGGGGCACCAGTTCACCAGCGAGTTTTTGCGGTACGCCAGGCCCCTTTCGAGCATGCGCAGGAAGAACCACTGGTTCCAGCGGTAATACTCGGGCGTGCAGGTGTTGATTTCCCGCGACCAGTCGTAGGCGAAGCCCATGCGCAGGAGCTGCTGCTTCATGTGGGCCACGTTGGACATGGTCCAGCGGGCAGGATGCAGGCCGCGTTGGATGGCGGCATTCTCGGCGGGCAGGCCGAAGGCGTCCCAGCCCATGGCGTGCATGACGTCGTAGCCGCGCATCCACATGTAGCGCGCCAGCGTGTCGCCGATGGAGTAGTTGCGCACGTGCCCCATGTGCAGCACGCCGCTGGGGTAGGGCAGCATCTCCAGCACGTAGTAACGCGGCCGTGCGCCATCGCCGGCGGCCTGGTACAGGTGCGGGCTGGCGGCCCAGCGGCGGCTCCATTTCAGTTCGACTTGTTCGTGGTTGTACGCGGTTTCCGGCATAGCGATTTCAGGGTGTCCACATTGCGCCGGTCGTCGCCCTCATTGTCGATGGGCGTCTCCAGGATGAAGGCCTTGCCGCCCAGTTTGGGGTGGTTCAAAATGCGGCGGAAGCCTGCCCGGCCAATGTGTCCTTCCCCAATGTTCGCATGCCGGTCCAGGTGCGAGTTAAGCGCGCCCTTGGAGTCGTTCATGTGGATCACCGGGATGCGCTCCAGGCCGAGCACATTCGCGGCCTGTTGCACGGTGGATGCCAGGCCCTTTTCCGTGGCCAGGTCGTAGCCCGAGGCGTAGAGGTGGCAGGTGTCGAGGCAGAAGCCGACCGGAAAGGGCAAGCGCGGCGTGGCCATTTCAGCCAGCGTTTGCAGCTCCTCCAGCGTCCGGCCGATGCTCGCTCCGCCGCCCGCCGCGTCCTCAAACAGCAGCGTCAATCCGGGCGCCTTCAGACCTCGCGCCGCCTGCTCCAGCGAAGCCGCGAGCGTGGCCAGCGCCTGCTCCAGCGTGGCGTGGCCTTTCGCGCTGCCGGGATGCATGACCAGGTACTCGGCGCCGATCACGATGGCGCGCGTCAGCTCGCCGCGGAACGCCGCGATCGATTTAGCGCGGATTTCCGGGTCGGCCGCGGCCAGGTTGATCAGGTAGCTGTCGTGGATCACGAGCGGCCGCAAGTCGTGCTCCGCGCGGGCCGCTTTCATGGCCGCCGCCTGCCCGGGATCGACTGGCGCGGCGCGCCACATGCGCGGGCTGGCGGAGAAGATCTGGAAACAGTTGGCGCCCAGCTCGACGGCCTTATACGCGGCGTTGACCAGCGCGCCGGAGGTCGATGTGTGGATGCCGATGCGCATCCCCGGATTGTAACGTGAGCCGCCGACTGGCGCTACGCGCGCGGCGCGGTGGGCCAGATGCCGCGCACCGCGGCCGGATTGACCACTGCTTTCCAGCGGGCGTCGAATCGCTCGGCGATGTCAGGGCGGTCGCGCAGCGTCATCTCCAATCCCAGGCCCACGTGCGGGCTGAGGAACTCATCCTTCAGCCCCAGCTGCGCTTCGATGTCGCTCCAGCGATTGGTCAACCCGCCGGTGTCCAGCAGCACCACGCGCTGGTCCATCACGCCGTAGTTTTTCAGATGCGCGTCCAACGAGAACACGCCCTGGCGCCAGCCGGACTGGCGCAGCTCCAGGAAGCGCTCCAGCCACACCTCGATCTCGTCGAAGCGCCGCGCCCGCGCCAGTTCGTTGATCCGGTCGTGCAGCGTCATCTCCACCCGCTCGGCGGCCTCCTCCACCAGCAGCCATCCCGGCCAGCGGTTCACCGCGACCCGCGTCGGCGGGAAGCGCACGCATTCGGGAATCACCGTGGTCCCCGCCAGGTACTCATCCGCAAGCATCGCCCCGCGCACTTCGCTGCGGGCGTACCAGTGCCATAGCGCGCCCATGTGCGTCGCGAACCAGACTCCTTTCGGCACCGCCAGCACCACGCCCTGCAGCAGCACGCGCAGCAGCCGCGCCGGCCGCCCGGGCTTCTCCAGCAGGCGCTGCCCCAGGCGCGGGGGGAGGAAGCGCTGCAACCTGCGGACGGCTCTCCACATGAAAATGAGAGCCATGATTTCTGAGGGGTGGCGCTCGCGCTTCACCACCCAGTGGGGCGAGGCGTAAACCACCTTGCCGATGCCTTCGCCCAGCCGCCGCAACCGAACGCGCGTCAGCTCCTCCGGCGCCCTGGCGAGAACCCGGGCCTTGGCGGAGCGCGGGCCGTGCTGTGCTTTATGCGCCATGGCGGAGGCGGCGTCCTCACTTCTTATACTCGCCTCTCGCGGCCGTGACAAGGCGTCCTCGGGCGGATGGTGGCGCCGGGTGCCGGAGCGCGGAATCAGAGTGAGTCGGGAGGGTATTTGCGCGAAAATGAGAGCGGCGGAACATGCGTAGCCGGATGCTCGTGGGAATACTCGCCGCGCTGCTGGCGGGGCCGGCCTGGCTGGCGGCCGAGAGCTTCCGCATGTATCTCAGCGACGGCACCTACCAGCAGGTGAGCGAGTACAAGGTGGAGGACGAGCGCGTGCGCTATTACTCGACCGAGCGCAGTGAGTGGGAGGAGATCCCGCTGCATCTGGTGGACCTGAAAAAGACCGAGGCCGAGCGCGCGCAGATCCAGGAACGCCGCCAGCGGGACGCCAAGGCCGACGCCGCCGAGGAACAATTCGAGCGCCAGCAGGCGCACGAGGTCGCGCTGATCCCGAAGGGCCCGGGCGTCTATTACCTGCGCGACGGCAAGGCCGAAACGGTGAAGCAGGCCGAGTCGACGATCGTCACAAACAAGAAGCGCACCGTCCTGCGGTATCTCTCGCCGTTGCCGGTGATAGGCAAGGCGACCATCGAACTGGATGGGCTGCACTCGGCCTTCGCGATCGCCGAGGATCGCCCCACGCTGTGGTTCCGGCCTTCGGCCGACGAACGGTTCGGCATCGTGCGCTGCCAGGCCAAGCCCTCCTCGCGCGTGGTCGAGAAGTGGTACACCGAGCCTGTGAGCAAGGAGCTGGTCATCGAACGTGATGAGGTGGAGATGTTTCAGCAGCAGGTGGCCGACGATCTCTACAAGATCTGGCCACAGAAGCCGCTCACGCCGGGCGAATACGCGGTGATCGAGTTCACCGAAGGCAAGGGCAACACGCAGGTGTGGGACTTCCGCGTGGAGCAGTCGGCTCAGAAATGACGCCCTAGCAGTTTCTGTGAACTCGGCCTGCGCGGGTTGGGTGGCCGGAGGGGACACTCTGCGCGTGCCGCGGCGGCACGCTTGGGTTCCCTCGGCGCGACGTTTAGAGACTGTCGATCAAGCGCCGCGGCCCTCGGTGTCCCCATCCGGGAGCGGCCTCATTGCGGCCGGACGCGACGGGCTACACTTATTCCGAAACAGGTCTAGCCAACACACAAAAATAAGGCCGCCCCAAGCGGAGCGGCCTCTTGAACTTCCCACCAAGTGAGATTGTGAATCAGGCGTAGCTGGCGACGGCGCCGCGGTTGCGCTCGCCGCGCTCGGCTTCGGCGTGGGCGGTGTAGCCGCTCTCGCGGTGCGCGGCCAACGGGTCGGCGGCCAGGCCTTTGGACTTGCGCCATTCCTGCAGCACGGGGCGCACGTCGGCGAAGAAGGCCTCGCGCAGGCACTCCTCGGCGTCGACCAATTCGGCCTTGGCCTGGTGGGCGACGAGCCGGGCGTGATCGACCAGCGCCGCCTTGACGTACAGCTCCTGCGCGGTGTTGGCGGTCTGGATGGTCTCCTCGACCTTGTTCTTCAGGTTGTGGCTCTGGTCCACCATGTAGGCGATGTCGGCCTTTTCGCCGCGCTCCCACTCGAAGAAGCAGATCTCGTGGAAGATGCGGAAGACGGCGTAGGGGTCGATGCAGCCCAGCGTGAGGTCGTCGTCGGCGTAGCGGCGGTCGTTGAAGTGGAAGCCGCCCAGCATGTTCTCGCTGAGCAGCCAGGCGACGATCTGCTCGACGTTCTGGCCCTGGTAGTGATGGCCGGTGTCGACCAGCACCTTGGCGTGCGGGCCGGCGCTCTTGCACAGCACGTAAGACATGCCCCAATCGGCGATGTCGGTGGCGTAAAAGGCCGGTTCGAAGGGCTTGTATTCGACCAGCATGCGCATGTTGCCGCTCATCTCGGAGTGGATCATGCGCAGCCCCTCGTCAAACCACTGCTTGCGGGCGCGGATGGAGCCCGTGCCGGGGTAGCTGGTCCCATCGGCGAACCACAGCGAGAGGTCGCGGGAGCCGCTCTTTTTCTGGATCTCGACACTGTCCAGAATGTGCGACATGGCGTGGCGGCGCACCTCGGGATCGGGGTTGCCCAGCGAGCCGTTGGCGTAGCATTGATCCTGGAACACGTTGGGGTTGATGGCGCCGATGCGGATGCCGTGCTGTCTGGCGCAGGCGTCGACGCTCGGGACGTCGGCCACGCCGTTGGGATAGTCCCACAAAACGTGGACGGCGATGGAGGGGCAGCAGCCGGTGACCTTATGGACCTGGGCGGCATCTGCTATCTTTTCGGCAGTTGTGGTGGCCGCGGAGGCCTGGATAAACTTGCCAAACCGGGTCCCCGTATTGGCGAATCCCCAGGAAGGAAGTTCTATGGCAAACGCGTCTAGAGCCTTGAAGGCGAGTTCCTGCTGGCGTGTGGTGAGCGGCATGAAAAGACTCCGTGGTCGGATGTATCCCGGAGGGGGACCGATGAACATTCTACTCCTCGCGCTGGCGGCTTGTTTGGCGGGCGGGCAAGCCGGCGGGGCCGACCGTCGCAACGACGTGGTGTTGGGAGTCAATACGAAAATGCAGATGCCGGCTTACAAGACGCTGGCGCAGTGGCAGGCGCGGCGGCCGGAACTGAGGTCGCAGATCATGGCCGCGGAGTCGCTGTACCCGCCGCGCACGAAGACGCCGCTGAACCCGCGTTATGGCGGCAAGCTCATCGAAGACGGCTACAGCATCGAGGCGGTGGCGATCGAGACGATGCCCGGCTTCTGGCTGGGCGGCAACCTGTATCGCCCGAAAGACAGGGAGACCAGGCACCCGGCGATCGCGCATCCGCACGGGCATTGGAAGCATGGCCGGCTGGAGGAGACGGAGCTGTGCTCGCAGCAGCGGCTGGGCGGGAATCTGGCGCGGATGGGGTTCGTGGTGTTCGCCTACGACATGGTGGGCTACAACGACACGCGCCAACTACCGCACGAGTTCGGGTCGGAGCGCGAACAGTTGTGGGGCTTCAACCCGCTGGCGGTGCAGACGTGGGACTCGATCCGCGTGGTCGACTTCTTACAGAGCCTGCCGGACGTGGACGCCGGCCGGATCGGCGTGACGGGCGCCTCGGGGGGCGGCACGCAGACGTTCCTTTTGTCGGCCGTGGACGACCGCATCCAGGCCGCGGCGCCGGTCAACATGGTGAGCTACATCATGCAGGGCGGGTGCGTGTGCGAGAACGCGCCGGGGTTGAGGGTGGGGACGAATAACGTCGAGATCGCGTCGCTATTTGCGCCGAAGCCGATGCTGCTGGTTTCGGCCACAGGCGACTGGACCAAGAACGTGCCGCGCGAGGAATTTCCCGCCATTCAATCGATCTATGGCCTGTTCGGGCGCAAGGAAAACGTCGAGGTGGTGCAGATCGACGCTCCGCACAATTACAACGGCCAGAGCCGCGAGGCCGTCTACGCGTTTTTCGACAAGGTGTTCCTCCACCGCGCCGGCGCCGTTGCCGAGGTTGACGTGAAAATCGAGCCTGACGCCAAGATGCTGGCCTGGCCATCGGGCGCGCTGCCGGAAGGGGCGAAGAATCGCGAGGCGATTTTCAGCTGGTGGCAGGAAGACGCGCGGCGGGCGGTTCGCACGGCTACGCCAGCGCAGATGCGCGAATGGCTCTGGCGCACGCTGGGTGTGGAATGGCCGGCGAGTGTGACGGAGGCGGGCGGCGCGCTGTCGCGGCCCGGCCGCGGCGACCGGGTGCCGTTCCGCTACATCGACGGCCAGGGCGCACCGGCGCTGTACCTCGACCCCGGCGGCATGGAGAACGCGCTGAAGTCAGAGAAGGTTCAGGGCTGGCTGAAAGCCAAGCGGCCAGTGCTGCTGATTGACGCCTTTCAGACCGGCGCGGCGCGCGAGCCGCGCGACCGCACTGAAAACCTGTTCCTGAGTTACAACGTGAGCGACGACGCGGCGCGCGTGCAGGACGTGCTGACGGCGTTGAAGTGGCTGGGGACGAAGGCGCCGGGCAAGGTGGAGATCGCGGCCGAGGGCCAGGCGCGGTGGTGGGCGCTTTTCGGCGCGGCGCTCAGCCGGGCGGCGGTGAAGTACGGCGCGATTCCCGATGAGTTCAAGGCTTCCGACGAAGAGCTGGTGCAGCAGTTTTACGTGCCGCACATTCAGCTTGTGGGCGGGGCGGAATCGGCGCTGAGGGTGTTGCAAGGGCGCTGAGGTGCGCTTCAAGGGAAGTAGCGTTTGTGCTCGATGAGCAGGCAGCGGTCCTGCACTGCCAACAGCCCGGCCACGCGGGCGCGCTCGAGCGAGGCGTCGTCGACGATGCCGAGTTGCAGCCAGAGGGCCTTTGCGCCGATGGCGATGGCGGAATCGACAATTGGCGGGACGAACTCGGGGCGGCGGAACACATCCACGCAATCGATCTTTTCGGGCACATCCTCAAGGCGCGCGTAGCACTTTTCGCCCAGCACCTCGGTCTCCTGCGGATTGACGGGGATGATGCGGTAGCCGTGGCGCTGCATGTACTGAGCCACGGCGAAGCTGGGCCGCCGCGGATTGGATGACAGGCCCACCACGGCGATGGTGCGACAGGTCTCGAGGATCTGCTGTTCGGGCGTCATCGCTTGTGTTTATCAGATGCGGGCCGGCGGGACGTTTGCCGGCCCGAGGCCGGTCGTTGAGGCCTGTGCTTCTTCACCGCGGGGCCGCGCCCAGCCGATCCCGTGGGGGCCGGCCGGCTCGCCGGCGCCGCTTGCGAGGCCCGCCGCTCGGGCTCCGGCGCGCGAGGCGGATGCTCGCGCGGCGGCGCCTGCCTGTGCCCGGCCGCATGCTCGCCGGGGCGACGCGCGGGCGGTTCGAGCTGGACCATCCGCAGCAGCCGCTCGGTCTCTCGCGCCTCCAGATAGCGCCACATCCCCGGCTCCAGCCCGCTGAGAGTGAGGAAGCCGATTTTCACGCGCCGCAGCTTCTCCACCAGGCGGTGAAAATGCTGGAACATGATGCGGATCTGGTTCTGGCGCCCCTCGGTGAGGCGGACCTCATACCACGGGTTGTCGCCCTGCCGGATCAGCTTGATGTGCGCCGGCGCGGTGCGGCGGCCGTGCAGCGGGATGCCCTGGCGGAAGTCGTCCATCTGCTGCTCGCTGAGGTGGCCGTTGGCCTTCACCACATAGACCTTCTCGACGTGGCCGGCGGGCGAGGTGATGCGATTGGCGAACTCGCCGTCGGTGGTCAGCAGCAGCAGCCCCTCGGAGTGATAGTCGAGCCGGCCGACAGGAAAGACGCGCTCGCGCACGCCCTTCAGAAGGTGCATGACCGTCGTGCGGCCCTGCGGGTCGCTGAGCGTCGTGACCACCTCGCGCGGCTTGTTGAGCGCGATGTAGACGTGCCGCCTGGGCATGCGAATCGGTGTGCCGTCGACCTTGATCTGGTCGCGTTCGGCGTCGGCTTTCGTGCCCAGCGCGGTGACGATCTCGCCGTTCACCGACACCCGGCCCTCGAGCATCAACTGCTCGGCCTTGCGCCGGCTGGCGATACCCGCCTGCGCCAGGATTTTTTGCAGACGTTGCTCAGCCATCGTTGTCGCCGCGTTGTCCCGCCGCGGACGCGGGCTCCGCTTGGGCGGCAGTCCCGGCCGCGGCTTCGGGTTCGACTGCGGCCTCGGCCGGTGCGGTTGCGCCCACCGGCTCCAGCTCATCCTCAATGGCATGCTCCACCAGCGGCCCGGCGGATGGCGCGGCCTGCGACGGCACCTCATCGTCCTCGGCGAACGACTGGCGGCGGATCTCCTCGAACTCCCTCAGCGTCGGCAGCTCCGCCAGCTCCTTCAGCCCGAACTGCGTGAGGAACTCCTTGGTCGTCTTGTAGAGAATCGGTCTGCCGATGACGTTCTTGCGCCCCGCCGTGGTGATCAACTTGCGGTCCAGCAGCGTCTTTAACACGCCCACGCCTTGCACGCCCCGGATCTCGAGGATCTCGGGCGCGGTGACCGGCTGCTTGTAGGCGATCACGGCCAGCGTCTCCAACGCCGCCGTGGAAAGCTTCAGCGGTTGTTTGAGGTTCTGGACGAAGTTCCGGATGGCCTCGTGGTGCTCGGGCTTCGTGGCGGTCTGGTAGCCGCCGGCGACTTCGCGGACGAAGACCCCGCGATCGGGCCGCGCGGTCGCTTCCATCAGCTCCTTCAGAGTCGCCTCGACGCGCTCCAGCGGCTGGTTCAGCGCCGCCGCAATCTGCGCCGCCGGCAGCGGCTCCGGCAGCACGTAGACCACCGCTTCGATCAGCGCCTTCAATGCCGCCGCGTCGGCCTGCGCCTCGGTGGCCGGCTGCTCGGCGGTGAGCAGGAAGGCTTCGACATCGGCCTGCGCCTCGCGGCCGGCGGCGTCGTCCGGCGCAGGCTCGGCGTGCTCCACCGCGGGGCGCTCGTCGCCCCTCATTTCCTCGGGCGGTGCGAGGTCGGGTTCCGGCGCTGCATCGGAGGTGGCCGCCGCGCCTGGCGCCAATGACTCATCCACGGGCGGTTCCACGACATGGCCGTGCTGGTGCTCTTCTTCCATCTCTTTTTCAGCCGTTGTCAGTTCTTATACTCTTGTTCGATCCGCGCCGCATCCTCTTCCCCGGCCAGCAGCCGGTCGAAGCCCTCGTCGCGCTGGATGAAGATCTCCCCGAAGCTTTCCTTCTGCGTGAGCCGGATGGCCTGCTGCTTCACCATTTCCAGAATTGCCAGCAGCAGGCTGATCATGGCCCGCCGCGAGCTCTGCTGTTCGAACAGCGGCACCAGCGCCAGCGTCTGGCGCTTCGGGATCGCGGCCAGCCTGTGCTTGAGGAACAGGATCATCTCCGGTATGCTGACGTCCTCGGTGGACACTTCATAGGCCGGCCGGCTTTTGGCGCGTTCGATGACTTGCTGGAACGTCCGCACCAGGTCGATCAGGCTGACGGCCAAGCCCGGCTTCTGGCCGGTGTCGAGGAAACTCTCGATGCGCGGGTTGGTCCAGATCGCCTCCTCGACCACGCGCTTCTCCTGCAGCATGGCCGCGGCGGAGCGGAAGCGCTCATGCTCGATCAGCCGGTCGACCAGCTCCTGGCGCGGGTCCTCCTCGGGGTTCAGCTTGTCCAATTCCGGATCGCGCGGCAGCAGCATCCGGCTCTTGATGTGGATCAGCGTCGCCGCCATGTAGACGAACTCGGCCGAGACCTCGATGTCGAGTTCCATCGCGCGCTGGATCAGTTCGAGGTACTGCCGGGTGATCTGGGCGATCGGTATGTCGTAGATGTTGATCTGCTGTTTGCGGATCAGATCCAGCAACAGGTCCAGCGGCCCCTCATAGTGCTCCAACTGGAATGTTAAAGGGGAGGACACCAGGACTCAGGATACCAGGAAGATCCGCCGGCGACCGTTCGGGCGGGCGCGGCGGCGGGCGTTGGGAGAAGATGGTCGCAATGGATGAAACTGCGGGCCGTGTCCGCCGCGCCGTGCCCGTGCTGATGCTGGTTGCGACGGCGCTGCTATTCGCCACCGGCGGCGCGGCCATCAAGGCCACCACACTGACGGCGTGGCAGACCGCGGCCCTGCGTAGCGGCGTCGCGGCGGCGGCGCTGTGGCTGTCGATTCCCGAGGCGCGGCGGCAATGGAGCAAAGGGACGATCTGGGTCGCGCTGGCGTACGCCGCAACGCTCGAGCTGTACGTCCACGCCACCAAGCGCACCACCGCCGCCAACGCGGTGTTCCTGCAGGCCGCCGCGCCGCTGTACCTGATGGTGATCGGCCCGCTGCTGCTGAAGGAAAAACCGCGCCGCGCCGACGCCTGGACCGGGCTGCTGCTGGCGGCGGGGATGGGCCTGTTCCTATTTGGATCCACGGAGAGGCAGGCCACGGCGCCCGATCCGGCCACGGGGAACCTGATGGCCGCGGCCTCCGGCCTCACGTGGGCCCTGACGCTGGCGGGCATGCGCCGCCTGGCGCGCTCCGCCGGCGGCACGGCATTGCCGGTGGTTGTCGCCGGCAACCTGCTCGTCTTTCTCCTCTCGCTACCCGGCGCGCTGCCGATGGGCGTCCCGGGCTGGAAGGATATCGCCGTGATCCTGTACCTCGGCTGCGCGCAAGTCGGCCTGGCGTATTGGTTGCTGGCGCACGCGATCCGGCGCGTGCCGGCCTTCGAGGCGTCGCTGATTCTGCTCCTGGAGCCGGTTTCGAATCCGCTGTGGTCGTGGCTGATCCATGGCGAGCGCATGAGCGAGTGGGCGCTGGCCGGCGCCGCCTGCGTACTTGCCGGCGTGGCCTGGCAGGCCTGGCACTCGCGCGTCCAGCCGGCGCTCAGTGGACCGCCACGATCGACAGCCGCAGCGCGGGCCCCGTAGCCGCGGCGGCGGGTTGCAGTGTGGTGCGCGACGGCGGCGGCGTGAGGGGAAAATAGGTCGCGTAGACCGCATTCATCCGTTGAAACTCATCCAGTTCATTCATCCAGACGTTGACCGCCGCGATCTCATCGAGTTTGTAACCATGGGCCTCGATGCGCGAGGTGAGCTGCGCGAACAGCTCCCTGGTCTGCTCCTCGATCGTGCCTTCACCGGAGGACGCGCGGGCCTCGCAAAACAGCGTCCCACGCGCCTCGCGGCAGCCGTCGTGCAGCACTTCGCCGGGATTCTTGTCGGCCACGACGAACAGCATCGACTTCGCTCCACCCGGCAGCGCGGCCACACGAATCTCGGCGGGCGAGGGCTTGACGGTGGTGTAGGTGTTCTCGAAGGTCACTGACCGGCGGCTGAGGCCCGCGCGCTGCAAGGCATTCTGCAGCTCGCGATACGCGGCCAGAAATGACGGCGCGGCGATGGCGTTGAGGTACAGCCGGTCGCCGGCCCACACTCCTTCGGCCGTCACGCGCTTCATCGACAGGTCCTTCACGGCCACCACCGTGATCTCGATGGGCGAGCTGAACGGCATCCTGACCGTGCCCACGACTACACGCGCCGGGGCCTGGTCGGGGAAGAACTCCTTGTAAACCTGGTCTACCTCGGCCAGCGTGTCCAGGTCGGCGAGGTACATCTGCAACGCCACCACGTGGCGCATCGTCAGGCCGCCCGCGGCGAGAATGTCCTGCACGTTGTTCAGACATTGCCGGGCCTGGCCGGCGGGAGTGGCGGGGAGTCTGCCGTCGGCGTCGCGGGCGCTTTGTCCGGAGGCGTACAGGAACCCGCCCGCCTCCATGCCCGGGCTATACGGTCCGATGGGTTTCGCACTGTTTTTCGGGACCACCGGCGGATGGGCCACAGCAGCCGCGGCGAGGAGCAGGGAAATCAGGGCCAAGCGTTGCATTACGGATCAGCGTATCTCGAATTGGACCGCTATGCAGGACCGCTGCGCCACTCGACCGGATCCAGGCGCGGGATCAGGATCAGAAACGAGACCGCGCCCAGGCCGAGCACGGCCGACATGAGCCCGAAGGCCGGCACGTAGGAGCCCGTCCGCTCGACCAGAATGCCCGTCAGCCAGGGGCCGAAAACGCCTGCCATGTTGCCGAACGCGTTCTGCAATCCAGTCCATTTGCCGGCCGCCGCCGGACCGGCCAGACGTTGCGTGATGGCCCAGATATTGGACGTGGAGAGCCCGAAAAGCGCCGTGGCGATGGCCAGCAGGTAGACCGCCGTACGGCCGCTCGCGACCAGGGCCACGGGCAGCATGAAGGCCCCGGCCAGCAGCAGACCGCCGGCGCAAAAGGAGCGCCGCACCGCGGAGACGGAGAATCCGCGCACGATGAGCCGGTCGGAAAGCCAGCCGAAGGTGATCGAGGAGGCCGCGATGCACCAGAAGGGCAGCGAGCCGAACACGGCCATGGAATTGAGAGAAAACCCGCGCGCGGTGCGCAGGTAGTAGGGCAGCCAGGTGACCAGGATGTACCACGCCCAGTTGATGGCGAACAGGCCCATGAACGTGCCCCACGTCGCGCGGCGTTTCAGAATGTCCAGGAATCCCGGCCCGCCGACCGCTTCGGGCGCGCGCGCCGGCGCGTGGCGGGGAATCGACAGGAACCACGGCACCAGCCAGAGCAGCGCGCCCGCGCCGAGGATGAAAAACAGCGCCCGCCAGCCTACGCTGGCGACGATCAATCCGCCGATCAGTGTGCCCAGCGCCGGGCCGAGCTTCGAGCCGGCGTCGATGGCGGCGTTGCAGAACCCGCGGTGCTGCTCGGGGTATCCCGAGGCCAAGATGCGCGAATAGGACGGGTAGGCCACCGATTCGCCCATCCCCAACAGCAGCCGCAGTGCGAACAGTTGCGCGAAGCCCGTCACGAGGCCCGTCAGGCCCGTCGCCGCCGACCACACCAGGAAGCCCAGGCCGTACACCCAGAAGACGTTGTAGCGGTCCACCAGCCAGCCGGCGACCAACTGGAACGCGGCGTAAGTGCAGAAGAACGCCGACAGCAACTGGCCCAGTTGCGCGGGGCCCAGCAGCAGTTCCCGATGCAGGTCGTCCGCCGCCACGGAGAGATTGCTGCGGTCCAGGAAGTTGATGAAGATCGAGACCACCAGCAGCGACAGCAGGCGCCAGGGATGCTCGAGGGCCGGTCGGGTTTCAGGCACGAAGGCTCACTCTAACGCGCCTGGCGCGGCCGCCACAACCGCGTCACCGGGCGCGGCGGGCCCTTACCCCGGATAGGCGACCACGCGCTTCTCGCGCAGGGCGATGTTGCCCAGGTGCCCGGCCCGCGCGGCGGCGATGCCCGCCGCCACGGGCGCGTTGGGCACATGCCGCGAGCGCACGCAATCAAAAAAGTTCTCGATGTGGTATTCGGTGCCGTCCCGCCCCGACTTGGCCGACTTCACGGGGTTCTCTAATTCGGGCGATTCGCTGTAATGCGGCATCTCGGCGTACACGCCGTAGCCGCCGCGGTACAGACGCATCACAGCCTTGGTGCCATGCAGGATCAGAGCGCCGCCCTCGCGGTACCCGATCAGACTGCCGTCGTAGCCCACCGTCACCTTGCCCGGATAATCGAACGACGCCGAGACCGTGTCCGGGCACTCCCGCAGCGGCAGCGCCCACTTGCCGCCCACTGCCGCCGCCAGGTCCGGCGTGTCGCTGCCGATGTACCAGTGCACGACGTCGATCCAATGCGAGAACAAATCGGTCAGCGCGCCTTCGCCGTAATCCCAGAACCAGCGCCAATGCTCGAAGCGGATGGCTTCGAACGGGCGCTCCGGTGCGTTGCCCAGCCAGCGCTTCCAGTCCAGCTTGGCCGGGTCGGCGGTGAAGGGGCCGTTCCCGAACGAGAGATGGTTCTGATACCAGTACGTGCGGATGTAGGTCAGCTGCCCCAGCTCGCCCGCGTCGATCAGCGCCTTGGCCTCGGCGAAGTGCGGCCAACTGCGTTGCTGCATGCCCACCTGGACCACGCGCCCGCTCTGGTCGACGGCCCGCTGCAAGACGTCGCCTTCCGCGATGGTGTGCGTGACCGGCTTTTCGCAATACACGTCCTTGCCCGCGCCCACGGCGGCCACGATGATCGGCACGTGCCAATGATTCGGAGTGGCGACGACCACGGCGTCGATGGACTTGTCGTCCAGGACTTCGCGGTAGTCCAGGGTCTCGCGCGCATCTGGCGCGCAGCGCTTGCGCGCTTGCGTTAGGTGCGGCTCATAGACGTCGCACAGTGCTACGATTTCCGCGCCGGGCGTCTTGCTCACGATGCCCAGCAGGTACTGGCCGCGCCCACCGGTGCCGATGCCGGCGACGCGGATGCGGTCGTTGGCGCCCAGAATGCGCGCTTGCGAGGCCGCCGTCACGGCCGCTGCAGTCTTGATGAATGTGCGTCTTGTGGAGTCGTTCATGATAGTTCCGTTGACGAAGATTATATCGGGATTGACCGCCGAAAATGCGTGCGGAGCTTGACGGTGGTCCCAGGCGGCGCGGCAGCGCGCCTCAGGCGATGGGATGCTGTGGACGGCTCGCTGGATGAGTGCCGCGTCCGGCCTGCCCCGGGCGCGGCCGCGCGGGTGTAGGCTATGATTGCCAGTCACAAAGGATCCCGTCTCATGGCCAATTTTACTTTCTCCAGACGCCATTTCTTCTACGGCACGCTGCTTGCGGGCGCGCTTCCGAGCGCCGGCTTCGGCAGCTCCCCTTCCCTGAAACGCCTGGGCTTCAAGTCGCCCAATGAGAAGCTGAACATCGCCTCGGTGGGCGCCGGCGGCCGGGCCTACGACGACATTCACGAATGCTCCGCCGAGAACATCGTCGCGCTGAGCGATCCGGACGAGGAGCGCGCCGCAAGGATATTCAAGCAGTACCCGGATGTGCCGAAGTACAAGGACTTCCGCCGCATGTTCGATGCCCACACCAAGGACATCGACGCCGTCATCGTGGCCTGCCCGGACCACGTCCACGCCAGCGCCGCCATGTGGGCCATGAGCCGCGGAAAGCACGTGTACTGCGAGAAGCCGCTGACGCGCACCGTGTGGGAGGCGCGGCAGTTGACCCTGGCCGCGGCCAAATACGGCGTGGCCACGCAGATGGGCAACCAGGGCTACTCGAACGAAGGCGCGCGCCAGTGCTGCGAGATGATCTGGGCGGGCGAGATCGGCGGCGTCACCGAAGTCCACGCCTGGACCAATCGCCCGTGGGCCTACTGGCCGCAGGGGCCGGAGGTGGTGCCCAAAGAAGCGCCCGTCCCGCCGACGCTCGATTGGGAGGCCTGGCTGGCCGACTGCGAGCCGCGTCCCTTCAGCCCGGCCTATGTGCCGCACAACTGGCGCGCCTTCCCCGAGTTCGGCTGCGGGGCGCTCGGCGACATGGCGTGCCACATTCTGGGCACGCCCAACATGGCGCTGCGGCTGACCGCGCCCACGAGCGTCGAATGCATCCTGCAGGAGGGCAAGGGCAAATACACCTTCCCCAAGAAAGCGACCATCCGCTTCGACTTCCCGGCGCGCGGCAGCATGCCGCCGGTGCAGATCTTCTGGCACGACGGGCTGACGGAGGTGCCCAAGATAGAAGGCGTGCCGGCTGGCGAAAAGCTGAGCGACACGGATGTGAACGGCAGCCTGTTTATGGGCGATAAAGGGATGATCACCACGGGCTGCTACGGCGACGGCACGCGTCTCGTGCCCGCCTCGAAGATGAAGGACTACAAGTTCCCGCGCAAGCTGCTGACGCGCTCGCCGGGGCACCACCAGGATTGGATTCGCGCCTGCAAGGGCGGCGACCCGGCCTGCTCCAACTTCGGCGTGGCCGGCCCGTTCGTGCAGTGGATGCTGCTGGGCGTGATCGCCATGAAGTTCGAGGGCAAGCTCGAATGGGATGCCGAGAAGAGCCGCATTATGAACAACAACGCCGCCAACGAGTACCTCAAACCGAAGTTCCGCAAGGGCTGGAAATTCGCCTGAGGCGGGAGGCGCCCGGCGCGCCGGTGCCGATGCGTTGCGCGCGCCAGGGCAAGGTGGTGTACTGTTTGCCATGAACGCACTCCATCTTTCCCGAATCAGCCTGAGATCGCTCACGCTGGCCGCCGTGATGGCCGGCGCGGCGGGGGCGCAGGCACAGAGCGGCGGAGGCTTCGCAGCGCTCGATGCCTTCGACCAGGTGAAGCAGATGGGCCGCGGGATGAACATCATCGGCTACGACCCGCTGTGGCACGATTTTTCCACGGCGCGCTTTCAGGACCGCCACTTCCGCAGGATCCACGAAGGCGGTTTCCAGACGGTGCGGATGAACCTGCAGGCGTTCGCGCACATGAATGCCGACAACCAGCTCAGCCCGGAGTGGTTCAAGACGCTGGATTGGGCGGTGAATACGGCGTTGGCCAACGATCTGAACGTGATTCTGGACCAGCACAATTACAACGAGTGCGGAGCGGATGCCGTGCCGTGCATCCTCAAGCTGGCGGCGTTCTGGACGCAGGTATCGGAACACTATCGGGATGCGCCGGCCAAGGTCACCTTCGAGATCCTGAACGAGCCCAACAAGCAGCTTACGCCCGAACTGTGGAACAGCCTGGCGGGCGCGATGCTGGCGATCATTCGCAAGACGAATCCCACGCGCAACGTGATCATCGGACCCGCGAATTGGAACAGCATCCGCTCGCTGGACAAGCTGGAACTGCCGCAGAACGACCGCCACATCATCGTGACCGTGCACTACTATCTGCCGATGTCGTTTACGCACCAGGGAGCGGCGTGGGCCAAGGAGTACACGAAATTTACAGGCGTGACCTGGGGCACGGACGAGGAAAAGCGCCGCGTGGACGCCGATTTTGCGGGCGTGCAGAAGTGGGCCGAGGCGGCCCATCGCCCGATCCTGCTGGGCGAGTTCGGCGCCTACGACAAGGGCGACATGGATTCGCGCTGCCGCTACATCTCTTACGTGGCCCGCGCCGCCGAGGCGCTGGGCTGGGCCTGGACTTACTGGCAATTCGACGGCGACTTCATTGCCTACGACATGGCGAAGGACGATTGGGTCGCGCCGATCCACGCGGCGCTGGTCCCGTAGCTCCTCCCCGGCGAGGCGGGATGGCGCCGGTCTCGGGGTCACGAAGCGCAATAATGGCGCCGCTTCAGAACTCCAGGCGGGCCTGAAATGCGATCATCCGCGGCGAGCTGTCGCCGCCCAGTCCGACGCCCAGCAGTCCGGTCGGCGGAGAGGTGGGATAGCTGAGCGCTCCGAAGCCGGTCTGGGTGGCGGGATGGCCTGGAATCCCGGCGTAGACCAGGCCCGGGAGACCAAAATTCGGATGATTGAAGACGTTGAAGAACTGCGAGTCGAGGCGCAGCTTCACGCGTTCCGCGAGTGCGAACCACTTGGTCAGATAGAAGTCGCTCCAGAGGAAATCGGGACCGCGCAGGGCGTTGCGGCCCAGATCGCCGAATTGGCAATTGGCCACGCTGTCGCCACCGGAACAGGCGCCGGTGCTGGGATCGACGGCCGAGACGAAGGCATTCGGGTTGAGCCATTGGATGGTACCCGGCTGAGTCACTCCTGGAATCGGATTGTGGTCGTACAGCGGCACGCCGGGAACGACGCTGGCGTACTGCGGTCCGGCGCCCTGAACGATGCCGTCGCCGTTGGCCGAATAGGGCGCGCTGAGGACGGAGAACGGCAGGCCGCTGTGCCAGAATGCGGTGCCGGAGAGCTGCCAACCGTTGAGCGCCCGGGCCACCAGGCGGCTCCGAAAATGGAGCGGCAACTGATAAACGTATTGGAGCGTGAGATTGTCGCGCACGTCGTAATCGCAGGGGCCGTATTGACGGGCCAGATCATTGGGCAGCGGCGACAGAATGGCGCCGGCGGCGAAGGGCAGGAAGCCGCCGTTCGAGACGGTGTCCATGCAATGGCTCCAGGTGTAGTTGGCCTGAAGCTGCAAGCCGTGGGAGAGGCGCTTATCGGCGGTCAGTTGGAGAGCGTTGTAGTGGCTGTTGGCGCCGGTGCTTAATTGTGTCACCGGCCCGAAGCGGGGATCAACCGGCTGGCCGTAAGGGAAGGGCGCGAAGCAACCCTGGCACACCGTCTGGTAGCCGTTGACCTGCGTCTCATAGGGCTGGTTCACAGCACGCGTACCGACATACTGGGCGCGCAGATTGAGGGTCTCGCCGGCCTGGTGTTCCAAGGCGAAGCTCCACTGCATGAAATACGGCGCGCGGAGCCGGCCGTCGGGAACGGCGGTCATCGCAATCGGCGGCAGGCACGCAGCCGGGTTGGCGAGCGTCGAGGCGCAGGAGAGTGCGCCCTGTGCGAAGCCGGAATTGAAGAGTTGATTGGCGGCGCGGGTCGCATCCACGGCGCTGCCGGGCACCCCGGGCGCAATCAGCGTTCCGCCGACGTTGCCCAGCAGCCCGCCTTCAAATGTCTTGGAATAGGGCGGGTTCACGCCCACCAGATCGACGACGCTGCCGGGCAGAAGATCGCTAAACACGCCAAAGCCGCTGCGCAGGACCGTGCGCGGCGCGACCTGCCAGGCGATGGCGGTTCGGGGTTGCAGGATGGCCGCGGGCGTGGCGGCGAAGATCGTTCCCTGCCCGGTCTGAATCGCCTGGTCGAGCGGCTGATTCACATCGTGAGGAATCGAGGCAAACGAGCCGGCGAGGCGGGCCACGGCAGCATGCGGATTCAGGGGATCTGAATTGTAGGTGTCGCGCAGCCCGAAGGTCCAGGTCCAGGCGCGGTTGAGCTTCCACGTGTCCTGGGCATAGAAATCCAGGTTGAGGAAGTTGTAGGGCTGCGAATCGGCCAGCGGAAAGGTTTCCGAGGCTGTCGATGCAATGCCGTAAATGAACTGCGGGAGAGT
Source organism: Bryobacteraceae bacterium (assembly GCA_052145115.1). GTDB lineage: Bacteria > Acidobacteriota > Terriglobia > Bryobacterales > Bryobacteraceae > CAIVVT01. Next base: position 23,599 of record JBKQPG010000038.1, read on the forward strand.
CGTGTAGTTGACCAGCGGGACCACACCCTCGCCGAAATCGTAGTCGTTGAGGCGGAAGATCCGGCTGTTGGTTCCGAAGCGGAACTCGTGCGAGCCGTGTGTCCAGGCGAGGTTGTCGTTGATGAAGAAGCGCGTGGCGCGCCGGCCCTGCACCCAGGTATTGTCGAGCCCTCCCAGCGGGGTGAAGGGCGCGTTGGCGCCGAGGCCCTGGAGGACGATGGGAAATGCCGCCAGCGTCTGATCGAGATTGGTGGGCGCGAACAGGCTGGCGTACCACGAGAAGGCGGGGTTGAAATAGTTGACCAGGCGCGCGGAGAAGACGTGCGTGTACCCGGCCGCGAAAGAGTACAGCGGCTGAGAGGAAACGGCGTTGAACAGCGGATTGATCGGATCGGTGTAGGCGGCCTGCAGTCCGGTGTCGGCCTGAAAGCGGAACCAGGCGATATCCTGGGCGTCGATGTTGTAGTCGATGCGCGCGGTTTGCACCTGTTCACGATCGCTGCTGGAACGTGAAACGCTCTGGCGGTTGGCGCAGCCGTTGCCATCCGGCGGGTTGCTGGCGGCCGCGCTGCCAGTGCTGTCGAAGGGACAGCCCAGCACCGGCAGCGGCGTGCCCGCCGTATTGCCGTACAGCGAAAAAAGCTGCTTGTAGAACGGCACGAGCTGGGGCGCGGGCTGATAGGCCGATCCGGTGATGGAGTCCACGCCGCCGCGCGGCAACTGTTGCAGGACGTAGTTCTCAAACGCGGGCGTGGGGACGGTGGTGGCGGTGACGATGGGCAGCGCGATGCGGACCCATTCGGAATCGAAAAAGAAAAACAGCTTATCGTGAACGATCGGGCCGCCCAGACTGCCCCCGAAGTGATTCACAGTCGAGCGCGGCTTACGGTTGCCGGCGGTCGCGTTGGTAAAAAAATCCGCCGCATCGAACCGCGACCCATTCCACAGCTCGTACAGGTTTCCATGGAACCGGTTGGCGCCGGATTTCGTGACGTAGTTGACTTGGGAGGCGCCGTAGCGGCCCTGATCGACCGCGTAGGAAAGCGTATTCACAGTCACTTCGGCGATCGAATTCAGGCCCAGCACAAGGTTGGTGGAGAGGCCGCTGTTCAGGTTGGTCAGCGGATCGTTGGTCTCCAGGCCATCGACGATATAGCCGTTGGAAACGGCCGGCAGGCCATTGAACTGCACATTGCCATAACCGTTGGTGCCGCCGACGAAATCATTGGAGCTGCCGGCGGTGTTGATCAGCGCGCCGGCGGCGAATTGCAATGGGTAGGTCATGTCGCCGCCCGGATTGGGAAGGTCCGCGAGGGCCTCGGCATCCAGGGTGGTGGAGAGATTGGGATTCTCGGGGTTGATGAGCGGCGCTTGTTCGTGAACGATCACCGTTTCGCTCGTGGCGGCGATGCGGAGCTTGAAATCGACCGTCTGCTTGTGCCCGAGCGCCGCCAGGACGGCCTCATGGCGCTGCGTTTCAAAGCGGTCCGCGGCGGCTTGCACCGAGTACGGGCCGGGCTTGAGTTGCGGGAAGCTGAAGCGCCCGGAATCGTCTGTTTGCATGGATCTTGAGAGGCCGTTGTCGGCGCTCATGACGGTCACCGTGGCGCCGCGGATGGCAGCGCCCGCCGGATCGGCCACCGACCCGACGATCGCGCTGGTGGTCTCGCTCTGCGCCCGCAACGCAACCGGCGCGGCCGCGGCGCCCAGGCATGCCAGAATCTGCACCCGGAAAAGCAGGTTGCGGATTCGAGAATTAGGCATACCTAAATGATGCTTCTTCCGCCTCGTGCGCGTCAAGGCGTGCTCACTTGTTTGGCCGATCACGCTATTTGCGGGGAGACAGCGGCGAGTGTAGTCTGGGATTTAGTGACACCTAGGACGCACGCTGTCGCCAGCACGGAAGCCGTGGACAACTACCTGAAAGCGATCCTGGAGCTGGGCGGATCCGAACAGGAACGCGTCACCGGCAACGCGCTGGCGCAGCAGCTCGGCGTCCGAGCGGCTTCGGTCACGGGAATGCTCCAGAAGCTGGCCGCGCAAAAGCCGCCATTCGTGAAATACGAGAAGCGCCACGGCGCCCGGCTGACGGCCGCGGGGCGGATGCGGGCGCTGGAGGTGCTGCGCCACCATCGCCTGCTGGAACGGTTCCTGCACGATTTCCTGGACTACTCCTGGGACGAGGTTCACGATGAGGCGGAACGGCTGGAGCACTTCATTTCGGAGCGGCTGGAGGACCGGATCGCCGCGAAATTGGGGGACCCGGCGCTCGATCCGCACGGGCACCCGATCCCCGAGCGCAACGGCGCGGTTCCCGCCAGGCCGGAGGTGCCGCTGTCGAAGTGGGCGTGCGGTGTTCCGGCGGTGATCAGCAGCGTCTCCGACCGCGATGCCGCAGCATTACGCGAGATGACGCGTCTGGGCCTGAAACCGGGCGTGGCGATCACGGTAGAGCCGGGCGTTCGCAACGCATCGGTATGGGTCCGGGTGGGAGGCGGCGCCACGGCAGTCCGCTTGCGGCCGGCCCTGGCCGCGGGGATCGCGGTGATCGCCGGGGCATAGGAGGACGTCGAAGGGCGAGCAGCTCCCAGGGCAGCCGGGCTAGGCCAGCAACCACTCCGAGGGTTTCCAGAACGGGCCGTGCAGCTCGTAGCGGCGCAGCAGCCGCTCGTGGATTTTCTTCTTGCCATAACGCGCGGCGTAGAACATGGGGCCGCCGCGCCAGGCCGGGAAGCCATAGCCGTACAGATAGACGATGTCGATGTCGACGTCGCGCAGGGCAACGCCCTCCTCGAGCAGGCGCGCGCCCTCATTGATCAGCGCATCGAGGCAGCGCTCCGCAATCTGCTCGGGCGTGAAATCGCGCTGCGGAATGGCCATCTCAGCGGCGTAGAGGCGCAATATCCGCTCCACGTCGGGATCGGGGATGGGCTTGCGATCGGCGCAGTAGACGTACCAACCGGCGCCCGACTTCTGGCCCAGCCGGCCCTGCCGCACCAGGCGATCCTCGAACGATTCGGCCTGCAGTTGGAAGCGCCCCAGCCGCTGGCCGATCTGCTTCATGCACTGAAAAACGTCGAGACCGGAGAGGTCGCCGACGGCCAACGGGCCCATCGCCATGCCCCACTCGACCAGCGCCTTATCCACGGACCACGGCTCCGCGCCCTCCTCGGCGATGGCCACGGCCTGGCTGCGGTAGGGCAGGAACATGCGGTTGCCGATGAAGCCGAAAACGTTGCGCGACACGACGGCGGTCTTGTTGAGCCGCCGGGCGAGTTCCATGGACGTGGCCAGCACCTCCGCGCTGGTGGAGGAGCCGCGCACGATTTCGAGCAGCTTCATGACCGGCGCGGGGCTGAAGAAATGGTGGCCGGTGACGCACTCCGGACGCCTGGTGCAAGCCGCCAGAGCGTCGATGTCGAGGGTTGAGGTGTTGGATGCAAGGATGGCGCCGGGCTTGGCGGCGGCATCGAGCTGGGCGAAGACTCGCTTTTTGAGATCGAGGTCCTCGAAGACGGCTTCGACAATGATGTCGCACTGCTCGAAGCCTTCCCAATTCGGGGCCGGCGTGATCAGGGCGATGCGGGCCTGCGCCTCTCTGGGGATGAGGCGGCCTTTGTCGGCCTGCGCTTCATAGGTAGCGCGGATGACGCCGATGGCGCGTTCCAGAATGCCGGGATCGGAGTCCGTCAAAAGCACCGGGATGCCGGCGTTGGCATAACACTGGGCGATGCCAACGCCCATGGTGCCGGCGCCCAGCACGGCGGCTTGCCGGATCTCCAGCGGTCGAACGTCCTTGGTCAGATCGGGGATGCGGGCGACCGCGCGTTCGCCGAAAAAAGCGTGGATCAAGGCGCGCGACTGCTCGCCGTGCAGGCATTCGGCGAACAGCTGGGCCTCGCACTGCAGACCCTCTTCAAAGGACAGCGAAGCCGCGGCGCAGACGGCCTCCGCGGCCGCGAGCGGCGCGGTCTGGTGGCGCATCCGGCGGCGCGCCTGGTCGGCGGCCTTGTCGGCGAGGGCGCGCGCTTGCGCGGCGTCGGTGATGTTGACGCGTTTGTCGCGCGTGCGGCGCGGCCTGGGGCGGGCGCGGGCGAAGGCCAGCGCGGCGGCGAGCAGGTCCGTCACTACGGCGTCCACAAGACCGAGCTGGAGGGCGCGGCGCGCGTCGATGGGCTCGCCCAGGACGCACATCTCGAGCGCCGCCGCGAGGCCCACCAGCCGCGGCAGGCGCTGCGTGCCGCCGGCGCCGGGGATCAGACCAAGCTTCACTTCGGGCTGGCCCAGGCGCGTGTCGGCATAGGCGATGCGATAGTGGCCGGCCATGGCCAGCTCGAGCCCGCCGCCGAGAGCGCTCCCGTGGAGCGCCATGATGACGGGCTTAGCGGAGTCCTCGATCTCGTTGTAAAGCGGATTCAGGTCAATCATCGGGCGCTCGCCGGCGACGATGCGCCCGAACTCCCTGATGTCCGCCCCGGCGGCGAAGGTGCGGCCCTCGCCCAGCACGACAATCGCGTCTACCTCGGCTTCGGCCTGAGTGTCGCGAATGGAGGCGACGATCCCTTCGACGACGCCCGGCGAAAGCGCGTTGACGGGCGGGTTATCGATGGTGACGACGAGAACACGTTCCTGGCGCTGGGTGCGAACAAGATCGCTCACGGCTGAGTCCTCCTGAAGAAATCCGGGCTGCGGATGGGAGCCGCGGACTCACGCTCCGCAGGCTCATCCGGCGGGCAGAGAACCGCGGCCGGGCGCCGCGCCTCAACCAGGCGATCTGGCGCACTGTGCGACCGTGGCATACTGGCATCTTGAAGCGGCATCCACTGACCCTCGCCGAGGTCCGCGCCCTGATACCCCAGATGCCATTCAATCACCATCTGGGGTTCCATGTAGCACGATTGTTCAAGGACGGGCTCACCATCGAGTGTACGCCCCGGCCGGAGATGATCAATGGACTCGGCACGCTGCACGGCGGAGTGACGGCCACGCTCATCGACGCGGCGATCGGCATAGGGGTGATCGCGCTGGCCGGCGGCCAACCGGTCAGCACGGTGGAGATGAAGGTGAACTACCTGCGGCCCGCCCTGGAGGGCAAGTTCCGCTGCCGCTCGCGGATATTAAAGGCGGGCAAGACACTGGCCTTTGGCGAAGCCGTGGTGCGCGACAGCCACGGGCGCGTGGTGGCCACCGGGCACGGGACCTTCATCTACCTGGACGACAGCGCCGCGAAGTGGTCCTGAATCGCCGGGCCGGAATGGGCGTAAACCCGCAGGCGCGTTGCCCGGTCCGGCTGGGCTGATCCCGGGGCGAAATCAAAATGGGTGGAATCGCGCACAGGCTAAATATACCCCTGGGTATTTCATTGATTGTGTTGAAATCTTCCACACTCGGCATGGAACGTGGTTCGGCCCCAGAATTGCAGTGGAGTATCGTAAAGGAAGGAGGGGCACTCTTTGATACGAGGCTCCGTTGTTGTCGTCACTGAGCGGTGTAAGGGCTGCGGGTTCTGCGTGGAGTTCTGCCCGACGCACGTTTTGGAGCTGTCGTCGGCGTTTAACGCCAAGGGCTACCACCCGCCCCATCTGTTGAACGCCGACAAGTGCTCCGGCTGCAATCTGTGCGGTTTGTATTGCCCCGATTTCGCGATTTACGGCTACCGCGAACCAACGCTGAGGACCGCCGCGCCGGCCGGGGCGCGGAAACAACCGGAGCAGGAGGCGTCAAATGCCAGTCAGCGTTGAAGCAACGACCGCTGCGTCCAAACGGCTGCACGCCGACCCTCGCGCGGTGCTGACCGGGACGCATTTCATCAATGGCGACGCGGCGGCGTGCGAGGGCGCGCTGGCGGCGGGGGCGCGTTTCGCGGCCGGATATCCCATCACGCCGAGCACGGAGATCGTAGAGCGCTTCGCGGCGCGCGCGCCGCAGGTAGGCGGGCTGTTCATCCAGATGGAAGACGAACTGGCGGCGTCGATCACGCTGCAAGGCATGGTGTGGGCCGGACAGAAGTCGTTCACGGTGACCTCGGGTCCCGGATTCTCGCTGATGATGGAGCACATTGGCTACGCGGCGATGACCGAGACGCCGTGCGTCTTTATGAACGTGCAGCGCGGGGGGCCGTCGACCGGGCTGCCGACGCTGCCCGCGCAGGGCGACATGATGCAGGCGCGTTTCGGATCCCACGGCGATTATTCGATCATTGCGCTGGTGCCGAATTCGCCGCAGGAGTGTTTCGAACTGGCGGTCAAGTCGTTCAACCTGGCCGAGCAGTTCCGCGTGCCCGTCATGTTGATGATGGACGAGTGCGTCGGCCACATGACCGAGCGCGTGGTGATTCCCAAGGCGGAAGAGATCGAAATCTACCCGCGGCGGCACGCCTCGAAGCCGCCGGGCGAGTTCAATTTGTATGCCACGGGCGCGGACCTGGTGCCCGAAATGGCGCACGCCGGCGAGGGTTACAAGGTCTTCGTTACGGGCCTGACGCACGACCGGCGCGGGTACCCGCTGATGAACGCCGTAACACAGCGGGAACTGGTGGTCCGGCTGATGGAAAAGATCCGCCGGGCGGCGGACCAATTGACGCTGATCGATGAGGACCAGGTGGAAGGCGCGGACGTCGTGGTGCTGAGCTACGGCATCACGTCGCGGGTGGCCGAGCGCAGCATCCAGATGGCGCGGGCCAAGGGGCTGAGAGTGGGCCGCATGCGGCTGCAGATCGTGTGGCCGTTCCCGGAGCGGCGGATCCGCGAACTAGCCCCCAAGGTGAAAGCCTTGGTGGTACCGGAGCTGAACATGGGCCAGGTGGTGCTGGAGGTGGAACGCTGCGCCGGCGGCGCCTGCCGGACCATCGGCGTGCCGCATCCCGGAGGCACGGTGCATAAACCGGCCGACATCCTGGCGGCGATCGAGAAGGGGGTGCGGGGATGAGCGCGAGCACCGAAATCAACATCCACAATCCGGTCGAGGACTTGCTGCGCCAGGATCGCATTCCGACCATCTGGTGTCCGGGCTGCGGGATTGGCACCACCGTCAACAGCTTCGTCTACGCCCTGATGAAATCGGGGGTGGACCTGCAGAAAGTGGCGATGGTGAGCGGCATCGGCTGCTCGGGACGCGTCAGCGGCTACATGGCCACGGACAGTTTTCACACCACCCATGGACGGGCCATCCCGTTTGCCACGGGGCTGGCGCTGGCCAACCCCGAATTGACGGTGATCGTCTATTCCGGAGACGGCGACCTGGCCTCCATCGGCGGCAACCATCTGATCCACGCCGCCCGGCGCAACGTCAATCTGCTGGTGGTGTGTGTCAACAACATGATCTACGCGATGACGGGCGGACAGGCGGCTGCGACCACGCCGCCGGCGGCGACGTCGTCCACCACGCCCTATGGCAACTACGAGCCCGAGATCAACCTGCCGCAGCTGGTGGATGCCGCGGGCGCGTGCTACGTGGCGCGCTGGACGGCGTTCCACGTCAAGCAGCTCGAGACGGCGATGACCGAAGCCCTCAAGAAGAGGGGCTTCCGCTTCATTGAGATCATCACACCGTGCCCGACATTGTTCCAGCGCCGCAACAACATGGGTGACGGGCTGGCGGCGATGAAGGACTACAAAGAGCGCAGCAAGGTCCGCCACGGCGCTCCCACACATGAAGTGGCGATGATCCCGGGCCAGGAGATCGTCGTCGGCAAATTCGTCGACCGCGAACGGCTGGACTACCATACCTTGATGCGGCAGCGGCTGGGCGAGCATTACCACGAGTGGATCGATGCGCCCCCGCAGCACGAAGAAGAGGACGGCAAGGAGAACTGCGACCTATGTTGAAGGAGCTGCGCATCGCAGGCTTCGGCGGGCAGGGCGTGATCCTGTCGGCGCACATTCTGGGCCGCGCCGCGGCGCTGCATGAGAAGGGCTACGCCACGATGACCCAGAACTACGGGCCGGAGGCGCGCGGCGGCGCGGCCAGCGCGGCGCTGATCGTGAGCGACGAGCCGATCCTGTACCCGTATCTGACCAACCCGGACATCCTGGTGGTGCTGTCGCAGGAGGCCTACGCGCGCTTCACGCCGGAGCTTAAGGAGAACGGCATCCTGCTGGTGGAAGAGGATCTGGTGCGGCTGGAGAATCTGCCGCAGCACATCCGGGTGTATGGCATTCCGGCCACGCGCCTGGCCGAGGAACTGGGCAAGAAGATGGTGTTAAACGTCGTCATGGTCGGGTTCCTGTGCGCCATCACGAAGGTTGTCTCAGCGGATTCGTGCCGCAAGGCCGTGGCCGAGTCGGTCCCCGGCCGCTTCCGCGATCTGAACCTGAACGCTTTCGACAAAGGTTTCGCCTACGGCATCAGGATTCTGGAATCCGGCCCGGCGGCGGAAGAGAACGGCCACGAAAAGGAGTCGCTGGAGGCGCTGAACTAGCCGTTTCACCGGGCAGGCGGGCGGGAAGCCGGCGCGCAAAGCCGAGCTCCCCGCACAGCACAAAGGAATGTGCGATGGTCCGCCCGGCCGGCGTCCACCGCATCGGCGCCAAGGTCCCGCGCGTGTTCCCCGCAAGCGATTCGGAATGGGCAGAGGGCGAGGGACCCGACTGCTCGCCTCACCCTCCTCCATTCCTCCGAGATCGCGATCCGCGCCGGCGGCGGCCCAAGGGCCGTTCCCGCCGCATCCACGGGCCTCACTTCAGGGCCAGCGCGACACAGCCCAGGGTCGCCACGCTCAGCACAATCCCGACAATCCAGAGAAAAAGCTTGAACCGGTGAAGCCCTTGGACCGAAGGGCCCGCATTACACGCCGACCACCCGCGTCCGCGCCGCCGTGACTGGGCCTTCGCGGCGTGAAGGTCCTGCTTCGACTTAGCAAGCATCGGATAATCGAAAACCTCACCGGCTGTATTATGACGCGCAATCCCGCGGCGAAAAGTGTCATGCCGTATCGTCTTTTCTTGAGTTTCAGGCGGCGAGCGTTGAATCACCCTGGCTGAACTAATAGAATCGATTCTGCCGGGGAGCGGCGCTCAATCGAAATGGCCGGGCAAATCACCCTTCTCCTGCGTGCCGCGGGGGATGGCGACCGAATGGCGGAAGCCGAGCTGATTTCGCTTGTTTACAGCGAGTTGCGGCGGCGCGCCGCAGGTTATTTGCGGGCCGAGCGGCCCGATCACACGCTGCAGCCGACCGCTTTGGTCCACGAAGCTTACCTGAAATTAGTGGATCAGCGCTGCGACTGGCAGAATCGTTCCCAGTTTTTCGGCGTCGCCGCCCGGCAAATGCGGCGGATTCTGGTGGATCACGCCCGCAAGCGCCGGTCGTGCAAGCGGGTTGGCTTGGACGAACTGGTCTCTTTTCACGACGTTCTGGCCACCGTCCGCGAGAAGCCGGATGAGCTGGTCGCGATCGACGACGCGCTGGAGCGGCTGGCGCGCGTCTACCCCCGCCAGGCGAAAATGGTCGAGCTGCGGTTCTTCGGCGGCTACTCCGAAGCAGAGATCGCCGGCCTCCTCGAGACCTCCGAGCAGACCGTGAAGCGCGACTGGAAGTTCGCCAGGACATGGCTCAGCCGCGACCTCAGACAGGCGCCATGACCTCCGAGGAGACCCGCCAGCGGATTCTGGAGCTGTTTGATGAGGCGTTGCGAGAGGAGCCTGCAAAGCGCCCCGAGTTTCTGGTAAGCGCCTGTGGATTGAACGACGAACTGTTCGACGAGGTGAGTTCGTTGGTCGCGGAATATGAACGCCGGGGTGAAACCCTGGACCCGGCGCCGCATGGGGCACGCCGCGCCGGGGAGGAATCCGGCTCCGAGCTTCAGGGCATACCCCCCGCGAGGCCGATCGGCCGCTATGAGGCCGGCCGGGAATTGGGCCGCGGAGGCATGGGGATCGTCTTCGAGGCCCACGATCCTGTCCTGGAACGCAAGATCGCCCTGAAGACCATCCGCCTGGACGGCTATGGCACTCCCGGGGAACAGGTGTGGCTGCGGGCGCGGTTGTTGCGCGAAGCCAAGACGGCGGCCTCCCTTTCGCATCCCAATATCGTCGCCATTTACGATTCGGATGTTCACGAAGGGCTGGCTTTTATCGCCATGGAGCTGGTCGACGGGCCGACGCTCGCGCAGCGGCAGGCCAGCGCCCGGCGGCTGAAGCGGGATGAAGCCCTGGGTATTATCGCGCAGATCGCGGCCGCGCTGGACTACGCCCATGCCGCCGGAGTCGTCCATCGGGACGTCAAACCGAGCAACATCATGCTGCAGCACGGCACAACCGTGAAGATCACCGATTTCGGCATTGCCAAGGTCACCGGCAGTAAGCAATTCACTCGCACCACGCTGACGGCCGGCACGCCGAATTACATGTCCCCGGAGCAGATTCGAAACCAGCCCGTGGACGGCCGTTCCGACCAGTTCTCGCTGGCTGTGGTGGCCTACGAAATACTGACCGGGGTCAAGCCTTTTCGCGCCGAGTCCGACTACGATCTGATGAACCAGATCGTCGACGGGGACCGGCCCTCGGCTTGTGCCGAGGCGCCCGATCTGCCGGCCGCGGTGGACGACGTTTTTCGCCGTGCCCTGGCGAAAAGCAATGCTGATCGCTATCCGACGTGCATGGAGTTCGTCCGCGGGCTGGAATCTGCCTCGGGGTGCGCGCCGGCGTCTGAAGGGTCCGCGGCAGAAGATCAAGAAGCGCCTTCAGCACTCTCTCCCGCAGAGGAAGCGATTGGGTCCGCCGCTAGCTCTGAGCCGCCGCAGCCACGTGGACCGGATGGCCCAGTGGATGTGCAAGCGCAAGGCCGGCCCGCGTTGCACTCGCGCTGGCCAGGGGGCAGGCTTGCCTGGCGTCTGCGGCGTCGATGGCTGGCCGTTGGAGCCGTTCTGCTGCTCCCGCTGCTGGCCTGGTTCTCCGCCCGGACCCTGCTTCCCATCGTAGCCTCGCGCGCCACCGCGGCTTCCACGGCGCAGGCGCCGCTGGACACGCGGCATGTGGTCTTGCAGCGGGACTTCGAACGGCTGGGGCTGCGCACGGAAGCCTATCTGGACCATCGGCCGACGAATCCGCATCGCGACGAGGGCATGACGACCTGGCGGAATGTGCCGAAGCAGGTCCGGGGGCTTTCGGGCGTGGTGGCCATGGCGGGCGGATGGGGCCACACTGCGGTGCTGGAGGCCGATGGCACTGTCTGGATCTGGGGCAAGGACTCCCTCGGCGAATTTGGCGACGGCAGCAAGGCGGATCGCCCGGTGCCCATGCTGTTGAGAATCCCTACCGCGGATCGCCTGAGCGCTTTGGCGGCCGGATCCGATCGCACCCTAGTTGTGACTGCCGCTGGCAGCGTCTGGAGCTGGGGCAGGAATGACTTCGGTCACGTGGGCGAAGAAAGAACGATTCGCTACCTCCCGCCGCTTCAAGTCGGCGGTCTGTCCTATGTGGTCGCGGTTGCCACGTGCAACCAGTCCAACCTAGCGTTAAGGAAGGACGGATCGGTGTGGGCGTGGGGCGATAACGAAGGCGGCCAGCTCGGAGATGGCAGCACTACCGATCGCCTGGAGCCGGTTCAGGTGAGAGGACTGACGGAAGTGACGGCCATCTCCATGGGCACTAAGTTCAGCCTGGCCCTGAGGGGGAATGGCGGCGTCTGGGCCTGGGGCACGAATGCCAACGGGCGGCTCGGCGATGGCACGGCGGACGATCGCCGGACTCCGGTTCGGGTTGTGGATCTGTCGGGCGTAGTCGCGATTGCCGCGGGTTCTCATCACAGCGTCGCCTTAAAGCGCGACGGAACGGTCTGGGGCTGGGGCCGGAACTCCTATGGCGAACTCGGTGATGGGACTGCGACGGAGCCGCGGAAGCCGGTTCAGGTCAGGGGCCTGTCCGGCGTGGTCGCCATTGTGGCGGGCGCGCAGCACACATTCGCCCTTAAGGGCGACGGGACGGTCTGGGCGTGGGGCCAGAATACCTACGGGGTGCTCGGGGACGGGACCTGGAAGGACCGGCCCACGCCGGTTCAGGTGAACGGACTGTCGGGAGTGACGGCGATCGCCTCCGGCGGCCAGCACGGGCTGGCGCGCAAGAGCGACGGCACCGTCTGGACGTGGGGCTGGAACGACTATGGCCAGCTTGGGCCGGCGGCGATCGGCGAGTTGGAAAGCGCCGGGATGACGACCGTGACGATCAACTACAAAAAGAGCTCGGGCCCGACCTACGCGATGCCCAATGGCGGCTTTCCGTGGATCCTGTTCGACCAGGGAGCGGGCCGAGTCCTGCTGCACCCGGGAAAGTTCGAGACCTCGCAGTGGGGGGCCGCGCTGGGGTACAACGCCGCCGCGGATGGGGACTACAGCATACGCGGGGCATTTCAACGGGCCAACGACTTCCCTAAAGCCGGCGACGGCGTGGATGTGGCGATCGTCCTGAATACGGACGACGCCCATCCGCTCTGGGCGGCGCACATCGCTTCCGATCAGATGGCGCGACAACCGTTCGCCGTGCGCTCGGCGCTGCGGCGCGGCCAGGTGGTGCGCTTCGTGGTCTTCAGCGGACCCCAGGGCAAGGACGGGACGTTCGACGAAACGGCGCTGGAGGCGACGATCGACCGACAGTAGGCTGGCGCGGCCCGCTGCCCATCCGGGCGATCCCGCGGTGGATGAATCCAATATCATGAAGCTGACAGCACAATCGACGTGCCCGGGTGGCGAAACCGGCAGACGCAACGGACTTAAAATCCGTTGACCCGTAAGGGTCGTGTGGGTTCGAGTCCCACCCTGGGCACCACAGAGCCGATTGCCGCCAGGCGCCGGCGCGAGATCGGCGCCGAAGCCGGCCGGGCATTCGTTTCATCCAACAAATTGGAGTCCAACCGCGGGCGGCAAAACGGGAGGAGTCAGGCGTGGCTCATCGAGTGGTCGTGGTCGGAGGCGGTTTCGGAGGGCTGTACGCCGTCAAGGCCTTGGCTTCCAGTTCAGCCACTCACTCAGCGGTCGAAGTGACGCTCATCGATCGCCGCAATTTCCACCTCTTTCAGCCGCTGCTCTATCAGGTCGCGACGGGCGGACTGTCGGCCATCGACATTGCTTACCCGCTGCGGGTCATCTTCGGGCATGCCAGGAACGTGAACACGCTGCTGGGCGAAGTTGTGGACGTGGACGTCGAGCGGCGTCTGGTGCGCCTGGCCGGCGGGGAGAACTCTCCCGGCCGGGAGATTCCCTACGACTGGCTGATTGTGGCAACCGGTTCGCGGCACCACTACTTCGGCCACCACGAGTGGGAACACCTCGCGCCGGGGCTGAAAACGCTGGAGGACGCGCAGGAGATCCGCCGGCGCATTCTCTCCGCGTTCGAGGCCGGTGAACAGGAGACCGACCCTGAGTGCCGCCACGCGTGGCTCACATTCGTCATCGTCGGAGGCGGACCCACGGGCGTCGAACTGGCCGGCGCGCTGGGCGAAATTGCGAACGACACCCTGCGCGGCGAGTTCCGCACGATTCGTCCGGAGGAGGCGCGCATCTTCCTGGTCGAGGCCTCGGCCCGCGTTCTCGGCGCTTACCCGGACGAGTTGTCGGAGAAAGCGGCTGCGTCGCTGCGCAAACTCGGGGTTCTTCCTCTGACCGGCGCGCGCGTCGTGGCGGTCGATGCCCAGGGCGTCGAAATCGAAAGCAGCGGCCAGCGCCGCAGAATCGAATCGCGCACCGTCCTGTGGGCGGCGGGCGTGCAGGCGTCCGGACTGGGCGCGATCCTGGCCGCCAAGGCGGGAGCGGCGCTCGACCGTGCGGGCCGCGTCACGGTCGGACCGTACCTGGAAGTTCCAGGCCATCCCGAGATCCACGTCATCGGCGATCTGGCCGGCTCAACCACGGCCGGGGCGGCCGCGCTGCCCGCGCTCGCGCCGGTGGCGATGCAGCAGGGCGAATACATCGGACGTTTGATCAAAGGGCGGCTCAAGGGCCGATCCATGCGGCCGTTCCAGTACCACGATCACGGCAGCATGGCGACCATTGGACGGGCCTCCGCCGTGGCGCTGATCGGGGGCCTGAAGCTGAGCGGTTGGTTCGCCTGGGCAGCGTGGCTGTTGGTCCACCTGATGTACCTGGTGGGCTTCCAGAACCGGCTGCTGGTCTTCATCCAATGGGCCTTCCAATACTTCACCTTCAATCGCCGGGCGCGGCTCATCACCGGCCAGTCCGCCGTCGCGAAGCCCGCCGTGCAGGACAGCGCGCTCCGTGAGGCCGCGCCGGCCGGAGCGCCGTGAACCGATCGCGCGGGCTCCGCGGCGCTTCAGGCCGCAAAACTCAGGCTGAACGCGAGGCGCTCGCGGCGTGCTGCAGATACCAGCGATATGTCTCGCGGATTCCCTCCTGCAACTGGATCTTGGGAGCCCAACCCAGCGCCCGCAGACGCGAGACGTCCAACAGCTTGCGCGGCGTTCCATCGGGCTTCGAAGCGTCGAACACCAGCCGCCCCTCATATCCGACGACCTCGCGCACCATCCCGGCCAGTTCGCGGATGGTGACATCTTCGCCGGTCCCGACGTTCACGATCTGAGGATCGTCATAGATCTCCATGAGCAGCAGGGCGGCCGAGGCCAAATCGTCCACATGCAGGAACTCGCGGCGCGGCGTGCCGGTCCCCCAAACGACAACTTCGGGCCTGCCGTCCTGCCTGGCTTCGTGAAACTTGCGGATCAGCGCCGGCGCCACGTGCGATGATTCCAGGTCGAAGTTGTCGCCCGGGCCGTACAGGTTCGTGGGCATCAGGCTGATGGCGCAAAAGCCATGCTGCAGCCGGTAGGCCTGGCACAACTTGATGCCCGCGATCTTGGCCACCGCGTACCATTCGCTGGTCGGCTCCAGCGGGCCCTGCAACAAGCTCTCTTCGCGGATCGGCTGCGCGGCGAATTTGGGATAGATGCACGACGAGCCCAGAAACAGGAGCTTCCTGACGCCATGACGGTATGCCGCGTCGATCACGTTCAACTCGATCGCCAGATTGTCGAAGATGAACTCGGCCGGGCGGGTGGAGTTGGCCAGGATGCCGCCCACCTTGGCCGCGGCCAGAAACACGTACTCCGGTTGGGTCTCCTCGAAGAACCGGTCGACGGCGCCCCGCTCACGCAAGTCGGTCTCATGACGCGAACGCACGATGATATTGGTGAAGCCGGCCTGTTCCAGCGCGCGGTAGAGCGCCGATCCGACTAGGCCGCGATGTCCGGCCACGGCGACTTTGGCCTTCCTATCCATGCACCGAGCCTCGCACCACGACACGATGTCCGGCGTCGGTCAGGGTCTGTTCCTGGCGCGCCAATTCGGCATCGTGCTCGACCATCATCCGCACCAGGCCCTGGAAATCGACCTTGGGCGCCCAGCCGAGTTCGCGGCGTGCCTTCGAGGAGTCGCCCGCGAGGTGAAGCACTTCGGTCGGGCGGAGGTAGCGCGCATCGGTTTCGACGCACTGCTTCCAATCCAGCCCGCATTGGGCCGCCGCCAGGTCGAGGAAGTCGCGAATGGAACGCGATTCTCCGGTGGCGATCACGTAATCGGAGGGCGCCGGCTGCTGCAACATCATCCACATCGCCTCGACGTAGTCGCCGGCGTAGCCCCAATCGCGCCGCGCCTCGAGGTTGCCCAGGAACAGCTTGTGCTGCAGTCCCAGTTGGATGCGCGTGAGAGCGCGCGTGATTTTGCGCGTGACGAACGTCTCGCCACGCCGCGGAGACTCATGGTTGAACAGAATTCCGTTGGCGATGAACAGAGCGTAGGCCTCGCGATAATTGACCGCGTACCAATGCGCCGCCACTTTGCTGACGCCGTACGGGCTGCGCGGGTAAAACGGAGTGGCCTCGTTCTGGGGCGGCGGCGCGGCTCCGAACATCTCCGACGAACCCGCCTGGTAGATGCGCACATCCTTGCCGGTAGCTTCGACGGAATCGCGGACCGCCTCGAGCAACCGCAACGTGCCGGTGGCAACCACATCGGCGGTGTACTCGGACTGGTCGAAGCTGACGCGCACATGCGATTGAGCGGCCAGGTTGTAGATCTCGTCGGGCTTGGTGCGCTCCAGGATACGTCGCAGGCCCGTGCCATCGGCCAGGTCGCCGTAGTGCAGGTACAGGCGCGCTCCGGTTTCGTGCGGGTCGATGTAAATGCCGTCCAGACGATCGGTGTTGAAGGTTGAAGCGCGCCGCACGATGCCGTGCACTTCGTAACCCTTGGACAACAGCAGTTCGGCGAGATACGATCCGTCCTGGCCGGTGATTCCAGTGATCAGCGCTTTCTTCATGGAGGCGTGCTCCACACATTATCCCAGGTACTCGCGAAGCGGCGAGACCGTGCGCCGCCGGCGGCTGAGGCGGGGCGCCGCGGGAACGGCCGGTGAGCCGTCCTGGAACAGGCCGAGGGATCTGTCCAGTGCGCCGCTTTAGGGCGTGAACAGGCTCTTCATCAGCTCGGGCGAGACCGGGTTGGCGGGATTGATCGCCACTACGGGCGTCGAACCCAGGGCCTCGGCCACGACATCGGGGTCCGGGATCTCGCTGCGCCACGCCATGTCGAACTGAAACTCCATCGTGCCGCTCGAGTTGGCGACGAAGTTGGTGTGCCAGAAGTTGTCGAAGATCATGGCCAGGATGCGGTGCGTGTCCGCCGGCGCAGTGGTGCGGTGCATGACGGTGTGCGGCCCGCCAACGGTGACCAGCGCGGCATCGCGCGTCACCCACAGCCACTCGCCGCGCGGGGTCTTGTAGCGCGCCCACCCGTCGATGGCGTAGTAATCGCGGCATGTGCCCTTCAACTGGTCTTCGTAAGGCGTGAAGGGCACGCCGCCGTTGGAGAACATCGGCATGACGCGCTCCACGGGGAAGGCGAAGTTGAGGTAGAAGACCTCCGGCGCGCGGGAGGAGATGCGGTCGAAGCGTATCGTCAGGCGGGCGCGCGGCTCGCGTCGCCACAGCTCCAGGCGGCGGGTGGCTCTTTCAAGGCGGGGGTGGTTCACGGGCTGCGTGTAGACCAATGTGTGCGCGGTTTCCTCCAGTGTGGCGGAACCGTAGGTGGCGGGAACCTGGCGGAACGAGGCGGCGCGCAGCTTCTCGCGCTCGGCCGGATCGGCAGCGGCGTGCATCTTCCAGATGGTCTGGCGATCGGCAGGCGGGACGACGGTGACAGCGAGAAAATCGCCCAAACCGCCGGCAAACAGCGGCCCAGGCATGCCCGGCCAGGCGGCCGCATTGGGCCAGCTGGCGGAGTCGGTCCGCAGGTCGGGGCGGGCTGGCGATCCTGCGTCCGGGGCTTCCAACTCCTCGCGCCGCATGTGGCGAATGCTGTTGGGAGCGAGATCCTCGACCCAGAAGCGGGCCATGTCGCCGGCCTTCGGGACCTTCGTGCCATCGCGGATCGCCGCGGCCTGAAGCGCGACCCACCCGCTGTACGGCTCGCGCGCGGTGTTGACCACGTACAGGCCGGCCGGCTCGGCAGCCAGCCGCACGCGCGCCCGCTGCCCCAGCAGCCATTCGCTGTGGCCCATGGGGCGATAGGCAGTCAGGCTTTTCTCGGCGTATTGCGCGATGGTGAAGAGCGAGTCCGGCTCCGAGACCGAGATATTGGCGCCAAACGTGTGTTCGTCGTAGAGGCACAGATCCTTCAGCATCTGCGACGTCTTGGCTGTGACATGCGGCGCCGGCGCGCCCCACACCGGAGCGAGCGCCGCGGCGATGTTGCGCTTGGCGACGCGGCTGGCCGCGAGTTCGCGTGGACCGGAGGCGTCGCCATTGGCCCACCAGTCGGTCCATTCGCCTTCGAGGGTGGGGATGGCGTCGCCGGCGGCGCGCTCCATGTCGAGCACGGCCTGGGTCGCGGTGACGAGGCGCAGCTCCGGCGTGAGCCCCAGCGTGTTCCAGGCGGCGACGAAGTCCGCCAGCGGCGGGAACGGCACATCGTTGTCCCAGCGCCACTGGTTGGTGCACGAAATGATCAGCCGGTCGTGCGCGTAGCCGCTCGCTTCGAGCTTCCGCAGACGCTCGTGGAGATATGTCTGGTCAGCGCGCAGCGAAGCCTCGCCGGTGCGCAGGATGTCGCCGGCGCGCGGCGGACCAAGCGTGGCATCGGCCGCCCTGGCCTGCCCGCGCTGCCACCCTCCCGCTTCGAAATAGCTGTAGCCGGTGCCGTATTGGTCGCCCAGCCAGACGAACATGCGCCGGCCGTCGGGCATCTTCCACCAGAAGGCCGAGGGGCGCTGGAACGGCGGGCCGCCGCTGTCGGGGTTGATGCCCATCAGCAGGCGCCGGATGCCGCGGTCGAGCAGCAGCATGGCCCCGGCGCGGGGGAATCCGTTGACGTCGTTTTGCATGGCAGCCTGCGGATTCACCGCGCGCAACAGATCCGGCGGCAGCCAGTCGAGCGCCTGGCGCCACTGCAAGGCGTTTTGGAAGGGCGTCTGGTTGAAGCCCATCGCCATCACGTCCATCTGACCGGAGTGGACCATGCGCAGCAGGTCGCCGCGGCGCGCGGCCGACGCGCCGCGCCACCAGTCGTCTAAGGCGACCGTGCCCTCGAGGGTCCAGCGGAAGCGCCGGTCGTCAAGGCAGGTCTGCAGGGCGGCGTCCAGATACCGCAGCTGCAGATCCCGCACCACCGAAGGCATATCGGTGTAGCCGAAATCGGTGTGCGTATGGTGGATGATGTCCACGTGCCGGATTTTGAGTCCGTCTGTCTGAGCGGCGGAGGCCGGCAGCGCCGCCGATGCCGCCAGCGTCTTCATCACGTCTCTGCGCGTCATAACACTTCCCCCTTCTCCGTAGTGCGTCAGTTGCCCGGCGTTTCCCACACCGGATTCACGCGTCCCTGCAATGTCCGGGCGCCGCTCGAGTCCAGATCGAGCACGATGATCTCGTTGGCGGCGAACTTCAGCCAGACCGCTGGACAGTACAGCGACTGCTGGGGACCCACACCCCAATAGCGGCCCAGGTTGTGCCCGTTCACCCACACGTAACCCTTGCCCCAGCCGCGCATATCGAGGAACGTGTCGCCCGTGGGCTTCAGGTCGAACGTCGCACGGTAGAAGGCCGGGCCGGCCAGCGCCTTGCGCGACTTGAACTTGAGCCGGTGGAGATTGTCGAGCGGCAGCGGGAACATCTCCCAGCCCTTCAGCTCCTCGCCGTTCAGCTTCACGCCCCCGACGATGCCCTTGCGGTCATCCACCAGACGCGCGCCGAAATTGACGCGCCCCACGGCGTCGACGAGGATCTCCAGCGGAGCGCCCGCCGCCAGCGAGACGTCGAGGCTGGTCTCCTTCTTGCGCCGGTCGAGGATCCCCAGGGTCTTGCCGCGCTGTGAGATCAACGCGTAGTCGCGGGCCTCATTCACTTCGAGCTTGCCACTGGCGGCCTTGGCCACTGCGTGCCGGTAGAGCACCATGCCATAAGACTGGCCCAGCAGCTCCATCGGCTGGGGCGAAGCGCCGCGCACCGGGGTGCGGAGCAAGCGCGCCAGCGGCGCGCTGGCTTTGAAGCGGATGAGCTCCGTCGCGGTGACAGGCAGAGGCTCCGGCAGTTCGGGCAGCACCTCGCCCGGAGCCAGGTGCTTCTGAATGACCTCGCGCAGCGCGTTGAACTTGGGCGTCGGCCGGCCGGCTTCGTCGATCGGGGCGTCGTAGTCATAGCTCGAGATGTCGGGCTCATAGCGGTCCGAGAAGTTCGCCCCGGCCATGGGTCCGAAAGTCGATCCGCCGTGGACCATGTAGAGGTTCACGCTGATGCGGTGGGAGAGGAGCCAATCCAGGTTGGCGGCCTCCTTGGCGGGATTGGTGCGGTGATGCAGCTCCCCCCAATGGTCGAACCAGCCGGTCCAGAACTCACCGTTCATTCGCGGAACGCCGGTGCGGAACCGGGCGAAATTGGCGAACTCCCGCTCGGGGTTGTCGCTGGCGCTGAAGTTGATGACGGAGAGGACGCCGGGCAATGTGCCGCCCTTCAAATCGCCTTCGTCAGAGCCGTCCGAGGTATAGAGCAGGACGTCGAAACCGGCGTCGCGAATCATCTGCCGGATCGCGCCCATGTACTCGTGGTCGCTGCCGAACGAGCCGTACTCGTTCTCGACCTGGACCATGAGCACCGGCCCGCCGCGCGTGATCTGCAGCGGCGCGGCGATTTCGCCGACCTGCTTCATGTAGCGCGCGGCCGCGGCCAGAAACTGCGGGTCCCGGGAGCGGATCTTGATCTGCTCATTCGCCAGGAGCCAGGATGGCAACCCGCCCAGGTCCCACTCCGAGCAGACGTACGGGCCCGGACGCAACAGCACGAACAGGCCCTCCTCCTGCGCCGCCTTCAGGTAGGCGCCGAGATCGAGATTGCCGTCGAAATCGAACACACCGGGCCGCGGCTCATGCAGGTCCCAGAAGACGTAGGTGGTGAGCGTGTTCAGGCCGAGCGCGCGCATCTTCTTCATGCGGTCGTGCCAGTACTCGCGCGGGACGCGGGGGTAGTGCATCTCGCCGGAGCGGATCTGGAAGGGCTGGCCGTCGAGCAGGAATCGTTCGCCGTCCACGGCGAATGTGTGCTTGGGGGTCTGCGCGGAGGCTGCGCCCAGCAGGACGCAGACCGCGGTCAGGGATTGGAGCAGGAGAGCCTTGCTGATCATGGTTCTGTCCGGAAGACCAGTTCCATTCTATCCGCGCCCGCTGGTTGCGGAGCCGCGACCGGGAGCGGTGGCGTCACCCTCCTACAGGAACCGGCTAGATGCGGTGGAAGCTGCGCAGGATGTCGCGCGTGGAGTAGCGCAGCGCGACGGGGCGGCCGTGGGGGCAGGACATCGGGCAGGCCGTTCGCGCCAGTTCCCGCAGCAGGTACTCGATCTTCGTGCGGTCGAGCGGCGTGTTGACCTTGATGGCCGCACGGCAGGCCAGCGAGGCCGCGATGCCGCGGCGCAGATCGTCGACCGAGACGCGGCGCAATTCGCTCTCGGCGATTTCGAGGATCTCGTAGATGGCGCCCTCCACGCCGCCGGGTTCGAGGTCCGCGGGCACCGCCTTGACAGCGATGGTGCGGTTGCCAAAGGGCTCGGTCTCAAAACCGGCGGTGGCCAGATCGGTGGCGATGCGGTCGTATTCCACCTGCTGCGCGGGCGTGAGCGGCAGCACGATGGGCATCAGCAGGCGTTGCTGCTCAACCCTGCCCGCCGACTGGCGCGCCAGGTTGCGCTCGAACAGGATGCGCTCGTGGGCGACATGCTGGTCGATGATCCACAGCCCGTCGGAACCGGCGGCCAGGATGAAGCTGTCGTAGATCTGGCCGATCACACGCAAATCGGCGAGCTGGACCATCGACTGGGGCACGTCGAGATCGAGGCCAACGGGCAGACCGGCGTGGGTCTCGGGGACCTTCAGGCGCAACGGGTCGGTGGCCGCGGCGGGCATGTTCACGGGGATGTCGCCCTGAAACTCGAAGCGCGTCGCGGGGCCCGGCGGCGGTTGCAGGAACGAGCCAGAAGCGTCGGGGAAGGTCTGCCGTTCGAAGGCGGAGGCCGGCACCGACGGTTCGCCGGGCAGCACGTTGCGAGCCTCGTCGAAGCGCATGTTCTCGATCGACTGGGTGAACTCGGAGTAAGGCAAACGCGCGCCGGGCTGGGGCTGCGAAGACGGATCAGACAGCAGTGGGCTAACCGGAAGGGGCGCGCTGGGAGCGGGCCGGGCGTCGATCAGCGTCTCGCGCAGCAGGTCGCGAACGAAGTCGTGGACAAAGCTGGCGTGGCGGAAGCGGACCTCGGTTTTCGAGGGGTGGACGTTGACGTCCACTTCGCCCGGGTCGCACTCGAGGAACAGCAGCGCGAAGGGATAACAGGCCGGCGGCATCAGGTTGTGATAGGCCGCCGAGATGGCGTGCAGCAGCAGGCGGTCGCGGATCAGCCGCCGGTTGACGAACAGGAAGACCGAGTTGCGGTTGTTCTTCTGCACCTGCGGCCGCGAGATGAATCCGCGCAGCACAAAGCGGGCCGGCTCGGATTCCGCCGTCAGCGTGGTTTCGCGGGCGCCCAGATCGATGAGCTCCTCCAGGGCCCCGGCGCCGAAGATCTGGAAGACGCGGTCGCGCAATTCGGCGACGGGGGTCACACGAAGCAGCTCCTTGCCCGCGTGGGTCAGCGTGAAGGACTTGTCGCAATGCGCCAGGCTGTAGTGCGTGACCAGCGAGGCGATGTGCGCCAGTTCGGTCTGCTCGCTGCGCAGGAACTTCTTGCGCGCGGGGACGTTGTAGAAGAGGTCGCGGACGGTGACGGTGGTTCCGCCGGGGAAAGCCAGCTCGGCGCAATCGAGCAGGCGGGCGCCGGCGATCTCGACGCGCGTGCCGATGCGCTCGTCCTGGGCGCGCGTTTCCAGGACGAGGCGCGAGACGGAGCCGATGGCGGGCAGGGCCTCGCCGCGGAAGCCGAGGGTCGCGATGGCGTCCAGGTCATCGACCGAGGAGAGCTTCGATGTGGCGTGGCGCTCGAAGGCCAGCAAGGCGTCGTCGCGCATCATGCCGCAGCCGTCGTCGGCGATCCGCAGCAGGCGCCGGCCGCCGGCCTCAGCCTCGATGCGGATGTCAGTGGCACCGGCGTCGAGGGAGTTCTCGAGCAGTTCCTTGATGACGGAGGCGGGGCGCTCGACGACTTCGCCGGCGGCGATCTTGTTGGCGACCTGGTCGGAGAGAACGCGGATGCGGCCCATGAGCTCGGGTCAACGCGGCCGACGCCGCCTTTATCCACTGTAGCCCCTCCGCCGCGGAGTGCGGCACGGCGCACAAACTCAAAAAATGCGAAACAAAGCCAATTGCCATTTATGTGTTTTAGAATGAATGACTTGGTTCCTATCTTTCGATTTTATGTTCGCTACCTATTCGAATTTTCAAAGAGCAGGGATGGCGAACCGCAAGGGCGGGCTACCACCCTGAGCTTAGACCCGCTGTCAAGCTGGTTTGACCGGGGCGTCGGCAGGTCGAAAGACCAGGCGCTGAAGATAGGACCGGGCTGGGGGGGACCAAACGTTGGCACGAATGCCGACGCGGCCGACAAAAGTGTCTGCGCCACGATGCAAAAACACGTTTTTGGAGGAACAAAGCCAAATATCGACTTTGCTGAATTGAATCAATCATTTAAAAGGCTATCATTAGATAGATTTCGGTGTTTTTCCAGTTTTTCAG
>JBKQPG010000039.1:0-120819 GCA_052145115.1 Bryobacteraceae bacterium
CCTTGCGAGCCATCTCGGTCTCCTCCTGACGAATGTCGCCTTGGTAAACAACATCCTAAGGAATCGACCCGGTGGCTCGCTCCGCTCGCCACTCAGACGCTTCTACAGAACTTTACGGACATAATCCCCTGCGGTCTTATGCCATACCTATCAAGCAAATGATCAGTGGCAAGCTCGCCCCTGGAAATCTCCAAAGGAGATCCATAATAGTTTCTTAATGAACAATACCGTAGTACGCAATGACAACTGTCCAGAGAATGCCAATAAGCAGTAACGGCGCGGCGCCATACGTCCAATTGCCCGTGGCCCACGCTATCAGAACCGATGCTGTCAGCAGTACTGCCGATGCTGCCAGCAAGCCCCAAAGGCGCCGATACTTGGAAGCGGCTCTTGGTTTCGATTTACGCGCCCTCTTCTCAGCCCATAGAATCGCCTCAACAAAGAACTCGGGATCGTATGAGACTTCGCTCCACAAGGGATCTCCTCTGTTTCCAATGCTTCGGCGGAACCGTGCCCGCCAGGAAGATGAGGTCTTTCTACACCTCCGAAATGCCGTTTCGACGTCCGATCTCGGTACGCCATCTTCCTTCAGCATTTGAAAAAAATCGATGACTTCGGAAACGGAAGTATCGTAGCCTGAATCTTTGGCGAGATCTACCATTCTGTTCAGCACAATTTGCTGAAAATCCGAAAGCTGTGAGGGATCAATTCTTTTCTTCGGTGCTCGTAAGTGCCAGCCCAGCAGGTCTGCGGTCTCTATCTCTTGGTCAATCGACGGAGCTGCCTCCACCTGGTCCAGACTGAATGGGATACTGGATGTGTCCAATGAAAGCCTGGCTGTGTCTTTGCATGGGTCCAGCGGGCGCAGTGCGCTCAAAAACTCCTCAAAGACAGACTCACCCAGCTTGGCCCTATTGCAGAGAGCAAGGCAGAAGCGATGAAATTGGTTGTAACTATTTAGCATGGTAACTCCAGATCCCCAAAACGAAATCCAGACGTGTACCGCTGGCGCATCGACCGGGAATATGGAATTGGCGGCACGCCTTCATTTTCCATGAAGAAGAATAGCACGCGTCCCGCGTAAGCGTGGGCCGGCTCCGGATTCTCTCGCCTGGACGAGATCGCACTCTCCAATCCGCGCCGCAGAAGGCTTCTGCTCCGCCGCGGGAGGCTTTACGCCACAGCCAGCCGTCTCAACCGAATCCGCCCAGCGGGAATCCGCGGAAGCTCGGACTGCGCCTCCTGAGTAATCCAGCTTTCCGCGCTGCCGCCAAAGACTTGGGAGAGCTGGATGGCCATCTCCGGCGGATGCCTCTCATGCTCTGGGGCATGATTCCGGGACACTGAGGACTGAGTCGGCGGGCGTGCCATCCCAAGTCTCAAAGCCGGGATTCCTGGAACCCGGATTGCAACCATCCTCAAGGCTGCTAGTAGTAGACCGGGACGCAGGAGCAGACTTGGTTGCAGCTGCAAAAAGATCCTCCTGAAGGAGACGTCCTGCGTCCGGGACGAGGAGGAGGGGGAGGAGCAGGAGCGGAATAGGTTCCCGGAACGCAATTGCACGTGCATACCGCACCGGCTGGGATTGGCGAGCCGCAGGGCAGAGTGTACGTTACCATTTGTCCAGCTGAATCTCGTGTCGAATACGTAACTCCTTTGGCCGTTGATGGAGACTCTTCCAGGTCAATTAGACAAGACCTGAATTCCCCGTCCGGCAAATTCCAGAGTGTGATTGTATCGCCGCCTGCTGATGCTAACAACTTCCCGCTGAGACTGATTGCCAACCGAATGACGGAGCCTGAGGGTCCATTCAGTGTCTTGAGAAGAGCCCCGTCCGGTAAACTCCAGAGCTTGATCGCGCCGCCGCCTGCCGATGCTAAAAACTTCCCGTCGGGACTGATTGCCAGGCTGTCGATGGAGCCCGTGTGTCCATCCAGTGTTTGAAGAAGAGCCCCATCCGGTAAACTCCACAGCTTGATCGTGTTGCCATTGGCTGCTGATGCTAACATCTTCCCGTCGGGGCTGATTGCCAAAGTGTCGACGGAGCCAGTGTTTCCATTGAGCGTCTTGAGAAGGTCTCCTTGCGGCAGGCTCCAGAGCTTGACAGAATTGTCATCGCCTGCTGAAGCCAACAGCTTCCCGTCGGGACTGATTGTCAAACCTCTGATAAAGCCTGTGTGCCCATTCAGTGTGTGAACAACGAAACCGCCCGGAATACTCCAGAGCTCGACCTTTTCGTTCCTGCCTCCGGAAGCAAGCAACCTCCCGTCGGGACTGATTGCCAGGCTGAAGAAGCCGCCTCCGTCTCCCTCAAATGTATTCAGGAGCTCGCCGTCCGGCAATCTCCAGAGCTTGATCGAGTAGGCGACGTGAAAGTTTGTCGAAAACATGAACGTACCGTGAAGGCGAGTGCCTCCTGCCAGTAACGTCTTCCCGTCGGGGCTGATCGCCAGATTGTCGAGCGATTCCAGGTTGGCATGAAGGGCTTTAAGAAGGATTCCGTCAGGCAAGCTCCAGAGCTGGATTGGTTCGTTACCGGCCGCGGAAGCTAAGATCTTCCCGTCGGGAGTGATTGCCAGATGCTCCAGGTGGCCCTTGTGTCCTTGAAGTTTCTTCAGAAGGGTACCGCCCGGCAAACTCCAGAGCTTGATCGAGCCTTCACCGCCCGCCGAAACCAACAGCTTCCCATCAGGGCTGATCGCCAACCAGGATACGCCGCCACTGTACGCACGGCATCCGTTACAATCCGGACCGGCTGTTGAACCGCCGGTGGCGGGCACAGCGGATGTTTGCTCAAGAGGAAGCGCATTTGCCAGTGCTCCGCCTTTCAAGAGCGCCATCAGCAGTGAAGCTCCAATCCCCGCTCCTAAAAACCCCCGGCGATCAGCTTTCGTCTCCCAGGGCAGTCCGGTAATTTGGACAATTTCCGGGTTCTCTTGTGTTCCATTGCTCAACACACGGGTCAATTCAAATTGCGGCACGCTCAGGCTCATGGTAGAAATTCCTTTCTGGGATGCAGTTGTTGCAGCCATCGTCGGAGGCTGCTAGTAGTAGACCGGAACGCATGTGCAGACTTGGTTGCAGGAGCAATATGTTCCTCCAGAATGACCTGCGGGTGGAGTGGAAGATGTTCCTCCTGAATTAACTGCGGGTGGAGAATATGTCCCAGGAACGCAGTTGCACGTGCATGCCGCGCCGGATGGGATTGGCGAGCCGCAGGGCAGAGTGTACGTCACTTTTTTCCCGGATGAATTCCGTATTGAATATGTAACTCCTTTGGCCGTTGATGGAGACGCTTGCAGGTCAATCAAACAAGTCTTGAATTCTCCCTCCGGTAAATTCCATAGCTTGATCGTCTTGTTCTTACTTCCTGAAACCAGCAGCCTGCCATCGGGGCTGATTGCCAAACAATCGACGGAGCATATGTCCGTATTCAGTATTTTAAGGAGGAGTCCGTCCGGCAGCCTCCATAGTTTGATCATACTGTCACTGCAAGAGCCGCCCGATGCTAACAACTTGCCGTCGGGGCTGAATACCAAATTGACTGTATCTCCCTCAAGTGATTTAAAGAGGGTCCCGTCCGGCAGGTTCCAGAGCTTGATCGTATGGTCCGCGCTTCCGGAAGCCAACAGCTTGCCATCGGGACTGATTGCCAAAGAACTAAGCCCGTAAGTGTGTCCACCAAATGTCTTAAGGAGCGTCCCTTCCGGCAGGTTCCAGAGTTTGAAAGTATTATCTGCGCTTCCCGAAGCCAGCAGTTTGCCGTCGGGACTGATTGCCAAAGTATAAACGGAGTTTGTGTGCCCATTCAGTGTTTTAAGAAGAGCACCGTCCGGCAAGCTCCATAATTTGATCGTTGCGTCAACACTTGCCGAAGCCAACATTTTGCCATCGGGACTGATTGCCAAAGACAGGACCCAGTTTGTGTGTCCGGTAATTGTGTTAAGGAGAGCCCCATCCGGCAAGCGCCAGAGTTTGATCGTTTTGTCATGACTTCCCGAGGCCAACAGCCTGCCATCGGGACTGAACGCCAACGAGCTGACCCAGTCTGTGTGTCCGGTAAGTGTATTAAGGAGAGTCCCATCCGGCAAGCGCCAGAGTTTGATTGTTTTGTCTGCACTTCCCGAAGCCAACAACTTGCCATCGGAACTGATTGCCAACGAACGAACGGCGTCACTGTGAGCGAGACAACCGCCGCAATCTGAATTTCTTGTTGAACAACCAAGAATGGGCTGTGGAGAATTAGATGATTTACATCCATTCAAAACCATCAGAAGCATTGAGGCCGCAATCCCCGCTCCCAGGAACCCCCGGCGATCAGCTTTCGTCTCCCAGGGCAGTCCGGTAATTCGGACAATTTCCGGTGTCTCTTGCGTTCCATTGCTCAACACGCGGGTCAATTCAAATTGCGGCGCCTTCAAGCTCATGTTAGTAAGTCCTTTCTGCGGAGGCCGTTGTTGCCGCGGTCGTTGGCGGCTCGTGCCAAAACACTCCTCCCGCCGCGGCGACGCGCGTCAATATCTGGTCCTTGGTCAGTTCGCGGGCGATGTTGCACCGGTCGGAGCCGGCAAACTCAAGTGAACCGTTCACGGTGAGGGACTTGTGGTAGCAGTCGCCGGCGCAAGTCCATTTTGCAAAGCAGCCGAGACAATACTCGCGATGCTGTACGACTTGCCGGCGCAAATGCGCGAGCCTCTCCTGGTCAAATTCGTAGCCACTATTCAAGGTCTCTGGTTTGCCATAGAAAAAAACCTTTGCCCAAGTATTCTCCTCGGAGAAGACTTCGTAACAGGCCGAGACGTTGCCGTCAGGCGACAGCGCAAAGGTATCCTGCGTGACGCCGCAGAAGTGGTTGGTCAAGATGCCGAGGCGGGCGGCTGAAAACGCAATTTCCTTATGGTGGCGATGAGCGCGGGCTTGAGCTTCGCGGAACCCGGCAATAAAGCCCTCGGTCTCGGCGGAGGGCGAAGCGGCCCATCGGCCGATTTTGTAGGCCGGTTCGACTTGAATCCGTCGCGGATTAAATTGCGAGCAAATGAACTCGACCGAATCGGCCATCGCCGGAATCTGGTCCGCGGTGACCGTCATCCGGATACCGTATGGAAAACTTGCCTGGTCAAAACGCCGTAGGGTATGCATCACTTGCTCACTCGAACCCTGACCGGCGACGTTCAGGCGGTGCTGGTCGTGAACCGCTGGCAGCCCGTCAAAGGAGAGACTCGCTCCGTGGAGGCGGGCAATGATCCAGTCAATCTGTCTGTCCGTCAGGACGCCATTCGTGGCTGTGGAGGCGTGAACGCCAAGGCCCAGTTTTGCGGCCACTTGTTCAGCATAATCCATAGAACCGGACATGGTTCGCCAATTGACCGTCGGTTCGCCGCCGCCATGAAAGTTCACTTCAAAACCGTGCGTTTTGCGCCGCGCCGCATTCCTGGCTACAAAATCGATACCACGCTTGGCGGTTTCCAAACTCATTGTTTTGGCTGGCGTGTCACCGGCAGAGGCGTAGCAATACGTGCAGCGGAGATTGCAGGCAGTGGTCAAGTAGAGCGTAGCCGAAGTAGGTTCAGGCATTCCTTCAAACACCGTGATGGGCAGACTCTCTTCACCCGCATCAAGAATCTCCATTCGACGGAGGAACTCCACCAGCGCGCCATCGGGATCGGCTGGCTCGTCAAACCTGCCCATTCGCAGGTCCGCTAGAAAGTTGACCACCCTGGCGTTGGCGACAAAAGCCGCGCGCCTCAGCGGGGCGTAGACGATATACCTGGATTCTTCGACAGGAATGATGAAGACTTCCGCGGAAAGGCGCGGAATGGGCCCTCGGGTCGTATGAGATCTGAGTGTTGCTCTGTTTTTAAGCAGTCTCTCGGACACTTCTTCCTCAACTTCCCGCCGGATCAACCCCTTCCAAGATCGTAGCGTGGATTATAGCAACTTCTCCGCGGCTGCCAGGTGCCCCAGGTCCAAGATTCCCACGGACAGGTCTTCGTCCGTGAGGTGGAGAGCCGGTTGGCCATCCCGGGCGGATGCCGCGCCGCCGTTGGCCAGTTCGGAGAGCGTGGCGCGTGACGCCCAGCGCCTGCGCGGCTTGCGTAATCGTCAGCCCGGCCAGCTCGATGCGCTAGCAACGAACAACTCTGCCGGAACGAGCCGGAATCTTCATTCGCGCTGATCGTTTGCGGGCGTTTTTGCCCCTTCACCGTCTCTTCGCCTTTTTTCTTTGTCAGTGCTTATCCGGCCCTGCTACAATCCCTTCGAAATCCAATCCAGCCGCCGCGCCGTTTCCCGTGAGGAAACCGGGAGCCGCGCGGACGGCAATCCTCTGAGGAGCCCCCATGGCAATCGCCGATGACCGCGCCAAGGCCGTAGAACTTGCCCTTTCACAGATCGAAAAACAGTTTGGCAAAGGGTCGATCGTGCGCCTCGGCTCCAAGGAGGCGCTGGTGCCGATCGCCGTGATCTCGACCGGCTCCATCAGCTTCGACGCGGCGCTGGGGGTGGGCGGCATTCCCCGCGGCCGCGTCAGCGAGGTCTTCGGCCCCGAGTCCTCGGGCAAGACGACAATCTGCCTGCAAGTGATCGCCGAGGCGCAAAAGGCTGGCGGTCTGGCTGCCTTCGTCGACGCCGAGCACGCCCTCGATCCGGCCTACGCCAAAAAGCTGGGCGTCGATATCGACAACCTGCTGGTCTCGCAGCCCGACTCGGGCGAGCAGGCCCTCGAAATCACCGAGGCCCTCGTCCGCTCCGGCGCCATCGACGTGCTGGTCGTCGATTCGGTCGCCGCGCTGGTGCCCAAGGCCGAGCTGGACGGCGAGATGGGCGACTCCCACGTCGGCCTCCAGGCGCGGCTCATGTCGCAGGCCCTGCGCAAGCTCACCGGCACCGTCTCCAAATCCCGCACCGCGCTGATCTTCATCAACCAGATCCGCGAGAAGATCGGCGTCATGTTCGGCAATCCGGAGACCACGACGGGCGGGCGGGCGCTGAAGTTCTATTCAAGCGTGCGGCTGGACGTGCGGCGCATCGCGGCGATCAAGGACGGCGAAACGGTGGTGGGCAATCGCACCAAAGTCAAGGTGGTGAAAAACAAGATGGCGCCGCCATTCCGCGAGGCCGAAGTCGACCTGATGTACGGCGAGGGGATGAGCCTGGTGGGCGACCTGGTCGATGTGGCCAGTGAGAAGAACATCGTCGAGAAGAGCGGGAGCTGGTACAGCTACAACGGCGAGCGGATCGGGCAGGGGCGGGACAATGCCAAACAGTTCCTGCGCGACCATCCGGAGACGCTGGCGGCGGTGGATGCCGCGGTGCGGCAGGCGCTGGGGCTGGCGCCGGCGGCTGCGGCGGTGACTGCGCCGGTGGTGCCGGATGCGCCGAAGCCGGCCGCGCGGGGGATGAAGGCGTAACAGTCCGCGGTAGAAATCGCGCGCCTGCTAGGCTGGTAGTTGATCCCCGTAACGAAGATGAAGATGATGGGCGCGCTGGCCGCAGCCGCGTTGGTAGTGTGCGCGCAGGCGGGGGCGGACCAGCCTGTTTCCTCAGACGCGGGCGCGGATCCCGATTCGGGATGGATGGCGGCGGGACCGTGGGGCGGCGGAGCGACGGCGATCGCGGTGAACAGCGCCAACCCGCGGGAACTCCTGGCCGGGGCGCGGAATTCGCTGGTGTATCGATCGGCCGACGGCGGCGCGAACTGGACGCGGCTGGCGTTTCCGCGGCATTTCCTGGGAACGGTGACGTCGCTGCTGTTCGACACGGCCCAGCCGGGGCGGTACCTGGCGGGCATCGACGCCAATGGCTCGCCCTTTTCCGGGCTGTGGACGAGCGACGATCAGGGCCGGACGTGGAGGGCAGTGCCGGAACTGGCAGGCGCGCCGCTGCACGCCCTGGCGGCCTGGCCCGAGGATCCGCGCGTGCTGGCGGCGGGCACTGCGCAGGGGGTATGGCTGAGCGAGGACGGCGGGCGGAAATGGCGCCGCATCTCGAAGCCGTGGTTGCACGAGATGAGGGTGATCACGGCGGTGGCGTTCCACCCGCGGGACCAGCGGACGATCTACGCCGGCACGCCGCACCTGCCGTGGAAGACCAGCGACGGGGGCGAAACCTGGCAGTCGATCCACGAGGGGCTGATCGACGACACGGATGTGTTCTCGATCTACGTGGATCCGGGCAAGCCGCAGCGGGTGCTGCTGAGCGCGTGCAGCGGCATCTACCGCACCGAAACGGGCGGCGCGCCGTGGACCAAGTTCCAGGGCATTCCGCCGACGCTGCGGCGGACGCACGTGGTCCAGATCGACCGCGCGCACCCCGAGGTGATCTATGCCGGCACGACGCTGGGGCTGTTGAAATCGACCGACGGAACGACGTTCAAGCTGCTGAACGACCTGGCGATTCTGGGCATGGCTTTCGATCCGGCCAACTCCTCGAAGTTCTACATCGCCGCCGACGCGAGCGGGCTGTGGCGCAGCGTGGATGGAGGCAAGACGCTGGACAAAGCCGAGAAGGGCTTTTCCAGCCGGCGCGTGGGGCAACTGGTGAGGGCGGGGATGCGGCTGTACCTGACGACGCTGCAAGACGGCGACGAGGGCGGGCTATTCGCCAGCGACGACCGCGGCGCGAACTGGCGGCTGGTGGCGGATTCGACGCTGCTGGACGGGCAGCACTTTCAATTTCTGGCGGCGCATCCGTCCAATCCGAACATCCTCATCGTGGGCAATGCCGACCGGCTGCGGCGGTCGACGGATGCGGGAAAAACGTGGAAGGACCTCTCCGCACCCGGCGGCCGGTTGACCGCAGCGGCGAGCCGCGGGGCGCGGAAGAGCGACGGCGCGGCGGGAGAGACGCGGCTGCAGGCCCTGGCCGCAGTGCAGGGACCCAAAGGGGCGGTGCTGTTCGCGGGGACGAGCCGAGGGCTGTTCCGCAGCGCCGACTTCGGATCGAGCTGGGCGCCGGCGGCGCTGACGACGGTGCGGATCGTGCCGAACGTCCAGTCGCTGATGGTGGCGGGGCAACGCATGCTGGCACGCACGGGCGAGACGTTGTACGTTTCCAACGATTCCGGCACAAGCTGGCGGCCGCTGACCATGTTGCTTTCCACAGCTTCGATTTACGATGTCGCGCTGAGCCCGCGCACGAGCGAGGCGGTGCTGCTCGGGACGGCGCAGGGACTGTACCGCAGCCAGGCCGGGTCAACGAGATGGGAACGGGTCAGCGTAGGATTGGAAGATGGGACGGTCACCTCGGTGGCCTGGGACGGCACCCGGGACGGCACCGCGTGGTGCGTGCAGTTCGGCCGGCTGTACGAATCGGCGGACAACGGGCGGAGCTGGCGCTTGCGGCCCGGGTCCACGCTGGAAAACGCCGCAATCCGCGAGCTCTGGACCGATCCGGAGAATGGCCGGCGGCTGCTCGCCGTGACACCCGACTTGGGCATCTTTTATCTGGATCTGCCGCGTTGAGAATGAGATAGAATATTTTAGGTAAGGAACCAACCCTATGAAATCTTCAAGCCATTCGGATCGCTCTTTTCGCCGGCGGTGCGTAATGCTGACCGCCGTTGCGGCGGTTGCACTTTTCGTGCCCGCCATGGCGCAAAACGCCCAGCCGGACCAAGCAAAGCCGGCCAAGGCGGAGAAACCAAAGGCTGAAAAGACTAAAGCAACGCCGGGCCAGACAAACGGCCATTGGGGGCCTGGGGACAAGCTGCCGGATACATACGAATTCGGCATCTTCGGCGGCGCCAGCTTTTTCCAGAAAGAGGACCAAGGGCTGTGGACCGACCTCCATGCCGGCGGCGCTTTCGGGGCCAAGGTGACGGAGAATTTCTGGAAGTACATCGGAATCCAGGAATCCTACACATTCCGCGAGAATAACGTGACGTTCCTTAACCCCGCTCAGACCGGCGAACCGGCTTACGGTTTTGGCCAGAGGCAGATGGATTATGGGGCGAATGTGTTGTTGTACGGGACGCCTCGCGGCTCGAAATGGCGGCCGTTCGTGACGGCCGGCATTGCAGCTTTCAACTGGCGTCCGACCAGTGCCGCGATCAGCGCCGCACAATCGTCCAGCTTCGCGGGTTTCGGCGCTAGTACTCTGGGCGACACGCTGAACCCGGCATTCACTTATGGCGCCGGTCTCAAATACCACTTCAACGACCATTGGAGCCTGGAAGCCGACGCTCTTGGTTCGTGGTCGCGCACCCCGACCTTCGGCCTGCCCAGCGAGCCCAATGGCGGCGTGTACATCCCCAACAGATGGAATTTCCTCGGCGTGACGACCACGGCGGGCGTGAATTACCACTGGGGCAAGAAGGCGCAGTGGGTGGAAGAGAAGAAGGTTGAAGCGCCGCCGCAGCCTCTGGGGCCGCTGGTGGGCGGCACGCTCAGCGCCGGCGGGGGCACACTGTGCCAGGGCAAGTCGATCACGATCCGCTCCATCGACGCCAGTGACCCGGCGGGCCGCGGCCTGGTCTACAAGTGGAAGGTGGACGGCCAGCCGATGGGCGGCAACAGCCCAGAGTTGAGCTTCACGCCGGACCACGCCGGAACTTACAGTGTCCAACTGGAGCTGGAAGCTCCGAATAACGCAGATCTGCCGGTACGCACGGCGATGGCCAACACGCTCTCGCTGGGCGTCCAGGAGTACAGGGCCCCGACGGTCAGCGGCTGTCAGGCCGTTCCGTCCGAGTTGAACTACGGCGACAGCGCCGCGCTGAGCGCATCTATCACCGGGTCGGCCTGCAGCACCACGATGTTCAAGTGGACCGCCAGCGAAGGCGCCATCTCGGCCGACAGCTCCCCCAGCGCCACATTCGACTCCAAGCCGGTGCGCTTCGACCAGGGCGGCAAGATCCAGTCCAAGACGGTCAATATCAACGGCCGGGTGACGGACGATCGCGGCGCCAGCGCCGAGTGCGCGACCGCGGTGAAGGTGAACTACGTGCCGGCGGCGATCCGCTTCGGCGACCTCATCTTCAGCAAGGGCAGCGCCCGGGTGAACAACTGCGACAAGCGCATTCTGCTCGATGAGCTGGCCCCCAAGGCCGCCGATCCGGACTACGACATCGTGCTGGTCGGACACTACGACAGCGACGAAACTCCGAAGACCAAGTTGCAGAAGGCCAATGCGCTCGACCAGGAGCGCACGCTCAATGCCATCGCCGTTCTGAGCGGCGGCGCGGGCAAGAACGGGAAGGGCACCTGCGCCAACGTCGACAAGACGCGCGTCAAGGCCGATTGGACCGGCGACGAGCAGATCGACGACAAACAACCCGGCCTGTGCGGCACCTCGGCCCGCGCGGCCACCAAGGAACGCCGCGGCTCGGCCGTTTCGACGGCTGACGAGAACCGCCGCGTCGAGGTCTGGCTGGTTCCCAAGGGCACCAAGCTGCCGGCCGGCTTCAAGGCCGCCAAGGACCTCGACACGAAGGAGATGCAGAAGGAGCTGAAGAAGCTCGGCTGTCCCAAGTAAGCGGCTGGCGCGTAAGCTGGCGGCTGACAGGCCCGGGGCCCTCAGGGCTCCGGGCCTTTTTCGTGTTGGGGCGGCGAGCGGGCCGTGCCGCCGCCAGGCGGCAAACCGTATCCGCGCTCCGGGACGAGTGCTGGAACCCGCGGACGTCGCAACCGTCCGCGTAGTGTGAATAGGCCCTAGTGTAAACTGACGCAAATGAAACATCGGTAATGAGTTATTTGCCCCGCTGCGCGATCCGCCCAGCGCCCGGGCGGTAACGACTGCGGGTGGTTTACGATTTCGTGAAACGCAATCGAGAATTTTTCGTCTTTGTTGGTACATCATCATGCAGAGGCCCAGTACCGAATTCGATGCAGAAGCGGTACAAAAACGGTTGTAATTGCCGAAGAGCTTGCTTATGATTCGGTGATCCGGTAGTTTTTACTCCTGATTTCCGGATTTGGAACCGCGCTGGACCGGTTCCGGCAAAGGCGCGCAGCGCTCAGGTGGCGGGGTAGGAAGCGCGAGGGTCGAAGAGATCCGCTGGAGTGGCAAGGGCTGGCAGAGGCGGGTGATGCACGTTTGGAATTGACCGGCGTCGCCCGGATTAAGAAAATGGCATGAAAATTGCTAAGCTCAGGTCTTGACTTGTGGTATAGTGGCGAGTTGTCGCCTTCGGACCACAAGGCCTTTCGAGATGGTTCGATGGTGATTGGATGGGTAGTGAGAATTTGTGAGTGTGATTTGCTAAGATATTGAAACTTTTCCGAGCTCGAAGCGTCAAAACGGAGGGTACAGGAAGAAAATAAAGAAGAACAAAGCTGGGAGTAACGAATAATGACAAAAACAGAAGTAACAAAATTCCGAAAATTTTTGGAGGACAGACGGGCGGAATTGTCTGAGGTCGTGCGTAATCGGGAAGGGATTGCGATCGAGAAGAACGCCGATGCACTGGACGAAGTGCAGCACGCCGCCGAGCGGGAGCTGGCGATCCGCAATCTGGACCGCGAGTCGCATATGCTGCGCAACGTGCGCGGCGCCCTGCGGCGCATCGAGGAAGGCTCATTCGGCATCTGCGTGCGTTGCGAGGAAGAGATTAACCCTAAACGGCTCAACGCGGTACCGTGGACTCCATTCTGTATCACGTGCCAGGAATGGGCCGATCAGCAGCAGGGCCACGAGGACCAGTTCGACATGTTCGAAAACGAGCCGGCGATGGTTGCCTGAATCGCGGCTACTCCAAGGATTCGGATTCACTTACAGGGCGCGACCAGACGAGGTCGCGCCCTTCGTGTCTACAGGGGGGTCTCCCGCTCAGCGAATCCAGATCAGCGAGTGCATCCGGGCCCCGGTGCGGTGTTCACGCCGCCAGGAGTGGAATTCCCCGCCGGCCGGCAGCGCGCCGCCACAGACCGTGCAGGGGGCCTGGGGCGCGATTCTATCCGGGCGCAAGCCGGCGGCGACCAACTGGCGGCGGTTGGCCTCGGGCAGATCGAGGTTCGTTCGGCGGTCGGGGTCGTTCCGCTCTGGAAACCAGGCCCTGAACTGCGTCGCCACTTCGGGACCCACTTCGAAACAGCAGACGCCGATCGACGGTCCGAAGGCGGCTCGAATGTCGGCCGGCCGGCTGCCGTAGAGGCGGACCATTGCTTCCACGGCGCGCAGGGCGATGCCCGCGGCGCTGCCCCGCCAGCCGGCGTGGACCGCCGCGACCACCAGGGCGCTCGGATCGGCCAGCAGGATCGGCAGACAGTCGGCCGTCTTGATGGCCAGGCGCATGCGAGGCGTTGCGGAAACCAACCCGTCCGCCTGCAGGCCCGGGCGCCATTCGTCGCATGCGGCGACGTGTGTCGAATGAATCTGCTTCAGCTCCAGCCACTGGCCCTCAGGACGCGCAAGGGCGGTGCCGAAGGCGTGATCGGTCCACTGCTCCGCATCGAGAAGCGGCGAGCGCCATAGACCGGCGGGCGTTCGGTAAAGAGGAGCGACCGAGCTCACGCCGCGGGGGTGCGGGTCTGCGCCACCATCACCTGGCGCTGGAAATCGGCCAGCATCGACTCCTCGAGCCGCACTTCGGTGGGGCGCTCGAGCAGGCTCATCCGGTCGATCTTGTCCTGAAGCTTGAGCAGGCCGTAAAAGAGATTCTCGGGCCGAGGCGGACAGCCGGTGACATACACGTCCACGGGAACGATCCGGTCCACGCCCTGCAGCACGGCGTAGGTGTTGAACGGTCCGCCGACGCTCGAGCAGGCGCCCATGGAGATGACCCACTTGGGGTCGGGCATCTGGTCGTAGATGCGCTTGAGCACCGGCGCCATCTTCAGCGTCACCGTGCCGGCGACAATCATCAGGTCGGACTGGCGCGGGCTGGGGCGGAAGACCTCCGCGCCGAAGCGGGCGATGTCGAAACGGGAGGCGGAACTGGCGATCATCTCAATCGCGCAGCAAGCCAGGCCGAAGGTGAGCGGCCAGATGGACGATTTGCGGGCCCAGTTGAAGACGTAGTCCACCGACGTAATCAGAATGCTGCGGTCGTTGGGATTCTCCAGCATAGGTGGTGGTTCCGCACCCTCATTCTAACAATAGCTTCCGCTGCGGCTGGGCGGCGGGCTGGTCAGGCCTGGATGAGGCTCTGCCGGTACCATTCCAGAGTCTGGCGCAAACCCTGCTCGAAGCTGAATTGCGGATCGTGGCCCAAGTCGCGGCGCGCGGCCGCGGTGTCGGCCAGGGAGTGCCGCACGTCGCCGGCCCGCGGCGGACCGTACAGCGGCTCGATCGAGACGCCCTCCAGAGCGCACAATTGGCGCCAGACCTGGTTCAACGTGAAGCGCTCGCCGTTGCCGGCGTTATAGACGTTGCCCGAAACCACCCTGGCCGGAGCCTCGGCTGCTTTCAGGCATAGGGCGGTGACGTCCTCGACGTACGTGAAATCGCGTGACTGCTCGCCGTCTCCGAAAATCGTCGGCGCGCGCCGCTCGAGCAGGCAGGTCATGAAGACGGAGAGAACGCCGGAATAGGGGCTCGACGGATCCTGCCGCGGACCGTAGACGTTGAAGAAACGCAGGCCCACGGTCTGCAGGCCGAAGCACTTCGTGAAGACCGAGCAGTAGTATTCGCCTACCAGCTTCTGCAAGGCGTAGGGCGACAGCGGGTCGGGCATCATCGTCTCCACCTTGGGCAGCGCCTCGGTGTCGCCATAGGCCGAGGATGAGGCCGCGTAGACCACGCGCCCGGCGCGTCCTTCGACGCACGCCCGCAGCACGTTGAACGTGCCGTCGATGTTCGATTCGTGGGACGGGACCGGATCGTCGATGGACTTCGGAACGGAGGGGATCGCCGCCAGGTGAAACACTCGCTCCGCGCCCGCCAGGACCGGCGCGATGGCGCCGTAGTCGCGGATGTCGGCGACGCACAGCTCGACCCGATCCGCCACCTCCGCGAGATTCGATTCCCTACCGGAACTCAGATTGTCCAGCACGGTAACGCGCGCGACTCCGGAGCGCAGCAGCGCACGCACCAGGCTGCTGCCGATGAATCCGGCGCCGCCGGTCACGACGACTTTCGACATAATCCTCCACTCATGGGGCACGCCATCGGCGGTTCTACAATCTCTCGATCAACGCTTGCAGATGGCGGATCGACTGGCGGGCAATGGCCTCCGCGCCAGGCGAGAAATCGAATGCCTCCAGCGAAATCCATCCGCCGTAATTCAACTTCTTGAGGCTGCGCAGCAGCGGGGCAAAATCATAATCTCCGGCGCCGCAATGTTTCCCGTCCACCTCGTTGACATGGATGTGGCGGATCAGCTCGAAATAGCGCTCGACCAGCGCGGCGTGCGGCTCCGTCTCGTCCACGGCGTTGTGCGTATCGAACATCGTCCACACGCCCGGACTGCCGATCCGCCGCACAATGCCCGCGGCTTCTTCCAGCGTGCCAACGACGTCGCATTGGCCCTTCGGCAACGCTTCCACCAGGATCCGCACGCCGCGTTCGGCGGCATGGCCGGCCACCGAAGCCAGGCCTTCGACGAAGCGCTCCCGCGCCTGCTGGGGCGTCGAACCGCCGGTGGAGGCGCACTGCATCGGCGAGCCGAAGACCATCACGCCGTCCGGCCCAAGATCGGCGCACAGGTCGATCAAATTGCGGATGTGCAGCCAGGAACGCTCCCGCAGGGCCTGGTCAGGCGTAGTGACGTGCAGGCCGGGCGGCGCGACCATCAGCCAGTGCAGGCCAACGAAAGCCAATCCCTCGGCAGTCATGATGTCGCGGTACTCGCGGCGGCGAGCCGCCGGAATCGCGGCCGGCTCCTCGGCCAGCATGAACGGGGCGATTTCGATGCCCTCGTAGCCGGCGCTCCGCATGTCGCGGCAGGCCGTGGCAAAATCCCAGCCCCTGTAAACCTCATTGCAGATCGAATGCCGGAACCGGAAGCCCATTCCTCTTCAGTCTAGCCCGCCTTCCGCTTACTCCGACGAGTGGCGCCAACCGCATCCCCAAACGTGGATAGAATGACACCGGCTGCAAGCGTGGAATCGGCGGTAGGATGAGTGGACATGGTGCTAATAGGACCGGTCGTGGCAGTGGCGATCACGCTGGCCGTGGCGCCGGGAGTGACCTGTGGGCAGACAAAAGGCGATGAGCCAATCGGGACCACACCCTGTGAAATGGTCAAGACACCGGAGCGGTTCAACGGGAAGATCATCAGCGTTCGTGGACGGGTCCTGATCGCCTTCGAGGATTTCCGGCTCGACACCTCTCACTGCGACGGGAGCAGGGTTGAGAATGTGTGGCTCGAATACGGGAGGGGCCCGAAGCACCAACCAACGACGTGGTGCTGCGGCGATATGGTTCCACGAGACCCGCTGCGGGTCGTGCAGAACGACGATTTCAAGAAGTTCCATCGTTATCTCAAAGCCCAATCCAATGCGAAGGGATGCCATGAGGGTGAATGCTACCTGTACGAGGTGGCGGCAACAATCACCGGGCGTCTGGATACCGCTCCCACTGGGCCGTGTCCTCACGGCGTTCACCAATGCTGCCCGAAAGGCGGCTTCGGTCACTTCGGCATGTCCTGTGGCCGTCTGGTGATCCAGTCTGTCTCGGACGTGGTTGCGAAGTCGACTGAGCGTGGAGTGTCAGCGGCTGCGCCGCCAGGGAGGAATTGAGCATGCGCAACACAAACGGAATCGGCCGGCGCTCGCTGCTGGGAGCCATCGCGGGAGCCATGGCTCTGCTGCCCGAGGAGCGCGCCGAACAGATCGCCAGGGACGCGCCGGTGCGGCAGCGGGAGGCGCTCAGAGTCACCAAGCTGGAGACCTTCCTGGTGAAACCGCGCTGGCTGTTTCTGAAGGTCCACACCAACGTCAAGGAGATCGTCGGGCTGGGCGAGCCGATCACCGAAGGCCGGGCCCTGACCTGCGCCACGGCGGTGAAGGAGATCGAGCCGTATCTGGTGGGCAAGGATCCGCGCGCCGTGGTCCACCACTGGCAGGCCATCTACCGGCACGCGTTCTACCGCGGCGGGCCGATCCTGACCTCGGCGCTGAGCGGCATCGACCAGGCGCTGTGGGACATCAAGGGCAAAGCGCTGGGCGTGCCGGTGTACGAGTTGCTGGGCGGACCGACGCGCAACAAAGTCCGCGTGTACGCCCATGCCGACGTCGACAACCCCCAGCGCGTGAAGCAGGCCATCGCGCAGGGCTTTACGGCCTTCAAGACCGGCCCGGCCAAGCACCGCCCCTCGCGCTACATCGAGTCCATGGCCGAGGTGCAATACGCCGGCGAAAAATTGGGCGAATTCCGAAAGCTCGTTGGTCCCGAAATCGACATCGCGGTCGATTTTCACGGCGTCATCTCGCCCGCGCTGGCCAAGATGCTGATCAAGGCGATGGAGCCGTACAACCCGATGTTCATCGAGGAGCCGTGCCAGGC
Source organism: Bryobacteraceae bacterium (assembly GCA_052145115.1). GTDB lineage: Bacteria > Acidobacteriota > Terriglobia > Bryobacterales > Bryobacteraceae > CAIVVT01. The sequence goes on from JBKQPG010000039.1 coordinate 17,383, forward strand.
CCAGAACCACGACATGATGGCCGATATCGCGCGCTCGACCTACCTGCCCATCGCCACGGGCGAGCGCGTGTTCACCAAGTGGGGTTTCCGCGAGGTGCTGGAAAAGCACGCGGCGGCAGTGCTGCAGCCCGACCTGTGCCATGCCGGCGGGATCACCGAAGTGCGCCTGATCGCCGGGATGGCCGAGGCGTACTACGCCACCATCGCGCCGCATAATCCGCTGGGGCCGATCTCGCTGGCGGCGGGCGTGCAGATGGCGGCGTCGATCCCGAATTTCCTGATCCAGGAGCAGGTGTCGCTGGGCGAGGGTTACATCAAGCAGCCGTTCACGGTGACCAAAGGTTATCTGAATCTGCCCACGGCGCCCGGGCTGGGCATCGAACTCGACGAGAACGCGATGGCCGACAAGATCGGCCACGACTGGCGCAATCCCGAGTTGTACGACGCCGACGACGGCAGTGTCGTGGATTGGTAGAGACGGGCCCCGGCCCGACCGGAGTTATCGGAGTTTTCGGTCTCAAAAGACGTCGGGAGGCTCATTCTGACCCATGTTGAGGCAAATTAGTACTACAAAATGCCAGAAATCTGGTTTTCAGTGTTTCCATTTGTGACAATTCGATGTACAAAGAAGACGGGACACCGCGAGCGGAATCCTGGAACAGGGCCGTACGTCGTGCCGTCTGTTGAAGTGCGAATGAAGGATCTTGCGGTTTATTGTTCACTGCAGGCGCCGGGCATCGGGGCCGATAAGCCGGGAAGGGAGCTGAGAACGCCATGTCAATACTGGTCGGGCTGGTCATCATCACCACGGTCGCGCTCAGCTCCGTGGTCTTTCTCGTGGTCTGCGTGCTGATGGCCGAAAACATGCTCTGTGGATCACGAACCCCCCGGGTCACCGAGTGGTTCCTGCGCAAGCTGCATGAGGCCCAGCCCCACGCCGCCCGGGTCCACAGCTCCCGCTGGACGCACTAATTGGCGGCTGAGGGCCGGGCGGCTCTAAAGCGGATATCAACGCACGGGTTGGGGAGTTGTCACGGGATCCCAAATACCGCCCGGGCAGGCGGCCATCCCGCGTCCCGATCCACGGTTAAGAGAAGGGCCGGAGCCGTCCCTGAGCCAGCCGGCGAATGAAATCCAGATCGCCGTCGAGGAAATCGTATTCGGGGAGCTTGGCGGGCAGTTCCCAGCGAATCTGCTCGAACGTGACGCCGCGCGGCTCGCCGGCAAAGCTGTCGACGGCGTGGAACAACAGCAGCAGCGGGCTGCGGCGGCGCGTGGCCTGCTCATAACGGGCGATTTCGCGGCCGACCACGGCCTCGATGCCGAGCTCTTCGCGCAACTCGCGCGCAAGGGCCTGCTTGGGAGTCTCGCCGGCCTCGACCTTGCCGCCGGGAAACTCCCACTTCAGCGCATGGCGATCGCCGGACATGCGCTGGCCAATCAGCAACAACCCGTCCCGGTGGAGGACTCCGGCGACCACAATGAGCGTGCGATTCATAAGCAGGCGGACCGGGGATGGGACATGGCCGCGCGGCCGTCCCTCCCATTCCATTCAAGCATATAGGCGCCAGTTGGCACGCGACCGGAGGCTCGGTTTTCTAATAATTGGCAGCGCCCCGCCCGGCGCCGCTGTCGGATCGCAGGCCGCTAGTCGAGCGGAATGGAATCACCCCGCGCCGGGATGGTGACGGGGAGCTTATAGCGCTCCTGGATGGCGTGGGACAGGGCAGTCTGGGCGTCCAGTTCGCCGTGAACCAGGAAGACGCGTTTGAGACCGTGCGTGACGGGCTCCATCCAGTCGAGCAGCTCGCGCTGGTCGGCGTGGCCGCTGAGCTCATCCAGCTTGACGACCTCGGCACGGAGCGGAACGAGCTCGCCGAAGATGGGGACTTCAGGCAGCTTGTCGAGCAGCTTGCGGCCGAGGGTGTTCTCGGCCATGAAGCCGGTGATCAGAACCGTGTTCTTGGGGTTCGAGATGTTGTTGCGCAGGTGGTGCAGGATGCGCCCGGCTTCACACATGCCGGAGGCGGAGATGATCATGGACGGCATGCGCGAGTCGTTCAGTGCCTTGGATTCAGAGACATCCTTGATGTAGTGCAGCATCTTCATGCCGAAGGGGTCGGCGTAGCGCGCGGCGACGGCCTTGGTTTCCTCGTCGTACAACTCGGTGTGCTTGCGGAACACCTCAGTCGTCGCCACAGCCAGCGGGCTGTCGACGAAGATGGGGAAATCCGGGATTTTGTTGGCGTCGTTCAGCTCGTGCAGCAGCAGCACGAGTTCCTGCGTGCGGCCGACGGCGAAGGCCGGGACAATCAGTTTGCCGCCGCGCGCGATGGTGCGATTGACGGTCGCGGCGAGCTTGTCGCCGACTGCGCCTAAGGGCGCGTGGAAGCGGTTGCCATAGGTGGACTCCATGATGAGGTAATCGCATGGCGGCAACGGCTCGGGATCCCGCGTGATGGGCAGATGGCAGCGGCCGACGTCGCCGGAAAAGGCCAGCGTGCGCTTGCGGCCCTGCTCCTCGAGCGTGAGCACCATGGCCGTCGAGCCGAGCATGTGACCGGCATCATAGGAGAAATAAGTAAGCCCCGGGGCGATCTGCCGCGGCTGGCGCTGCGCGGCGGACTGGAACAGCGGCAGCGTGCGCTGCGCGTCCTCGACGGAGTAGAGCGGGGGAACGATGGCGGGCGTGTCGGGGTCGCCGAGCGAGTGCCGGCGCGAGTTCCGTTTGGCCATGAACTCGGCGTCTTTTTCCTGGAGATGGGCCGAGTCAGCCAGCATCAGGTTGCTGAGATCAATCGTCGCCGGTGAGGCGACGATTGGGCCCCTGAAGCCGCTCTTGACCAGGCTCGGCAGGTTGCCGGTGTGGTCGATGTGGGCGTGCGAGACGATCACCGACGAGATCGAGTTGGCGGGGAAGGGCAGCTTGGCGTTGCGCTCGCGGGCCTCCTCGCGGCGGCCCTGATACAGGCCGCAATCGAGCAGGAAGCGGCTGCCGTTCAGAGTCAGGTGGTGCATCGAGCCGGTCACGGTCTGGGCGGCGCCCCAAAACGTCAGTTGCATAAGTAGATCATTTCACAACCCGGCGGAGGATCCGGGCCGGAGCTTTGCGGAGCTCCGCGGAAGCGCGCCGGGCGGAGCGACAAGGCCGGCCGAAATCGGGCATTCACGCGCGCTGTAGGTTTTTTTCTCGCGCGATTTCAACTGTTTCCGAAGAACAGAAGGTGCGGGGACCGGCTTGTGCCGCTTGCTGATCGTGGGGCGCGAGGAATGAATCAACCGGGGAGACCGGGAGCGCCGACGGAGGCTTACAGATGCGATTGAGCGGTGCGGTGGGACGAGCATGCGAGAACCGAAGCGGCGACGTGAAAGTGGTTCAACTGCTGATGAACATGAACTTGGCGCGGATTGCGAGAACGGCGGCGCTCACGGTGGACGGACAATTCGGGACGGCCTCGCTGAATGCGATCCTGGCGTTCCAGACTCAGGCAATGGGACAGACGGCCCCGGACGGCGTCGTGGCGCCGGGCGGCGACATGCTGGCGGAGCTGCGGCGTGGGTTGCCCGGCGGCATGGCGTCAGAGAAGTTTCATTTCGTGATGCTGAACGCAAAATCGTCCCAGCTCGAGTTGTTTTACAAGCCGATGCTGGAACGGATGCAGGCGGCTCAGATCGACACGCCGCTGCGCATGGCGCATTTCCTGGCGCAGACGGGCCACGAGAGCGGCGATTTGCAGTACCTGGAGGAACTGGCGAGCGGCGAGGCCTATGAGGGGCGAAAAGACCTGGGCAATGCGCAGCCCGGCGACGGGCCGAGGTTCAAGGGGCGCGGCCTGATCCAACTCACCGGGCGGGTGAACTACGCGGCCTATGGGCGCTCGATCGGCGTGGACCTGACGGCAGACGGGAATTGGGAAAACGTGGCAACCGACCCGGCGCTGGCGGTGGATGCGGCGTGCTGGTTCTGGACCGAGCATGGCCTGAATGAACTGGCGGACCAGGACGATTTGCAGGCGATCACGCGGCGGGTGAACGGCGGGCTGATCGGGCTGGAAGACCGGGCCGATCACCTGGAGCGGGCGAAGTTCGTGCTGCTGCCGGAGTAGGAGAGAGAATGACCGCTTTGCGCATTTCTCACTGGGCGGAAGCGGGCGACATGGAGCCGGACGCGCCCGCCTTCCTTCCGTTGCCGCTGGAGCGGCAAAGCGGTATTGTGAGCACATGCATTTGTTGAGTACGCAATTTGCATTCGTCGCGCTTTCTATTGTGGTATCTGTTTCAACTCGAGTAAAAGCACAGGATGCGGCTGCCTTAGAAGAGCAGTACACCGCTTGCGAGAAGCATCACATTCCCGCTGACAAATGTACGCCGGACATTTATGCCCAGCTCAAAGCAAAGGACAGCGCGCCCTTAAGCCCGGAAGTTGCATTGGGTCTAGCCGTCGCAAAGACAGTGCAGGCACAGCTCTTGAACCCCGCGAGTTTCCAGGTCCGCAGAATCTCCGTGTTGCCAAGTAGGTTGGCCAAAGACGGAGGAGCCTATATCTGTGTTGTCTATGGTGCTCAGGCCGTCGCGGGTGGCATGGTGGTGGACTCGAAAACGTTCCACGATAAGCCAAACAAGAAACACCCGGATCAGTTGCCAAAGTTGGGGGAAATGTTGCTGAACCTCTGCGAGGTAACCGACTCCAAATGGATGGACTTGACGAACGAAGTACGGTTGGTGCTGAGTCGCCAATAACGAGAGGGATAAGTTGTGCCTTACCGAGTTCAAAAGCCATACATCATTGTCAACGGACAAAAACTCGTCAGCCCCACGGCTGTCCCACAGCGGATGCCGTTCTGCGACAGCTGCGACGAGTTGGCCGCTGCTAACGCAAGCGTTTATACCGAACTCGCCCTCGACAAATGGTGGAAGTGGTTTTCGTATCCACGGTTTCCATGCCAACCGGAAGCGCTAATGGGGTGCGAGAGGCATCCTGTCAGACCAGAGATTCGTTTTTTGGACGGACGGGTCGAACCCTTCATCCGACTTCCATTGACGAGATGGCAGCGGCTGACGGAATGGCATACTCTTCTCGTAGCGGCTGTTCTTGCCTTGCTCTTTGCGGTCATCATTGGCCTCATTCTCCGTTAGCGGCATCGTGATGGCGGAATGGGCGCTCGGTGTTGCACAATGGCTGAGTTTTGAGACGAGGGCGGGAGATCCTGAGACCAAGGCCTGTAGTGTCTCGAAAGTTGGTCTCAAGATGCCACCGAAACGGCGGCTGTAGCAGAGTTGGCAGCGCTGTCGCCAAACGCTGTCCCGAGAGCAGATAACGATCCTGCCTCGGCACGATAGCCCGTTTGGCAGCGTTAGCGCACCCAGACTGACGGCTTGTCGCACATGTGCTCTGTCCGGATTGGCCCTGGATTACGCGCGTCCTGGAAACTGACCCACTACCAACGGCTAACGGCGCAGCAGCAGCGCGGGGACACACCGGCGGCGTCCGGGCTTGTCAGAGAAGCGCCTTGACGACGAGGAAAGCGTAGGCCCAGAGGAAGCCGAGCAGGGCCTTGTATTCCTTGTTGCGCTGGTAGATCTCGAAGGAGAAGCGCTGGGCGAGCGGCTCGCGTGGCGGGCGAGGGATGAACTGCGACACGCGCCTGGCGTAGGCTTCATAGTCCGGGAAGAGCGCGCGGAGATGCTGCTCTTCCTGCTCCACGACGGGCGTGTAAATGAGCAGAAAGGCCGCAAGAGTCGCTAGCGCCAGGACCGGGCGGGCGGCCGCGACGAGGCAGCCGGCGACGGCGATCAGCGTGCCGAGATACAGCGGATTGCGCACCCAGGCGTAAGGTCCGGAAGTAGTCAGTGCCTGATTCTTGCGCAAGTGGCCGGCGGCCCAGGCACGCAGCGCGAGTCCGGCGGCGGCGAAGGGCAGTCCGGCGAGCAGCGAGAGGGCAGTCGGGCGCGCGAACCAGCCAAAGCCGGCGACGACCACAATGCCGATGGGCACGCGCAGGCGCTGGACGAGGTCGGCGTAGGGTTTGGGGAAGAACGGCATCAGGGAAGCGGCTCTCCTGCCGAGGCGCCGGCGCACGGCCCTCGCGGTGCCACGTCGGCGGCGGACGGCGCGTCGCGTAAAGCCGCGCTCAGGGCGGCAAAGACGAGGTCGGGCGTGAGGGCGCGGAGCGAGGGATCCACAACCGGGCGGCGGGCGTAAGTGGTGGTTGCCGAGGCGTGGCGGAGCACGGTCAACGAGTTCCCGTAAGGCCCGTTGCGAGCCGGATCGGTGGGGCCAAAAAGAGCCACTCCCGGCTTGCGCAAGGCGGCCGCGAGATGCATCGGACCGGAGTCAAGGCCGAGCACGGCCGTAGCCCGGCGGGTCGCATCGATCAGTCCGGAGAGGCTGGAAATATGGACCTGCGCGCCCTCGACGCTGCGCAGGCCAGACGCGGATGAGGGAGCGCCATTGAGAACCAGCAACAGGCCGAACTCTTCCCGAAGCCGGCGCGCCAGCGGCGTATAATACTCCAGCGGCCATTGCTTGGCGGTCCATCCGGCCAGGGGCGCGGCGAGGACAAAGCGCTCGGGCAACTCACCCTCCGGCTGGCCAGGCGGCAGCGCGAACTCGGCGGGGCCGGGCTGGGCTCCGGCGGCAGCGGCAAGCGCCAGGTTACGGTCGACGACGTGCGGCGCCGCGACTCGCAGCGCATGCGTATAGAAGAGCGCGGCCGGCCATTCCCGAACCAGCGAGCGATGAAAGCCGTAAACCGCGGCGCGGCGCGCCAGGCGGGTGAGGATGGCGCTCTGAATGAGTCCCTGGAAATCGATGGCGAAGTCGTAGCAGGCCTCGCGCAGCCTGCGAATGGCCTGGCGCACAGAAGCCGCACTCGTCCGGTCGACGTAGATGGGTTCGAGAGCGAGGGGATTGCCGGCCAGCAGTTCGCGCCACTTGGGATGGACGGCCCAGTCGATGCCGGCTTCGGGCCAAGTGCGCCGCAGCAACGCGACGGCCGGGAGGGCATGGAGGATGTCCCCCATCGAGCCGAGGCGGACGATGAGGATGCGGGGCGGGGCCATTCAATCCGCGCGCCGAGGCTCAGGTCTGGCGGTCGAGGACGTGCTGCAGGAACCCCGCGCGTAGCACCGTCTCCTCCTCCTCAAGCTCGAGCCGCGCGCCCGGCAAAGCTGAGCCCTCGCCGACCAGGACGGCCTCCACGCAGGCCAGGCCCGCCACCACGGCGGCGCGGGACGAGGCGGGCAGGATCGGATCCGGCGGATCCAGCACCAGCACGGTCAGCGGGCCCAATTCGCCCGACAAGGCCTCCAGCCGTTCCACGTGCAATTCAAGCAGAGGATCGAAGTAGCCCGAGACGAGAGGTTTCAGGGTGGCGGGGTTCCACGCCGACAATTTTCCTATTTTGGTTCGCGTGTCCACTCAATAGACATTTGTACCAGATCGAGAGCCGCTTTGGAAACGAATTCATGTTCCACCCCGGTCATGCAGCGGTGGTCGATGGGGCATTCCCGCAACAGGCAGGGGGCGCATTCGACCGGGTGACGGACAATGCGGGCCCGCGGGCCGGCCGGGCCGGTGGTGTCGGGATTGGTCGGGCCGAACACGGCGACGGTGGGCACGCCCAGGGCTGAGGCGACGTGCATGGCCCCGCTGTCATTGGTCAGGAACAGCCGGCTGGCGGCCGCGCGTTCGATGAACTCCTCCAGTGTGGTCCGGCCGGCGTAGTTGAGGGCCCGGAAGCCACGGCCCTCGATCAGCGCGCGGACGGATTCGCAGAGTTCGCGCTCTGAGGCGGAGCCATGGAGGGCCACCGTAGCGCCCAGGCGTTGGGCGAGCGTGCAGGCCGAGGCGGCGAACGCCTCTGGGAGCCAGCGCTTGGCGGTGCCGAAGGCGGCGCCGGGGCTGACTCCGATAACCGGCGTGCCGATCCCTTCCGCGGCGAAGCGCGCCAGGCCCGCGGCGCGGGCCTGCCGGGCGGAGCGCAATTCGATCGTCAGCGTCGCCGGAAGACGCTCCAGCCAGCCGGTGCGGCGCAGGAGCTCGAGATAGTAGAACGACTCGTGCGGCGGGATGGCGCCCGGGCGCGGAAGCGGGATGGGCCGCGTGAGCAGCGGCGAGCGCAAGTCGCGCGCGTAGCCGATGCGCTCGGGAATGCCGGCCAGCGCCGTGATCAGCGCCGCGTCGAAGGCGTTCTGCAGCAGCAGGGCACAGTCGAATCCGCGCTCGCGCAGGGCGCCGGCCAGCGTGATGCGGTCGCGCCAGGCCATGCGCAGCGAGCCGCGGCGAAAGCGGGCCGGGGCATACGGGATGATCTCGTCGGCGAAAGGTTCGTGACGATACAGCCCGGCGACCCAGGGGCGTGCCAGCACGGCGATCCAGGCGTCGGGAAACCGGTCGCGGATGGCGCCTAGAGCGGGCAGCGACAGCACCGCGTCGCCGACCCAGTTGGTCGCGCGGACCAGGATGCGCGGGTGTTGCGAGTCCACTGTTGTCGCCTAATACAAGCGTAGAATATGGTGCGCGGCGGCGGCCCGGGGCGTGGGCTGGCGTGGCTGGGCACGCCAGAGCAGTTAGCATGGAAGATTGGCGCGCTGGTCGCGCCGCGCGGCAGTGATCCATCCCGGCATTCGCGAGCAATTCCAGTCCCTCACGCGCCACGCGGCGTTTCAGGAACTGGTGCGGCGCCTGAGCGTTGAGTCCAGCGGGCGCTCGCAACTGGCCGGACTGACGCTGACGGCCAAGGCGCTGCACCTGAGCCTGCTGTGGCAAGCGCTGCAGCAGCCACTGCTGGTGGTGACCGAATCACCGCGGACGGCGGAGAATCTGCACGCGCTGCTGGAGACGTTCCATGAACTGCTGCACGCGGGGCGGGGCGCGCCGCTGCCGCTGCTGGTTCCGGCGCTGGACACGCTGCCAGGGCAAAACCTGTCGCCGCACTCCGAATTGAAGGCCGGCCGGGCGGTGGCGCTGTATCGCATGGCGGGCGGTAAATTCTCGATCGCCGTCGCCCCGGTGGCTTCCGCGCTGCTGCGCACGGGCGATGCCGCGGCGTGCCGGCGGCTGGCTCTGACCGTACGCGTCAACGATGAAATCCCGATGGAGGACCTGGCCGCGCACCTGGAGAGCATCGGCTACGAGCGCCGGGAGCCGGTTGAGATGGAGGGGGAATACTCGATCCGGGGCGGGATTCTGGACGTCTTTCCGGCCGAGGCGCACAAGCCGGCGCGGATCGAGTTTTTTGGCGACACGGTGGAGAGCCTGCGGCGATTCGACGTCGAAACGCAGCGCAGCGTGCTGCGGGTCGAAGACGTCGCACTCCTGCCGCTGGAGGAGGCGCCGCGGACGCGGGCGCTGCTGAGCAGGTTGGCGGAGCGGCTGGGCCGGGACGACATCGTCCCCGGAGAAGTATTCGGCGGATGGGAGTTCGCGTTGCCTCTGGTCGAGCCGCGGCAGGGCTCCCTGGAGGACCTGGCGCGCGACACGGTGGTGATCTGGGACGAGCCTGAATCTCTCCAGACGGCGGCCGAGAGATTGTGGAAGAGGCTGGAGCAACTGGCGCCGCAGGCCGCCTGTCCACCCGAGCAAGTGTTCTTTCACTGGGGCGAGTTCGCGGCACGGCATCCGCAACGCCGGGAGGTCGAGCTGCGCGAATTGTCTCTGGAAGGCGCGGCGCTGCACGAGGCGAACCCGCCGCTGGAGATCCGGTCGCGTCCGCCGATGGTTTTCCGCAACAACATGAAGGCCGCGGCGGAGGAGGCGCGTGCGCTGGTCGCTGGAGGGTGGCGCGTGGCGTTTTTCGCTCCCGCGCAAGGCGAGGTCGAGCGGCTGGCGGACATTTTCGGCGAATACTCGCTGCCGTACCAGCTGGGCATCGAAGTGAAAGGCACGACGCCGGACTACCTGAGCGAGCGCGCCTACATGGCGTCGCACCTGGCGAGCGTGTACCTGGTGCAGGGCAGCGTGCCGCACGGGACATTGCTGAGCGAGTCGCAACTCGCGCTGTTCGGCTATCGCGACCTGTTCGAGGTCTCCGAGGAGGCGCAGGCGGCGCGGCAGCGCACGCACGTTGCGCTGTTCACGCCGGAGACGCTCGACCTCAAACCTGGCGACTACGTCGTCCACGCGCAGCACGGCATCGGCAAATACCTGGGGGTGCGGCAGATCAAGGCCGGCCAGACGGCCGAGGATTTCATGCTGGTGGAGTACGCCGGCGAGTCCAAGCTCTACGTGCCGCTCACGCGGCTGGACCTGATCCAGAAATATCGTGGAGCGGGCGAGGCGCCGCCGCAAATCGACAGGTTGGGCGGAGTCACGTGGGCCAGGACGAAGTCGCGCGTCAAGGCCAAGATGCGCGACATGGCCGAGGAGCTGCTGAAGCTCTACGCCGAGCGCAAAATGGCCGATGGTTTTGCGTTCTCCGCCGAATCGAACTGGCAGCGTGAGTTCGAGGACTCGTTTGAATACGTCCCGACACGCGACCAATTGCAGTCCACGGTCGAAATCAGGCGCGACATGGAAAGTACGAGCCCGATGGACCGGCTGCTGTGCGGCGACGTCGGCTTCGGCAAGACGGAAGTGGCCATGCGCGCCGCCTTCAAGGCGCTGGGCGACGGCAAGCAGGTGGCCGTGCTGGCGCCAACGACCGTGCTGGCGCTGCAGCACTGCGAGACGTTTCAACGGCGCTTTGCGGCCTTTCCGGTGCGCATCGAAATGCTCAGCCGCTTCCGTTCGAACAAGGAGATCAAGGCCACCCTCGCCGACCTGGCCGCGGGCAAAGTGGACATCCTCATCGGCACGCACCGGCTGCTCTCCAAGGACGTCGTGTTCTCGGATCTCGGCCTGCTGATTGTGGATGAGGAGCAACGCTTCGGCGTGCGTCACAAAGAGCGGCTGAAACAGCTGCGCCGCAACATCGACGTGCTGACGATGTCGGCCACGCCAATCCCCCGGACGCTGCACATGTCGCTGCTCGGACTGCGCGACATGTCGGTGATCGAAACCGCGCCCAAGGACCGGCTGGCCGTGCAGACCGTCGTCGCGAAGTTCAATGCCGAACTGGTGAAGACGGCCATTGAACAGGAACTGAGCCGCGGGGGCCAGGTGTACTTCGTGCACAACCGCGTGGAGAGCATCTGGAGCCGCGCGGCGTGGATTCAGGAGCAGGCGCCGGGAGCGCGCGTCGCGGTGGGCCATGGCCAGATGGGGGAGCAGGAACTGGAGCGGGTCCTGCTGAGTTTTATGCACTGCCAGTCTGACGTTCTGGTGTGCACGACCATCGTCGAGAACGGCCTCGACATTCCGCTGGCGAACACGATCATCATCGAGGACTCGCAGAACTACGGTCTCAGCGACCTGTATCAGCTGCGCGGCCGGGTGGGACGATCGAACCGCCGCGCGTACGCCTACCTGCTGGTGCCGGAGGACGGTGAGCTGAGCGAAGTGGCGCGCAAGCGGCTGGCGGCGTTGAAGGAGTTCTCCGACCTCGGCGCGGGATTCAAGATCGCCGCGCTGGACCTGGAATTGCGAGGCGCCGGTAACCTGCTGGGCGGTGAGCAGAGCGGGCACATCGTGTCGGTCGGTTATGAGACCTACCTGAAGCTGCTCGACGAAACCGCGCACGAACTGCGCGGCGAGCGGGTCGCGCCCGAGGTTCATTCCGCGCTCAACCTGGGCCTCGAAATCCGGATCCCGCCAGGGTACATCGCCGACGAACAGCAGCGGCTGAAGGCCTACAAGCGGATCGCCGATTCGGGCGATCCGGAGAAGGCGCGGATCCTGTTGGAGGAGTTGTCGGACCGCTACGGAGAGCCGCCCGAGCCGGTGCGGCACCTGGTGGCATTCTCAGAGCTGAAGACCCTGGCAGAAAGAATCGGCGTCGAGACGGTGGACCGGCGTGGAGGGGGCGTGAACATCAAGTTCCATCCCGGCGCGCAGGTGGATCCGCACAGGCTGATGCGGCTGGTGGCCGGCACCGAAGGCGCCTCGTTCACCCCGGCCGGCGTGCTGCGTCTGCCGCAGCCGCAGGAAGAGGCCGGCGCGATGCTGCAGCGCCTGCGGGGGGCGCTGGAAGGGTTGCAGGCGTAAGTGGCCGCGCGGAGTTTACCTCCCGGGCACGCGGCTGGGGGAACTTCGGGCGGCGGCGCGCGTACGGATTGGTGACAGCATCTGCCCGGCCAGGCGGAATTCGTCGGTGTAGCCGCTGGCCGCGCCGGATGCGGGAAAACGAGAGGAGGGCCGCGATGGAGCAATTCAAGGTCATCACCGAGGAGATCCGGGTCCTGGGTAAGGATGCCGTGGAACTGGTAGGCCGGCTGCTGCACGAGGGCAACGTGCGCCGGGTGATCGTGCGCGACGCCCAGGGCCACACGTTCATGGAAGTGCCGGTGGTGGTCGCAGCGGCAGGCGTGATCGTCGCTCCGGTGCTGGCCGCGGTCGGCGCATTGGCGGCTCTGGTCGCCGATTTTCAGATCGTGGTCGAAAGGGTCGAACGCGAGGTGCCGCCGGCGAACCCTGCTCCTCCGGAAAAGACGGCCGCAAAGCCACCTGCCGAAGGTTGAGACTCCATCACCGCGCAACGCCCGTCGCCGCGGGCGCTGAGGCGGTGCGCCAAACCGTCGTCCGCCAGTTCAGTAGCCGCTTTTCGCGCCCGCAAGAAAGAGTTGCAGTGAGAGAAGCATCCCGTCCTTGCCGGCCTGGTCGGTAAAGCCCGTGAGGTTGATCGTCTCCCCGGAGCGGAGGCGCAGGCCGACGGCCGTCGAGCGGCGGGCGCGGAGCTGAACGACCCCATCGACCTCGTCCAGCGGCAGGACGCGCGCGTCGGTCCCGAACATGCCGACGTGGCGGATGGTCAGCGTGCGGTCCGGCACCGAGACCTGGACGAACATCTGTTGCAGCGCGGCCTTCGCGCTGAAGAAAAGAAACGGCAGCGCCAGGATCAACCCGGCGAAGCGGAGCGGCAGGCGCACGGAGAGCAGGGTCAGGAAGCCGAAGACGAACACGGCGATCACCACGGCGGCGATCAGAAAACCGATGGCGAAGGGCCAGTACGGCGGCTGGTAGATGACCAGCCGGTCGCGGGCCTGTTCGATGACGCGGATTGCCGAAGCTTGTGCCATGTCATTTCACCGGGATCAGCCAGCCGCCCGGGTTGTCCGGGTCGGGATTCGCTGCCAGCTGCTCCAGCGCCGGACGCAGGCTTTCGAGCGACAGCACGAGCACTCCGCCGTCGTCGATGCTCTCGCCAAAATAGGCGCCGGCGCCGCACAGCCACGTCTGCAGCTGAGCGAACGTGGCCGCAGCGAGCGCGGCCGCGTCGAGCAAGGGGAAGTAGAAGGGATAGGACTGGAAGGCGGCGTCCTGGATGGTAGGCAGCAGGAGCAGCGTCGCGCGGCGGGCGAAGGCCTCCCCGTCGTCGCGGGTGTGGACTTCGATCACCGAACCGGTCCCGAACAGGACGGAGCGAGCGTGATCCTTGGCCGCGTCGTCGGCGTTGACGCGGAAAACGAGTTCGACAAGCGAGCGCAGGCGGTCGCCGGGCTCGACGTTCTCGAAGTCCTCGCGCGTCCACAACGACGGCGGCCTGCGCCCCAGCCAGACCCCGAAGCCGAGCTCCGGCATCCAGCGCCGGGCATTGGATGAGAACAGTGAGCCGGCCTCCGGGTTCTTGCCCGAGGAGACGTGCAGGAAGGTGTGGGACAGCGCCTTCGAGCGCGCGGCGAGCGTGCGGGACAGCAGGGAGACGGCGCGCAGCAGCCCGTCGCGCTCCTGTGCCGGGACCGGAAACGCCGAACACGGCAGCAGGATCGCTCCGGCGGGGGCCGGGCAGGCGAGCAGGCGCGCCCTGATTCGATTGGATGGACTGTTGACCGGCATGACAGCTCTCCTCAGGCCTGCGGACCCGGTTCGGTTTCGGACTGCCGCATCTGCTCGAGCACGCCGATGAGGGCCTCTTCGAGGTCGTGCTTCGACAGCAGGATCAGGCCCCCATCGGGCGGGCTTTCGCGCAGGTAGACGTCGAAAAGCTCGAAGTAAGCCTTGAGTTCCTGCTCGGGCAGGCCGAAGGCCTCGGGGGCGCTCACCAGCGGCAGCATGAAGGCGATCGTCTCCAGCTGCACCGATGTCTTGAGCCCGGCGCCGACGATCTGCTTGCTCTTCGGCAGGAAGGCGTCGCGGGCGGCGCACCCACCCGCGACCATGCCCTTCACGTCGAACTCCTTGAATAGCTCGTGGTCCTGATAGCGGGCGGGGATTTTGAAATCCGGCGGCTTGGCCTTGGGATCGGGCTTCCAGTAGAGAATCGACATGCCGCCGAGACCCTGGAACAGCTGGCACTGCCGCTGGGTGGATTGAACCAGGAACCAGTAGCAGTAATCGGCCATGTGGTCTTCTGCGCGGAATCCCCGCTTGCCCTCCATGAGTTGCTGGTACTCGCGCTCCGAAGGCAGATCGGGAGGCTGCGCGCCGGGGTGGCGTCCCAGCCCGGCCAGGGGCATGAAGTCTCGCGAGTGGCGGAGGAACTCGTCGTTCACCGTGGTGGCGGTCTTGAATTCCAGGAAGACGTGCGGCTCCAGCTCGTGGTCCTGCTTGAGCCGCTCTCCGAGCAGGGTGGTGAAGCGTAGCAGCCATTGGCGCTCGCTTTCGCGCGCGGGGAACGAGGAAACGGGCATCCAGGCCAGGAAGCAGCGCGTCATGCCGTCGGCGCGCCGCCAGGGCAGCAGCTCCTCGCTGCGATCGGCCGGCGTGAGGCGCTCGCCGCGGCCGGGGGAATCCGGAAGACCTTCGTTGTGCATGGCTTCAGCTCAGCTTACGATGCTACGCCGGCGTGTTGGCGCAGACGTGCGGAGCGGCGTTGACAGTGGCATTGGCCTCGGCCGTCCCGCCCTGGGCCCCGACCTCTCCGCCGACGAGTTTCGTGAGCGCCCCCTGCACGCGCGCGCTGAGCCCGTCGCTCTTGGCTTTGAAGACATTGGCAGCAATGTTGACGGCGTTGACGCCCAGGTTCAGGCTTAACACGAACTGCGCCAGGAAGCCGATGAACTGGACCTGGGCGCCCATGTTGACATTCGTCGCGCCGATATTCTGCTGCTGCAGCAGGATGTTCTCCCCGTCGAAGACCTTGTTTTCGTAATGCCAGGTCGAGTCGTCGCTGGTCCGCCCGCCGAGCATGATTTCCGTCTTGGTCGACATGTAAATGGCGGTCACGGCGCCCATGTAGAGGTACGTCGTGGAAGAAAGGACCATCATCGTCAGGTTGCCGACGATCGTATCGGTGCGGTTGCCGCCGCACATGTAGATCTCGTTCCCGCCCACGATATGGGTCTCCTTGCCGCCGATCATGGTCATCTCGTCGCCGCCGATCGTCTCGGTCATCTTCTGGCTGATGATCTGGTAGCGGTCGCCGTGCACGAGCTTGCAGTCGATTCCGGTCGTGCCGGCCAGCGCGGTGGTGCTGGTCATTGCACCATAGGACAGTGACTTTCCATCGGGCAGGCTCTTGTCGCTGCCCGGATCCACAACTTTGCGGCCGACCTTGGTGGATTGGTCGAAGACTGGCATTGTTCCTCCTTTACCCAATCTCGCGGGAGTAAAACGCACTTTGCAGGTGAATGCGCCCGCCTGCGGTGATCACGATATCTCCATCCGAATGGAGACTTAAGGTAGCTCTGCCTGACTCATTACTCGACTCCGTCAACATGATTTTGACTTGCTTCGGGGTGGCCAGCGAGATGGTCTCTTTCCCCTCCTTGTCGACGATGGCGATCCTATGCCCGCTCTTGGTTACGATGCGCTTAACGTCATTGGGTTTCACGTCACTGCCCCAGAAGTCCTCGGTGGGCGCCTTGTCCTGGCCGTTCCACGCGCACCCCAGGATCCTGGGCCGCTCCGGGTCGCCGTCTTCAAACGTGACCCAGACTTCATCGCCGATCTCGGGCACGAAGTAAAACCCTCTATCGGCGCCGGCGTGCGGCGTCATCGTTCGTGCCCAACTCGTTTCGCCGTCCTCCTGCCAAAAGTACTGCACCTTGACTGAGCCCAACCCATATTCATCCTGGTTGTCGACCACCCGCGCCGGGACCGTGTTAAACCATGGCTTGACCTGCGGGGCCTTGGGATTGGTGTACTTCTGCCACGGCGTGCACCAGAATTGGTTCGAGTAGCCGTCGGGATTCCAGGTGTGAATCACTTTGACGACCCCGTAGGTTCCATTCGCGTCCAGGACGCCCTGAATCTCGACTTCGTTCCCGGGCAACAGTTCCAGATTGCGGCTGACTCCGCTGCACGTGATGCCGCTTCCGATGGATCGACGGCTCTCTTTCTTGAGCAGCGCCTCGTATAGTTCCAGAGTCGGTTTCCGCGACCGCTGGACGATATAACCCGGAGGCAGATTGGCAGACTCCGATTTTACAGCCTCTACCAGCGAGCCGAGCGATCCATAAAATGGCGCGTCGTCCTGGACGTTGGTATAGACCTTGCTCTCCATCTTACGGAAGTCGTACTGCGCCCCGTTCATCGAAGGCTGGCTCAGCCGGCCCTTCGCCTGGAAGCCGATCAAGCCATCATCCTCGCCCCGCCATTGAAGCTCCGCGCCGGGCTGAAACTGATTCTGCACCTCGATGCCGTCTTCGGTAGGACGCATCCAGCTTTCCGCGTCATCCACCATCCGTTTAATAAAGTCGAAGTCCGTCTCCCCGTACTGAACGTAGCTCCGAGTTTCTGCAGAATCGAGCAGACCCTCGACAGAAAGCCCGGCGTCATCCACCAATTGATTGGTTACATCCGCCATGGTCTTCTGATGGTAATAAGCCTGCCGGGGCGTCAGATCGAGCTTGTAGCTCTTGGTCACGCCTACAAGGTGGATCGTGTAACTCCCATACACTTCATAATCGAGCTGGCTTTCAAGCACGAAACCCGTGAAGGCCACGTGTTCCACCCCGGAAGGGTCGAATGTGGATGCCTTCAGCGGCTTCCCCAATGCGTCTTCGAAAGGAAATCGTTGATCCTCCGTCTGGCGGCAGACTACCTCGCACCACCAGTGGTCATTCAACTCCTGCCTGACGATGACTTGTTCGAGGATCGCGCCTTCGCTGAATTCGTCGAGCTGTTGTTCGTCAATGAATATCGTGATACGGCTCGGATCTGTGCTCTGGCTCGGGTTCATGGCTTGTACTCACTTTCCGGTAGGGAACGGGGCCTCTCGATCGGGACCAGCCGCCTTGATACAAAGCGACTGGTCTGCTTGGAAGCTGCGGTCTTCTGACCATTGACAGACTGACAGACAAAAACTTCCCGGCGATAGTACCATGCTATCGGAACACTCGGCAAGCTCCTCTCAAATCTGGAGGGCCGCGTAAACCTCCGCAGCCAGAGGTGGCTCGGCTGTGCGGGAGGGACTCCGTATTCCATTGCTGCGGCCTGCGACTCTACCCGACAAGCCGTAAATGACACGATGGTTCTCTACCTTCGAGGCGCAGCGGCGGAAAGGTGCGCGACTCTCTATGGATATGAATCTGCAGCCAGGACGTGCCACCCCCCAAGCTCTCACCGGACTCAATCCCTAGTGCGATGGTTCAAAGCGGAAGTCGTTCTGGAGAAGCAACGGCTTGTTCGGTTCGACCATGAACCCGAACGAGCCTGCTCCGCTGCCCGCCCGATCCCACTTGTCGATCGTCTGTCCGTTCACGCGGTGTTCGATGCCCGCTGGCGTCACAATGATCTGAATGTTCGGGCTGTTGTCCTTGTTCAAGCGGACGCCTTTCACCTTGGCGTGCACGGAGCGCTTGCCTTCAATCACCTCAGAACTTTCAAAGGATCCTTCCTTCAGGATAAAGTCAAGGTAATTCTTCTCGTTCACAAAGTCCAGGCGCCATTCCAGCTTCTCTTTGCCAAGGCCGAACATCCGGCCGATTTTGCCCCCTGAAGAGAGTGCCGGAGTGAAGGTAACGACACCGTAAAACGGCGTCCTCGGGAACGCCAGCCAACCTGCAGTCTTCCGCACATACCATCCCGTATCACCCTCCAGTTGCCATGCCCCTTTGCCCCAGGCGGCGTCCATCGGGTCCTTCAGCCCTTGTTGCTCGACCTTGGCGACGGGGTTCTGCAAGTCGAGCGTCGATGTGTCGCCCGCTGCGAGAGTGACGTCCTTCATTACATCCTGTTGGTTCTCCAGACGCGCGCGGAACGTGTAGCGGCCTTCCGGCAGCGAGAGGGTCAACCGGCCCTCCTTTTCCATAACTGGCATCTCCCCCAGGGTGCTCTGCTGGCGGTAGCTGAGCCGGCTGCCCGGGGTACGGAGGATCGTAACGCTGGCTCGCAGCCGGTCTGACAACTGCAGAGCGACCTCGGGATTGCCGCTGCCTTCCTTCAACGTGGCCGTGATCGACTTCGGTGCAAACTGCTTCAACTGCGCTTCAATCTTGTGCTCGCCCACTGCGAGATTTTGAATCTGGAGCAGACCATTCTCCGGCGTCGTGCCTGATTCCTTGCCATCCACGAATACTCGTGCGCCCGGGCTGGTGCGGACCAGAACTGAGGCGAAAACGGCCTTCTTGCGCAATTGGAAGGCAACCGTCTGGTCCTGGCCCTTCAGGATCTTCACTGTTTTCCTGGCAGCATCGGCTTCGAATCCCGGCTTGGATACCTGCACATCGTAGGTTAGGGCCGGCAGCCCCACAACCCTGAATTTGCCGTCCGCCTCCGTGGTAACCTCCAGCACCGCTTTGCCGGATCGGAGGAACGCCACGTGCACGTCGCCCAGGCCCGTCTCCACAATCACGTTGCCGGTGTTGGCCTCGGCATCGATAAGTACCGATAGCGTGCGCCCCGCGCCGGTCTCAATCGATTTCGTGCGCCGCTCGTTGCCTTCGCCCAGCTCGATGCGCTGTGTGCCCGCAGGCAGGTTCGGCAAGTCGAGCCCTTCTTTGCCGAGCATACCGGCGGGCTTGCCGTTGACTTTCACTCGCACACCCTGGGCCGCCGCGACAATGTGCGTCTGGTCGCCGAAGTTGCTGACCAGCAGGGCGTTGAACTCCTTGTTACGCGGCGGCGCCAGGAACACGGGCAGGCCCGTGGGCGCCACCTCGAAACTGAACTCCAATTCGGAGCCTCTGCCATTCCAGATCTTCACCGAGTGCTTTTCAGCCGTCAGCTCGCGCACCAGTTCTCCCCCCGGCATGCCCACTGCGGCGCCGCCATCGATCGACGCCTTCAAGCCCACCGGGCCGGACAGCCGCAGGATCACACTGGGAGTGAATGCCAGGTTCAACGGAACGTGGGCGCCGGCCTTGACTTCCAATTGCTGGCGCACCGTGCCATAGCCCGCCAGCCGCGCTTCCAGCTCATGCGTCCCCGCCGCCAGTTTCAATTCGAGGTTCGGATTCGCCACGCCCCGCTCCTGGCCGTCCACGAAAACTCTCGCCCCGGCCGGAGCCGCGCCAACCGAAAGAGTGCCTGCCGCGGACTGGTTCGTGGCCGGCTTCTGCTTCTGCTTCTGAATCAGCCATACGAGAGGGATCGAGACAGCCAATAGGCCAGCCAGAGCACCGACTGCGATCCAGGAGCGAGGTTTCTTCTTGGGAGGCCCGGTGGGGCCGGCCTGCATCGCGCCCGGGCTCCCCACTGGCGGCTGCGCCGGGGGCGCAGGCGGTCCCGCTTCCGCCACGTTCGGGGGCTGTGCTTCCGCTCCGGGCGGCGCGGGCGG
Source organism: Bryobacteraceae bacterium (assembly GCA_052145115.1). Taxonomy (GTDB): domain Bacteria; phylum Acidobacteriota; class Terriglobia; order Bryobacterales; family Bryobacteraceae; genus CAIVVT01. Next base: position 37,080 of record JBKQPG010000039.1, read on the forward strand.
AACAGCGGGGATCGCGGCCGGCGGCGGCGCTGTTCCGGCGGGCGGCGCTGCCACCACTATCGTCTCCAGGCGCCGTCGCAGCAGGCTCGCGGCCTTTTGAACCTCCGCGTCCCCTTCGTAGCGCGCCACGATGCCGTCCACGCGCCGCGTGGCATCGGCGATGGTTTCTGCGTCGCTCGAGCCCGGCGTTTCCTGTCCGACCCTGCGGAGTTCATCCAGGTCGTTGCGGCGAACCTCCTGCAGCTTGCGGCTCAGCGATTGCTGAAGTTGAGCCAGACGCGGCTCGTTGGGGAACCTGGACAGCCCCGCGCGGATGGCCTTCATCGCAGCGTGAACGTCGCCCTCCGCCTGCAGTTGTCTTACCTGGGAAACCAGGCGCTCAATCTCCTCCTCGCGCTTGCGGTCCCGGAACATGTTCAACAGGCCCTTGACCAGCGCATGCTCGGGCTCGAGTTCCAGCGCTTCCTTGAGGTACGCTTCCGCGCCGGCTGAATTCTCATCCATCAGGCGGCGCGCCTGCTCGACCAGGTTTTCCAGCAAGGCGTCGTGAATCGCCCCATTCCGCTCATCCAGTTTGCGCGCCTGGCGGAGGTCCGCCAGACCGGCCTCGTGGTTGCCCACGGCACACTCGCGTTGCCCTTGCTCGGACAGTCGCTTCGCCTCGGCTTCCCGCTCCAGCCCCTGCTTGGCCAGCTTCTCGAGTTCGACGAGTTCGACATCCCCCGAAAACTCCTGCAGCGCCTGGATCGCGACTTCCTGCGCACGGCAGTAGTCGCCGATCCCCAGGTAGTAGTCGACCTGCTCGACCCGGCGGCCCTTCTCTTCCAGCATGGAGTGCTGGTCGCGCCGCTTCTTCAGATGCTCGATCTCGAGATTCAGGCCCGGGTAGCGGCCATGAATGGTCTGCAAAGTCTCCCACTGGGCCATCGCCTCGCCGAACTGGCCGTTCTCTTCGGCGGACCTCGCCCGGGCGACGATGCTATCGACCTGGTCGCTCTTCTCACGCGCTCGTTTCAGTGCCTGCTCGAAATGCGCCTCGCCCGGGTTGGCCCGCACGGCTTCGTCCAGGATGCTGACCCTTCGCCGCAGATCCGGCTCGGCCTCCACCTCGCGGTCCGTATCTACAATGCGTTCGGCGAAGGCTTGTCGTTGTTGCTCTTCGATGTCGAACTGAAGCGCCTGGAACAGCGCATTGCCCGGGTACTTGTCGACTTGCGCCTTGCAGATCGAAAGCGCCGCCTGAAAATTCCCCTGCCCCAGGTGCCGCTGAGCATCGGCATAGGCTTCCTTGATCGCATCTCTCTCTGAACGGACCCTGTTGAACAGCTTCTGATAGTTCGTGCTCCTGCCCACTGCTGTGATCTCAGGCGCTTGCCGGTCGAGCTCCAGCACCCGCTCCAGCTTGCTGAGCGCGGAGCTGATCTCGCCGCGGCCTTCCGCCTCCAGGGCGGCTTTATAGAACTGCTCCTTCTCCTGTTTCAGCCGCAAGTACTCGCGTTCCAGCCGATCCACTTCCGCGAGCAATTGCGTGGCGCGCGCCTCCGTCGGCCGCTGTTGCAGGATGCGCTGCAAAGCGTCCCGGGCATGCGAGTATTGCCGGGCATCGATGTGTTGCTGCGCCAGCCGGACCCAATCCTTCTGATCGCGCTCGGTGCGCCGGTTTTCGATTTTACTCTTGAGATTCAGGGCCTCCGGATTCTGCGCCTCGAGTTGCAGAACCTCTTCGATCTTCGACAGCGCCAGCGGGTACTCGTCTTCTTCCATCCGCGCTCTGGCGTCTTCGAGCAGTTGGCGGATCTTCCGCTCGCGCATCTTGGCGTCGATCTGCTGTCGCAGGTCGTTGATGGCTGGATCCAGATGACCTTCCGCTTCCAATTCGCCCAGGATTTCCGAAGCGAACTGCAGGTCGCCCATTTCGTAATAATCCGTCGCCCTTTGTACGCGCGGCCGGACGCGCGCCGGATTGAAAATCTCGATCGGATCGTTCCGCGCCGCCTTCTGCAGCGTTTCGCCGAACTCCCGGGCGCTGGAATAGCGATGCCTCGGCTGCTTCGCCATGGCCTTGTGGATCGCCTGGCTCAGGGCGGCGTTCACGGCCGGGTTCAGTTCCGAGGCCGGCAGCGGTACGAAATTCAGCACCGCGTCCACCACCGCCTCTTCGGTCGGCCGTTCGAAAGGTCTGCGCCGGGTCAGGGTTTCGTAACACACCACGCCCAGGGAAAAGACGTCCGACAGCGCCGACACCGGCTTCATCTCGAGCTGTTCGGGCGCCATGTAGAGCAGCGTCCCCTTCATGCTGCGTGTCCGCGTCGCCGCATCCATCCGGCGGGCGATGCCGAAGTCGATGATCTTCGTCGAGTCGTCTTCCAGCACGAAGATGTTGCTCGGCTTGATGTCCCGGTGCACCAGCCCGCGCTCGTGCGCCGCCTGCAGGCCCCGGCAAACCTGGCAAATGATGTCCACGGTCCGTTCGACCGTGAGACGCTGGCTCGACGTTTTGATCAGCCGGTCCAGCGTGACGCCCGGCAGCAGCGGCATCACCAGGTAAGGTTTGACGCCTTCGCTGTCCTCGAATTGCCCGATGTCGTAGATCTCTACGATATTCGGGTGAATCAGGGAAGCCAGAACCTCGCATTCTGCTTGAAACAGCTGAAGGGCATTGGTGTCAGCGATATCCAGGAGGGCTTTCAAGGCCACGGTGCGCTTCATCACCGCGTCGAATGCCTTGTAAACCACGCCCATCCCACCATGGGCGATGACCTCCTGGACTTCGTATCGGCTCTGAATGGTCGTGGGCGCACTCATGATTCTACGGCTTCGACTGTACCCAGAATAAGGCGTGCGCGCGACGAAGAAAAGGCTTTATCCCCTCGCGTATCTTCGGCCCAGGCCTAATCCCGGTCCCTGCGCCATGCCCCAGCGCAGTCCGTCTCCCGACGCCGGACGCCTGCGGACCATCTCCGCCACCGCTTGCTCTGGACCGCCGCTCGCGCGCCGTCCCTCGCACAGCCGCCACCGGCACGTTATAGATTCGATATAGACAAGGAGAGATGGATGTCCGATACGCCCACGCCCCTGCCAGCCCCGGTCCTTTCGCGCCGCAGCCTGCTGGCCTCCGCTTCCGCCTTCACGATTGTCGCCCCCCAGTCCATCCGCGGCTCGCAGGCCAACTCGAAGCTCTCGGTCGGCCTGATCGGCGCCGGCGGACGCGGCAGTTATGACGCCGGCATCGTCCACGGCGATCCCCGCGCTTCGATCACCGCCCTGTGCGATCTGTACGACGACCGCATCGAAACAGCGAAAGCGACCATCAAGGTCTCCAACCCGAAGACCTGCACCGATTTTGAGAAGCTGCTCGCCGACCCCTCCATCGACGCCGTCTTCATCGCCACTCCGCCCTTCGAGCACCCGCGCATGCTCGAGGCCGCCATCGCGTCCCGGAAGCACGTCTATTGCGAAAAGCCGATCGGCGTCGATTACGCCGGCTGCCAACGCGCCATGGCGGCCGGACGCCAGGCCGGTCCGAAGCAGTGCGTCGCCATCGGCTTTCAGCAGCGCTACGGTCCGGTCTACCTCGAAGCCTACAAGCGCATTCAGGAGGGCCAGATCGGACCGCTGGTCAACGCCCGCGCTTCCTGGATTGCGGGCGACCCCTTCCACCGCGTCCCGTATTCCGACCCGGGCATCGAGAAGCTTCGCAACTGGTTCTGCTATCCCGAATTGTCCGGCGACATCATCGTCGAACAGGATTGCCACAACTTCGACGACCTGCACTGGTTCCTGGGCGCCACGCCGCTCAAGGCCGTCGGCTATGGCGGAGCCAAGGTCCGCACCAGCATGCAGATCATGGACCACCTGACGCTCTCCTTCGAATGGCCCGGCGGCATTCACGTGAACTACGAAGCCAACCAGCTAACGCCGCCCGGCTTCACCAAGGTCGGCGAGGAGTTCACCGGCACGAAGGGCGTCATCGAGACCTCGCGCGCCCGCATGATCCATCACAAGAGCAAGCAGGAGCACGAGACCATCCCCTCCCCGCACGACATCACCATCGACGCCATCGGGGCTTTTCTCGGCCGCGTCCTCAGCGGCGGCGTGGAAAACGTCGTCGAGCGTTCGGCTCACAGCACAATGATCGCCATTCTCGGCCGCACCGCCATCTACACCGGTAAGGAGGTTACATGGAAAGCTCTCTACGGAGCGTGAAGCGCCCCGCGCTTCTGCTCTCAGCCCTGGCCGCGACCGCGCTTTTCGGCGCGTCGCTGGCTTCCGCGCAGGGCCCCAAGCTGCGCATCGTCGCCATCGGCGCGCATCCTGACGACTGCGAGGAGGAGTTCGGCGGCACGGCCGCGAAATTCGCCCGCGCCGGCCACCGCGTGAAATTCCTTTCGGTCACCAACGGCGACGCGGGCCACCAGACCTTGGGCGGCGCAGCCCTGGCCCGGCGCCGATTCCTGGAGGCGCAGGAGTGCGCGCGCCGTCTCGGCATCGCCGAGTACCAGGTGCTCGACAATCACGACGGCGAGTTGATGCCCACGCTTGAAGTGCGCCGCCAGATCATCCGCGCCATCCGCCAGTGGAAGGCCGACATCGTGCTCGCGCCACGGCCCAACGACTACCACCCCGATCACCGCTACACCGGCATCCTGGTGCAGGACTCCGCCTACATGGTGGTCGTCCCCAATGTCGTCCCCGACACCGCGCCGCTCGACAACAACCCGATCTTCCTCTATTACCAGGACGGCTTCCAGAAACCCGCCCCCTTCCGGCCCGACGTCGCGGTCCCCATCGACGACGTCTGGGACCGCAAGATCTCCGGCCTCGATGCCCACGTCTCGCAATTCTATGAGTGGCTGCCGTGGGTCGACCACACGCTGAGCCAGGTGCCCGCCGACGCCAAGGCGCGCCGCGAGTGGCTCGCCCAGAACTTCGGTCGCCGCCCGCTGACCGGCGCCGTGCGTCAGGCGCTGGTCGATGAGCTCGGCGCCGCCGCCGCCAATGGAGTGACGCACGCCGAGGCCTTCGAGCTGTGCGAGTACGGCCGCCGCCCCTCGCTCAGCGAACTGCGGGCCTTATTCCCATTGCGCTGACGCGCCGCGCCGGTAATCGGCCGTCAGCCGCAATACACTAAATACGTGGACCCCGGCGCGCGCTTTCGGCAGCTTCCTTCGGTGGACGAGCTGGCCCGCGCCCTGTCCAACCTGGAAGACCGCTTCCCGCGCGCGCTCATCGTCGCCGAATGCCGGCGCGTCCTCGAACACGCCCGCCAGGCGCTTCGCGACGGCGCGCCCACTCCGCCCGATCTGGCCTCGCGCGCGGCCGCCGCACTGGAATCTTTGCTCCGCCCCTCTCTCGTGCGCGTCATCAACGCCACCGGCGTGATCCTGCATACCAATCTCGGCCGCGCGCCGCTCAGTTCGGCCCCCGCGGCGGACAGCTACTCCAACCTCGAATACGACCTCCACGCCGGCCGCCGCGGTAAACGCGACACGCACACTGCCGCTTTGCTTCAGCGCCTGCTGGACGCGCCCGCCATCGTGGTCAACAGCGGCGCCGCCGCCGTCTATCTGGCCCTGCATGAACTCGCCGCCGGTGGCGAAGTTGTCATCTCCCGCGGCGAGCTCATCGAGATCGGCGACGGCTTCCGCATCCCCGACATCATGGCCCACTCCGGCGCGCGCGTCGTCGAAATCGGCACCACGAATCGCACCCGCATCGACGATTACCGCGAGGCCGTCACCCCCGAGACGCGCCTGCTGATGCGCGTCCATCCCTCCAATTTCCGCATGCAGGGATTCACCGGCCGGCCGGCGCTCGAGGAGCTGGTCGCCTTGGGGCGCGAGCGCGGCATCGCGGTCTATGAGGACCTCGGCAGCGGCTGCCTGGTCGATCTCTCGCCCTGGGGCGTGTGCGAGCCGCTGGCGCAGACTAGCCTGCGCGCCGGTGTGGGCATCGTCTCCTTCAGCGGCGACAAGCTCCTCGGCGGTCCCCAGGCCGGCATCCTCGCCGGCCGCGCCGAACTGGTCGCGCGGCTGCGCCGCAACCCCATGTTCCGGGCGCTGCGCGTCGATAAGATGACCGTCGCCGTCCTGGAGACCACGCTGCGCGCCATCCTATTGGAACGCTGGGACGACCTGCCCATCCTGCGGATGATCCGTCAGACGCCCGAGCAACTGCGCCGCCGGGCCTCGGCCTTCGTCGAGACCTGCGGCCTGCCGGAAGCCGCGCTGCTGGACGGCGAATCCATGCTCGGCGGCGGCAGCACGCCCCAACAGACCCTGCCCACGACCCTCATCGCCTTCAACCGCGACGCGGCCGCCCTGGAGCGCGCGCTGCGGGCCGCCCATCCCCCCGTCATCGCCCGGATTGATGACGATCGCCTGCTCATCGATCTGCGCACCGTCCATCCGCACGAGGAGGAGGCGCTCGCTACCGCGCTGCGCGCCGCCCGGACCGCCGCCGGGGTGTGACGCGCGGCTGAGTACGGCGGCCGGGTCAATTACAAAAAAAACGAAACAAAGCCAATTTCGAACAACCCCTGCCCCTGCTTGATGTTACACCCGATGTCAAGCACGAATACAAGACGAAGATAGGAACGGCAAAGGCGATTCGACAGAATTCGACAGTAGTGTCGCGTGAGTGTCGAAAAGTGTCGCATTCTGTCGAATCGGGGCGAAGGGCGGGGAGTCGGGGACGGGCGGAAGGTCAGCAGGTGCAAGTTATTGATAGGGAATGGGTTGTGCCTGGATTCAGGCGGCCACGAGGAGGGTCCAGGCGTGGCCGGCGGGGGGTGCGAGTGTCGAAAAACGAAGAAAAGTGTCGAAATGTCGCGCTGGGACCAGAGAGCAGGGCGAATCGAGTGTCGAAGAGCGATGAAAAGTCCGGAACAGAGGCCGGTCGGGAGAGGACGGTTTCAGGATCCGTTTGGGGATGTGGAGCCACGCTGTGGCGACCTCTTCTACAATTGCAGCATCAGAGGGAGTGCGGCATGGGCAAGGTGAAAGTGGCTGCGTTTTCGATCTCACTCGACGGGTTCGGCGCCGGGCCACAGCAGGATCTGGATCATCCGCTTGGGGTTCGCGGCCTCGAGTTGCACACGTGGCTTCGAAACACCGAGGTGTTCCAGCGGATTCACGGCCAAACCGGCGGGGCGCAGGGCATCGATAACGGCTTCGCCGCCCAGTCGTTCCAAGACATTGGGGCGTGGGTTATGGGGCGCAACATGTTCGGACCGGTCCGGGGTCCGTGGAAAGACGATTCCTGGAAAGGCTGGTGGAGCGGCAACCCTCCCTTCCATACGCCTGTTTTTGTGCTCACGCATCACGTGCGCCCTGCGCTGGCGATGGAAGGCGGCACGACGTTCCACTTCGTCACCGCTGGATTGGCCTCCGCCCTGGCGCTAGCGCGAGAGGCGGCGCAGGGCAAGGACATCCGAATTGGCGGCGGCGTGTCCGTCGTCCGCCAGTACCTGTCGGCGGGGGAAATCGACGAAATGCACCTGGCCGTGTCCCCGGTGCTCCTGGGCGAAGGAGAACCTCTGTTGTCAGGAATCAATCTGCCCAAACTCGGCTTCCACTCCGTGAAAACAGTGTCCGGGGAAAGCGCGACACACGTTTTGATCACAAAGAGTTCGTAGCGGGTGAGCGGAGGCTGGAAAACACGAGCGCGAGCGCGCCCGCTGACGGCTGCGTGAATGCGGCCGGGCTATGAGTTCACGCGCTCCTGGTAGCTGCCGTCCGACGTGCTGACCCGGATCACGTCGCCCTCGTTCACGAATTGCGGCACGCTGACCACCAGCCCGGTCTCCATCTTGGCCGGTTTTCCGACGTTGGACACGGACCCGCCTTTGATGCCCGGCTCCACTTCGACCACCTTCATCTCGACGCTGGCCGGCAGCTCCACGCTGATCGGCGTGCCCTCGTGGTATTCCACTTTGACCTTGAGATTGGGAATCAGGTACTCCACCGAATCGCCCAGCATCTCCTTGGTCAGGTGGGTCTGCTCGAAGTTCTCGCTGTTCATGAAGTAGAAGTACTCGCCGTCGTCGTACATGTACTCCATCTCGATCTCCTCCAGCACCGCGCGCTCGACGCGGTCCTCGGAGGCGAAGCGGTGCTCGAACATTGTGCCCGAGCGCAGGTTGCGCATCTTGGCCTGCACGAATCCGCGCAGGTTGCCGGGCGTGCGGTGATTCACGGAGAAGACGGTGTGCAGCTCCCCGTTAAAGAGGATCACCATGCCCGGACGCATTTGGGTCGATTGAATCATGAAAGTGGCGCGAATCTCCAGCTTGGAATTGGGAAACTATTAGTTTACCAAATGCGCCGAAGCGGCACTTTGGTTGGACGCGAGCCTGGTTTGCGAATGGGAACTGAGGCGCTGCGCCGCCTCGAGCGAGGGTTCCCGGATTCGTCGCGATGAATTCGCGGCGGAATCGCGGAATGTGTTTCGCATGTCCGGATCGCCGCAGTGAGGAGACCTGGGGCCTGATCATACTACGCGGACGTCCGTTCGGGTAGCGGGAACAGCCCCTAGTTGCCCAGGTACTCCTTGAGCCTGGCCGCGGTCCGCTGGAGAGCGTCCGAATAGGACTGCGAATTGTAGTGCTCGCCGCCCTTGACGAAATCGTGATTCGTATTGGGGTAGGTGATCAGCTCGAACGGCTGTCCGGCGGACTTCGCCGCATCCGCCAGGACGTGGGCTTTCTCGACGAGGCAGCAATCCCGGTACTTGTCCTTCTCCCCGGCAAACATCAGCACGGGCATCTTCAACCGGCCGGCCCAGCCGGGCACGTCCTTAATGAAGCTCGTTGCCGGGTACCAGGCCACCACGCCGGCCACCAGGTCGGGCCATTGAGTGCCGTAATACAGCGAGAAGCCCCCACCCTGGGAGAAGCCCACCAGGCCCACCTTGCCCGGCAGCCCGTGCGACATCTGTTGCGCCTGCTGGATGGCCGTCTTCAGGCCCTCCCCCTGAGTACCTTTCATCGGATTGCTGTCGAACAACACGACGTCATAGCCCATTTCGGCGATCGCCTTGGACACGGTGGTATAGTGCTCCGGGCCGGACATGCCCGAGGCCGCCACCACCACGCGTCCCTTCCCCTGGGGCGGCGGAAACTCCTGTTGCGGGCAGGCAAACGGCGCCGCCGCGAGGCAGGCCAGGATGCCAATGAGAGGTGCAATGCGGGTGCGGACAGTCATCGACTCACTCTCCTTTGGGTTCCCAGAATGGGGACCATTGTAGCAGAGTGTTTTTGCGGTGAGGCGTCATTGCACCGCAGCTCTGGCCGGAATTCCGAGGCGCGGCGCGCCGGGTTGATTACGGCAGTGCGGAAACGGTGGTTGCCTGCCCGGTGTAGCGCACCGTTTTCTCCGGGCCGCCGACGAAAACGACGCGGAACGTGCGCCCGGCCAGCATGCCGGGGAAGCTGCCCTGGCGGGCGCCGATGGTCAGCGACTGCGCGGCCTCGTTCCAGTCGAAATCGATGGTCGCGTATTGGCCCTGCTCGTAGTGATAGGTGTCGCCCTCGTCCTCATACAGCGTGAAATGGCCGCCCGCGCCGCGATAGACACGCAGTTCGATCGGATCGGCCGGCTTCTCGCCGGTGTACTCGATGTCCGGGCCGAGGGGGAGAATCGAACCCGCGCGCGCATAAAGCGGGATGCGTTCCAGAGGGGCCGCGGCCTGGATGGCCCGGCCCCCTTCGACCTCGGCGCCGGTCCAGAAGTCGTACCAGCGGGTTTGGGGCAGATACACGCGCCGGGATGTCGCTCCGGGCTCGGTCACCGGACCAACCAGGATCGCCGGTCCGAACAGGAATTGGTCGCCCACGTCCATGGCCTGGCGATCGCCGGCGAAGTCCATGATCAGCGGCCGCATGGGGGTGTAGTGGCCGTGCGTGGTCATCCATGCGACGGAATAGATGTACGGCATAAGGCGGTAGCGCAGTTTGTCGAAGCTGACCAGGATTTGTTGGGCCCGCGGGCCATAGGACCACAACTCGTTCTGATTCGTGGTGCGCGTGCCGTGGACGCGGAAGATGGGGCAGAACGTCCCGTACTGAAACCAGCGCACGAACAGCTCGCGGTAGGCCGGATCGTCCGGATTGCCGATGAAAAAGCCGCCGATGTCGGTGGTCCAGTAGGGCATCCCGCTGAGGGAATAGTTGAGGCCGGCGGGGATCTGGCGTTTGTAAGCCAGCCAGTCGGAGAGGATGTCGCCCGACCACGCCGTGACGCCATAGCGCTGCGAGCCGGCGAAGGCCGAGCGGCCCAGAATGAAAACGCGCTTCCGATCCGAAGCAGCGCGCTGGCCCTCATAAACGCCCTGCGCGGTCAGCAGCGGGTAGATGTTGGCATAGCGCTCGCCGCTGCCGATGGCCAGCTTGTGGCCGAGCAAGATGTTGCGCTCCTGGCCCTCGGTTTCGGGCTCGACCGTGTCCAGCCACCAGGCGTCGGCGCCGATAGAGAATAACGCGCGGTTCATCTCCTGCCAGTAGCGCGCGCGAGCCGCCGGATTGGTCGCGTCGTACAGCGCCATCCCCAGCGGATGGAAGCCGGCCACTTTCAACCGGTCGATCAACCAACCGTTGCGGTCGAACTCGTCGTAGATCGCCGTGCCCCGGTCGTAGAACGGCCAGACGGAGATCATCAGATGGAAGTGGTCGGCGTGCAGGTTGTCGATCATCGCCTTCGGATCGGGGTATTTCGAATTCCACACGAACTCGCCTTTGTGGTTCCACCAGAACCAGTCCTGCACGATGTCGTCCACCGGGATGTGCAGCTCGCGATAGCGGCGCGCCACGCCCAGCAGTTCGGCCTGCGATTCGTACTTGTTCTTGCACTGCCAGAAGCCGTAGGCCCACTGGCCGTAGAGTGGCGCCGCGCCGGTCAACTCGCGGTAATCGGCCACGATGCGGTCCATTGACGGGCCATAGAAGAAGTAGTAGTCGATTACGTCGTCGACTTCCGATTCGATATAGAGCGAATGCACGAAGCGATTGTTGAAACGCGTGCGGGAGGTATTGTTCCAGAAGATGCCGTAGCCGTTGCTGGAGACCAGGAGCGGGATGGCGATCTCGGTATTCTCCTGCGATAGATCGACGGAGGCGCCGCGGTAATCCCACACCCCGGCCTGGTGCTGGCCCAGCCCGAAGAATCCCTCCTGCGAGCCATAAATCGCCGCGACCTCTTCGGCGTGATACGTCGATTCGCCATTGACCATCGCCGGCGTCAGGCGCCCCGGTCCGAGCGTCACCAGCTTCTGACCGGCCGCGTCGCTGAACGCGATCGTCCCGTCGCGCCGGCTGACCGCAACCTTCAGCCGCGGCGTGGTCAGCGTAACGGCGGATTGGTCAGCGGCCGTGGCGATTTTCACCGGCGGCCAATTCGTCCGCGTGACCACATAATCCGGCCGGACCAGGAACGCGGCCAGTGTCGACTGCGGAGCCCGCACCGCCGATGGCGACTGCCGCACCCGCACGACCGAGTCCGTCAGGACTTCCACCATCAACGTGCCGTTCTCGAGCGTGAACACGGCTCCGTTGGGGGTCGGGCCCACTGCGGTTACCGGATTCAGAGGCTGCCACTGGCCAAACAGGCACGGGGCGGCCGACAGGATGAGTGCGCAGGTCAGGGATTTCATCAGCTAAAAGCTTCCCACCGCGCGCGGCCCGGGGCAATCAGCCGGGATGTGGCGCTGCGCTTGAAGCGCGGCGCGGCGGCCCAGCGAGACGATTCTGGAATCGGATCAGGAGGTCACTCCGGCGGGGCGCTCAACGCGCCGATCGCAGCGCCAATGCGGAATGCGCAGCGGTCCGGGATAATCGGAGTATGCGAATCATTGCGGGCCTCCTGATGGCTGCCGCCCTGGGGCTTGCACAAGATTGGAAAACGGCAACGGACCTGCCCGGAGTGTCCTGGGAGGGGCTCTCCCCGGTTCAGAAGGCGGCGGCCTTGAACGCGATGCGGGAGTTCAACTGCACTTGCGGATGCAACATGAAGGTGGCGCAGTGCCGCATCGAGGATTCACCCTGCGGGCATAGCCGCGCGCTGGCTCAAATGGCCGTGGCCGCGGCCAGGCAGGGCAAGTCCACGGCGGAGATCCTCAAGGTTCTGGGAGCGTCGAACCTGGCGAAGGCGGCACGAGATCGCAATCGGATTCTGTTGGATCCGGTGGAGATCCCGATCGCCGGCGCCCCGGTCAGGGGACCCTCGGATGCAAAGGTGACGCTGGTGGAATTCTCCGACTTTCAGTGCCCCTACTGCGCCGCGGCGGTGGGCAAGCTGAAAGCAATGCAGGAGGCGTATCCGCGCGACGTCCGGCTGGTCTTCAAACAATTCCCGCTGGAAATCCACTCCATGTCTGCGCTGGCCGCAGCGGCTGCTTTGTCCGCGCATGCGCAAGGGAAATTCTGGCCGTTGCACGACAGGATGTACGCCGAATTCCGACATCTCAGCCGCGCGAACATCCTGGATTGGGCCAAAGAACTGGGCCTGGACAGCGCCAAATTCCAGGCCGGCATGGACTCGGCAACCACGCGCGCCGTGGTTCAGCGCGACATGGATGATGGAATGCGCGCGGGCGTGCAGGGGACGCCGACCGTGTTCGTCAATGGGAAGAAATACCAGGGTCCCCTGGATTTCGAAGCGTTCCGGCCGGTGATCGAAGCGGAACTGAAAGGCCGGTGACGGGACCAGGCCGGGGGCATTCCCGCGGCGCGATTGGCGCGGCGGAGCCGCGTGCAATTGGATGTATGATCTTCGGTGCCGGGGGAAACACATGAGTTCTCCTCGAGAACGCCTGGTTTCACCGTCCCGCTGGATGTAATTTGCCGAAGCGTCGCAAGAAGTCGATAGCGCCTAAGGAGCCGCAATGCACAGTAGTCTGGCCACGAGGAAAGTTCTGACCGCAGCTTGGGTGCTGGCGAGTCTCAGCGCCGCGCTGCTGCCGGCGCAGGAGCCGAAGATCACCGGCAGTGCGCGCGTCGACCATCTGCTCAGCCAGATGACGCTGGACGAGAAGATCACGATGATCCACGGCACGGGAGAAGACGCCACCACGTACCAGGGCGAGGCCGGCTACCTGCCGGGCATCCCGCGGCTGGGCATTCCTCCCATGCGCCTGGCCGACGGGCCGCCGGGAGTGCTGACCCGCGTGCCATCGGTTGCACCCACCTCGACCATGGGAGTGGCGGCCACCTTCAGCCGCGAGGACGCACAGGCCAACGGAACGCTGATTGGCCGCGAGGCGAAGTCGCACGGCGTGAGCGTGGTGCTGCAACCGTTCATCAATATCGACCGGGACATCGAATTCAGCCGCGGATACAACACATTTGGCGAAGACCCGTTTCTGACGGGCGAAATGGGAGCGGCGGAGATTACGGGCGTCCAGCGGGAAGGCATCATGGCGCAGGCCAAGCACTACGTCGGGTACGACACCGAGGGCACCGACGTTTTCGTCGATTCGCAGACGCTGCACGAAGTCTACGCCGCGCCATTTGCGGCAGCCGTGAAAGCCGGCGTCTCCTCGGTCATGTGCTCGTACAACCGGATCAATGGCCGGTACGCGTGCGGCAACCCGGATACATTGCTCGGGATCCTGAAAAAGGAGAACGGCTTCGAAGGGTTCGTGACGTCGGACTGGGGCGCGACGCACGCCACCGATTTCATCAACAGCGGGCTCGACATGGAGATGCCCGGGCCGCTGCCGGTTGCGTGGGGCGATCCTTCTTACTTCGTGAACCGGAATCCGCCGCCGGCGCCGAAGCCCGAAGGGCCGGCCATCGCGTCGTTCGGGCTGCCGGAAGAGCCGCAGCCGCCGAAGCCCGAGCCGGAGACCGATCTGAGGAAGCTGGTCGCCAGGGGCGTCGTATCCGAGGAGACTATTACGCGCGCGGCGGGACGTGTGCTGATGCAGATGGAGAAGTTCGGGTATCTCGATGGCAAGGCGAAGCTCGACGTTACGCTCTCCGATAGCGCCGCCAACGCGGGCATTGTCGAGCGCACTGCGATTCATGCCGCCGTGCTGCTGAAAAACGAGGCCGGCGCGCTGCCCCTGAAGCCCGCCGATCTGGAGAGCCTGGCGTTGATCGGTCCGGGCGCGGGCCAAACTATCGCCGTGGGCCTGACGGGCGAGAAGGCGGTGGGCTTGAGCGAGCGCGAAATCGGCACGCTCGCGGCGCTGCGCCAGTTGGCGGGCAGCGGGGCGCACATCGCTTACGCCGCGGCCAACGATATGGGCGGGACGGTGGTGCCGGCGAGCGCTTTATCGCACGGCGGCGCGCCGGGGCTGGAGCGTTCCGGCGGCACGGGGAACGCGGTGGCCATCGACAAGGAGGTGAACTTCACGCGCGGCGCGGGCACGGCTCTCCCCGCGAACACGTCTTTCAAGTGGAACGGGACGCTGCAGGTCCCCGAGAGCGGAACTTATCGTCTGCATCTGCAGCTCATGGGGTGCTGGGGCAGGCTGAGAATCGATGACCAGTGGGTGGTCAGGACCTGGTACAACTGGATCCACGGCGAAGTCACGCAGGCCGGGCAGGACAATATTCTGCCCACCAGCGATGGCCTGGACAATATCCGCGCCGCCGTGCCGCTGACCGCCGGCCCGCACCGCATCTACCTGGAAGTCGCGCCCGATAGCTCCAACAACCCGGTGCAGGTTCGATTGAACTGGGTCCCGCCGCAGCAACAGGCGGAGAACTATCGCGCCGCCATTGCCGCGGCCAAACAGGCGCGCACCGCCGTCGTCTTTGTCTGGAGCCGCGGCCGGCCGACGTTCGGCCTGCCGGGCGATCAGGATCAGCTCATCGCCGACGTCTGCGCCGTCAACCCGAATACCATCGTCGTGCTGAACGTCAGCCAGCCCGTCGCGCTGCCCTGGCTGGGCGGGGTCAAGGCCGTGCTGCAAATGTGGTGGCCCGGCGACGAGGGCGGCTGGGCAACCGCAAAGTTGCTGCTCGGTAAGGAGAATCCCGGCGGACGCCTGCCTTTCACCTGGCCCCGGAGGGTCAGCGACATGCCGGCCAGCGATCCGGCCCATCCGGAGCGCTCGGCGCAGGGCGTGAATGGGAAGACCACGTTCAGCGAGGGGATTCTGGTCGGCTTCCGCTGGTTCGACCGCCAGAGGATCGAGCCTTTGTTCCCGTTCGGGTTCGGGCTGTCCTATACGAGGTTCGCCTATTCGGATTTGAGGTCCAGTCCGGCGGCGGACGGCGGAGCCGACGTGCACGTGCGGATCAAGAACACGGGCACGATGGCCGGCGATGAAGTGGTGCAACTCTATCTGGACAAGCCGGAGCAGCCACCGGCGGGCGCCCAGTTCGCGGATTCCACTCTGGCTGGATTCGCGCGGCTCAGTCTGGAGCCCGGCCGGTCGACCGAGATTGTGGTGCATGTCCCGCGGCGCCAACTGCAGTATTGGTCGACGGCCGAAGGTCGCTGGAAGACGCCGGCGGGCAGACGAACATTGTGGGTGGGAGGATCGTCACGCGACCGCAGGCTCGAAAGCCAGTTCGAAGTTCCTCGAGAGATGCCTTAGAGTAGATTCACAGTTTCTGTGGACTCGGCCGGCGCGGGTTGGGTGGCCGGGGGGGGACACTCTGCGCGTGCCGCGGCGGCACGCTGGGGTTCCCTCGGCGCGACGTTCAGAGGCTGTCGATCAGGCGCCGCGGCCCTCGGTGTCCCCATCCGGGAGTGGCCTCATTGCGGCCGGACGCGACGGGCTACACTTATTCCGAAACAGGTCGAGCCCGGATGTTGCGCCAACAATCGGCTGCGGCACGCCAACGGCGGGGCGTGTCACCACACGTAAGAGCCCACCACGCGCGGCGTGGCGGCTTCGCCTGAGATGACGCGCGTGTGGATGACGAGCTGCAGATTGCGCCGGGGCCAATCGGGGGGCAGGGTGCGGACCGCGGCGGCGAGCCGCGCCGGCGAGGACACCAGGTCGGCGGCGGCCTCGGTGCCGTAGTCGGAGATGCCGGACAGGAGCACGATGAGGGTTCCGGTGTCGGGATGAAAGATACGGCAGACCAGAGCGAAGTCCTCATCGGTACGGCGATTGCGGGGCATCGGCGGCAGGACCCAGGCGGTGGGCTTGCCGTTATCGGTGATGCGCGGAGATTGCGGGTTGGTGTCAAAAAGATAGCGAAAGCCGCGCAACAGAGTGGACCAGTGGGTGTAGGAATAACCGATCAGCACGGCCGGCGATGAGCGGAGATCGTTGAACGAGACGTCGCTACCGAGTTTCGCGCGGTAGTCGTGATTCATCCCGGCAAACAGCCGTGAAAGCAATAAGACGGCCTGCATGTCACCGCCGCCGACGAAGTTCTCGGACAGCAGCGTGAGATCCTCGACGCGCTGCGGGCGCTGCCCGCGAGTCTCGATGGCCGGGTTGAGCCCGTAGACCGGGACGTAGGAAACGCAGAACAGCACCGGGTTACTGGAATCGAGAGCGGGCCCCCAGAACTGGCGCAGCGCGGGATCGACCTTCGCGGGCGCGCGACCGGCGAAGACGCTGACGCCCAACGCGACGGCGGCGAGGGCACAGACGGCTGTGGCCAGCCAGATCCAAGGGTTTGCGGCACGCCAGGCGGGCAGGGCGGAAGCGAGCGGCCCTGGCGGCGGGAGGGGCACGCGGTGGAATTCGGGCACGTAGCCGCCGGCGGGCAATTCGATGCGCACCGGATCGGCCGCGCCGCGGCCGGAGTAATACATGTGGAGGCGCTTGCGGACCTCGCCCGCCTTGACCCGCACCGTGGAGTCGTTGCCGGGGTCGTAGGAGGCCGCGCGGCCGAAAACCTCGACGCCGATGGTGCGCTCCTTGAGGACCTGGGCGTTGCCGGCAAGCGTCGTATCCACCACGAATCGGAGGAATTCCTGGCAACGGCGGCTGGCGCGGAATTCCGAACTGGCCAGGACCTGGTCCAGCGCCTCGCGGATCACATCGGGAGGAATCTCGCCCACTCCCGGGGCACTCGATTCCGGCGGATGATCGGCGCCAGACATGCTCCTAAAGACCCTCTGCTGAGATTAAGTCTAGCACGCCTCTGGAAGATGGAAGTCCCAATCAGACAACCCATTAAGCAGCGTTTCACACCTGTTGTGCTACAGCCCTCAAGCCGTTTGGAACTGGACAATGTTAAAGAACAGGAACATTTTCAATCACGGGGTGTGCTGGGGGGTAGCGATAGCGGCTGATCTAGGCCAAATCACCCCATTGGAAGTCCGGATGGAACACGAGCAAACCTCGTGGAGGGTCGAATGAAGAAATTCAGTATCGCCTTTGGTTTGAGCCTGTTGGCCGTTCTGCTATTGGGAGAAGGCGGCGCGGTTGCGCAACAGGTGACGGCCGTGATTACGGGTCAGGTCACGGACCCGTCCGGGTCCCCGATCGTCGGCGCGAGCGTTCAGGCGCGCGACATCGATCGTGGCACGACCGAAAAAACGACAACAAATGTCGATGGGATTTACAATTTCCCGCGATTGCCGGTTGGAACCTATGAAGTTCGGGTGGAGACCAAAGGGTTCCAGTCCGCGGTGCGCCCGCCATTCCAGCTGCAACTCAACCAGACAGCCAGGATGGACTTCGCGATGCAGATCGGCCAGGTCAATGAGACCGTCGAGGTGACGGGTGCGGCCCCATTGCTGCAAACCGAAACGACGGCTCTCGGAAGCGTTATCGACTCGAGAGCGAACGAAGACCTCCCGCTAGGGGCGCGCAACTATGTTCAGCTCACGCTGCTCGCAGCCGGCGCGGTAACTCCGAATCCCCACGATTTCACCAACGGCTCGTCGACCGGCTTTTCTCCGACCAGCGGCGGATCCCGCCCCTATATCAACGGGAACCACGAGCAGGCCAACAACTTCCTCCTCGACGGCGTCGATAACAACCAGGTCTCCGACAACCTGATTGGTTACTCGCCCATTCCGGACGCCATCCAGGAATTCAACATGATCACGCAGAACGCCTCGGCCGAGTTCGGCAACTTCCAGGGCGGCATCATTAACGCAACCATCAAATCGGGGACCAACCAGTGGCACGGCGACGCCTTCGAGTTCTTCCGCAACGACAAGCTGAACGCCAATTCGTGGGAGAACAACTGGACGGACAGCCCCAAGCCCACGATGCGCTGGAACCAGTACGGCGGCACGATGGGCGGCCCCATCAAGAAGGACAAGCTGTTCATTTTCGGTGACTACCAAGGGTTCCGCTATGACATCCCGACGAGTGTCGGTTGGACCACGCTGTTCACCGCCGCCGAGCGGAATGGCGATTTCTCGGCGCTGCTGACGGCTGCCACGCCTTACCAATTGAAGAATCCGTTCAACCTGGGAACGAACGGCCAACCGATGCCTTTCAGCGGAAACATCATTCCGTTGGGGCTGATCGACCCTGTGGCCAAGGCCCTGTTCGCCTCGAGCGACTATCCGGCGCCGCAGAACGGGAACCTGATCAACAACTACAGTGTTGGAAGCGCCACGATCACCAACCAGAAACAGGGCGACGTCAAGGTGGACTACGTCCTGTCGGACAAGGACCGCCTCTTCGGCCGCTATTCGCGGCTGTATGCAAATGATCCGACCACCACGACGTTCCAGTTGGATTCCAATGGGTTCATCATCGACAACGCACACAATGGCGTGTTGAACTGGACACACACCATCTCGCCGAGCATTGTGAACGAAGCCCGTGCGGGTCTCAACTACCTACTGGTGAACAACGGCGATGATCCACAGGGCATCGGCAATTTCGGGCAGCAGCTCGGCATCGCTAACGCCAACGTCGGCGGCCCCGGGCTCATCAGCCTCGGCTTCAACAACGGTTACGTGGCTGGCTTCGGCAACTCGATTTCCGGCAACCAGCAGCTCTTTGCCAGCACGGTGATCCAGGCCGACGACAACCTGATCATCACCAAGGGGCGGCACGTAATCAAGACCGGTTTCGAGGTGATGCGCGAGCGTATCAACATCTACTATGCGTCCAACAGCGGCAACTTGGGGTTCATCAGTTACAACGGGCAGTACTCGGGCACCGGCGAGAGCGACTTCTTCCTGGGCCTGCCCTATCAGTTCGGCAAAGGCGGCGGCCTGACAGGCACGTGGGGGCAACGCTCCACGGTCTGGGCCGGCTTCGTCAACGACGATTTCCACGTGAACGACTCACTGACCTTGAATCTCGGCTTGCGCTACGAGAATCACACGCCTTGGGTCGAGGTGGACAACCGCCAGGCGAACTTCGGCATCACGAGCGGCACGGTGTACCTGGCCGGCCAGCCCTGCCCGTGGGACAACTGCCGGGCGCTGTACAACTCCCATAATGGCGGGCTCGACTTCCAGCCCCGTATAGGCTTCGCCTATGCGCCGAAGCTGTTCCAACACAAGACGGTTTTCCGCGGCGCGTACACGGTCTCCTCCTATCTGGAGGGCACCGGCACGAACCTCCGCCTGCCGCTGAACCCGCCGCTCAACCAGGCTGAAACGCTGGTTACCTACTCGGCACCAAACTACACCACGGGCAAGTACGTGCTGCCCGCCACTACGACGGACCAGGGCCTGATCCTGCCGCCGCCGGGCGATCCCTTCGCCGGGGCCACGCTGCGTGTTTGGGATCAAATCCAGCCGGCCATCGTCCAGCAGTGGAGCTTTAGCATCCAGCACCAGTTCAACAACACCACCACGTTGCAGGCCAGCTACGTGGGCCAGCATGGCACGCACTTGATGGAGCCGCTGGAACTGTCGGAAAGCCGGCTGAACCCCGACGGGACGATCTCTCCGACTCCTTACCTGGCCGGCAATTCGACGCTGGTCGCGGACGTGATGGGCAACGGCGGCATTTACAAGGGCACGGAGTCCGTCGGTAACCAGAAGTACAACGCCCTGCAGATGGTGCTGCAGAAGCGCATGAGCAACGGCCTGGAGGCGCAAGTAGCCTACACCTACTCCAAGTGCATGACCGACAACGGCGGCTACTATGGCAGCTGGGGCGCGCAAGCCGGCTTCGGCCCGACCTACTGGCAGAACCTCTACGATCAGAAGGCCGAGTGGGGCGAGTGCTTCTTTGACGAGAAGTCGGTCCTCACGACCAACGCGATCTACGAGGTGCCCTTCGGCCGGAATCGCCGCTTCGGCAAGGGCATGAACCCGGTCGTGAATGCGGTCGCCGGCAACTGGAACGTGTCCGGGATTCTGACGATCAAGAGCGGATTCCCGACCACGCCGTTCCTTTGGGGCGATGAATCCGGCACGGGCAACTTCTTCTACACCCGCGCCGACTGCGTCGCACCGGCGAAGATCATCAATCAGCCTTACGCCGCCGGTGGCATTCAGTGGTTCGACCCCAGTTCGTACACCACTCCGGCCGCCGGGACCTTCGGGACGTGCGGCAACAGCGTCGTCCGCGGACCGGGCTCGGCTTACTTCGACATGAGCCTCATGAAGGACTTCGTCCTCACGGAGAGGAAGAAACTGCAGCTACGCTCCGATTTCATCAACGCCACCAACTCGGTGGTCCTCAATTCACCCAGCGCCTCACTGGGCGGCGGCATGGGCACGATCACAAGCTCGCAAGGCCCCAGAAACATCCAGCTCGCCTTGAAGTTCTACTTCTAGCGGGCCTGGGTTCGGCTAGTAACGACCGATCTGACGCGGAGCCTTCCCCTCGGGGGGCTCCGCGTTTTGCGTGTTAAGGTACAACAAAGTGATGCGGAGAACGATCCCGGCAGATGCACTGAAGGTTCTGGCGCTGCTGATGGCGGCTGTGCAGCCGGGCCTGCTCGGCGCCCAGGAGCCCGCCAAGGCGCCCGCGCCGGCCCGCCCGGCGAGGCCGCCGGCCGCGTCTCCGCTGACCGACGACGGCACGAAACTGGCAGAAAACGGGCACTGTGAGGAGGCCCTCCCACTGCTGAAACGGGCCTTCGCGCGGGTGACGGCCAAAGAGCAACGCAAGCACATCGGCCTCAATCTCGTGAAGTGCGCGCTCGAGACGGACGCCGTCGACCCGGCCATCGCCACGCTGCGCACGTTGAACCGCGAGTTCCCCGATGATCCCGATGTGCTGTATCTCTCGGTTCACATTTACTCGGAGCAGTCGTTGCGCGCCAGCCGTGCGCTGGTGCGCACGGCTCCGGGCTCACCCCAGGTGCACGAGTTGAAAGCCGAGGCTCTGGAGAGCCAGGGCAAGTGGGAAGATGCGGCCAAAGAGTACCGGCTGATCCTGGAGCGCTTCCCGGAGTATCCGGGGATTCACTTCAAGCTGGGCCGACTGCTGCTGAGCCGGTCCGACCAGCCGGTGGATTTCAACGCCGCCCGCCGCGAGTTTGAAGCGGAGTTGAAGCTCGACCCGGAAAACGCCACGGCCGAGTACGTGCTGGGGGAAATGTCGCGACAGGAAGCTAAGTGGTCCGATGCGATCGAGCATTTCACCAAAGCCACGAAGCTGGATGCGAGCCTGTTCGACGCCTACCTCGGTCAGGGGCGTGCCTTGCTGAGCGCCGGCCGCGCCGTCGAGTCGATTCCGCCACTCGAGCGCGCCGTGCAATTGCACTCGCGCAATCCGAGTGCTCATCTGCAGCTGGCAAACGCATATCAGCAGGCCGGTCGCAAGGACGACGCAGCGCGCGAATTCGCGGAGCTCAAGCGAACCTCCGAGCAAATGAAGCGGGCCACCGTCGAGGTGGAAACCGAACTGGATGGGGTCAAACCCAACAAGCCGCCGCAGTGACGGCAGGCGATGCTCGCTGGCCGCCGTGCGCCCCCCATACGCGGAGCGGCCGCAAGGCGTTGAGATCAATGCTAATTGATTGAAAACAAGGTACGTTCGGTTTTGCGAGTAGCCCCGTCTGCAACGGCTTCGCAACTGTTGTGCACTGGACGCGGGGCCTTGCGTCGCCCCACCATATCAACGCGCGGATCCCATTCGGGAGGGGAGATTCCAGGTGGCACATCTGTGCCGGCGGCGATGCGTGGATCACGCCCCTGGCGGCTGCGGAGTTGAAAAGCGCCGCGGAGGCGTGGCCCGGGTTGTCGCCAGCTTCCTGAATGGGACACCGGTGGGCGCTGGCCTCGCCTCCGATCCGATGGCAACGCCAGTTCAAGACAAGAGCGTACGCGATGAAACCTGACCAGCGGTCCGGGCATGTTCACCCCGCCGCCTGGGTGCCGACGCTGTATTTCGCCGAAGGCATCCCCTTTTTTGCCATTTCATTGATCGCCGGGATTCTGTATAAGCGGCTCGGGATGCCGAACGACGCGATCGCCTTGTATACGAGCTGGTTACTGCTTCCGTGGTCCCTGAAACCCTTCTGGAGCCCGCTGCTGGAGATGTTCAAGACGAAGAAGTTCTTCGTCGTGTCGTTCGAATTCATCGTCGGTTTGAGCCTGGCGCTGATCGCCCTGTGCCTGCCGCTGCCCAACTACTTCCGGTACACGCTGGCGCTGTTCGTGTTGGTGGCATTCTGCTCTTCGACGCACGACATTGCGGCCGACGGGCTGTACATCGCGAGCCTTACGGACAAGGAGCAGGCGGCCTACGCGGGCTGGCAGGGCGGCTTCTTCAATGTGGCGCGGTTCTTCTCGCAGGGCGCCCTGGTGATCCTGGCGGGCTACCTGGAGACGAGAACCGACGTGCGCCATGCGTGGATGGCGATCTTCGCGGCCATGGGGTTGATCCTGGTGGGACTGAGTCTGTACCACGCCAGAATGTTGCCGACCGGGGGATCCGAGCGGCGCTCGGAGTCGCTGCGCGAGATGGCCGTCACGTTCAGGGATGTGATCGTCAGCTTCTTCAGGAAGCCCAACATCTGGTGGCTGATGGCCTTTATCCTGCTCTACCGCGCGGGCGAGGGGCAGGTGGTGCGAATCGGGCCGCTATTCCTGGTCGACAATCGGGCCGCCGGCGGGCTGGGACTCACCACGGAACAGTTCGGGACCATCTACGGCACCTTTGGCACGGTCGCCTTCATCGCGGGCAGCGTCGGCGGCGGGTACTTCACCTCCTGGCTCGGGCTGCGCCGCGCGCTGCTGCCGTTGATTGTCGTGATGAACCTGCCGAACCTGGCTTACGTATACCTGAGCACGGCCCTGCCGGCCAACGTCGCACTGGTTACGACGGCGCTGAGCGCCGAGATGTTCGGCTACGGTTTCGGATTTGTGGGCGTGATCCTGCTAATGATGCAGGAGATCGCACCGGGGAAATACCAGACGGCGCACTATGCGTTCGCCAATTCGCTGATGAATCTGGGCCTGATGATTCCGGGCACGGTGAGCGGGAAGATCCAGATGGCGCTGGGCTACCGGAACTTTTTCATTTGGGTTCTGCTGGCGTCCTTCCCGGCCCTGATCCTGGCGCGGCTGATCCCGATCCATGCGAGAACGGCGGAACAACCGGTGGCTGAAGCTGCAGCCGCCTCGTAGGAGCTATCCGCCAGAGGCTCCCGGGCGCAGCGGCGAATCATCATTGCGGAGCGAGACATGCGTTACGGTCACTTCGACAACGAGCAGCGGGAATACGTCATCGAGCGGCCAGACGTGCCGGTCTCCTGGACGAATTACCTGGGCATCAAGGACCTATGCACGGTGATCTCGCACAACGCGGGAGGTTATTCGTTTTACCAGAACGCCGAGCATAAGCGGGTCACGCGGTTCCGCGCCAACGGCGTTCCGCTGGACCGGCCAGGGCACTATGTCTATCTGCGGGATGAGGACAGCGGCGAGTATTGGTCGGTGTCCTGGCAGCCCGTGGGCAAGGATCTCGCGAAGGCCCGCTGTGAGTGCCGGCACGGGCTGTCGTACTCCAAATTCCGCTGCGATTATCAAGGCCTCGAGGCGGAGCAGGTAGTGTTCATTCCGGCCGAAGATGACGTGGAGCTGTGGGACGTCCGGATCAGGAACAACGGTTCCACGAAGCGCAGTCTCAGTGTTTTCGGATACGTCGAATTCAGCTTCCACCACATCGAGATCGACAACCAGAATCTACAGATGAGCCTGTACGCCAGCGGGTCGAGCTACCAGGATGGGATCATCGAATACGACTTCTACTACGAACGTTCGACCTTCCATTACTTCACCGCGAGCTTCGATCCCGATAGTTTCGACAGCGTGCGGGACAGTTTCCTGGGCAGCTATCGCACCGAGACCAATCCGATCGCGGTCGAACGGGGCCGCTGCCACGGCAGCGTGGAACTGGGCGGCAACCACTGCGGCGCTTTGCATAAGCGGCTGAGCGTCGACCCCGGCCAGGAGGTCCGCCTGGTTTTCCTGCTGGGAGTCGGCCCGCGCGCCAAGGGCAACGAGATCAGGGCCAAATACTCGAATTCGTCGAACGTGGACCGGGCGTTCGCGGATTTGAAGTCGTATTGGGACCGCAAGCTGGCGGTGTTCCAGTGCCGGACCCCCCACGAGGGGTTGAACACGATGGTCAACATCTGGACGCTGTACCAGGCCGAAACGTGTGTCGTCTGGTCGCGCTTTGCCTCGTTCATCGAGGTCGGCGGGCGCGTCGGGTTGGGCTATCGCGACACCTCGCAGGACGTGATGAGCGTGGTGCACACCAATCCCGGCAAGTGCCGGCAGCGGATTGTCGAATTGATGAAAGCGCAGGTCAGCATGGGCTACGGGCTGCACCTGTTCGACCCCGACTGGTTCGACCCGGAGAAGCAGAATGCGCCGCGTTTCAAATCGCCGACCATCACGCCGGCGCCCGATCGCAAGAGCGTGATTCACGGCCTCGCGGACACGTGTTCGGACGATGTGCTGTGGCTGGTGGTCTCAGTGTGCGAGTACGTGAAGGAGACGGGCGACGTCGCGCTGCTCGACGAGGTCCTGCCCTTCGCCGACGAGGGCCAGGCGAGTGTCTACGAACACCTCAAACGCGCGCTGGATTTCTCCGCCGAACAGGTGGGGCCGACGGGCATTTGCAAGGGCCTCAGAGCGGATTGGAATGATTGTCTCAACCTGGGCGGTGGGGAAAGCGCCATGGTGTCGTTCCTGCACCACTGGGCTCTGCGCGCTTTTGTCGAGGCAGCGCTGTACCTGGGCCGCGACGAGGATGCGGCGAGGTACTCGGCGCTGGCGGACAAGGTCCGCGCGGCCTGCGAGAAAGAACTGTGGGACGGCGAGTGGTACCTGCGCGGCATCACCGCCAAAGGGCGCAAAATCGGGTCGCGCGAGAATGCCGAGGGCCAGGTCTTCATTGAGAGCAACACCTGGGCCGTCGTTTCGGATGCCGCCTCGTCCGAGCGCGCGCGCCAGTGTATGGATGCGGTCGACAGGCGCCTGTATTCCCAATATGGCATCCACCTGCTGTGGCCGGCGTTCACGAAACCCGACGACGACATCGGCTTCGTGGGTCGGGTCTATCCGGGCGTCAAGGAGAACGCCGCCATCTTCAGCCATCCCAATCCCTGGGCGGTGATCGCCGAGTGCAAGCTGGGCCAGGGCGACCGGGCGATGAGGTTCTACGACTCTTTGTTGCCCTACAACCAGAACGACCTGATCGAGGTCCGCCAGGCCGAGCCGTATTCCTATTGCCAGTTCGTCATGGGCCGGGATCACACCGCCTTCGGGCGCGCCCGTCATCCCTGGCTCACGGGCAGCGGCGGCTGGAACTACACTGCGGTTACGCGCTGGATTCTGGGGATCCGCCTGAGCTTTGACGGGATGATCATCGATCCCTGTATTCCCAGCGACTGGAAGCAGTTCGAGGTGACCCGGCAGTGGCGCAACGCGACTTACCACATCACCGTCTGCAACCCCAACGGCGCGCAAAAGGGCATCTGCAGTGTGAAGCTGAACGGGCGGGAGATCCAGCTGCCGATTCCGCCGCAGCCGCCCGGCTCCGTGAACAAAATTGCGGTGGAAATGATGTGATCCGGCGCTGTGCCGGATTGGATCACTGAGGATATCGCGGCGGCAGGCAGTCGTCTACCCGCGGCGCGTCTGCGATATGTTGAACGGGAGATCACATGGCATCGCAAGGTTGGGGATCATCGCGGCGGGAGTTGCTGACGGGCGCCGCAGCGGCCATGGCTGCTTCCGGAACCGCGGCCCGGACCGCCGGCGCAGCCGAACGGTCCAACGTCGTATTGATCATTTCGGACCAGTTCCGCGCGGATTGCGTCGGCGCAATGGGCCTGAATCCCATGGGCCTGACACCGAACCTGGATGCCATGGCTGGCCGCGGCGTTATGTTCCGCTCGGCGTTCTGTGCCCAGCCGGTCTGCGCGCCGGCACGGGGCAGCATTTTCACCGGGCAATACCCCAGCCGGCACGGCGTGTGGAGGAACGGCATCGGCCTGGCCGAGAATGCCACCACGCTCGCCACGGTGCTGCGGGCGCAAGGCTATTCGGCAAACTATATCGGCAAATGGCACCTAGCGCCTGACGCGCGCGGGAACTCCGCCGGCCCGGTCCCTCCGGCCAACCGCGGCGGGTTCCTGGACCTGTGGCAGGCGGCCAACGTGCTGGAGCTGACTTCGCACGCTTACGAAGGTGATTTGTACGACGACGCCGGGAAACCGATCCATTTCGCGGGCCAGTATCGCGTCGATTTCATGACGGAACTGGCGCAGAAGTTTCTGCGCTCGGCCAAGACGCCGTTTCTGCTGACGGTGTCGTACCTGGAAGTTCATCATCAGAACGACCGCGACACGTTTGATCCACCCAAGGAGTACGCGCAGCGCTATCCCAATCCGTTCATTCCCCACGATCTGCGGCCTTGTCCGGGATCCTGGCCCAGCCAGATCGGGGATTACTTCGCCTGCGTGGCCAGGGTGGATGACGCGGTGGGCGCGATCAGAGAAACGCTGGCAGAGACCGGACTGGAGCGCAATACCATCCTGGTCTTCGTGAGCGATCACGGCAATCATTTCAAGACGCGCAATTCGGAATACAAGCGCAGCCCGCACGACGGATCGACTCACATTCCGTTGATCATCGAAGGGCCGGGGTTCAACCGCGTACTGCAGATCCCGGAATTGGTGAGCCAGGTGGATCTTGCGCCGACGCTCGTCGATGCAGCGGGTTGCGCGATTCCGGATTCGATGCAGGGGCGTAGCTTCCTGCCACTCGTGGACCGGCGCACGGAGCGCTGGCACAACGAGGCGTACTTCGAAATGTCCGAGTTCGTCACGGGGCGTGGATTGCGGACACCGCAGTACACCTATGCGGTGATGGCGCCGAAGCAGCCGGGCTGGAAGAGCGCGGCGGCGGCGGAGCGCTACGTCGAATATGTGCTCTACGATAATTACGCCGACCCGTATCAGCAGGTCAACCTGGCCGGCCGCGTGCCGTACCGGAAGGTAGCTGAGGAGCTGCGGCAACGGCTGCTCGAGCGCATCCACGAGGCCAGCGGCGCCAGTCCCGCTATCGACCCCAGCTGGTTCCCATATTCCTGACTGTTTCCGCAATCGGATTACATTCGCTGCATGACGGCGCGGGCGCGGATCAGGCTTTCGGGAAACCCCGCGGGTCGTGTTTTTTCGGCGCCACATCCGCCGTCCTGATATACCACTCCAGCATGCGGCTGTAGAGCTGTTCCTGCTGACCGGCAAAGGCGCGATTCCCGTGGACGTTATGCAGCTCGCGGGGGTCCGCCTGCAGGTCGTAGAGCTCGCTCAACCCGTCCGGCCGGGCCACCAGCTTGAAATCGAGCGTGCGGATCATCGCCGCCCGGGTGATCGTTTCAGGGTGCTCGTTCTGCAGTTTGACCTTCGGGTAATAGAGCTCGGACGGGCTGGGGACGATCTGCATCGGCTCGAAACATTGCGGCTCGTAAACGTTGTAGCCGCCCTCGCAGAAGGCGGCGCGCGAAGGATCGCCGGGCTGACCGTGCAACTGGGGTCCGAGAGTGCGCGCGAAGTGCGTGTGTTGCGCTTCGATGCCGGCCATCTCGAGCACGGTGGCCATGACGTCATACAGCTCGACGATTTCCCGGGAGACATGGCCAGCCTGCACGCCCGGGGCGCGCACGATCAGCGGGAGGTGCTCGAGAACACCGTCGCAGGCGCTGGGCCACTTCTCCACCAGGCCAAAATCGCCGCCCCATTCGCCATGATCGGAGAAGACGAACACTGCCGTGTCGCGGTCATGGTGCGTGCGCTCGACAGCCGCCAGCAACTCGCCCAGCATCCAGTCGCTGTAGCTGATCATGCCCAGGTAGACGGCCTGGATCTTGCGGAAGTCGGCGTCGGTAAGCCGGTCCAGGTGGCGCGTGCGGCGGATGGCTGCGTAGAAGTCAGGCTTGTTGGGCAGGCCGGGCGGGCGCAGCGGCGGAAGCTGGGCCGGATCGTACATGCCATAGAAATCCCTGGGGGCGGTGAAAGGCGGGTGCACGAATTCGAGCGGCAGATAGATACAGAAGGGGCGCGGCGAATCGCGCTCCAGGATCTTGATGGCCGCCTCCACCTGCGCCCAGTCGCCGGTGTCGCGGCGATCGCCACCGGGGCTGTAGAGGAAAGAATAGTAATGTGGATCGTCCCCAGGGAACGGATTGCCCGCCGGGTCCTTCCCATGCGCCGGGCGCGGTCCCCACTCGGTCACGCTGTCGGGGAAGCTCTCGGGCGCCAGCAGGTCGTTTTTGCCGTACCAATAAACGTCGTAGCCGTTCTGCTTGAGATAGCGGAACAGATTGGGCTCGTCGGCATGCAAGAAATAGTACAGGCTGCGGTGCCCGCGCACATGCACCGGCCAGCCGGTCATCAGGCTGCAGCGCGAGGGACCGCAGACGCTGTTCTGCGCGTGGCACTGCTCGAAGCGGACGCCCTCGTCAGCGAGGCGGTCGAAGTTGGGCGTGCGCACCAGCGGATGGCCGTAGCAGCCCAGGCTCTCGGCGCGGAGGGTTTCGGGCATGTAGAAGATGAAGTTGGGCTTCTTGCCCGGCTGGGCCTGCAGTGCGGCGGGCGTGGCGCCGGAGCGGACCAGGAATTCGCGGCGGGAAAAATGATCGCTCACTTGGACGGACCTCATTATATCTTGCCGGGACCCGGCGACAAGCCCGATCCACGGACCGGACGGTTGGCCTGAAAGTGAGATGACATAATGAATCGGACACACCGCTCATGACCGACGCATTCGCCGTCCCGCCGATGAACAGCCGCCAGCGGGTGCTCGCGGCGCTGCGCCGCGAACCGATCGATCGGGCGGCGCTGTGCACTCCGACCTCCATCGCGACCACGGAGCTGATGGACATCTCCGGCGCGGCGTTTCCCGATGCCAACAGGGTCCCGGAACTCATGGCTTGCCTGGCTGCGACCGGCTACACCGAGCTGGGCTTCGATACCATCATGCCGGTGTTCTCGATCGTTCAGGAGTCCTCGGCTCTGGGATGCCGGGTCGACTGGGGCGAGAAGGGCAGTTGGCCCACGGTAAGGACGTCGGAGCCGATTTCGAACGGTCGGGATGAGCTGACCATCCCTTCCGATTTTCTGGATCATCCTGATGTCCAGTGTGTCCTTGAAGCAATCCGCATCCTGCGAAGACGCTTCGGCGGCGAGGTGGCCATCCTCGGAAAAGTGATGGGGCCATGGACGCTCTCCTACCACGTGTTCGGCCTTCAGCAATTCCTGTTGATGACGGTCGATGATCCCGGCCGGGCGAAGCATTACCTGAATCAACTCAAGGAAGTTACGGTCGCATTTGGGCTAGCCCAGATCAAGGCGGGAGCCGACGTCCTGACGCTCCCGGACCATGCCACCGGAGACCTGGTCAGCGCCGGGTACTACAAGCGATTCCTGCTGGACATCCATAAGGAGATGGCCC
The DNA here is from genome assembly GCA_052145115.1 of Bryobacteraceae bacterium. Taxonomy (GTDB): domain Bacteria; phylum Acidobacteriota; class Terriglobia; order Bryobacterales; family Bryobacteraceae; genus CAIVVT01. The sequence goes on from JBKQPG010000039.1 coordinate 66,839, forward strand.
AACGGCTGCCGGTGCCGCTGATCCTCCATATTTGCGGCAAGACGCTCGACCGGATGGAGTACATTGCCGAGACCGGCATGGCGGGGTTTCACTACGATTCCAAGAACCCTCCGGCGCAAGCCAGGGCGATCGTGGGAGAGCGCATCTCTCTAGTGGGGAACGTCAATAATCCCGTCACGCTGTTCACCAAAGGGCCGGCGGAAGTGCGCCGCGAGGTCTGCCTCAACCTCGATGCCGGCGTACGATTGATCGGCCCGGAGTGCGCCCTGCCGCTGGTGACCCCGCTGGAGAATCTGAAGGAGATTCCCCGGGCGGTCCGAAGATGGCACCAGGAGCGCGCGGAGACGCTGCGCTAATTGTCGCGGGCGCGCCCACTGCTCTCAATCCGCGGCGAGGTTTGTCAGGGTGGGCGTCAGATGCCGGTTTCGCATTCTCACCGGTTCCAGCGCGGCACTCTACGGCGCCAGCTTCGAGGTGAACTGATAGCTGCCTGAATCCAGATCGAAGACCACTCTGCCTTTCTCAACCCGGTTGAACCTCACTCCCGCGGCCTCGGCTGCCGGCCGTCCGCCCTCGGTCACGCCCTCGGCGGCGCCGCCGGGGAGGTACAGCGTGGCGCTCGTCCCCGGCGGAACGGTTGCGTCCATCCGCAGTACGCCGTTTTCGATTCGCCAGCTGCTGGCGATCGTCCCGTGGGGGCACTTGTAGCTCGCTCGCGCGAAGGTCAGGCCGCCCACCGGCGCCGGCTCCAGGAAGAAATGCCGGAAGCCCGGCGCCTTCTCGTCCGCGCGAATACCCCCGATGCCTTCGATGAACCATGCCCCGATGGAAATCAGCGTGTCATGGATATGAGACCCGCCCGACCAGCTCTCCCAACTTGTGGTGGCGCCCCGCTCCAGCATGTTGCCCCAGCTCGGAAAGTCCTTCTTGCTGGCCATCTGGTAGATCAAGTCGTTCCGATTGTCCTCCATGAGATGCTTCAACAAGAAGTAGGCTCCATGCATGCCGGCGTCAATGTGGCCGCCGTCCTTGACCACAATGGTCGATTCGAGGTTCTCGGCCACCGCGGCGCGCAACTCCTGCGGAACAATGCCCAGCAGAAGCGCCAGCGCCAGGTAGGGCTGTTCGCCGGTGGCATAGCTGTGGGTGGCGGCGTTGTAATAGCGTTCGTGCAGCGCGCGCTGCAGCGTGGCCGCCCGTTCGGCGTACATCGCGGCATCTTCGGGCTGGCCCAGAATCGCTGCGATCTTGGCGGCCAGTTGCAAGGTGTAGAGGTAGTGCGCGCTGTTGATGAAATGCGCGCTGATGGGGTTCCGGGAAAGGTCCCCGCCATAGGACCCTCGACGCTGCGGAGTTACCCAGTCGCCGAGGTAGTTCCACTCCGGCATGCGGATGCCGATGCTGACGTACGGCTCCAGGATGTGGTCCTTCGTCTTCGATTCGGCGAAGGCCAGCCACTTCCGGATCATCGGGTAGTTGGTCTCCAGAGCCCGCTTATCGCCGTAGTTCAGGTAAACCTGCCACGGCATGGTGACTGCGAAGCCGCTCCACATCGGCCCTCCGCCGCCCTGGTCGGGATAATTGGGGGCGGTGTACGGCAGATCGCCGGAATTAGGATCCTGTGCATCGCGCCAATTGGCCGCCCAGCGGCTATACAGGCCTCCGGTGTCGAAGTTGAACAGGCCCGTTTCTATCGAGGTGCCGGCGTCGCCGCCGTAGCCCAGGCGTTCGCGCGTCGGGCAGTCCACGACGTATCCGTTCAGCGTGAGGCACTCGTAGGTCCACGTCACCAGGCGGTAGATGCGGTTCAGCAGCTCGTCGGACGATTCGAATTCGCCCGCGCGCCCGTAACTCGTTCGCATGAAATAGCCGCGGACGTCTTCGACGGCGGGCGCCTGGCGTAACCCCGTGACATGGGCGAAGCGGAAAGCGTGGTAGTTGAATCTCGAGCACACCACCTGGCCCGCTCCTTCGCGGGTCACGTACTCGTCGCGCTGGTTGAATGTGCTGTAACGGCCGCCGCTCGGCGGGTTGTCGGCATACTCGATCTTCAGGGCAGTGCCGGCCTTGGTGTCCGGCCTCAGGCGCAATTCGAGCCAGCCGGTGTAGTTTTTCCCCATGTCGATGAGCCAGCCGCCAGCCGGCGTCTGCTCGATCTTCACCGGCTTAAGCGTTTCCAGGATGCGGTTGGGCTCGACCATCTGCGCCGAGGTCGTCACCTTCGGCGGGTCGAACAATGCGGCCGTCTCCCAACCCGAATCGTCCAGCTTCACGCCATTCCAGTTTTCTACCTCCAACCTGGCGTCATAGTGTTCCCCGCCATAGTCGCCGAATGCAGTGCCCCGGCCGAGCGGCTTGATCGGGCTGGCCTTTGCCTTCCACGTGCCGTCGGTTCCCAGCGTTATGACTCGGCCCTGCCTCAGCGTGATGTCCAGCTGTGCCCGCACCAGCGGCCCGTCATAAACCACGCCCGGATGGCCCCGCACGTACCATCCGCGTCCCAGCCACAGCGCCACCGTGTTACGGCCCTTCACCAGGAGGTCCGTGATGTCGTGCGTCACATACCAGTTGCGCCGGGAATAATCCACCACCGCCGGGGCCAGAACGTAGTCGTCCACCTTCTTCCCGTTGACGTAGAGTTCGTAGTAGCCTAGCGCGTTCACATACGCCGTGGCGCTATGCGGCTTCTTCGGAAGCGTAAAGCTATGTCGGAACCATGGGGCTGGCAGAGGCGTGCCCTCTTTGATATCCGCCGGACGCGCCAGGCCGATCCAGCGGCCGTGCCATTCCTCCTCGTGGAGCAATCCCATCGACCAATGGGCCGGGGTGCTCCACGGCGTTACGCGGCCATCCTGGTCCCATACCCGGACTTTCCACCACGCCTGGGTTCCCGACACCAAGGGCTGTCCTGCGTAGGGGACGAACGTGTCCTGGTCGGAGATGATTTTGCCGGAATCCCAGAGGTCGCCTTTGTTTTTTCCCAGACGCTCCGGACTGCTGGCCACCAGCACCTGGTAGGCGCTCTGCCGCCGGCCGCGCGGTCCAGCCGATAGCATCCAGATCAACCGCGGTCTTTCTGCGTCGATGCCCAGTGGGTTCACCAAATACTCCACCCGCAGTTCATCCACGGACAACGCGGGCCGGCCGGATGCGCCCTGGCCCGCCGGGACAAGCCCTGCCATGATCAGGGCGGCACAGACGACACTTCTCATTGCTCTCCCTCTTTCCCGCTGGTTATTTGAAAAGCAACGGCGCGAATTCGTTGAGATCCCGCCGCCACGTCTGCCACTCGTGGGCCGTGCCCGGCGACTGGTAAAACACGTTCTTGATGCCGGCCTTCTCCAGCGCATCGTGCATCGCCAGCGCCCCCTTGAGCATGCGCTCCTCGCCTGTGCCCGCGCCGAACCACAGCAGGTGGACCTGCTTGTTGAACGCCGCCGGGTCGGCGAACGTTCCCGAGTACGCTGTCTTGAGATCCTGCCCGCCGCGCAGCGGAGCGCTGAATGAGCCGATCCAGGAAAACCTGTCCAGGTGCGTGAGCGTGATCTGCAGCGTCTGCCCGCCGCCCATGGACAGCCCCGCCATGGCGCGATGGTCTCTGTCCGAACGTGTCCGGTACGTGGCGTCGATCATCGGGATCAGGTCGCCGACTACCACCTGCTCGAACAGACTGGGCTGTCCGGTCCCGCGGCCCTGCGGCGTTGCCGGCTGCGCTTCGCCCGGCGGCGTGGCATAACCCTGTTCCATGACCACGATCATCGGCTTGGCTTTGCCCCCGGCGATCAGGTTGTCCAGGATGAAATTCGCGCGGCCCTGGTTGGTCCACCCGCGCTCGTCCTCTCCCGCCCCGTGTTGCAGGTACAGGACCGGGTAGCGCGCCCGCGTTTTGCGGTCGTACTCGGCCGGCGTGTAAATGTACGCGCGCCGCCATGCCTGGGTGGTCTTGGAGAAATACCAGTGGATGCGCACCTCGCCGTGCGGCACGTCCTTTGCCGCATAGAAATCCACGCCGTTTTCGGGAACCTCAATGCCGCTACACTCCCTGCCCCAGCCGAAATAAGTCTCGCTGGCGGGGTCGCTCATGGCCACGCCATCCACCAGGAACCAGTAGTAGTGGAACCCCGGTACGGCCGGCGGCGTGGTGATGCTCCACGTGCCGTCGTCGGCGCGAATCATGTCCATCGGGCCATGGCCGAGACCGTTGTCATCGCCGCCCGGCTGCAGCTGCACTTTTTTAGCGTCGGGCGCTTTGAGGCGCAACGAAACCCGCAGGTCCGCGTGAACGCGCGGGTACTGCGCGCCCCGCACATTGGAGCTCGCGGGCCGCGAATCGTCCGCCTGCGCCCAGGCGATTCCGCAAATCAGAAGCGAGAGGAAAGTGGTCCGGCGCATCGTTGTTCTCCGAAGCTAAGATTCTCCGTCCCGGCAGTGACAGTGTCAAACCAACAGGTCTTTTGATGTGAAAATGTGTCCACACGACAGCCGGGGGCAATCCCGCCGGCCGTTGGGCGTGCAACTCGCCTCCAGCGGGGATTCCCGTCTCGGCTTTGCTCCCGCGAGCGGCCGGGCGCCATCGGAAAATCGCTGCCGCAAGCACCAAGCTACTCCGTGCAGCAACGGCTGACGGCGGCGTGTAGACTGATCCAGAAGCCGGGAGTCAAAATGAAGCTCCGGCCGCGCCAGGAGGACATCAATGCCGGATCCGGACACCGCTGCAGCGGGGATCCCTTCAGGCGCCGCTGCGCCCCAGCGAGTGGCGTCGATCGACATTTTCAGGGGATTGACCATGCTGGTCATGGTTTTCGTCAACGAAGTGAGTGAGGTCAAGGGGGTGCCCTGGTGGAGCCGCCACGCGCCCGCCAACCTCGACTATATGACCTACGTGGACATGGTGTTTCCGGCGTTCCTGTTCATCATGGGAGCGTCCATCCCGCTGGCTGTGAGCAGGCGCATCGCGAAAGGCGATTCAGCCGGCCGGTTGTGGTGGCACGCGATTGTGCGTTCACTCAGCCTGGTGGTGCTGGGCCTGTTGCTGGCCAATCTGCACCTGCTCGACCCGCGCCTCACGGGGATCGGCGCCACGCTGTGGAGTGCGATGGCTTTTACGGGAGTGATTCTGCTGTGGAACGTCTATCCGCGGTCGGGCGGGCACGATTCGCTCTATCGATTCCTGAAAGGCGCCGGCGCCTTGCTGCTGATCTGCGCGTTCGCGACGTTTAGGAGAAAGACCGAACAGGGCGCGGGCGCGTGGTTGGATTTCTCTTACTGGGAGATCCTGGGCCTGATCGGGTGGGCATACCTGTCGGCGTGCATCATCTATCTTCCTCTTAGGAAAAACGTTTGGATCCTGGTGGCATCTCTGTTCGCCCTGAATGCAATGAACGTCGTCGCCCGGATGGGCCCGCTCAAGTGGCTGTGGAAGCTGCCGGATTATGTCTGGCCATTCAGAACGGGCGCTCTGGTTTCCATCGTTATGGCAGGGCTCATCACATCAGTGATCTTTCTCGATGAGTCGATCGCCCGCACCCTGAAAGCTAAGTTCATCTGCGCGTTGGGTTACGCTGCAATCCTCTTCGCCGCCGGCTGGGCGCTCACGCCATTCGGCATATCGAAGATCCGTGCCACGCCGACCTGGTGCCTGTATTGCGATGCAGTGAACGTACTGTTGTTCCTGGTGCTGTATTGGTTGGCTGACGTCAGGCGCCACACCAGTTGGGCCATGTTCGTTAAGCCTGCCGGTTCCAATACGCTGCTGACTTACTTGTTGCCCTATATCCTCTACGCGCTTCCCGGTTACCTGGCGATCGCGGCATATTGGGACCAAGGTTGGCCTGGCGTGATCAGGTCGCTGCTGTTTACCGGCCTTGTTCTCGCACTTGCGGCCGTCGCCACGAGATGGAAACTGCGGTTACAACTGTAGCTTGGGCTGCATGCCGTTGCGCGAGACATCGCAGCGCTGCGGCCTGCCGGAGGAGCCCTAACGAGCATTACCGGCAATTGTTTGTAAGTGCCCTATCCACCGGAAGACTTCCTTCCGGCTCGATTTGCGGACGGCTGGAGCTGGGCGGCGAGGGTATTTGGTGGAGGAGCCGGCCTCGACGACCTGAAAGGACCGAACGAAGCTTTCGATTAGAATGACCGAATATGCCTCACTATTCGCTCCGGGATGCTAAGAGTCCGAAACGCGAGCCGCTCATGGTCCGATCCGTAGTCAAACTTGTTGTCGTGCTGCTGCTCTGCTACCTGGCAAGCCGGAGTGTAAGCACCCCACCGGCCGCTTACGCTTCAGCCAGGCAGCACAGGATCTACACGACCAACTTCCCGCTTACTGAGAATCCCATTTCAGAGGGCGGCAAATGGACCAACGGCCAGCAGGACGGCCTCGACTGGGCCAACGTCCGGACAGCCTCGGGGCGCGCCTTTGGGACTCAATCCGGCGGGGTAAGGCCGGCGCCACAAAAATACGATGACTCGGCGGCGCTGCTGACGGGCGAATGGGGGCCGAACCAGACCGCCGAAGCTATTGTCTACGCCGTGAACCAAAGCGACCGGATGAATGAGGAGGTGGAGCTGCGCCTGCGGAGCGCTTTTTCCCCTCACAAGGGCACGGGGTATGAGATCCTCTTCCGATCCTCCATGAGCGCGCAAGCCTACTGCGAAATCGTCAGGTGGAACGGACCCCTCGGAAGCTTCACTTACTTAAAACAGGAGAAAGGTCCGCAATGCGGCATAGCTACTGGGAGTGTGGTCAAGGCAACCATCGTTGGAAACGTAATCACGGCCTACATCGATGGTAGGCAGGTACTCCAAGCCACTGACAACACCTACACGAGCGGTAACCCCGGCATCGGATTTTATATCGAGCGAGCCACCGGCGTCAATGCTGATTTTGGGTTTACGAGTTTCACGGCGAAGGACCAATAAACTAAGCCAGCTCCCATCACTCCCAAGGTCTCCGGGATTGGACGCTAACTCCAAGCCGGGTCAGCTCCTCAGATTCACGATAGTGCTGAGAGTCCATTGTCCATCATGATCGGCAGCCTCTTGCAGGCGCCGCCTGCGTTGGGGAGTACTCTTCCCCGTCGATCCGCGCACAGCCCCAGATGCGTGAGACCGCAACCGACCACGGAGTCGCGTGTTGTCCATGATGAGAGGCGGGTGATGCAACACCGGCCTCTGGCGGGCGGGAAAACGGCAAGTGTTTGAAATGTTTTGGTGGACCTGGTCGGGTTCGAACCGACGACCTCTTCCATGCCATGGAAGCGCGCTCCCAAACTGCGCCACAGGCCCACGCGGGGCGAACGCTTCAAGTATAACAACAGTGTCACCAGGCATCAATCGCGATCTCCCCGCCCTGCCACGCTGCGCTGCCGAACGCTCCTGCCCACGTCCACCGCAAGCCTCGCCGGCGCAGTGGTTTCGACTCCCAATGCGCCGCGCTCAGGCCCCTCGCCCGGCGTGCTAAGTTGAGTGTCATGACTCGCGAACAGGCCTGGGAGATCGTCTGCGAATTCGTCCAAAATGGCGCCCTGCGCCGACACGCCCTGGCGGTCGAAGCCTGCGTTGCCGCCTACGCCCGGCAATTCGGCGCGGACGAATTGCAATGGTCGGTGACGGCCCTGCTGCACGACTTCGATTGGGAGCTTCATCCCAGCGCGCCGGACCACCCGCTGGAGGGCGAGCCGATTCTCGCCGCACGCGGCGTCGACGAAGCCATCCGCCGGGCCATTCTGAGCCACGCCGACTACTCTGGCGTGCCGCGCGTCTCGCCGCTCGAAAAAACACTCTTCGCCTGCGACGAACTGGCCGGCTTCCTGACCGCCGTCAGTTACGTGAAACCCGGCCGTTCGATTCACGAGGTGGACGCCCGCAGCGTTCGCAAAAAAATGAAGGACAAAGCCTTCGCGCGCAACGTCAATCGCGACGACATCATTCAGGGCGCGGCCCAATTGGGCGTCGACCTGGATCAGCACATCGCGTTCTGTATTCACGCCCTGCAGGCCCGCGCCGTCGAACTGGGCTTGCAGGGCAATCCTCAGCCTCCCGCCCCGCCCCCCTCCGGCGCCACGGTTTGAATCACCCCGGTCGCCCCGCCCGCCTGCATCGCGTTACGACGCTTCAAACAGCCGATCGAAGACGCTGCGCGTGCGCTCGCGGATCTGCAACAGCTCCTGGTGCAGCGGCTGGTCGGCGAGGTGCTCGGGCACCCAGCGGGCGATCAGGCGCGTGAGGGTCTCCAGCGTCTGTTCCGACTGCGGCAGGTCGCCCTCGGTGTGGCCCGAGATGAGCCGCAGGCCGTGGTCGACGGCGCGGTAAAACGTCGCCGCGTCGGCCAGGAACTGGGCGTCGTTGTGTTCGAGATGGCCCATCTGCTCGACCACCTCGATGCGCGCCGGCGTGTTGAGCACTTTGAAAAAAATGCCTGCGCTCTTCAGCCGCAGATACATCAGCGCGAAGTCGATGTCGTAATAACCGCCCGGGGCGTTCTTCAACGGGCTGGCTTCGCCGTGCTCGCGTTCGATGCGCTCCCGCATCAGGCGCAGCTCCTTGCGCGAGCGCCCGCTCTGCCCGTAGCGCCGCCAGTCGATCTTCTGCAGCTCGGCCAGAAAGGCGGTGGCGCGTTCCACGTCGCCCGCGACGGCCCGCGATTTCATGTACGCGATCCCCTCCCAGGCCTCGGCCCTCTGGGCGAAATAGTCGCGGTACGCGCTTTCCGACTGCACCAGCGCCCCGCCCTTGCCGTTGGGCACCAGCCGCGTGTCCACGGCGAACATGGTGCCGTCGCCCGTGTAGGAGCCCAGCAGTGACACCAGCTTTTCCGCCACCCGCGTCCAGAAGTGCAGCTCCGGCAGGTCCGCGTCCGGCAGAATGAAAATCAGGTCGGCGTCCGAGCCGAGGTCGAACTCCTGCATCCCCAGCCGTCCCAGCGACACCACCATCAGCTGGCTCCACGGCGAGTATTCCGCCCCCGCCGGCGGATGGCTCTCGAACACCAGCTTGAGCGCCAGCCGCAGGCACGCTACGATGGCCGCGTCGGCCAGCGCCGAGGCGCGCTCCAGCGTCTCGAACACCGACGCCTGCAGGCAGATCGATTCGGCCTGGATGCGGAACATCTGCCGCAGGAAAAAGCGCCGGATCTCGCCAACCTCCTCGAGCAGCGGCATCACCTCGCCCAGCGCCATCCGCGAGCGGCCGCGCGCCCGCATCGCTCGCAGCTCCTCGAAATAGTCCGGCGTGCGCACCAGTTGTTCGGCGAAATACGGGCTGTGCTGGAAGATGTCGATCAGGTAGCCGCACAGTACTGCATCGTGGTTCAACGCCCGCAGCCAGTCGTCGCGCCGCACAATGGACTCCAGCAGATGCTCGAAGGCCGCGCGCAACCGTCCGAATCGCGCGCGGTTGACGGCCGCGGCGAAGGCCGGCGCCCGCTGGTCCAGCAGGCGCACCAGGTTGCTCGCGCCGGGCGCGCCCGGAAGCGGTTCGGCGGCCGCCTCCACCGTGGGCTGCCCCGGCACCGCCGCGCGCGGCGCGTAATACGCCGGTTGCTGCGCGTGGATCACCCGCTCATACACCTCCTGCACGTGCGCGAAATGCTCGTTGAGCCGGCCCAGCAGCGTCTCCGGCGTCGGATCCTCGCCCAGCAGCATGGCCGGCATCCGCCGCGCCACCAGGTCGAGTTCGTCCGCCCGCTCCGGCAGCGTGTGCGTCTGCCGGTCATGCGCGAACTGCAGCCGGTGCTCCAGGTGCCGCAGAAACTGGTACGCCCCCGCCAGCCGCGAGTATTCCGAGTCCGACAGCAGGTCCTTGTCTCTCAGACGGTTCAACGCCAGCAGCGTGCCCGAGTTGCGCAGCCAGAAGGCCCGCCCGCCGTGGACCCGCTGCAGGCATTGCACCAGAAACTCGATGTCGCGTATGCCTCCCGGCGCCAGCTTGACGTCAACGCCCCCGCGCCGCTGCCGTGCCGCCAGTTTCTCGCTGATCCGCTCGCGCGCCTCCGACATCCGCTCGACGGCCGAGAAATCCATGCTCGTCGAATAGATCATCGGCTGCACCCAGTCCAGCAGCGCGCGCCCCAGCTCGGCGTCGCCCGCCGCGCAGCGCGCCTTGATCAGCATCTGCAGCTCCCAGTCGCGGGCGCGCTTCTCGTAATACTGCTTCGCGCCCTCCAGCGACAGGCACACGTCGCCCAGCCGGCCATCGGGCCGCAGCCTCAGATCGACGCGGTAAATCAGCCCCAGGCTGGTGTACGTGCCCAGCAGCTCGGTCAGCCGGTTGGCGACTTTCTTGTAGAACTCCTTGTTGCTCAGGCCCGGGAGGCCGTCGCTCTCGCCCGCGCCTTGGTACAGGAACATCAGGTCGATGTCCGAGCTGTAATTCAACTCCCGCCCGCCCAGCTTGCCCAGCGCCAGCACCGCGAATCCGCACCCGCTCCCATCGGCCAGACGCGGCACGCCGAAGCGGCCTTTCAGTTCGTCCCGCACCGCGCGGCACGCGGCGTCGATAATCGCGTCGGCCAGGTTGGAGAGTTCCTCGGTGATCTCTGGCAACCCGGCGAAGCCCAGCACGTCGCGCACCAGGATGCGCAGCAGCTGGCGGCGGCGGAAGCTGGCGAACTTGAGCGGGGCCAGCGCCTCGCTCTCGACGGAGCCGTTCTCCTGGGCCATCCACGCCGCCAGGTCGGCCTCCATCTCGGGCGTCGAGCGCACCCGGTGCAGGCACCCCGAACTGAGGATCGATACCAGCCAGCCGGGATGGCGCAGCAGCTCCTCGGACAGGAATTCGCTGGAGGAAAAAACGGCGATCAGCGCCTGCAGGCCGAACGGCGTCCAGGCGATCTGCTGGAACTCGGCCGGATGGGCCTCACAAATCCGCTCCAGCCTCAGCACGGCGGCCTGCGGATCGGCCGACTGGCTCAGCAGGATCTCCAGCCCCTGCTGCAAATCGGGCGGAATGGAATGCGCCACGGCGGCCAGCGCAAATTGCGCCCGACTCGAATCGGAGTGCTGGGCTTTCTCTGCCAAACCGCGCCACCCGGTCAGACCGCCTGGTCTGCCAAGGCGATTGTAGCACCCGTGGCGATCGGTCCCGCGCGCACCACCGCGGCGTAGAAGCCCGCCATGCCCCACACCGGCGAAGTGGGGTCGCCGGCGCGCGCCCGGGCGTCGAACAGGCGCTGCTGGATCTGCAGCCCGGGCGCGGTGTTGTACACATCCAGCTTGCTGCACGGCGTGCGCGGCTTGGTCAGCTCGATCAGCGCTCCGCCCACGTAAAACCTCTGCCCGGCCCTCAGTTGCCGGAAATCGAGGCCCCCGATGGTCAGGTTCTCGCCCAGCGACCCGGCCACGATTGGGTAGCCTTCCCCGCGCAGGATCTCAATGTCCTCGAGCGAACCCAGCAGCACCGCCCGCCGCGGGCCGCCGTGGTGCACTCGGTCCCCCTGCACGTCCCCCTCAATGCCGAGCGGGGTCACCCACGCTTCCTCGACCGGGAACTTGGGGACCCCGCCCTTGGAGATATTGATCTGACGGACAACGCCCTGCACAACGACAGGTTATCAAGGCCTGCTCACACTACGCAGAAATCGGGAAAACGGCGCGCGTCCCTCCGCACTTGCGGCGAAAACCGCCTCAGCCTTCGTTGTCGTCCTCGCCTTGGGATGGCCAAAGTCATCGTCCTCCGCCTCGCCCGAGGCGCTTTTCGCGCGCCACGCCATCCGTTCGGGTAGTGGGAACAGGCCCTGGATTACCGGTTCCCCAGGTTCAGCACGAACAGGCCGCAGAAAATCAGAGCCAGACCCACGCATTTGCGGCGGGTCAGCAATTCGCCGAAAAACAGCCGCGACCACAGCAGTGTCCAGACGTAGCCCAGCGAGACCATCGGGAACAGGATCGACAGTTCTCCCTGGCGCAACCCGATGTAGTAGAAGACGAATGAAATCAGGTACATTGCCACGCCCGCACCCAGCCGCCAGTTGAGCAGCAGCGTTTTCCAGTCGCGGTGCAGCCGGCCCGCGCCCCACTTCAGGAACACGGCGCCGAACGAGCCCAGAAACGACGCTAGAAAGACCCACAGAATGGACACCAGGGGCGTTTTCATCGCTTGTTCCGCTCCATGCCCAGCAGCGCCACGCCGCTGCAGATCAGCGCCACGCCGACCACCTTGCCGGCGTTCAGCGACTCGTGGAAGACGAGCGCGCTGAGCGCCACCACCCACACATAGGTCAGCGAGATCACGGGGTACAGCAGGCTCAGTTCGCCGTCCCGGAGCGCCAGGATCAGCAGCAACGTGCTGGCGCCATAGCAGGTCAGGCCCGCCCACAGAGGGTAATTGGTCAGCAGCGCCGTCAGGCTGAGGCGGCCGGAGGCGCTGAACATGGCGTGGGTGGTGCTGGTCTTAATCAGGAACTGCGCCGCCACTCCGAACAGCGTGCACAGGAAGACCAGTGTGAGGGACTGCCGGTGGGAGAAGCGGAACGGCGCGGCGGGTTGCGCCAGGCTGGGCGGCTGCGGGCGCGGCATGGCTAGTAGTTTACCTGTCCAGGAGCCGCCGGTTCAGCCGCGACCGGCGCTGGCGCTGGACGGCACGCCCCGGCCGCCACGGCAAACTCGGCCGCCTTGCGCCACGCCTCTCCCTGGCGCCGCTCTATGCGCAGGGCTTTGGAGGCGGCAGCGACCGAAATGCGCCAGTCGGCCGCCGGCGCGACAGCCGTGATGCGGGGCCGCGTCGCGCCTGTTTCCCGCACTGTCCATGCATCGCCTCCGGTCATCGATTCGAGAATCTCGTAACGCCCGGCGCCGGGCCGCCCCCGATCCACCTCCACGGCGCCCTGCGTTGCCGATTCGAAGTGCAGGCTCTCGATCAGCCCCACCGCGCCGTCCTCGAACAACGGCAGGCGCTTCCAGCTCTGGCCTCCATCCGTGGTGCGCAACAGGAACGGGTCCCGCGCCAGCGAACCCGCTGACCGCCCCGCCACGTACCCCGTGGCCGCGTCGGGGAATTGCATCTGGTCCAGCGCCACGCGGCGCATCCGCGCCTGCGCCTCGCTCCACGTCCGGCCCTGGTCCGCGCTCACCAGCAACACCGACCACAGCGTCTCCGTCTCGGTATGAAAGTCACCGGCGATGAAGACCTTCGCACCTGCCGCCTCAATCGAGGCCAGTTCCAGGTACAGCGGGCACGGTTCCTCCGCGCTGCAGATCAGGCCGAAGTCGTTCAATTCCGCGTCGGCGCAGGCGGCCTGGAGCACGATCGGCTGGCCCGAGTAGTTGTAGACGGGCGGCGCGGGCGCTGCCGCAGGCGCGGGAACGACTTCCGGCGGCGGCGCCGGCGGCGTCTGCCCCCTCGCCATCCCGGCCGTCAACGTGCAGGCGAGCATAAGCATCCACGGGCGCACGAAGCTGATTCTAGCGGGTCTGAATGACGAACAGACGAATGTCGGCGGGCCGGGGTTTGCAGTCCGGTTTCCGCTTCGCTACACTGGTTGGTTGTCGCCCCGCGCGCGACGGGCGTTCGCGTGCCTGTCGGGTGGGTGGGATGTCCTCCCGGATCGCTCCCCTAAAGCCCCGGTGAATTTCAAAGGAATACGAACATGTACGCAGTTATCCAAACGGGCGGCAAGCAATATCGAGTGGCCCCCGGCGACACTCTACAGGTGGAAAAGCTGGCCGGCGAGGCCGGCGCGGCGGTGGAATTCGGCACGGTTCTGGCGGTCGGCACCGATTCCGGCGAGCTGCTCACGGGCGATGCGGCGGCGGCGGCCAAGGTCAAGGCCTCCATCGCCAAGCAGGGCCGCGGTGACAAGGAACTGGTGTTCAAGTTTCGCCGCAAGAAGCAGTACAAGCGGACGATCGGTCACCGGCAGGCGCTGACCACGGTCAAGATCGAAGAGATACTGGCCTGAGGGGCAAGGGGGAGTTATGGCACATAAGAAAGGTCTTGGCAGTTCCAAAAACGGGCGCGATTCCAACGCCCAGCGTCTGGGGATCAAGCTGTTCAGCGGCCAGGTGGTTTCGGGCGGATCGATTATCGTGCGGCAGCGCGGCACGCGTTACAAGCCGGGCGAGAATGTGGGCGTGGGCAATGACGACACGCTGTTCGCCAAGGTCGACGGCAAGGTGGAGTGGCGCGACCGGGGCCGCATGGGCAAGTACGTCCGCATCGTGCCCTTTGAAGCCTGACGCGGCGCGCACGTGAACTGTTCTTGAGGCCGCCCAGGGCTTCGGCTCGGGCGGCCTTTGTGTTTGTTGAGCCTGTGTCCTGTTAAGGGTCGGGATTCCCAGCCTATGTTTGTCGACGAAGTCATCATCCGCTTGAAGGCCGGCGACGGCGGCGACGGGTGCCTGGCGTTCCGCCGCGAGAAGTTCGTTCCCAAGGGCGGTCCCAGCGGCGGCGACGGTGGACGGGGCGGCGACATCGTTCTGGTGGCCAACCGCAACTACAACACATTGCTGCACTTCCGGTTTAACCCGGAGCATAAAGCCGAGCGCGGGCGGCACGGCGAAGGCAGCAACCGCAGCGGCCACAACGGCGCGCACACCGAGTTGCCCGTGCCCGTGGGCACTGTGGCCTGGGACTGGGACAAGGGCCAACAACTGCACGACTTCGTCGAGCACGGCGACCGCTACATCGTGTGCCATGGCGGGCGCGGCGGGCGCGGCAACCAACACTTTGCCAGCTCGACCAACCAGGCGCCGACCAAGCACGAGCCCGGCCGGCCCGGTTGGGAGCGCCGCATCCGCCTGGAACTGAAGCTGTTAGCCGACGTCGGCCTGGTTGGATTCCCGAACGCGGGCAAGTCCACGCTGATTTCGCGCATCTCGGCCGCGCGGCCCAAGATCGCCGACTATCCGTTCACCACGCTGGAACCGAACCTGGGCGTGGTGCAGGCGGGCGACGAGCGGACGTTTGTAGTGGCCGACATTCCGGGGCTGATCGAGGGCGCGCACGAAGGCCACGGCCTGGGCGACCGCTTCCTGCGGCACATCGAGCGCACCGGCCTGCTGCTGCATCTGGTGGATGTCAGCGGAGCGAGCGGCCGCGACCCGGCGCACGATTTCGATGTGATCCTAAGCGAGCTGGCGAGCTTCAGTCCGGCGCTGGCGCGGAAGCCGATGTTCGTCGCGGCCAACAAGATGGATGTGGCGCAGGACCCCAAGCTGGTGCGCCGCATCGCCGCCAAGGCCGCCCGACGCAAAATGCCCTTCTTCAAGATCTCCGCCGTCACCGGCGCGGGCGTCCCGGAACTCGTCCGCGCCATGGCCGACGCCGTCGCCGCGCGGCGGCAGGAGACGGTTGTCACGGCTGGCTCGGCCGCGCCGGCCGCGGGGGCCGAGGACGCATCGGAGGGCGCGCAAGCGAGTACTCCCCAATCCCCTTCCCCTGAGACTGACGTCTGACATCGGGGTGGGCGGTACCTGGCGGGTCGGCACGAAGCAGCGCGCTTTCCCACGCTGCCTTTGAGTCTGGAAACACCTAAACCGGCTTGTAGCGTGTAGCGAGTAACCGCGTCGCTCCGCTGAGGTCGATGTCGGCGACGAGTAGTCCTTCCTGGCCGTACGGCTGGAAGCACAGCAGCGTCCCGTCGGGCCGGACGACGGCAGAGGTCGTCGGCGACTCGCCGCAGGCGTAGTTGACGGTCGCGAACCAGCACGTGTTCTCCGCCGCGCGGCACAGCGCGGCCTTCTCGTGGAACGTGTTCGACGGGTGGGCGAAGCTCTGAGGACGGTAGCTGCCGGGCTCGGGCGGGTGGTAGTGCGGGTGGAACACCAGTTGCGCGCCGTGCCGCGCGGCCCAGCGCACCGTCTCGGGGTAGCGCCAGCCCTCGTGGCAGATCGCGACCCCGAAGGTCAGCGGCCCGGCCTGAAAAACCCGCCGCCCGTTGCCGGGCGTGTAGAGGCCGTCCTCGGAGGGGTCGATCTGGACTTTGTCCTGGAAGCCGGCGAGGCTGCCATCCCGGTCGATCACCAGCACCGTCGCCAGCAGGGAGCCATCCACGATGCGTTCGGTGCCCAGAACCACCCCGACCGAGGCCTGCCCCGACGCCTTCGCAATATCACGCCAAGCGCGCTCAAGGAACGCCGCATCCGGCGGCGGCGGTTCATGCCCCAACCCCCGGTAGCCGGGAACGTAGCACTCCGGGAAGCAGATCACCTCCGCGCCCGCGCGCGATGCTTCGGCGATAGCCTGGCAGGCCAGCGCCACCGACTCCTCCGGCGACTCCGCGTAGCGGATGTTGGCGAGTGCGATCCGAACACTGTTCAGCTCTAGGTCCAGATTCTTCCCCTCGCCGTTTGACACGCGGCCGGCAGTCGGTGACGGGCACTCACCGGAATCATCACTTCTCATCATTATGGGAACAACCGAAAGCGTAGTCGATGGTTTGCGAAAAACATTTTTGGAGGAACAAAGCCAATTTCGAACAACCCCTATCCCATGTTGAGGATACACCCCATGTCAAGATGCGAAAATGAGGCGAAAACAGCGGCCGGAATGGGCGATTCGACAGAATTCGACAGTAGTGTCGGGAAGTGTCGAAAAGTGTCGCATTCTGTGGGGTGGGTGAAGGCTCCTCCCCGAGCGGTCGGAGTAGCTCCTATTGCATTTATTTGCAATGGGATAGCCGGAGGATCCGGGAGCCGCCAAGGGGCGCGCAGAGGGCACTGCAGGCGAAAACCGGAGTGTCGTGTCGAAATGTCGATTGCGAGGCGGCGGCGGCGGGCCGCTCGAGCGATGAAAAGTGATGATTTGTGATGAATCGCCTCGGCGAGACACCGGCCAGGAGTGTCGAACGAACGCGACCGGTGTCCTTGCACCCTAGCCGGCATTTCTCACACTCCTTCGGCTGCAACGCGCGATAGACCCATGTCTACTTCGTTGCGCTGGGCCCAGAGGGCGCCCCCCGTGCTCAACGTATTGTTCAAATACGCCTCCGCGCGCCTCCCCTCGCGCGCCTCGTATCCACGGGCCTCTCACGGGTTTCGCTGGCGAACGGTGTGAGAATTGCAGGCTAGCTTATGGTGCTGGTGAGCGGCCTGGTCTTGGCAGGTTGAAATGGGCCTAGAAGACCTTGGAAGTCACCGCGCCCTCGGCGGCCGAGCCGACGAGCTTGATGTACTTGGCCATGACGCCCGAGCGGAAGGCCGGCGCGGGGGCCCTCCACCCCATTCTGCGGGTTTCCAGCGTCGCGGGGTCCACCAGCAGGTCGATGCGCCGCTCGGCGATGTCGAGGAGCACCGGATCGCCATCCTCAACCAGGGCGATGGGCCCGCCCACATAGGCCTCCGGGGCCACGTGTCCGACCATGAAGCCGCGCGTGGCGCCGGAGAAACGGCCGTCGGTGACGAGCGCCACCGAATCGCCCAGCCCCGCGCCCACGATGGCGCTGGTGACGCCCAGCATTTCGCGCATGCCCGGCCCGCCCTTGGGCCCTTCGTAGCGGATGACGAGCACATCGCCAGGCTGGATGCGGCCGGTGGTGACGGCGTGCATGGCGTCCTCTTCGCTGTTGAAGACGCGCGCCGGCCCCTGGTGGGTCTTGCGGTCGAGACCGGTCACTTTGATCACCCCGCCGTCGGGCGCGAGCGTCCCGCGCAGGATGACCAGCCCGCCGGTGGCCTTGATCGGGTTGCTCAGCGGCCGGACCACCTTCTGCCCGGGCGTCTCGGCGGCCGCGGCGGCCTCCTGGCCCAGCGTCTTGCCGGTGCAGGTCAGGGCCGATGGGTCGGCGTAGCCGCCCTCCACCAACCGCTTGGCGATGACACCGATGCCGCCGGCCTTGTCGACGTCGGCGGCGACGTACTCGCCCGCCGGGCGCAGGCTCACCAGCAGCGGCGTGCGCTGGCTGATGGCGTGGAAGTCGTCGATGTTCAAAGCAACGCCGGCTTCGTTGGCCATGGCCAGCAGGTGCAGCACGGCGTTGGTCGAGCCGCCGGTGGCGGCGACGGCGGCGATGGCGTTCTCGAAGGCCGCGCGCGTGCAGATGGCCAGCGGCCGCACTTCATTCTTGACCGCGTCGAGGATGACCCGGCCGCAATGCGCAGCGACGTCGTTCTTGCGCGGGTCGGCTTGCGGCACCATGGCGGTGTTGAGCGGCGACAGGCCGATCAGCTCCATCACCGTGGCCATCGTGTTGGCCGTAAACTGGCCGCCGCAGGCGCCGGCGCCGGGCGAGGCGCAATCCTCGATGTGCTTGAATTCGGACTTGGAGATCTTCCCCGCGGCATACGCGCCCACGGCCTCGAAAACTTCCTGAATCGTGATGTCGCGGCCGTGGTAGCGGCCCGGCAGGATCGAGCCGCCATACAGAATCACGCCGGGAATGTTCAGGCGCAGCAGCGCCAGCGCCGCGCCGGGGATGGTCTTATCGCAGGCCACCAGGCACACCAGGCCGTCGAACATGTGGCCGCGCGTGACCAGTTCGATGGAGTCGGCGATTACCTCGCGCGAAATCAGCGAAGTCTTCATGCCCTGAGTGCCCATGGTGATGCCGTCGGAAATGGCGATGGTGTTGAACTCCATGGGCGTGCCGCCGGCCTGGCGGATGCCGCGCGCCACCTCGGCGGCGATGTCGCGCAACAGCCAGTTGCAGGGCATCGTGCCGATCCACGTATTGGCGATGCCGATGATCGGCTTTTTGAGATCCTCGTCGGTGAATCCGATGCCTTTCAGTTGGGCGCGGGCCGGAGCGCGTTCCGGACCCTCGTAGAGCGTGCGGCTGGGGAGTTTCATGATGGGGTGACTTTCATCATATCGCCGCGGACGCGCCGGCATGGACGAAGTGGCGCGAGCGAGCGTGTTCCGAGGGTGTTTCCGCGAAGGATCAAAGGCGCAGCGAAGCGGCTCGTGCCACAGCGAATCGGCACCGCCGTTCGCACGGGGTGTGGCCCGCGGTCGCGGGGCGGCAGGAACGCCGGCGACGCGGCTTTCCGGCGCCGCGGCTGGGCGGGCGCGGATCAGATACGAAAAAGCCCCGGCGGGTAGGCCGGGGCTGATTCGCCGAGAGGAAAGTTAGGAGTCAGGAGGTTAGCTCTTGAGCAGTGCGAGGATGTTCTGCGGAGCGGAGTTGGCCTGGGCCAGGGCGGCCACGCCGGCCTGTTCCATGATCTGGGCCTTGGTCAGGTTGGCGGCTTGTTGGGCGAGGTCGGCGTCGCGGATCTGCGACTCGGAAGAGGCCTCGTTGGTCAACTGGGTGGAGGCCAGGTTCAGAGCGTAGTTGAGGATGTTCTCGCTCTTGCCTACGGCGGCCTGGGCCGCGCCGAGCGCCGCCACGGCGTTGGTGATGGTGGTGATCGCCGCTGCCGCACCGGGCTGGGTGCTGATATCGATGGCGCCGGTGTTGGTGGCCGCGACGCCACCAGCGATAAAGCCCAGATCCTGGGCGCCCGTGTCCGCTCCCGCAACCGTGGGCGTGTTGGAAATCGCGTCGGTGGTGGAGAAGACGAGTTTGCCGGTGGCGCTGATGGAGGCCGAGTAGTTGGCGGCGGCGAAGTCGGGATTGGCCGCGGCGGCTTGCGCGAGGGCGTTGTTGATGGCGGTGACCAATCCGGACTGTGTCGAGACGCCGTCGAGGCCGACGGTGACCGTGACGCCGGCCGTGGTGCCATAGTCGGCCAGACCGCCGGCGGCCGCGTTGGTGAAGGTGAAGGTCGCGGTGTCGTTGGCGCCGACGGCCGTGGCGACAGCGGCGTCGGTGCCGAGGGCGACCGTGCCGGCAGCCGAGTTGCCGATCAGGCCCAGGCTGGTGGCGTCCACAGCGGCGCCCGAAAGGCCCAAGGTCACGGTGCCGCCGCCGACGGTCTGGCCGCCGCCGATGGTCACCGAGAGGTTCCCGATCATCGAACCGCCGGAGTTCATGCCGATGGCGGTAGCCTGGCGCGTGATTTCCGCCTCGGTGCTGGCGAATTCAGCCTGCATCGTGGCGCGCCCCGAGGCGCCTCCAGTGAAGGTGGACGAGGCCGACTCAGTGGCCAGGGTGTTGAGGCGGTCGAGCAGGTTGCCAATGTTGCTGATGCCGCCATCGACGGTCTGCAGGGTCGCCTGGGCGCTGTTGGCGTTGGCGATGCCCTGGGTCAGGACCGCCTGGTCATCGCGCAAGCCGTTGGCCACGGCCAGGCCCGCGGCGTCGTCGCCGGAGTTGACGATGCGCAGACCGGAGGTGACCTCGTTGATGGTCTGGTTCTGGAAGTTATTGGTTTGGTTCAGGTAGTACTGAGCCTGTAACGAAGCAACGTTTGTGTTAATCGAAAACGACATTGCTGTTTCTCCATAGGTGAACCAAAGCACGCCGGAATCATTCCCTGCGTGGGCCGCTTTGCAGCCGGTATTGGCACCCAAGCTGCTTATCGGGAGGACGGGAGGGGAATTGAGGGAAAATGCGAGCCCTTCAGGCCGGGGGTGGTTCCGGCCGCGTGGTGTATTCGGGCGCGTGGGTGCGCAGTACGGTCACCAGCCGGGCGAGATTTCCGGTGGCGCGGAAGGCGGCGGCGCGGCGATTCTCCTCCTGAGTCAGGAACAGCTCCTTGCGCATGACGGTCACTTCGGGCGGAGCGCTGAAGCCCAGCTTGACGCGCGAGCCGCTGACCTCCAGCACCTGAACCTCGATGCGGCCGTCGATGATGACGCCGTCGCCGACCTTGCGGCGGAATACTAGCATGGCGCGCCGCCGGCCGAAAGCCGAATGAGCGGGGTGACATGGGAGTAGGCCGAGCCGCCCAGAATCACCTGCACGCCGAGGCGCCGCGCGGGGTGGATCAGGACCGGGGCCACCAAGTTGGCAGTGGGCGGGCCGTGCTCGGGCAGGGTCAGGATGGCCAGCAGGAGGTGCGGGCCGGAGGCGGCCGAGTACTGGCCCGGCTCCAGGCCGTCGGGGATGAATTCCCCAGGCAGCAGCTCAAATCGATAGTTGCGGTCGAGCAGTACGACGGGTGCGCAGACGAAGCGCACGGCCGGCCGCTCCAGACTCACCAGGAAGACGAACGGCGCGAACTCGGGCGTCTGGGCCAGCACGAAAAAACGCAGCGTCTCGAACGAAGGGAGCCCCTCGGGGAACGTGAACACGTCGGCGTCGCGATATTCGAACTGGCCGAGGCCGGGGGTGGTGAGCGTGGGCACGCGCGGGCGTCCTCCAGACAATAGAGTGCCGCGCCGGCCGGTGTTCTCTCGGGCGCAATGCCGGGCGGGGCGGATTTGCGGCCTTTGTTTTGTGTTAGGAATGGAACAAGCCGGTACCCTAAATGGGCGTGGTGATCAGGATCGGGGCCCGCAGGGCGCTCCTCAGGGAGGGCCAATGGCGGTGCGCGGACCCGCGGCTGGAGCAGCGGCTGAATGCGCAGACGGAGGCCTGGATCGCGGAGACGGGCGGACCGGAACTGGGGGCCGAGGATCCGGAGGCCGAAGTGGCGCGGGAGATGGCGCGGCGCAATGGAGGGGTGGTGCAGATGCACGCGCCGGCCCAGGGCGGACGCACACAGCGGCTGTATTTCGAGCGCCGGCAGATCCGCTTTAATTTCCAAAACGGAGCCTGAGTAGTGCGATTGGGCGTGCCGAACGGCGGCGGACGGGGATCGCATACCATAGAGAAAAGAGCGGAATGGGGCAGGAAATCAGCGGCGAGCCGCGGGCGCTCGAAAACTCGAATGTGGAACAGCCCGGGGCCTGGCGGACCCTGCTCGGGCGCCACCCCTGGCTGGCGCCGGCGGCGTGGTACGGAGTGTGGATCGCGGCGCTGTTCGCTCCGGTGATCGCGACCATGTTCAAGGAATACGCGCAGGACGAGAGCATGGGCCACGGCTTCTTCGTCCCGCTGGTGGCGGGCTACATCGTATGGCAGCGGCGCGAGACACTGGACCAGACCGCGCCCCAGCCCCACTGGAGCGGGTGGGCGCTGATCGTGGCCGGATTCCTGCTGCTGATGCTGGGGACCTTCGGCGCGGAATTCGCATTGATGCGCGGCGGGCTGCTGCTCACGATTTATGGAGTCGTCGTGGCGGCTTGCGGGCTGAAGGTGTTCCGCACACTGGCGTTTCCGCTTCTGCTGCTGTTGTTCATGATCCGCATTCCGCAGTTCATTTACGGGCAGATCACCTTCCCGTTGCAGATCCTGGCCAGCGAATTCGCGGAGTTCAATCTGGCCGCGCTGGGGATCCCAGTGCTCCGGGACGGCAATGTGCTGGAGCTGGCCAGCCAGAAACTGAACGTGGTGGAGGCCTGCAGCGGGATCCGCTCGCTGCTCTCGCTGGGGTTCCTGAGCCTGGTCTACGGTTATTTCTTCGAGAAGAAGATGTGGATCCGGGTGGTGCTGGTGCTGGCCACGCCGCCGATCGCGATTGTGGCCAACGGGCTGAGAGTGACCATCGCGGGCGTCCTTTCCGAGGTCAACACGGAGTACGCCGAAGGCACGTTCCACCTGCTGGAAGGCTGGATCATCTTCATGCTGGCGCTGGCGGCGCTGCTGGTGCTGCATCAAATACTGATCCGGGTTTCGCGGCTGGCCGGCCGGAAGCAGGCGGCGGCCCATGTTTAGCTTCCTCCGCTCGACGCGCGGGATTGCGCTGACGCTGCTGCTGGCGGGCGAGGCGGTGATTTACAACGCTTACCCGAAACAGGAGATCGCGCTGCTGCCGCAGCCTCTGAAGACGCTGCCCGGGGAGCTGGGTGCGTGGCGCATGGTGGCCGAAAGCCAGATCACCGCCGAGGAGCAAGACGTGCTCCGGGCCGACGACACGCTCAACCGGGTGTACGTGGATCAGGCGACGGGAGTGCCGGCCGGCCTGTTCATCGCGTTTTTCAAAACCCAGACGACCGGCGTGGCGCCGCATTCGCCCAAGGTCTGCCTGCCGGGCTCGGGCTGGGAGCCGACCGGCTCGAGCATCCTCCGGCTCGCCGTGCCGGGCGTCGCGGAGCCGATTGAGGTGAACCGCACGACGATCGTCAAGGGCGATCAGACGAGCATCGTACTGTACTGGTATCAGACCCACAACAGGGTCATCGCCGACGAATACCGCGCCAAGCTGAATACGATCCTGGACTCGATGCGCTTCCGGCGCAGCGACACCTCGATCGTGCGGATCATCGTGGCCGAGAACCCGGGCACCGACGCGGAGGCCGAAGCGCGGCGCATGGCGCAGCAGTCGTTTGGGGCGATTCGGACGCTGCTGCCGCACTGAGATGCGGGGCCGCGAAGAGCGGGCCCGAAAGGCGCGATACACTGGGATTATCCGGCATCCAGCGAAGTGCGCAGCGCCTCTGTTTTCCTCCTCTCCGCTATCATCCTGGCCCGCGTGGCGTGGGCGGCCGATCCTCCTCAAGGGCAGCTCGACGGCAGCAGGTCGCTGTTCGCGGTGCTGGCGGCGATCAACGTCGCGGGCTATGACGCCGAGCTGAACTCGCCTTCGAATGAGCCGTTCCGGATGCAGTTGCGGCAGCAGATCGCGGCGCGGAAGCCCAATTCGGTCCGCTATCTGAAGGAGTTCTTCAAAGCGCATCGCAAGCTCGACTGGAACGACGAGCTGAGCCAGTACATCAGCTACGCGCTGAGCGTGGACGGCCCCCCGGACTTCAAATGGCGTTACTCCACGGAACACACCCCACCCGCCGCCAACGCGCTCGAGGACCTGGCTCCGCTGCTGAAGGAGTTCTGGGCGCAGGCCAATCTCGAGCAGCTGTGGCAGGCGGCGCAGCCGGCCTATGACCGGATCATCGCGCGCTACCACGCGCCGGTGACGGAGGCGATCCTGCAAGCCAACGCGTATCTGAAGAACCCCACCAGCGGGGCGCGCGGGCGGCGCTTCCAGATCTACGTGGACCTGCTCGGCGCTCCGAACCAGGTGCACACGCGCAGTTTCGTCGACGACTACTTCGTGGTCATTACGCCCTCGACCGAACTGCGGGTGGCCGACGTCCGCCGCGCCTATCTGCACTATCTGATCGACCCGGCCGCCATCCGCAAGACAGAGTCCATCGACAAGAAAAAACCGCTGTGCCACCTGGCGGATAACGCGGGCGCGCTGGCTGACATTTACAAAGAGGATTGCGTGCTGCTGTTCGGCATGTCGCTGGTGCGGGCGGTGGAGGCGCGCATCGACCATTCGCCGGCCGAGGTGGAAGAGTCGATGAGGGAGGGCTACATCCTGACCGCATACTTCGCCGAGGCGCTGGCCGGGTACGAGAAGCAGGAGACGGCGCTGCGGCTGGAGTTGGGCGAGTTGATCGACGACATCAACGTGCGTAAAGAAAAGGGCCGCATCAGCGCGGTGCAGTTCTACGCCGAGCCGGTGGAGCACAAAGTGAAGGTGCAACTGGCGGAGCCGGAGCCGCCGGCCAGTCCGCTGTTGGCGCAGTTGGACGACGTGGACCAGCGGATCCGGGCACGCGACATCGAGGGGGCGCGCAGCCTGTGCCGGAGCGTGCTGGAGCAGGCGGCGCCGGAAGCGGTACACGCCCGGGCGTTCTTCGATCTGGCCAAGATCGCGGCGCTGGAGAAGGACCCCGATTTGTCCAAGCAGCTTTTCGAGAAGACTCTGAGCCTGAAGCCGGACCCGTTCGAGGCCGCCTGGGCGCACGTCTATCTGGCCCGACTTGCCATGGCCGCGCAGGAACCGGATGAGGCGATCAGCCAATACACGGCCGCGCTGGCGGTGGCGGGCGGCAGCGAGCAGGCCCGCCAGGCCGCTCAAACGGAAATGGAAGCGGCCAGGAGCCGCCTACACCAATGAATACAAGGAGACCAATGAACCGCTTTAGAATGATCTTGCTGGCGGTGGCCGTGGGCGTCACGGCGACCAGCCTGTTTGCGCAGTCGGCCAGCCCGACTCCGCCCAAGCCCAAGTCGAGAAAGGAAGCCGAGGCGCTTTCGGCCGTCGTCAAGGCGCAGGCTCAGGGCGCCGACGCGCTCATCGCGGCGGCCACCGATTTCCTCACGCACTACGCCGACACCGATTTTAAGGGGTGGGCGTTTTACGTGATGACTCTGGCCGCCGATCAGAAACACGATCTGATTTACGTGGTGGATTACGGAGAGCAGTGCATCGCCGCGGATCCGATGAATTACGGTGCGAAAGCACTGGTGGCGCGCGCCATCGCGGAAGGCACGAAGAAGTACGACCTGGACAAGGACGAGAAGCTCGCGCGCGTGCGGAAGCTGGCCCAGGAGGCGCTCGAACTGGCCAAGAAGAACCCGCCCAAGCCCAACCCGCAAATCACCGACGAGCGATGGGCCGCCGCAGTGGCTGACATGGTGTCGCCGGCCTACGAGGGCCTGGGAGGGGCCGCTATGGTGGAAGAGAAATATGATGAATGCGCGGCCGATCTGAAACAGGATCTGGACAGCTCCCCTCGCGCGGATCCGGCCTTGATGGTTCGGCTGGGCTTCTGCTACCGGATGGCGAAGAATTACGACGCGGCCACGGCGATCCTCGACCGTGCGATCGCCGACTCAGAGAGCAGCGAGGCCGTGAAGCGTGCCGCCGCGCAACAGAAAAAGTTTATTGATCAGTCCCGGGCCGCGGGTAAATAGAGCGGCTGGACAGCCATGCCCGCGGATTATGTGGAGTTGGAGGCCCGGGCCGGATACAGGTTCAAGGACCGGGCCCTGCTCGTGCGGGCGCTGACGCACAAGTCCGTTCATTCCGACGCCGGCGCCGATCCGGCCGCGATCCGGGACAACGAGCAACTGGAATTCCTGGGCGACTCGATCCTCGGTTTCGTGGCCAGCGAGTTTGTCTTTCGCCGCTGCCCGCACTGCCCCGAAGGGAAACTGACGCGGCTGAAGGCGCAGCGCGTCAATGCCAGCCACCTGTTCCAGAGCGCCGCGGGACTGAGCCTGGGCGAATACCTGCACCTCGGCCGGGGCGAGGAACAAAGCGGGGGACGCACCAAGAAGGCGATCCTGGCCAATGCAATGGAAGCCCTGATCGCCGCCATCTACCTCGACGGCGGGCTGGAGGCCAGCCGCGAATTCGTCGAGACCCGGATTCTGGCCTCCGGCACGAGCGATGAATTCCAGGAGGATGTCGCGTTGGACGCGAAGAGCGCCTTGCAGGAGCTGGCGCAGTCGCGCAGGCTGCCCATCCCGCGCTACCAGATCGTGCAACAGACAGGGCCGGGACACGCCAAGCTGTTCACCGTGGAGGCGCGGGTGGGCGAGTGGTTTGCGGCGCGCGCCGAGGGCCAGTCCAAAAAGGCCGCCGCTCAGAGGGCGGCGGCGCTGGTGCTCGAGCAGTTGCTCCAGCCCGATGAGGCTGAGCCCGCCGGCGAGCCCGGCGGCGAGGAGTGAGCGGTCCGGGAATAGTCCGCACCGCCAGGAGCCGGGAGATTAGGGCGGAACGGGAGACTGGGTCGGTTCTCCCAGCGCGCCCTCGACGGTGAGCACGACGATATCCACGCGCCGGTTCTTGGCCCGGCCTTCGGGCGTCTGGTTGGAGGCCACGGGAGCCGTGTCGGCGAAGCCGGCGATGGACATCCGTTCGCGCGGCAGCGCGAAATCGCCGGTGAACATCTCCATCAGCGCGATACTGCGGGCGGCCGAGAGCTCCCAATTGCTGCGGAAACGCGCGTTGTGGATCGGCACCGCGTCGGTGTGCCCCTCCAGCCGGATGGGGTTCGGCAGCGGCGCCAGGTTGCTGGCGATTCTTTCGAGCATCGGCCGCGCGTTGGGCAGAATCGTGTTGTCCCCCGATGGGAAGAACGAGGATTCCCGCAGGCTGATGATCATGCCCCGGCGCTCCAGCCGGATCTCCAGCCGGCCCTCCTTGATCTCCTTCTCGAGCGACTTGTTCAATTGCACCATCGAGGGCAGCAAATCGACGCCATTGACGTTGCGAGCGGTGGTCTCCGGCGAATCCCGGGGCGTCAGAGGATCAGCGACTGAGGCCGACATCGGCGGCGGCGTGGCACCGGCGCCGAAGAGCTTCAACAGCGTCTCCTGAGCGTGCCGGTCGCCGAGCGCCGCACGGAACGAGGCCGCGATCCGCTGCACCTGTCTCTGGTTGGTGGTCGAATTGGCGTACAGTACCACGAAGAAGGCGAACAGCAGGGTCACGAAATCGGCGTAGGAGACGAGCCAGCGCTCGTGACTGGAGCCGTGGGGCCGCGCGGCCGGAGGCTTCATCTCAGGCCTCCATCCGGTGCGGCGCGGCCAGCGGGCGGGCGCCTTCCGGCGAGGTCTCCTGCGACGAGAGGAAACACTCGATCTTGTCGCGCAGCAGCTTGGGGTTCAAACCTTCGGCCAGCGACAGGGAGCCGAGCAGCATCAGCTCCATCCGCTCGCGCGCCCGCGCCGCGCGGGAGCGCAGCTTGGCCGCGGCGGGCAGCAGGAACAAATTGGCGAAGCCGACGCCGTAAATCGTGGCCACGAAGGCGGCGGCGATACCCCGCCCCACCAGTTTCGTGTCGTCGATCCGGCCCATGGTTATGATCAGGCCCAGAACGGCGCCGATGATGCCGATGGTGGGCGCAAAACCGCCCGCCGTTTCCAGCACCTGCGCGTCGCGCTCCATACGCCGGCTGAGGACCTCGATCTCGGTCTCGAGGATTTCGCGAATGCTCTGCGGCTCCACGCCGTCGACGGCCAGGATCACCCCCTTGCGCAGCAGCGGTTCGGCAATCCGCTGGGCCTCCGCCTCCAGCGAGATCAGCCCGGCCTTGCGCGATTGCTTGGAGAGGCTCATAATCTCATCGACCAGCGGCTCGCACTCCTCGGCGCGCTCGCCGAAGACCAGGCGCAGCGCCCGCAGCGCCGAAATCACCTCGCGCGCCGGGTGCGCCACCAGAGTGGCGCCGATGCAGCCGCCGAAGACGATCAGCGCCGCCGAGGGGCCGAGAATGGCCCGCGGGCTGCCGCCCTCCAGCAGAAAACCGCCCAGCAGCCCGCACGCCGCCAGCAGCAGCCCGGCCAGCGTGGCGAAATCGGGCCGGCTCCGATTGCCGGCACTCCTCATGGTTCCCGTCCGTCCAGCGAGCGATCCCGTCTCGACCTATGCCTCCAGGAAGGCGTGCTACCTGGCTTCCGGCGAGGCTGATTGCGGCTGATCTGGCGGGCACAAGACCCGTTTTCTGAATGCAACGACTTCATCGATCACCCTGTCCGGAGCCTCCTGGACGACGATGCGCGCACCCGAGGCCAGCGTCAGCACCGTATCCGGAGTCGTCTCCATTTCCTGGATCAGATCCGGGTTGAGGTAAAACGGCTCGTAATTCAGGCGGGTCAGCCGGATCATACCTTTGCTACCCGACATATCGGCACTTCCGACGTAAAACTCTAGCGTGAGATTGAGTTAATTTAGAAGACTGAGAATGGCCCGGAGTTCCTGGCGCACCGCGCCGGCCTGGGCCAGCCACTCGGGATGGCGGTCGAACAGCATGCCCTGGGCGGCGGGCAGGGGGGCCTGCGGCGGCGCGCGGCGCGCGGCCAGCCGGCGCTGCTGCAGGTGCGCGCGAGCGCCCTCGAGGGTGAACTTCTGCTCGTACAGCAGGCGTTTGAGCTCCAGCACCAGCTCCACGTCCTTGCGCCGGTACAGGCGCTGATTGGTCCCTGATTTTTTCGGTGAGAGCGTCGGGAACTCCGATTCCCAGTAGCGCAGCACGTGGGCCTTCAGTCCCGTCAGGCGGCAGACGTCCCCGATGCGGAAGTACAGCCGGTCGGGAATCTGAATGGTCTGGGGAGGCGCGGCCGCGGTCGCCATAAGAGTTTAGCCCTCGTCCCAGCGGGGTGCCCCGCTTACAGACCATGTTAAAGAACAGCGCCCGCGAGGTCAACCATTTTCCATCGATTCTGTTTCTGCTGTCGCGCCGCACCCGCGCCTGCTACGATGATCGACGGCATGGTTTCGATCGCCGGCATCCATCCCGTCCGCGAGGCCCTGCGCGCCGGGCGCGCGCTGGAGCGGGTGCATATCCTGCGCGGCGCCGGCGGGGCGCGGTTGCGGGAGATCGTCGAGCTGTGCCGCCAGCGGCGCATTCCCGTGCGCTTCGAGGATAAGGAGAGCCTCGACCGGCTTGTGAAGGGCACGCCGCACCAGGGCGTGGTGGCCTTCGGCGCGGCGCACAACTTCGCGCCGCTGGAGCAATTCCTGGACGCCGACGGGCTGCTGGTGATTCTCGACGGCGTGGAGGATCCCCACAACCTGGGCGCCATCATCCGCACGGCCCACGCCGCCGGCGCGCTGGCCGTCGTGCTGCCCGAGCGGCGCACGGCGCCGCTATCGGAAACCGTGGCCAAGGCGGCGGCCGGTGCGCTGTCGGTTCTGCCGGTGGTGCGCGTCGGTAACCTGAACCGCGCACTGGAACAGTTGAAGGAGCACGGCTACTGGACCTACGGCCTGGACGAGCGCGGCGACCGGCTGTACACCGAGGCCGGCTTCGCCCCTCGTTCGGCCCTCGTTGTCGGAGGTGAAGGCCCCGGCATGCACGAACTGGTCCGCAAGAAGTGCGACTTCCTGCTGCGCATCCCCATGGCCGGCCAGATCGCCTCGCTGAATGTTTCCGTGGCGACGGGTGTGGTGCTGTTCGAATGGGCGCGCGGGCGCGGGTTTTCAGGGCCCTCCGGGGCCGCATAGTACAATCAGGATTCATGAGATCCCGGCGGCTTGCGGCGCTGGTCACGCTGATTCTCACACTGCTCATCGCGGCGCTGGGGCGCGAGCCGGTGCGGGCGCGCCACGCGATGGTGGTGGCGCAGGAGCCGTTGGCCGCCGACGTGGGCGCGGCAGTGCTGAAATCGGGTGGCAATGCCGTGGATGCGGCGGTGGCGATGGCCTTCGCGCTGGCGGTCACGCATCCCTTCGCCGGCAACATCGGCGGCGGCGGCTTCGCGCTGATCCGGCTGGCCGACGGCCGCGCGACGTTCATCGACTTCCGCGAAGCGGCGCCGGCGGCGGCCAGCCACGACATGTATCTCGATGCCTCGGGGCAACCGACCAAGGACAGCCTGGTGGGCTGGCGCGCGGCGGGCGTGCCGGGGACCGTGCGCGGCCTGGAACTGGCGCATCAGAAATACGGCCGCAAGCCGTGGGCCGAGCTGGTGCAGCCGGCCATCGATTTCGCCGCCAAAGGGTACGAACTCTCCTATCCGGCGGCGATGTCCATCTGCGCCGCGTCCCCATTGCTGGAGCGCTTCCCCGATTCCCAACGCATTTTCCTGCGTCTGAACGGGCGCAAAGCGAGCGGCTGTCCCGAGCCCGGTGATAAGTTGGTCCAGCCCGAACTGGCGGCTACCCTCGAGCGCATCGCCCGCGACGGCGCGCAGGATTTCTACGCCGGCCAGACAGCCCAGCGGCTGGCCGCGGCGATGCAGGCCAACGGCGGGCTGATCACCCTGGCGGACTTGAAGGACTACCGCGCCGTGGAGCGCCAGCCGCTGACCGGCGTCTACAAGGGCTACGGCATCGTCACCGCTCCGCCACCCTCCTCGGGCGGCGTGGCGATTCTGGAAATGATGGGCATGCTGGAGGGCACGGGCTACGAGAAACCGGGCGCCGGCTCGGCCGCTGCCACTCACTATCTGGCCGAAGTGATGCGCCGCGCCTATGCCGATCGCGCCGAATTCCTAGGCGACTCGGATTTCGTTCATGTTCCCGTGAAGGGGCTGCTCAACCCGCGCTACCTAGCCCGGCTGCGCGCCAGCATCGATCCCGCCCGCGCCACGCCCAGCACGCTGATCGGCCACGGCGACGCGCTGGCCTACGAAGCCGCCGCAACCACGCATTTCAACGTGATCGACGAGCAGGGCAGTGCGGTTTCGCTGACCTACACTCTGAACGGTGGCTACGGCAACGGAGTCACGGTGCCCGGCCTCGGCTTCCTGCTCAACAACGAAATGGACGACTTTGCCGCCAAGCCCGGCGCGCCGAACATGTTCGGCCTGATCCAGGGCGAGGCCAACTCCATCGCGCCCCACAAGCGGCCGCTGTCGTCGATGACGCCGACCATCGTCACGCGCGATGGCAAACTCTACATGGTGCTCGGCGCGCCCGGCGGAGCGCGCATCATCAACGGCGTGCTGCAGGTGATTCTCAACGTCATCGACTTCAAGATGGACGTCCAGCAGGCCGTGGACCAGCCACGCCTGCACCACCAGTGGATGCCGGATACGATTTACCTGGAGCGCGGCTTTTCGCCCGACACCATCGCCTTGCTGCGCCAGATGGGCCACCAGGTGGAGCCGGATGCCGGTGCGGTAGCTTCGGTGGAGGCGCTGCTGGTTGACGGCGGCTGGATCCAGGCGGCTCAGAACGGCCGCTCCAACGGGAAAGCGGCGGGGTACTGATCTCATGCAACATGCACTGTCTACGCATCTGCTGGTCAATCACCGGCTGAACACGCTGTGGCTGGAGCGCATCTGGGAGGCCGGCATTCCGGCGGTCGAGATCTTCTGCGCCCGGCAGCATTTCGATTACCGCAATAAGGCTCAGGTGAACGAGCTCGCCTGCTGGTTCCGCGACTCGGAGTTGAAGCTGCATGCCCTCCATTCGCCGATGTACAGCGACGACTGCTGGGGCCGCACCGGCCCCGGCGCCGTGATCACGCTGACCGAGCCCACTAAGCCCAAACGGCTGATCTCGGTGGACGAGATCAAGCGCGCGCTTGAGGTCGCCGAGACCATCCCCTTCCGCTACCTCATCCAGCACCTCGGCGTCGGCGGCGAGGAATACGACGAGGCGAAACTCGACGCGGCTTTCACGGCGCTCGAGGACCTGATGCTGTTCGCGCGCAATCGCGGCGTGGAGATTCTGCTCGAGAACATCCCCAACCGGCTCTCCACGGCCGAGCGGCTGCACCATTTTCTGGAGATCACGCACCTCGACCCGGGTTTCTGCTTCGATACCGGCCACGCCAATATGGATGAGGGCGTCGAGGCGGCGTTCCACTCCATGCGGGACCGCATTCGCTCCACGCACCTGCACGACAACGACGGCCACAGCGACGCGCATCTGTTTCCTTTTACCGGCGGCAGCATCGACTGGAAACGCACCATGGAACTGCTGCGCTCGCGCCCGGACCAATACCCATTACTGCTGGAGCTGAAGGTGTCGCCCGATTTCCCCAATCCGATCGCGTCGGCACGCGAAGTCTTCGACAAGCTGGAGGCGCTTTGATGTCTGAATACCGCCGCATCCAGGCGTCCGATGCCGGCCGCCACGTCGGCGAACCGGTGGAGATCGCGGGCTGGCTGTACAATCTCCGCAAGTCCGGCAAGATCATTTTCCCGTTGATCCGCGACGGCAGCGGCATCCTGCAGGGCGTGGCCCTCAAGTCCGCCGTGACCCCGGAAGTCTTCGAAATGCTCAAGGACCTGACGCAGGAATCGTCGCTGCTGCTGCGCGGGCGGCTGAGGGCCGAGGAGCGCGCCCCCGGCGGCTATGAGATGGACGTCGAAAGCGCGGAGCTGGTGCAGCGCGTCTCCGAGGAGACGCCCTACCCGATCACGCCCAAGGAGCACGGCATCGAGTTCCTGATGGACCATCGCCATCTGTGGCTGCGCAGCCGCCGCCAGCACGCCATCCTGCGCGTGCGTCACGAGATCGTCAAGGCGATTCGCGACTATTTCGACTCCAACGGCTTCACGCTGGTCGATACGCCGATCTTCACGCCCGCCGCCTGCGAGGGCACCACCACGCTGTTCGAGGTGGATTATTTCGAGGACGAAAAGGTCTACCTGACGCAGTCCGGACAGTTGTACAACGAAGCCACGGCGATGGCCTTCGGCAAGGTCTACTGCTTCGGCCCGACCTTCCGCGCCGAGAAGTCCAAGACCCGCCGCCATCTCACGGAGTTCTGGATGGTCGAGCCCGAGATGGCCTACGCCACGCTCGAGGACGTGAAGCGAGTCGCCGAGGAGCTGATCTGCTTCATCGTGCACCGTGTGCTGGAGCACCGCCGGCCGGAACTGGAGACGCTGGAGCGCGACATTGCGAAGCTCGAAGCCGTCCAGCCGCCCTTCCCGCGCATGAGCTACGACGAGGCGGTGAAAATTCTGCAGGCCAAGGGCAGCGAGATTCAATGGGGCGGCGACTTCGGCGGCACCGACGAGACCATTCTCAGCGAGGGCTTCGACCGGCCGCTGATGGTGGACCGTTTCCCCGCCTCCATCAAGGCGTTCTACTTCGAGCCCGACGCCCAGCGCCCGGAAGTCGTCCTGGGCGTCGACGTGCTGGCCAGCGAAGGCTACGGCGAGATCATCGGCGGCGGCCAGAGGGTGCACGATCTGGCGCTGCTGGAGAAACGCCTGGCCGAGCACAACCTGCCGCGCGAGGCCTTCAACTGGTATCTCGACCTGCGGCGCTTCGGCGGCGTTCCGCACGGCGGCTTCGGCATGGGCGTGGAGCGCGCCGTGGCCTGGCTGTGCGGTCTGGAGCACATTCGCGAGACCATCGCCTTCCCGCGCATGCTCTACCGCACGCGGCCCTAGACCGGTCCAGGCGAGAGAATCTTATGGCACAGAAATCGAAAGACGGCCGCCGCACCGTGGCCATCATCGGCGCTCCGCTCGATCTTGGCGCCGGACGCCGCGGCGTCGACATGGGACCCTCGGCGCTGCGCGTCGCCAACCTCAACGCGCGCATCGAAAGCCTGGGCTTCCGAGTCGAGGATCTGGGCAACGTCGCCGTGGAGCAGCCCGAAAGCGCGCACCCCGGCCACAAGCGCGCGCGCTATCTGCAGCACATCGCCGCCACCTGCCGCGAACTGGCCGAGCGCGTCGAAGCCGCCGCCGCGCGCGGCTGCTTCCCGCTGGTGCTCGGCGGCGACCACTCGGTGGCCATCGGCACCGTCAGCGGCATGGCCAACGCGTACCGGGCGCGCGGCGAGAAGCTGGGCGTGATCTGGCTGGACGCGCATTCCGACATGAACACGCCGCAGACCTCGCCCAGCGGCAACATCCACGGCATGCCGCTGGCCTGCCTGATCGGTTACGGACCCAAGCAACTCACGCGCCTGTGCGACTACTCGCCCAAAGTGGATCCCAAAAACGTCGTCCTGGTCGGCATCCGCGACGTCGACCTGACCGAGCGCGCGATCGTCAAGCGCTCCGGCGTGACCGTCTATACGATGCGCGACGTGGACGAGCGCGGCATGCGCACGGTGATGCGAGAGGCCATTGGGCGCGCCTCCGACGGCACCTCCGGCATCCATGTTTCGCTCGACATGGACGGCGTCGACCCCGATGAGGCGCCCGGCGTCGGAACGCCCGTCCGTGGTGGTTTCAGCTACCGCGAGGCGCACCTGGCAATGGAGATTCTCAACGATTCCGGCCTCGTCCGCTCCATGGAGGTCGTCGAAGTAAATCCCGTTCTCGACGCTGCTAACCGAACCGCCGCCCTGGCCGTCGAACTGGTGATGTCCGCACTCGGAAAGAGGATTCTGTGAAGACCCGCGTAGCCGTGCTGCACGGCGGGCGCAGCGGCGAGCACGAGGTCTCCATCCGTTCGGCGCAGGCCGTGATGGCCGCGCTCGACCCCGCCCGCTTCGAGGTCGTGCCCATCCTCATTCACAAGGACGGCCGTTGGGACCCGCGCCCGATCGTGCCCCAGCCCGGCGCCAATCCCGGCATCGACGTCGTCTTTCCGGTGCTGCACGGCACCTTCGGCGAGGACGGCACCGTCCAGGGTCTGCTGGAGATGGCCGCCTTGCCCTACGTCGGCGCTGGCGTCTTCGCCTCCGCCGCGTCGATGGACAAGGAGCAGTTCAAACGTCTCTGCACCGCGCTCGGCTTGCCAGTGGTGGAGTGGATCACGTTGCGCCGGGAAAGCGGCGATGCAGCTTTGGACGCGACTGCGGCCGTCGCGCGCTTCGGCTTCCCCCTGTTCGTCAAGCCGGCCAATCTCGGCTCCTCGGTCGGCATCTCCAAGGCCCACGACGCGGCCGAACTCACCGCGGCCCGGGCCGAAGCCGCGCGTTTCGATGCCAAGGTGATCGTCGAACGCGCCATCGCCGGGCCCGAAATCGAATGCGCGGTGCTGGGCAATGACCAGCCTCAGGCCGCCACGCCATGCCGCATTCTGCCCTCGCGCGAGTTTTACGATTACGAGGACAAATATCTCCTCGACGCGGCCCGCGTGGAGCTCCCCGCCCAACTGGCGCCCGAGCTGCTGGCCGAGATCCGCCGCCTGGCCGTGGAATGCTACCGCGCAGTGGACTGCAGCGGCATGGCGCGCGTCGATTTCCTGGTCGAGGGCGCCACCGGCCGCGTCTATATCAACGAATTGAACACCATTCCCGGCTTCACCTCGATCAGCATGTATCCCAAGATGTGGGCCTATGAGGGGCTAGCCTTCCCGCGCCTGCTGGAGCGGCTGATCGAGCTGGCGCTCGAGCGCCACGCCGCGCGCCAGGCTTTGCGGTACGAGCGCTGATGCGGGCCGCACTTCTCATCGCCCTTCTGGCCGGCCTGCTGAGCGGCGCGCAGGCCGCGCCTCCGCCGTCGTCATCGCTTCCCGAAGCCGCCGCCGCGCCGCCGCAGCCGGCCGCGCCCGCGCCTTCCACGGCCGGCCGTCCCGATCCCAACGCCCCGCAGCTCGAACGCGAGCTCACCCGCTTCCTCGACGTCTATGCGACGGCCGCCGGGAACTCGGCCGATCCGCCCTCCCTGGACCAGGCCATTTACAGCGGCGCTATTCCCGGCATGCTGCGCGTGCTCGACCCGCACTCGGTCTTCTTCAACCCCGATCAGTTCGAGCAATTCCAGCAGATGCAAAACTCCGTGGCCAAGGGCTTCGGCTCCGTGGTCAGCCTGATGCCCGGCCGCGCCATCATTCTTCAGACCCAGTCCGGCAGCCCCTCCCAGCGCGCCGGTCTCGCCCCCGGCGACGAAATCCTCGGCGTGAATGACATCCCGCTGGCCCGTCTGGACCTCGACCAGCTCATGGATCTGCTCAGCGCCTCCCGCCAGCACCCGGCGCGGATCGTGGTGCGCCGCCAGGGCACCGCCGGCCTGCTGACCTTCACGCTGATTCCGGCAGAAATGCAGGCCGAAAGCGTGGATCGGGTCTATCGCATCGACGACGCGACCGGTTACGTGCGCGTCGCCAGCTTCGAGGCCCAGACGGCGGAGCAGTTGAAGAAGGCGATCGAAAAGCTCGGCGGCGCGAAATTGAAGGCGCTGGTCCTCGACCTGCGCAACAATCCCGGCGGCGCCGTGACGGCCGGTCTCGAAACCGCCGCGCTGTTCCTGCCGCCCGGCACGCGCCTGCTCAGCGTGCGTGGGCGCATGAGCGAGGCCGAGAACATCGACGCGCCTCGCTCCGCGCAGCCCTATTCCTTCCAGCTCGCCGTTCTGGTGAACGATCGCACCGCCAGCGCCGCCGAGATCGTCGCCGCCGCCTTGCAGGACAACGACCGCGCCACGCTGGTCGGCACTCCGACCTTCGGCAAGGGGCTGGTGGAGCGCGTATTCCCCTTGAGCGAAGCCACCGGCCTGGCCCTGACCACGGCGTTCTATTACGCCCCCAGCGGGCGCTCCCTGCAAAAGCCGCTGCGCGGCAGCGAGCTCGACGACGTCACGCGCGTGCAGGTCCGGCGCGAATTCAAAACGGCCTCCGGCCGGATCGTCCGCGGCGGCGGCGGAATCGAGCCCGACATCAGTGTCGAGCGCGTATTGCCCGGCCGCTTCGGCATCTTTCTGGAATCCGCCGGCCTCTATACGGCCTTCGCCACCGATTGGCTCAGCCGCCATCGCGCCGAAGCCAAGCCGGACCTCGAAATCACTCCCGCCATCCTCGACGAGTTCCAGTCGTATCTCTCCCAGCGCAACGTGCGCCCGTCGGTGAGCGATTGGACCGCCGAGAGCGAGCTCATGCGCAGCCGCCTGAAGCAGGAGATCCTCAACCAGTCCCTGGGCGTCGAGGCCGGAGACGAAATCGAGGTCCGCCGCGACCCCGCTGTGCGCCGCGCGCTGGAGAAGCTGGCAGGCCAGTAGGCCTTTCAATCCCGGAAGTACGCGCAATCGCCGCGCCCCTCGCCCGCCAGCTCCCTTACGATTCCTGTTAGATTGCTGTTGAACAGTCATCACAGGAGCGTTCGATGAGGTCCGATCCGACTGACACACCATCCGGCATCACGCGCCGCCAGGCCGCCGGCCGCGCCCTCGCGAGCCTGGCCGGCCTCGCCGCCCTGCCCTCTCTTTCAGCGGACGCCGCCGCCGCGCCCCTGCCCGCCGCGCCCTCGAACGACGCGCCCGGCGACAAGCTGCGCATCGCCACCTGCCAGTTCCCGGTCAGCGGCAGTTGCGCCGAAAACGCGCGCTACATCGCGGACTTCATGCGCCAGGCCTCCGCCCAGGGCGCGCACCTGCTGCACACCTCCGAGGCCTGCCTCTCGGGCTATGCCGGGACCGATTTCCCCACTTTGGATCACTACGACTGGGCCGCCCTGCGCGCCGAAACCGCCCGCCTGCGCGCCCAGGCCCGCGAATTGCAGATGTGGCTGGTGCTCGGCTCCACGCATTTCCTCGCCGCAGGCATCAAGCCCACCAACTGCCTCTATCTCATCGACCCCGCGGGCGCCATCGCCGACCGCTACGACAAGTGCTTCTGCACCGAAGGCGACCAGAAGTTCTTCTCGGCCGGCAATCGTTTGGTCACGCGCGAAATCCGCGGCGTAAAGGTCGGCCTGGCCATCTGCTATGACGTTTGCTGGCCGCAGCTTTACACGGCCTATCGGGAGCTGGGCGCAACGGTGATGATCCACTCCATGCACAACGCCAGATCCAAGGGCAAGAATTGCCTGGACACGCTCAACGTGCGCGAGGTTCCGACGCGCTGCGCCGACAACCGGATGTGGGCGATCGTCAACAACTCGTCGCAGCAGTACTCGCACTGGGGGTCGTTCGTGGCCCGGCCGGATGCCACCATTCCCAAGCAACTGCCAATGAACCAGCCGGGGATGCTGGTTCACGACTTCCCGGACACGCTCTCGCCCGATGGCTGGTGGCACAACTTCAAGCCGATGCGCCTGCGCGACGACGAGATCATGACCTGGGGGACCCCCAGCGATCATCCCCGCCAACGCGACGGGCGCAGCGAGCCGTAGGGGCTCGCCGATCGATCGCCGCCTACCCATGCCGCTCCTGGGCGCAAGCGGCCCGAAGAGTGCGGCCGCGGCGCGCACAAAACAAAAAATGCGAAACAAAGCCAATTTCGTGTAACCCATGACCCTGCTTGAGGATACACCCTGTGTCAAGGGCGAAAACGAAGCGAATCCGAGGCGCCGGGAGGGGGCCTTCAACAGAGGCGTAGAGCGAGTGTAGAAAAGTGATGAATTTAGATGATTCCGGGGAGCCGGCGAATCCTCACCCGCTTCCTACAGACGCCGGCGGGAGGCGGCGCGGCGGCGTTCGGCGGCGCGGACGCGGCGCTCGTCCATCCCGAAGTAGTGCCCGATCTCGTGCCACACGGTCTCGGCCACGGCCCGCCGCAACTCGCGCTCGCTGCGCGCCAGGCGTTCATGCGGCCCCTGGTAGATCGTGATCCGGTCCGGAACGGCGATGGGCTGGCTGACGCTGCGCAGGGTCAGCGGCCGCCCCTCGTACAGGCCCAGCAACCCGGGCCGCGGCGGCTCGTTCTCGACCACGAACACGACATTGCGCAGGCGCCGGCGGAATCGCGCCGGCACCTCAGCCAGCGCCTGCTCGACGAGTTCCTCGAAATCGCGGTCGCGCATCCCGATACCTTATCCTAGAAGTTAATGCGCCTGCTCTTTTCGTTCGTTCTCCTGGCCCTGTCGTGCGCCGCCGAGCCCGTCGTCGTGCGCTGCGGGCATCTGTTTGACCCTTTGACCGGCGCCGTCAGCGCCAACGTCGACATCCGTGTGGAGGGCGATTCGTTCGTCTCCGTCGCGCCCGCCGCCGCGGCCCAGCCCACGCTCGATCTCTCCTCCGGCTATTGTCTCCCGGGCCTGATCGACGTCCACGATCACCTGACCTCCGATCCGACCCACTCGGGCTACTCCTCGCTCGGCATCTCGCTGCCCCGCAAGGCGCTGATCGGCGCCAAAAACGCTCAGAAGACCCTGCTCGCCGGCTTCACCACCGTCCGCAACGTCGGCGCGGAAGGCTACACCGACATCGCACTGCGCGATGCCATCAACGCCGGCGAAATCCCCGGTCCGCGCATGTTCGTCTCCGGCCCACCGCTGGGCATCACCGGTGGTCACTGTGACGACAACCTGCTGGCGCCCGAGTATCACTACATCGCCGAAGGCGTGGCCGACGGCCCCTGGGCCGCCCGCGCCAAGGTGCGCCTGAATATCAAGTACGGCGTCGATGTCATCAAAATCTGCGCCTCCGGCGGCGTGCTTTCCAAGGGCGACTCGCCCGGCGCGCCGCAGTACTCCCCCGAGGAGATGCGCGCCGTGGTGGAAGAGGCGCACCGGCTGGGGCGCAAGGTGGCGGCCCACGCGCACGGCACGCAGTCGATCAAGGAAGCCATCCTGGCCGGCGTCGACAGCGTCGAGCATTGCAGCCTGATCGACGACGAAGGCATCCGCCTGGCCAAACAGAAGGGCACCTTCCTGGTGTTCGACATCTACAACGACTCCTACATTCTGTCCGACGGCGAAAAGGACGGCCTGCTGCCCGAAATGATGGAGAAGGAGAGGCAGATCGGCAAGTTGCAGCGCAGCAATTTCCAGCGCGCCTGGGCCGCCGGCGTCCGCATGGCCTTCGGCACCGATGGCGGCGTCTATCCTCACGGCGACAACTGGAAGCAGATCCCCCTGATGGTCCAGTTGGGCATGCCGGCCGTCGAAGTGCTGCGCTCGGCCACCACCGAGGCGGCGGAACTGATCGGTCTGCCAACCCGGCTCGGCCGCGTCGCCCCGGCCCACTACGCCGACCTGATCTCGGTGGATGGCGATCCGCTCAAGGACCCGGAAGTGCTGGGGCATGTCCGTTTCGTCATGAAGAGCGGCCAGGTGTTTCGCAACGAGTACGCCGCGGGAACGCACTAGAGGAGCGCTGAGGCGTGGCCAAGCGGATCATCGTGGCGATAGACGGACCGGCCGGCGCGGGCAAGAGCACCCTGGCGCGGCGGCTGGCCGCGCGCCTCGGGTTCCTCTACATCGACACCGGCGCCATGTACCGCGTGGTCGCGCTCTCCGCCCTGCGGCGGGGCATTTCTCTGGACGAACCCTTGAAGCTGGAGCAGCTCGCCGCTGCCTCGGAAATCGAACTCGCGCCCGCCGGCCGCGTGTTGCTCAACGGGGAGGACGTCAGCGAAGCGATCCGCGAACCTGCCATTTCCCAGGCCGCCTCCAAGGTCTCGGCCGTGCCCGGCGTGCGCCAGGCCATGGTGGTGCTGCAGCGCCGCATGGGCGAAACTCACTCCGTCGTCATGGAAGGCCGCGACATCGGCAGCGTCGTCTTCCCCCAGGCCCAGGTTAAGGTCTTTCTCGATGCCGACCCCGCCGAGCGCTCCGCGCGCCGGCTGGCGGAGTTGCGTCAGAAGGGCTTCGAGGCCGACCCCACGGAGGTGGCGCGCGAGATGCGCGAGCGCGACCAGCGCGACCGGACCCGCGCCGAGGCGCCGTTGCTGCAGGCCCCCGACGCGATCTACCTCGACTCCACCGGCCGGACGCCGGACCAGGTGGAGGACTCGCTCCTGCGCATCGTTCGGGAGCGCACCAGCAACGGAAAGGAAGTCGATCGTTGAACAACCTGCTCGTGATGAAGTTCGGCGGCACCAGCATGGGCTCCGCCGAGAGAATCCGCGCCGCCGCGGCGTTGATCGCGGTCGAGTTCCGCGTGCGTCCGGTGGCCGCGGTGGTCTCGGCCATGGCCAAGGTGACCGATCTGCTGCTGGAGACCCTGCGCCACGCCGAGGCAGGCGATCAGGCCGGCGTGGAGGAGAAGCTGCGGACCCTGGCCGCGCGTCACTACTCCACCTGCGACGAACTGTTGAGCGGAGCGATCCGCGACAGGACCCGCGCCGCGCTGGAGGAGATCGTGGGCGAGTTCTCGCGCATCGCGCGCGGCATGCTGATGCTGGGCGAGCGCCCGCCGCGCTCGGTGGATGAAGCCGTGGCCGCCGGCGAGCGGCTTTCGGCCAAGTTGATCGCCGCCTGGCTGGAATCGCAGGGCATCGCCGCCTTCGACGTCAACGCCCGCGACGTCATCGTGACCGACTCGGCGTTCGGCAACGCCTCGCCGCTGCTGCAGCAAACCCAGGAGAAGGCCGCCGCGCTCCTGAAACCGGCCCTCGCCGCCGGCCGCCTGCCCGTCATGACGGGCTTCAACGGCGCCACGCTCGACGGCCGCGCCACCACGCTCGGGCGCGGCGGATCGGATTTCTCGGCTTCGATTCTGGCCGCCGTTCTGGACGCCGCCGACCTGTGGATCTGGACCGACGTCGACGGCATCATGAGCGCCGATCCGCGGCTGGTGCCCAACGCCAAGGTGCTCGACGAAATCACCTACCCCGAGGCGGCGGAGCTGGCCTACAACGGCGCCAAGGTGCTCCATCCGCGCACCCTCGCGCCGCTGATGGAGAAGCGCATCCCGGTGTGGAGCAAGAACAGCTTCGCGCCCCAACTCCCCGGCACGCACATCGTGCCCGAAACCAGCCGCCCGCGCCAGGGGCCCTGCGCCGTTACCTCCATGAGCAACGTCGCCCTGGTCTCGCTCGAGCCCGCCAGTTCGGCCTTGAACGGCGCCAAGGTCATGGCCCGCTCCATCGAGGCCATGGCCGTCTCCAACGCCGAGCTGCTGGCCCTCACCAGCTCCAGCTATCGCCAGAACTTCTGTTTCCTGATCCGCCAGGCCGAGCTGCCGGCCGTCATCGAGCAGCTCGAGGAGGCCTTCGCCCTGGAGCTGGCTCACGGCTACCTGCATCCCATCGACGTCGATCTCGACGTCGGCCTGCTGGCCATCGTGGGCGAAGGCATGAAGGGCATGGCCGGACTGGCCGGCCGCATCTTCACGGCCATCTCCCGCGAAATGGTCAACATCATCGCCATCGCCCAGGGCTCCAGCGAGCTGACCATCGCCATTGTCGTCCGCCGCTCGGGCCTGGAAAAAGCCGTGCGGGCGGTGCACGAGGAGTGCGGCCTGGGACGCTGAGCCCGCGCGTTCGTATAATGGAGAATTGACTCCCCTGCCCGCCGGGACTCGGTCCCGCCGCGCCAGGAGATTGACAGTTATCGCAGGCTGATCAGGCCTCAGGAGTTGCCCCTTCCATGTTTGACCTTTTCCGCAGCCGAGAGAAGAACGTCCGCTGGCTGCTCGGCATTCTGCTGGGTGTCGTGGCCCTTTCGATGGTGGTCACGCTCGTCCCCAACTACAGCGGCCTGAGCCGCGGCGCCAGCGTGGACCAGACCACCATCGCCGAAATCGGCGAGGAGACCGTCACCACCGCGCAGGTGCGCCAGTTGCTTACCCAAGCCACGCGCTCGGGCATGATCCCGCATGGTTTGGAGTCGGTCTACGCGCCCCACTTCGTGCAGCAGCTGATCGCTGAGCGCGCCATCGCCCATGAGGCCCGGCGGCTGGGCATGTCGGTGAGCGAGGATCAGCTCGCGACGGAGATCCAGGCCCAGATCCCGCAGCTTTTCCAGGGCGGCAAGTTCGCCGGCGCCGAGATCTATGCGACCTACCTGCAGCAGATCAACAAGACGATCCCCGAGTTCGAGAGCGACTTGAGGAATTTCATCTTCTCACAGGTGCTGGAGAGCCTGGTCCTGGAAGGGATCGTCGTCACGCCGGCCCAGTTGGAGGCGGAGTTCCGCAAGCACAACGAGAAGATCCGCGTCTCCTATTTCCACCTCACGCCCGATAAGCTCAAGGTCCAGGTCAGCATGTCGCCGGAGGAGCTGCAAGCCTACTTCAAGGTGAACCGCCAGAGTTACACGATCCCCGAAAAGCGCGACCTGCTGTATTTCCTCATCGACGAGGCCAAAGTGGCCGCCGGGAGCGTGGTGCCGGAGAGCGAGCTGCGCCGGGCCTACGACCAACAGCGCGAGCGCTTCCGGATTCCCGCGCGGGCCCATGTGGTGCATATCCTGCTCAAGACCGCCGACAAGTCGCCGAGCGACGTCCAGGCCCTGCGCAAGCGCATGGACGAGGTGCTGAAACAGGCCCGCGGCGGGGCCGATTTCGCAGCCCTGGCGCGCAAGAATTCCGAGGATACGGTTTCGGCCGCGAAGGGCGGCGACATCGGCTGGATCACGCGCGGCCAGACCGTGCCGGAGTTCGAAAAGGCGGCCTTCAGCCTGAAGCCGGGTCAGATCAGCGACGTCATCACCACCACCTACGGCTTCCATATCCTGCGCGTGGAGCAGCGCCAGGAGGCGCACATGCAAACCTTCGACGAGGTGCGCAACGACCTGCAGAAGGAACTGAGCCAGTCCATCGTCATCGACAAAATGCAGACTCTCGGCGACCAGCTCCACACGGCGCTGACGCACTCCGCCGCCGATGCGGAAAAGCTCG
Organism: Bryobacteraceae bacterium; assembly: GCA_052145115.1. Classification (GTDB taxonomy): domain Bacteria; phylum Acidobacteriota; class Terriglobia; order Bryobacterales; family Bryobacteraceae; genus CAIVVT01. The sequence goes on from JBKQPG010000039.1 coordinate 110,247, forward strand.
CCGCGGCTAACGGCATCCGGGCGCTCCGTGCGGAGAAAGCCGGCCCCGGCGACGTGTTGCCCGAGATCGGCGCCAGCCAGCCGTTCAACGATGCGATCTCCGGATTGCCGAAGGGCGGCGTCACACAGCCCTTCTCACTGACTCCGACGCAGTTGGTCGTGGCGCAGGTGGCGAACATCTATCCCCAACGGCCGGCCGAACTGGCCGAGGTGCGGGAGCAGGTGCAACGCGCATTGTTGCAGCAGAAGACCATCCGGCTGCTGGGCGAGAAAGCGCAGGCCATCGAGCACCAGCTGGAGAGCGGTCAGGAGTTCGCGGCGGTGGCCAAGAGCCTGGGCGCGGAGGTGAAGACGACTTCCACGCCGTTCGGGCGCGACGGCGCCGTGGAAGGCCTCGGCCCGGCCAGACAGATCGAAGTCGCCTTCACCAAACGGGTGGGCGAATTCCTCGGCCCCGTCAACCTGCCCGACGGAACGTTCTTCTTCAAGGTGGCGGAGAAGATCGAACCGGACATGAGCCAGTTTCCAGCCCAGCGCGAACGCATTCTGAAATCGGTGAAGGGCGCCATCGCGGACGACCGGCGCGAGCTTTTCATGGACGGCCTGGTCGATGCCATGTCCAAGGCCAAGATCATCAAGATTCACGAAGACAATATCAAGCGGATGCTGGCCGTCTACGGCAGCTAGACGATGCTGGCGGCGCTGCTCGATTTCCTGAAGTCGCTGACCGACCCGCAGCGGCTGATCCATCTTCTCTCGACCGTCTTTACGGGCTGGTGGGGCTACCTGCTGCTGTGCGGCATTGTCTTCTCGGAGACCGGGCTGCTGGTGGGTTTTTTCCTCCCCGGCGATTCGCTGCTGTTCACGGTCGGCGTGGTCACCGGCGCCGGGCGGCTCTCCATCTTCGCCATCATCCCGGCGCTGACGCTGGCCGCGCTGTGCGGCAACGGGATGGGCTACACGCTGGGGCGATTCGTGGGCGTGGAGCTGTTCAGGAATCCCGATTCGCGGCTGTTCCGCCGCGAGCATCTGGAACGAACACAGCACTTCTATGACCGCCACGGCGGCAAGATCCTGATCTACGCCCAGTTCATGCCCATCGTCCGCACCTACGCCGCGTTTGTCGCCGGCGTGGCGCGCATGGGTTATGGGCGCTTCTTCTCGTTCAATGTGATCGGCAGCATCGGCTGGGTGTTCACGATGACCCTGCTGGGCTATACCCTGGGCGGCATTCCGCTGGTGCGGGCGCACTTCGAGAAGGTCGTGATCCTGATCATCCTCATCTCGCTGATGCCGGTCTTCCTGGAAGTAGTCAAGCACCGCCTCCGGGCCCGCCAGGGTCCCGCCGCCGGGGACTAGCCCTTCCTGGGACGGTTGGCCCGGAGCGATGACACATACTAGCGCCCGAATTGTGAGCTTTGATCATCTTGCAACCGAAGCGGCGAGCCGCCGTCGATGGCTCCGTGGCCTACGGTTTGGGCGCCGCCGGCAGCGGCAGGCTCATGGACTGCTCCTGCATCTGCTTCAGCGTGTCGATGGTCTGTGAGCCCGCGCCATCGTTGATCATCTCCAGCAGATTGTTGTCTGTCAGGCGCTCGGTCAACTGGCACTCCTGCAGGTGCTGGGCGGTCTGCTTGTCGGGGGTCTTGGCCTCGATGGCGGAGTGGACGTACTGCTTGAGCTGGGCGACGGTCAGCGACGTCCGGCCGGGCGGCGCCGGGCTGGCGGAGGCCGCGGCATCGGTGTCGTACTTGATCAAGGTCTCGGCGCTGTACTTGCTGTAGCTGCGGAACTCGACCTCGTTCTTGCTGGTGGCGCGGCTGTCGCGCATGATCATCTCCGAGCTCGCCGGAAGCAGGAACTTCTGGCCGGAGATGTTCTGGTATTCGTAGTCCAGCGAGGTCTGCGCGGCGTGGATCGGGAAGGTGGCTGGAATGCCCTCGGCTTCCAGCGTCAGCCGGATCACGACCGGCGCGTCGCGCTCGATGTAGATCAGCCCGTGGTAGGCCGGCCGGTAGGTCTGGGCGCCGTGCTCGTAGTCGATGGTCCAGCGCGAATTCTCCTTGTCGACGTGGTAGCCGTAGACGTAGCTGACGTGGCCGTTCCACTTGCCCCAGCGCTCGAAATGGAACTCGGTCGCGGTTTGGGGTTCGAAGATCTCCCGCATCATGGTGCCGAATTCGCCGCTCGAGATGGCTCCGCCGAGCATCTCGCGGGATTTCGGAGTCACGGGCGAATCGCCGTTGACGGAGATGAACTTGTAGTCCTCATGCTGCTCGAAGTAGCTGAGGCGCTCGGCGATGGTGCTGTACTGGTGGAAATCGCCGCTGCCGGTGCGATCGTAAAGCCGGCGGGTGTACTGCAGACAGATGAAGTCCGGCAGCTTCTTCGTGTAGGACAGCGCCACCTCGCGCGCCTCTTCGATGATGCGCTCCTGGTCCTTCAGCGCGGGCGCGGGCGGCGGGGGCTTGACGGCTCTGGCCGGCTTGGCCTCTTCCGGCGGTTCGGCCGGCGGGGCCAGCCGCTTGGACTGATCCGCCAACTGCTTCAGGGCTTCGGCGGTCTCGGTGCCGGGCGCTTCGTTGATCAGCGCCAGCAGGTCGCGGTCGCTCAACTGTTCGGTCAGCTTGGACAGCTTGATGTAGCGGGCCACCTGCTTGTCGGGGTATTTCCGCTGGAACGAGGAGTGGATGAACTGCTTCAATTGGTCGACGGTCATCGACATCTGGCCGGCGGCCGACCAGACCAAGACCAGCGCCAGAATCAGAGCTCTCATGACCTTAGAATAGACGCAGCCGGCGCTTCTCGGGTTTTGCCGGAGGGGCCGGTCCGAGGGCTTTTTCGATGGCCGCCAGGGCCAGCGGGGCCATGACGCGATAGCCCGCCGGGTTGGGGTGCAGTCCGTCGTCGGAATACTCCTTGGTGAGATTGAGGCGCACGTCGAGCATGGGCTGGTAGTAGTTGAGGAAGACGTAGCCGCGTTTCTGGCACAAGGCCATGATCCAGTCGTCGAGCGCGCGGATCACCTGCGGCGAGCGCCGCCGGGTCTGATCATAGGCCGGACTGGACGGGGCGTAGTAATCGTGCACCGGCAGGACTGAGGCCAGAATGACCTTGACGTGGTAGTGGTCAGCCAGGTCGGCCATCATGGTGAGGTTGTTGCCGATGGTCACGATGTCGACGCCGCGCGCGATGTCGTTGGTTCCGGCCAGCATCAGGACCGCGGCCGGATGGAGGTTGACGACATCGCTCAGGAAACGGCCGAGCATCTGGCCGGTAATCTGCCCGCTGATGCCGCGATTGATGAAATCCTGGTCGGGGAAGTACTCGTTCAGGCGCCAGGCGTCGGTGATGGAGTCGCCCAGGAAGACGACGCGCGGGTGGCCGGCGCGCAGCGGCGGGAGCTTGAGATTGTCGTCGGCATAGCGCTTGACCTGGTCGCGATCGGGATTGCGCAGGTCCAACTGGATCTCGTCGAGCTGCGACTGGAAGTAGACCTCGGTGGTGTGCAGGATCTCGCGCAGCTCGGCCAGTTGGCGGCGCGACTCCTCGGGGAACGGGACGGGCTTGGGCAGGGCGTCGGCCAGCAGCAGGAAGGCGCGTAGAGACGAGAGCCAGCGGTACTGGAGCGGCGGATTGCGGAAGCCGAGGAACTTCAGGCTTTCGAGCGTCAGGCGCGAGGTCTCGACAATCGGCCGGCCGGCGCGCGTCAGGTCGGGCACGAAGACGCCGCCGGACTCCATCAACTGCAGCGTGCGCTCGTACATCTTCAGCACCTGGGCGTCGCTCAAATGGGCGCCATCGGGCGCCTGCGCGCGCGCGCCGGCGAGCGCCAGCAGGGACAGCAATGCGACCTTCAGCCAACTGGTCATGGCACTCCTCAACTCAGTTCCTTTCCACCGCCGCAGGCGGGGGTCTCAATTCCGATCCACCTTCTCCAGTTGCAGCGTGATGGTGCCGACGTAGAAGGGCAACTGGATCTTCAACTGGATGGGCAGGCGGCGCTCGTCATCGGTAATCCAGACGAACAGGCGGCCCTTGCGGCCGTAAAAGGCGCCGCTGAAAACGAAGGCCTCGTAGCGCGTGGAGGGGAACTCCCCCAGCGGGGTCCGGACGGTCTCCTTTTCCTGCGCTTCGACGCGGATATTCGCGGTCTTCCTGCCGTCCGAGATGGGAACCTCCCACGACGCGCCGGGCGCCAGGTGGCGGGCGCGCAGCAGGTTGAGACCGCCGGTCAGGTCCACGACGCAGCCCGGGATGTCACTCTCCTTCTGGGTGACGATGGCGCCGCGGACGACGTCCTTTTCGAGGTACGTCGCCTTGCGTTTCTGCGTATCGAAAGTGGAGTGGATATCGCGGCTGCGGCGGCCCTCGCGGACCTGGAAGTCCAGCGTCAGGTTGCAGCCCTGCTCATCACGCGCCACGGCGTAGTCGTCCTCGACGCGAAACAGCCGCGAGACCAGGCCGGCGCTGGTCAGTTTCATGTGGCTCTGGCGCAGGCCGGAGCTATGGAGCTCGACGTCCCCGGCGTGGATGAAGCGCCACTCCGCGCTGAAGTGCAGCACCTCGCTGGCGGGAACCGGGGCCTGGGCTCGCAACGTGCCGCCCGCCATGCATCCGGCCCCCATCAGCGCCGAGGCGAGCGCCGTGCGAAAAGTCATCCAACTCCAGTGTGGCAGAAGGCCGAAATGGGCAGCAAACAGGCCGCTCCGCGGCGGCGGCGCGGACCGCAAGTTTACAGCCGAGCGGCGGGTGTGCGATTCTGACCGCAGTGTAAGCGGGCCGGTAGAATGCGGATGAACTGCATTCGGAGGCGAAGAGAACGAGGAGTGGAACGAACGATGAAAATCGGGATCCTGGTGGGCATCGGCGTGTTGGGTTGCGGGGCTGCCTGGGCGGCGGACAACGTCCGTCCATTGAACATCAAATTGGGCCAATGGGAGTCGAGAATTACGACGACCAAGACGGGTCCTCCGCCGATGTCTCCCGCAGCGCCGGAGAAGCTGACGCCCGAGCAGCGTACCAAGGCCGAGCAGGTGGTGAAATCGATGATGGCGCCGCAGACGCGCACCGCGAAGAACTGTCTCACCAGAGCGGATCTCCACAACTCATTCGGCGGTTTTGCCGAAAACGCGTCCTGCCAGCGGACCGTCGTGAGTTCGACCCCGAGCCAGCAGGAATTCAAGATCGAGTGCACGAACAAAGGGATCCTAACCACTGGAACCGTGCATTTCGATGCGATCGACCCCGAACACGTCAGCGGCAGGATCAACATGACCATGGACCACAACGGCGAGCACCGGACCATGAACATGACGATCCTCGGCCGGTGGCTGGGCGAGGCTTGCCCCGTGGTTAGGTAACCGCGGGCGGCAATCCTGTTTGCAGCGGGACGCCGGCTGTGCGATTCTGGCGTGGGGCGAGAACCGGCCATGGGAGGCACCACGAGCCGGAATGCAGATGCACGGAGAACGAGCCATGGAACTACCGCAAAGAGTCAGTGTCCTCGTGGGGATTGGCGTGTTGGGTTGCACGGCCGCATGGGCGCAGGGCGTGACGCCGCTGGACGTCAAGCTGGGCCAGTGGGAGACGACGGTCACGACGGTGAGGACCGGCACTCCGCCGATCCCGCCCGAATTGCTGGCTAAGATGTCGCCCGAGGATCAGGCCAAGCTGGAACAGCGGATGAAGGCCAGCCAGGGGCCGCAGACGCATGTTGCCAAGCGGTGCATCACGAAAGATGACCTGGCCAAATCATTCGGCGCCTATACCGACAACCCGGCGTGCAAGCGGACCGTTGTCACCTCGACTTCGAGCCGGCAGGAGTTCCAGATCGAGTGCACGGACCGGGGCATGACATCGACCGGCACCGTGCGTCTCGAGGCGATCGACTCCGAACACGTCAGCGGCAAGACCAAAATGAGCACGTCCCGGGGCGGCCAGCCCATTACCGTGGACATGACCATCTCCGCGAAGTGGCTGGCCGCGGAGTGCCCCGCGAACCCCGCCATTCCGGCGAAGAAGCAGCCGTAAAGACGCGTGTCGTCTCTAGAGGGCGCGAAAGATGGGGATGATCTCGATGATCAGAATGACGATGACGATCAGCTCCATCACGAATCCGCGGGCGTCGCGGAATTCGTTCACCATGAACTGGTAAAGCTCGTTGGCGGTGCGCAGCTTCTGATCCACCAGGTTGCGGTAATCGCCCGCGCCGACCTTGGCGGCGGCCAGGCGATAGGCGCGCGCGTAGAACATGTCGCTGAGGAACTTGATGGCGTTGTCGGCGCGCTCGGTCAGATGGACGATTTCCAGGCGCAGGCGGTTGAGCTGCGCCGCTTCGCGGGCCAGTCCCCAATGCGAGAAGAACGTGGCACGCCGTTCCAGCGTGTCGTAGGCGTCGCGCAACAGCCTGGTCAGGATCTCGTCGTAACGCCGGTATTCGAGCAACTGTGTGTTGGCGTACTCCAGCAACTGGATGACGGGCGCGGCGCCTTCGATCGTATCGTAGACCAGCGCGGCGAGCCATCCGACCACCAGCAGGTCCGCGGGGTAGTAGGACATGCTGGAGGCCAGAACTTCCTTCTGCTCGGCTTCGGACAACGCCAGGGCCTCGCCGCGGATGACCTGGGCGATCTCGCGGCCGTGCTGAGCGATCAACTGGGAAGCGGTCAGCGGGTTGCCGGCGGCGTCGCGGACTTCACTCAGGTGAACGACGTGATAGGCCTCGTCGAGCCACTGCGAATAGGGCTGGCGCAAAGCAGGCCCCAGTTTGTCTAAACGCCGGCGCACGATCTCGAGGGCCTGCTGCTCGATGTCGGCAGCGTCGATCCAGCGGCTGGATAGCGCAATCAACTCATCCCAGCCGCCCTCGAAGGGCTGTTCAAACTCCAGGCTGACGACGCCGTAGTCGAAATACCGCAAGCGGACCTCGGCGCGCCCGCCGCCGGCCAGGAGGATCGAATCGCAGCGCTCCTCCACCGGCGGGCGCTCGAAGCGCACGTACAGCGGAGCGGGTAATTTGAAGCCCGGCGAACGGGCCGGCGGCTCAACGCCGAGCAGGCTGCGCAACTGGGCGAGATCGGTCTCGTCGGCGACGTCGTAGAGCAGCAGCGTGCGGAACGAACCCTTACAGCTCACCATCCTGAGCGTAGCTTACTCCTGCGGGGCGACGATCAGCGGGGACGAGACCCCGCCCGCTGCGGGCCGCTGTCCGTTGGCCCGCCGTCTCTAGTAGAATCCTCAACGTGCTGCGGCGAACTGCGTGCCTCACAATTCTCCTCGGCCTGGCGGCGACGCTGGCGCCCGGCGCGCCGCCGCAGGTGGACAAACTGGAGCCGCCTTCGTGGTGGACCGGCAGCGCGTGGACGCCCATCCGCCTGCTGGCGCACGGGCGAGGTCTGGCTCAGGCGCAGCTCAGCGCGCAGGCGCCGCTCAGCGCCGGCAACCTCAAATTCAGCGAGCGCGGAACGTACCTGTTCGCCGACCTCACCATCCCATCCGAAGCCGCCCCGGGCAAGTACCGGCTGCAGTTCGCGTTCGCCGGCGGAGGAGCGCAGGAGGTCGAATTCGAGGTCCTGAGCAGGCCCGACCGCTCCAAGCAGGCGCAGGGCTTCTCGCCGGCCGATTTCATCTACCTGATCATGCCCGACCGCTTCGCCAACGGCGATCCGTCGAATGACGATCCGGCCGTCTCCAAGGGGCTGTTCGATCGAGGCAATCCGCGCTTCTACCACGGCGGGGACCTGCAAGGCGTGATGGACCACGCCACCTACCTGAGGAACCTGGGCGTGACGGCGGCGTGGCTGAACCCGTGGTACGACAACAACAACCGGCTCAATGAAAAGGAGCGCTACGGCGGCAAGCCGATGGCCGACTACCACGGCTACGGGGCGGTGGATTACTACGCCGTGGAGGAGCACTTCGGCACTCTGCCGGTGCTGCAAAAGATGGTCACCAGCCTGCAAGCGGAGGGCATCAAAGTAATCCAGGACCAGGTGGCCAACCACGTCGGCCCATACCACCCCTGGACCGCGGATCCGCCCACGCCGGCCTGGTTCAACGGAACTCCCGCCCGGCATGCCGCCAACACATGGCAGACGTGGACGCTGATGGACCCGTACGGCAGCCGGGAGACGCGCCGCGCGACGCTGGAGGGGTGGTTCATCGACATCCTGCCGGACCTGAACCAGAACGACCCGGAGGTGCGACGCTACCTGATCCAGAACAGCCTGTGGTGGGTGGGCGTGACGGGCATCGATGCGATCCGCCAGGACACCATGCCGTACGTCCCGCGCGATTTCTGGTGCGATTGGACGGCGGCGCTGAAGAAGGACTTCCCGCTCGTGAAAGTGGTGGGCGAGGTGTTCGATGGCGACCCGGCGCTGGTCTCGTTCTATCAGGGCGGCCGGCAGGCGCACGACCATATCGACACGGGCGTGCACTCGGTGTTCGATTTCCCGCTGTTCTTCGCGCTGCGCGCGGCATTCGCCCGCGGCGGCGACCTGCGCGACGTGCCGCGCGTGCTGGCGCACGATTTCCTCTATCCCAACCCGGGGATGCTGGTGACGTTCGCGGGGCTGCACGACGTGGCGCGCTTCATGAGCGAGCCCGGCGCCACGCCGGAGGGACTGAAGATGGCCTTCACGGCGCTGTTCACGCTGCGCGGCGTGCCGATGGTCTATTACGGCGACGAGATCGGGATGAAGGGCGGGAACGATCCCGACAACCGGCGCGACTTTCCAGGCGGCTGGAAGGACGACCCGCGCAACGCCTTCACGGAGGCCGGGCGCACGGCGGAGGAGAACGGCATCCTGCATCACCTGCAGAGCGTGGCGCGGCTGCGGCGGCAGTTCGCCGCGCTGCGGGAGGGCGTGATGACGAATCTCCACGCCAGCGAGAAACAGTGGGTCTACGTGCGCAAGGGGAGCAGGGTGACGGCGATCGTGGCGTTCAACACGGCCAACGCGCCGGCGCAGGTGGAGATCGACACACAAGGCCTGGAGTACATGGACGGCGACACGCTGACCGACCGGTTGAGCGGAGCGTCGGCGACGGTCGAAAAAGGCCGCCTGCGGCTGGAGCTGGCGGCGCGGCGCAGTTCGGTGTGGATGCAATAGCCGCGCGGGCGGCTGGGGAGATGAGCATGCAGAAACCACGTCTCGCGCCCTGGCAGATCTGGAACATGAGCTTCGGCTTTCTGGGGATCCAGTTCGGCTGGGGCCTGCAGATGGCCAACATGAGCGCCATCTATGAATACCTCAAGGCCAAGCCGGACCAGATCCCGCTGCTGTGGCTGGCGGCGCCGCTGACGGGGCTGATCGTGCAGCCGATCATCGGTCACATGAGCGACCGCACATGGGGCCGGCTGGGGCGGCGGCGGCCGTACTTTCTGACGGGCGCGATCCTCTCGACGCTGGCGCTGCTCCTGATGCCGAACTGCTCGGCGCTGTGGATGGCGGCGGGCCTGCTGTGGATCCTGGATGCGTCGATCAACATCTCGATGGAGCCGTTCCGGGCATTCGTGGCGGACCTGCTACCCGAGGATCAGCGCACCACGGGCTTCGCGATGCAGAGCTTCTTCATCGGCGTCGGCGCGGTGGTGGCTTCGGCCATGCCGTGGGTCATGACCAACTGGCTGCACGTGGAGCGCGGCGTGGGCAACGCCATCCCGCTGAGCGTGCGCTATTCGTTCTACATCGGCGCGGCGGCGTTTTTCACCTGCGTGCTGTGGACGATCGTCACGACGAAGGAGTATCCGCCCGAGAACCTGGAAGCGTTCCGCAGCGCGCAGGCCGCCAGAGCGGGCATTCTCCACGGCGCGGGGGAGATCGGCGCCGCGATTCTCGCAATGCCGCGTACGATGCGGCGGCTGGCGCTGGTGCAATTCGCCACCTGGATGGGGCTGTTCTGCATGTGGCTGTATTTTGCGCCGGCGGTGGCGCGGTCGGTGTTCGCAGCGGCGGACGCGAATTCGCCCGAGTACAGGCAGGGCGCGGAGTGGGCCGGGCTGTGCTTCAGCATGTACTCGCTGGTGGCGTTTCTGGTGGCGTTCCTGCTGCCGGTTCTGGCGCGCGTGATCGGCAAGCGCGGGACGCACGCGCTGTGCCTGCTGTGCGGCGCGGCCGGATTGCTGAGCGTGGGCGTGATCCGCCAGCCGTGGATACTGCTGCTGTCGATGACGGGCGTGGGCATCGCCTGGGCCAGCACGGTGTCGATGCCGTACGTGATTCTGGCCAACGCCGTGCCGGCGGAGCGCACGGGCGTGTACATGGGCATCTTCAACTTCTTCATCACGCTGCCCGAGATTTGCGCGGCGCTGGGGCTGGGCTGGGTGCTGTCGCACTGGCTGGGCGGGAACAGCCTGACGGTGGTGCTGCTGGGCGGCGTGTGCCTGATTGTGGCGGCGATTCTGATGCGGCAGGTGCCGGCGGAGCAGGCGGCGGGCTAACCCGGATGTTTCACCAACAATCGGCTGCGGCGCGCGATAGGGCCGCAGCTACTTCGTTGCGCTCGGTCGCCGTCCTCGACGTACCGCCAAGTATGCCTGCGGGCGGCTCCCGTCGCGCGCCTCGTAT
>JBKQPG010000040.1:0-44949 GCA_052145115.1 Bryobacteraceae bacterium
CTGCGATGGGGGCCGTTTGTCCGCCTACGGCGAGAATCTTGTCCTTCAATTCCTCCACCAACTTGGGATTTTCTTTCAAGTAATCGCGGACTTTCTCGCGGCCTTGGCCGAGTTGCGCGTCGCCGTAGCGGAACCAGGCGCCGGTGCGGGTGACGATCTTTTGGGCCATGTCGAGATCGAGCACGTCGCCCTCGTAGCTGATGCCGTCGGAGTGCATCATGTCGAACTCGGCGATGCGGAACGGCGGGGCCACCTTGTTCTTGACCACCTTCGCCCGTACCCGTTTCCCGACCACCTCCTCGCCCTCCTTGAGCTGGCTGATCCGCCGCACGTCGATGCGGCAGGAGGAATAGAACTTCAGGGCGCGGCCGCCGGGCGTGGTCTCGGGATTGCCGAACATCACGCCGATCTTCTCGCGGATCTGGTTGATGAAGATCAGGCAGGTATTCGACTTGGAGACGATGCCCGTCAGCTTGCGCATGGCCTGCGACATCAGCCGCGCCTGCACGCCCATGAACGAGTCGCCCATCTCGCCTTCCAGCTCCGCCTTGGGCACCAGCGCCGCCACCGAGTCCACCACCAGCATGTCGATGGCGTTCGATGAGATCAGCGCGGCCACGATCTCCAGCGCCTGCTCGGCGTAGTCCGGCTGCGAGACCAGCAGATTGTCCGTGTCCACCCCCAGCTTGCGGGCGTACGACGGGTCCAGCGCGTGTTCTACGTCGACAAAGGCCACCATCCCCCCGGCCTTCTGCGCCTGCGCCAGCGCCTGCAGCGCGATCGTCGTTTTGCCCGACGACTCCGGCCCGAAGATCTCGACGATGCGCCCTCGCGGGAAGCCCCCCACGCCCAGCGCAGCGTCCAGTGAGACCGACCCCGAGCTGACCACGCTGACCTGGACCGACGCCTCGTGCGCCCCCAGCCGCTGCACCGTACCCTTGCCGAACTGCTTGTCGATCTGGCCCAAAGTCACGGCCAGCATGCGCTGCTTTTCTTTCTCGTCCATCATGGTGTCTCCCTAATATACGCTCTCCCAACGGGGCATTTGTACCAATTTACACCTTTTATTCGCCCCTGGCTAGAGGCTGCCGCGCGCGCACGGAGCTCGCCTCACAAGAGTATCGCGCCTCGTCCCAAGAAGTGCAGTGCCGCCTGGGAGGATTCTCTCTCTTATGCGGCTGCGGGGCAGTTTTCGGAGATGGCGTTTACCGTCCAAGACGACCACTTGCTCCCCGATTTTTCGGGTGATCGCCTTAAAATGGACTATGCCTAACGGAAGGTCGGGTGACAACCCGCTGAGCGATATGACGATTCACGGCGCTCATCCTTTCCCGCCGGATATCGAGGAGATGTTGCGCCAGATTGATACCCTTGGCCGGCGTCCCGGGCGATGGCCACTGGGAGAGAACTGGCCCTACTCACCACGTGAGTTTGATTGGAAGGACGGCAAGGACCTCGACGAAGGTCGCAGAGTCCTCTCACACCTCGTAACGATGCTTGAGGCGGGGCGTGGGGACGAAGTTCTCGTGGATCCACGGACCGGAAGACCATTCACCGCCGAGTGAGGCCCGCCACCACAATCCGGGCATGCGGGCGGCTTGTTTGTGGCTCATCTTCTAGACGAGTCTGCTCTCGCTCCGACGGAAAGGCAGCGGTCCTTCGAGCGATGGAGCGTGCGTCTTCGAATGGTCACGCACCCCGGTTCCGGGCGGACTTGACCGCGCACGGCGACTATTCCTCAGATCGCGCCCGGCAAGCGGTGTGATTGGACACCTGGCTGACCACCCCGCCCGCCGATCCGATCGCACGTCATCCACCCGCGCCATTGACCCCGGCTGAAACCGGACGATATACTCTCCAATGCACGGGTTGGCGCAGGCCGTACGCCGGCGCCACGTAAGAGGGAACCCGGTGAGAATCCGGGACTGCCCCGCAGCGGTAAACGGGAACCACCGCCGCACGAGTAGGCACTGGGCGTCACCATAAGACGCCCGGGAAGCCGCGGCCAGTAGGAACAGCTCCTTCGCCGGAGCTCACGCCCGCAAGCCCGAAGACCTGCCCACTGCCCGCCCCCCGACCGGGGCGGAAATCAATGCAGCTCTCGAGGGAGGGGCGCGTGCAACGCTTCATTTCATCTACGTTTTTCTTGGCCGCATTGGCTTGGCCCGCATGGGCCCAGCCGGCGCGGCCCGCCACAGTTTCCGGGCGCGTGCTCGATCCATCCGGCGCCGTCGTGCCGGCGGCGGCCGTCAGAATCTACAGCCGCGATAACGCCGCCCGCCAGACCACCGCAACCAGCGCCCAGGGCGACTACCGCTTCGAACGCCTGCCGGCCGGCGAGTATCTGATCGAGGCCCGCACCGAAGGCCTCGACCAGGCCAGCCCGCTGCAGCTCCACCTTGCCGCCGGGCAGGATCTCAAACAGGATCTGACCTTGGACGTGCGCGGCCTGGCGAATCGCATCGAGGTCACGGCCACTTCGACGCCCCAATCGACCGTCGAGGCTGGCAAAGCGCTGGATGTCGTCGACCGCGCCGAGCTCGACCAGCGCGAGGTCAACTCGCTCGCCGAAGCGCTGCGCGAAGTGCCGGGCCTGCGCGTGCAGCAGCTCGGCGGACCGGGCGAATTCACCCGCATCCTGACGCGCGGTCTCCCCGCCGAGGACACCAGCCTGCTGGTGGACGGGATGCGGCTGCGCGACGTCGCCAGCCCACAGGGCGACTCCACCGCCTACCTCGCCGATGTGCTGCTCGCCGGGACCGATCAGCTGGAGGTGTTGCGCGGCTCCGGCTCGTCGCTCTACGGCACCAACGCCATCGGCGGCGTGATCAACGTCGTCACCGACCCCGGCGGCGGCCCGTTCCACGGCGAAATCGGCGGCGAAGGCGGCGGCTTGGGCTACGGCTACGGCGACGTGCGCCTGGGCGGCGGATTCGACCACAATCAGTGGCAATACGGCCTCGCCTCCTCGCTCCTCAATGTGACCGGCGGCGTCGGCGGTATCGAGAACTTCAAGGACTGGACTCAGCAGGCCATGCTCAGTTGGCGGCCCGACGGGCGCACTGCCCTGACGGTGCGCGTGCTGGCCTTCGAAACCAACGACGGCATCAACGCTTCGCCTTACGCCGCGCCAGATGCGAATCTCCCGCCCACGGGCATCATCCCCGCCATCCCGCTCGCGCCCTCGCAGGTCGTCCTCGCCAATCAGAATCTGCCGTTCTCGTGGGGCAATGCGACTTTCGCCCCCAACCTCGCCGATCCCGATAGCTGGGAGGCGGCCAATCTGACCACCACGATGTTGTCCTTCCAGCGCGTGCTGAGCTCCCGCCTCACCGTGCGCGTCTCCTTCCAGGATCTGAACGGCGACCGCAACTACACCAACGGCCCGGCCGGGACCGGCTACCAGCCGGCCTTCAACACCACCGACTACTATCGCGGCCGCACCGACACTCTCAACGCCCGCGCCGACATCGCCCTCTCGCCCCACAACCTGGTCACCGCCGGCTACGAGTACGAGCGCGAGGGCTTCGTCAACAACAGTCTCGACGCCAACCCCGATCTCTCCCAGCGCACCAACGCCTCCACCACCGTCACGCAGTCCAGCAATTCCGTCTACGCGCAGGATCAGCTCCGCCTGATCGGCGGTCGCCTGCAGTTCTCCTTGAGCGGCCGCATCACGCACTACGATCTCGGCGCGCCGACCTTCTTCGGCGGCACGGCCATCTATGCCAACGCGCCGCTCTCGAGTCCGCCCAACTCCTACACCGGCGACGCCTCCGTCAGCTACTTCCTGCGCTCCTCTCAGACCAAGCTGCGCGCCCACGCCGGCAACGGCTATCGCTCCCCGTCGCCCTATGAGCGCTTCGGCACGTATTTCTACGGCGGTTCGTTCTACGCCTTGGGCGATCCGCAGCTCGCACCCGAGCGCACCATCGCGCTCGACTTCGGCTTCGATCAGTATTTCGCCGCCCGCCGCCTGAAGCTCAGCTCGTCGTACTTCTACACCCGCCTGCAGAACGTCATCGCCTATGGCAACACGCCTGTGAACGATCCCTACGGCCGCTATGGCGGCTACATCGACGCCGGCGGCGGCATCGCCCGCGGCGCCGAGGTCTCGGGCGAGGCGCGCCCCTGGCGCAGCATGATCCTGCGCGCCAGCTACGTCTATACCAACGCCATCGAAAAGAACCCGCTGCTCATCGGCCCGTTCCTGCAATCCATTCGCGTCTTCCCCCACTCGGGCTCCCTCGTGGCGACCCAGGAACTGGGGAAACGGATGCAGTTGACGGCGTCATTGCTGGCGACATCAGATTACATCTCCGGTGTCTTCTACATCGACTCGGCGGGCGGTGACCGGCCCTATCTGTTCCCCGGTCCGCATCGCCTCGACCTGGCCCTCAGCTACACCCTGCCCGCGGGCGAGCACCGCTCGCTGCGCTTCTACGCCAAGGTCGACAACGCGCTCAACCAGACCTACTACGAGGACGGCTTCCAAACGCCCAAAGCCTGGGGCTCGGCGGGTCTGAAGTTCCTATTCTGAACACGCGCAGGCTGCCCGACTACGGGCGATCTGTCTCGGCGAGGAAATCGCCAAGAGGCCGCTTGTTCTTGCGTGAATTACAGCCGAGGCAAGCGGTGACAAGGTTGCCAAGACTATTGTCGCCGCCATCACCGGGTGGTGTGACGTGATCCAGCGTGGCCGTGAATCGGGTCAACTGCTTATCGCAGTAGCGGCACTTGTAGGCATCGCGCTCGAAGACCTTGACGCGATTCTCTCGAACGTTGTAATAGTCGATATCGGCGGCGCTGATTTCAGGCCTCGGTTGTGTCGCCGTCCGCTCAGCACGGAATTTCCGGCACGCTTCAATCTCATCTGGGATGAGGACTCGATACGGCGTGCCGCCCCGGTTTGGTTCGCCCTCTCTCCGAATGGCGCCAAAAGTCTCCAGGGCAGCCATTGTTTCACGCACATGCCGGAGCGAAATCGTATCGGAACGATTGGACTTCACTACGCCCGTCTGAAGCCCCCTCGTGCTGAATCGCGAGAGCGGGTTGCCGTTTTCGGCCAACGAGTGCCGGAAGAGATACCAGTAGAATGCGGCTTGGTACGGCGACAAGAGCGGCTGTAGATCGTCAACGATCTCCTGAATAATTAGCGGGAGTTCCAGAGCGGAGAAATCACGATCCCCAAGTGAGCCTGTCTCGGTGCCGATCTGATCCTCCAGCTCATTTAGAAGCCGACGTATCTGTTCCAGCCGCTCGTTCATCTCAGATGACCATTGTAGGTCCGGGACTGGTCAGCGTGGTGGGACGGGTCTTGCGCATGTGCGCAGGGCGAGAGCGGCCCCCCGGCCCAGCCCACGCTCAGAACTGATAGCTCTTCACGACCACCGTATCGTCGTTGAAAGGAGCCCCCGGCGCGGCCAGCAGCCCCGGCCCGCGCTGCTGCCAATGGAACTCCGCGCCTTGCGGCAACCCCGCCACCGGCTCCAGGATGCGCAGCTTGAGCGGCCTGCCGGCCCGCACCTCGAACTCCATTTCCGCGCCGTCCTCGCCCGGGCAGGTGTACAGGATGTCGCGCTTGCGCGGGAAGCCGGCCAGTGCCGTCGCGCCGCCTTCCTGCGTCCACGCGATGCCCTCCACAGATCCGCGGCGCGCGAAGCAATTGCGCAAGCTCGCGGGACCTAGGGCGGATGTTTTCATCTACAGCGAGGACTGCAACCAGGTGCTGCTGCGAGATGTATTTCCGCGGGCACGATTTGAGGACTACTCCCGGGCGCTCTGCCTGCTAGACCCGTACAATATCAATCTGACCTGGGAGGTAATCGAAGCAGCCGGCAAGGCTCGATCGGTTGAGATCTTCATGAACCTCATGATCATGGATATTAACCGCAATGCCATGCGCCGGAACCCGGACAAATCGATTCAAAGCAAGATGGACCAACTCACCCAGCTGTGGGGCGACGAGTCCTGGAAAGAAGCGGGGTACGGTACGTACAACCTGTTCAACATGCCCGAGAAGGTTTCCAATGAGGAATTCGCCGAGGCGTTCCGGCAGCGGTTGGAAAAGAAGGCGGGGTTCCAGTACGTGCCGGCTCCAATGCCGATGAAAACGAAGAGCAATTCGACGATTTACTATTTGTATTTTGCATCCCAAAAGCGGGATGCTGCGCATATAGTGAACGACATCTTCACGAAGTACCGCAAGAAGCAAGGGCTGTGAGATGGCGACGAATTCCCACATTGAGTGGACGGACGCAACCTGGAACCCGGTGACGGGCTGTTCGAAGATCAGCCCCGGCTGCAAACACTGTTACGCAGAGCGACTCGCCACACGGCTTCAGGCGATGGGCCAGAGGAATTACCGGAACGGCTTTGCGGTAACCCTGCAGCCGCAAATGCTGGAACTGCCACTGCGATGGAAATCCCCCAGGCGGATCTTCGTCAACTCGATGAGTGATTTATTCCACGAGGCCATCCCACTCTCCTATATCAAGGATGTTTATTCGGTGATGCGGCGTGCGTCCTGGCACCAGTACCAAGTGCTGACGAAACGATCGGCGCGTCTGCTGGAATTGAGCCCGCGCTTGGATTGGGTACCGCAGATTTGGGTGGGCGTAAGCGTCGAAAACGAGGATTATCTCAACCGGATCGACCATCTACTAGAGACCGGCGCACACGTAAAGTTCCTCTCGTTGGAACCGCTGTTGGGGCCCCTGCGAAAGCTGAAACTGCGCGGAATTGATTGGGTCATTGTGGGCGGCGAGTCGGGGCCGGGTGCTCGGCCTGTCGATCCTGCCTGGGTGATGGACATTCGAGATCAATGCCTGAGTGCCGAAGTCGCGTTCTTCTTCAAGCAGTGGGGCGGCGTGCAGAAGAAAAGGCGCGGCCGCGAACTGGACGGCAGGACCTGGGATGAAATGCCGGAGGCACTGGTAACGCTGTAGTGGTTTTGACACTGGAGAGCATCATCGTTTCACCAGGAACGATTTGCCCTCCGACGCCTCACGCTCAGAACTGATACGTCTTCAGCACCACCGTGTCGTCATTGAATGGAGCGGCCGGCGCGGCCAGCAGCCCTGGCCCGCGCGGCTGCCAATGGAACTCCGCGCCTTGCGGCAGCCCCGCCACCGGCTCCAGGATGCGCAGCTTGAGCGGCCTGCCGGCCCGCACCTCGAACTCCATTTCCGCGCCGTCCTCGCCCGGGCAGGTGTACAGGATGTCCTGCTTGCGCGGGAAGCCGGCCAGTGCCGTCGCGCCGCCTTCCTGCGTCCACGCGATGCCCTCCACCGATCCGCGCAGCACGTCCCGCGCGTTCAGCATCTGGAGCAGGAACGTCTGCGCGCCGCGCTGCGACGCGATCCGCAGGCCGATCACGCGCTTGCCGCGCTCGGTCGCATCGTGCAGCACCTTCACTTCCGGCGCGGCGGCTGCGATCGTCGGAGCCGCCTGGCGCTTTGTCACTCCGGGCAGGCCGGGCCACTTCTCGACGCGCTCCGGCGCGGCGCCCAGGAACTGATCGAGGTACGCGTCCGAGCCCTGCGTCCGGCTGGCCCACCATGCCTGGCCCGTGTCCACGTCGGCGACGTAGATCAGATCGTCCTCCCGCGGATGCGCCGCGTCGAATCGATTGGCCCACGCGCCGCCGATCAGCGCCAGCGCCACCACGGCCGCGCAGGGCGCGATCCGGCGCGCCGGCCGCTCTCCGGCCAGCGCCGCGATTGGCGCCGCCGCGAGCGCCATCAGCAGCGCGAATAGCGCGCTCGCCGGTCCCGCCGCGCGCATCATCAGCCCCGTGAAGCAGGCGTAGGCGAATGGCAGGATCAACATCAGGCCCGGCAGGCACAGCACCGCGGCCAGCACCGGCCGTTTGGGCCGCACGAGCAGCGCCAGCGTTCCCCCAATCAGCGGCCACACGAACATGTACGTCCCGCCGGGCGCCACGGCGTGAACGGCAATCAGCCCCGCCGCGCCCAGCATCAGCCCGCCCGCCGCGAAGCTCGACTCCGAGCCGTATCTCCGCGCCAGCGCCAGCGCGCCCAGAAACAGCGCCAGCGTGATGCAGAAGTAGGCCGCGATGTACCAGTCGTGGTTGTAGACGTCGCCCTGCGGCAGCATTGTGTAACCCGGGTGGATCACCTTCAACAGCCGCCACACCCACGGCATGAGGAAGCCCGCCGCGCCCGCCGCCGCCGCGCACGCCAGCGCCCCGGCTGCCGTGCCCCCCAGCGTGACTTCGCCCCGCCCCCAGCGCCGCCGCAGCACCAGCCATAGCAGCGCCAGCGCCGCGAAGCTGAATGGCAGCGCCAGGTAGCCCGGGTAGTGGACGAACAAACCGCCCGCCGAAAAGTACACCGCGTCGGGTTCCCGGGGCCGCAGTTGGCTCCAGTCGGCGTTGGCAAAATGGCGCGCCAGCGCCAATGCGTAGCCGCCGGCCTGCTGCACCGTCGCCGGATCCAGGTGCGCCAGGTCGTCGAACGGCGTGTGGTAGGCCAGCACGTTGCCGATGAACGCGAAGTCGAAGCCCGCGTAGCCGTGCGCCTTGAAGACGCTGAAGTCGGTGTCGTTGGGCAGCCGCTTGTAGACTTCGTAGGTCAGCGAATTGGCCGCCGGGTCCGGCGCCGCCGCCGCGAATTCGCCGATCAGCGCGCCGTTGCCCGCGCTGGTCTGGAACATGTAGTCGCGCCCGCGCGTGCCGCGCGCGTCGAAGTTCAGCGCCACCGCCACGTCGTTGCGCCAGCGATGCTGATTGACGAACGCCGCCACGCCGGTCAGGCCGGTCTCCTCGACGTCGAACAGCAGGATGATGTCGTTGCGCAGCTTCGGCCCGGCCTTCAGCGCCCGCGCCGTCTCCAGCAGCACGCCCACGGCGTGGCCGTCGTCCGCCGCGCCGGGCCCCAGCCGGACCGAATCGTAATGCCCGGCCAGCAGCACCGCCGGCCCCGGCGTTGTGCCCGCGATCTTCGCCACCACGTTGTCGGCATGCCCGGCGAACACCATCGGGCCGCGTTCATACAGCCCCGCGCCGTGCTGAATTTCGGCCGGAATCCCCAGCTCGTTCAGCTCCTTCACAATGGCGTCCCGCACCACCGCCGCCGCCGCCGAGCCCGCCGGGTGCGGCTGCACGGCGATCCGCCGGACGTGGCCGAGCGCCCGTTCGGCGGAGAACTCCGTGGCCGGCGCCGAGGCCGGCTTGGGCCTCGGCATGGGCGCCCACAGTCCCCACCCCGCGCCTGCGGCCAGCACCGCCACGGCCGCCATTCGTTGCCCGGCACTCAGTTGGTTTTCCGCCATGTCTCTCCCATCGTGTTGGCAACGCGCCGTCCGGCGCAACCGCCGCCGCCCCAGGCGGGCCCGTTACGCGCAACTCAGTAGGGACTATGTTCTCGGCGCGTAATACCCGCTGCGCGCACGGATGATCAGGTCGTTGCGCATGTGCACGCGCACCTCGATGGGGTGGTACAGGCCGTCCGTCTTCAGCGGCTCGGGCCGGTACAGAATGCTGTACTGGCTGCGCAGCTCGTTGGCGATGTTCTCGAAGTCCTGCTCCATGTCCTGCGCGCGGAACGGGAAGTAGGTCATGCCCCCGGTTTCGCGCGTCAGGTACTTCAACACCTTGTCGCCGTCGCTCAGCATGTGCACGCCGCCCATGCCGGCCTCCTGGTCATGCATGCTGCCGGTGTTGCTGGTCGAGATGGCGTAAATCACCACGTCCGTCTTCTGCGCGTATTCCAGCGCCTGGTCGCGCGTGTAGTGGCTGGCGTTGTCCTCTCCGTCGCTGATCATCACCATCGCCCGGCGGAACTTGTGCAACGGCCGTTCCTGCATCAGCTTGTCGCGGCACGACGCCACCATCGCGTCGAACAGCGCCGTGCCGCCGCCGGGACGTAGATCGCGCAGCTTCTGGCCCAGCAGCTCCGTGTCGTCGGTGAAGTCCTGCACCATCTCGGCCTCGGTGTCGAAGCCGTACACCAGCGCCTTGTCCTGCCCCTTGCGCAGAACGCCCTCCAGGAACGCCTGCGCCGCTTCCACCTCGAACCGGAAGCGCGCGCGGATGCTGTTGCTCGTGTCCACCAGGATCGCGATGCGCAGCGGCAGGTCGCTCTCGGTGGCGAACTCCAGGATCTTCTGCTTCTTCCTCGACTCCAGGACCTCGAAATCCTCCATCACCAGGTTGGTGACGAAGCGGCCCTTCTTGTCCGAGACCGTGAACAGCAGGTTCACGCGCGTGACGTCCAGGCTGAAGGTCTGCGAACGGTCCTCCGGCTCCTGGGCCGGCTGCGGCGTGGCTTGCTGCGCCGCGGGCGACCCCGCCGCCTGACGGGCCGCGCCCAGCGCGCCGGACATGCCAGCAACGCCGGCCGCTCCGGCCAGGAACGCTCTGCGCGACGGATGTGTGCTCATCCTGAACCTCATTCTAGCCTGCTTTCCTCACCGCGCCTCCCCCGGGCGCGGTTCTCCCCGTCAGCCTAGTTGACGCTCCTTCCAGGCCACAAGTCCCGGCGGGAGCGGAGCCTCGACCGTGATCCGGCCGCCGCCGCAGGGCGCATCGAAGCGGATCCGCCGCGCGTGCAGCCATGGCCGCCCCAGCTCCGGTTGCGCCGCCGCGCCGTACAGCGTGTCCCCAACCACGGGATGGCCGATGCTCGCCAGGTGGACGCGGATCTGGTGCGTGCGGCCGGTGCCGATGCGCACCTCGATCAGCGTGTACCCGCGCAACCGCTCCATCACGCGGTACTCGGTGTGCGCGCTGCGCCCCGTCCCCAGCCGCGCCGTCATGCGCGTCCGCCGCACCGGGTCGCGCGTGATGGGCGTGTCGATCGCGCCCTGCTCGCCGCGCACCGCGCCTTGCACCATGGCCAGGTACGTCTTCTCCACGCTGCGGGCTGCAAATTGCGCCGCCAGATGGCGGTGCGCGGCGTCGTTCCGCGCCACCAGCAGGACGCCGCTGGTGCCTTTATCCAACCGGTGCACAATGCCCGGCCGCATCTCGCCGCCAACGCCGGAAAGCCCGCCGAAACGGTGCAGCAGCGCGTTGACCAGCGTCCCCGCTGTGCGCCCCGCCCCCGCGTGCACCACCATTCCGGCGGGCTTGTTCACCGCCACGACATCCGCGTCTTCATACAGGATGTCGAGTGGGATCTCCTCCGGCGCCGCCCGCAGCGGCTTCCGCTCGGCCGGCTGGACCACGATCCTCTCGCCGCCGCGCAGCTTCAGCGACGCCTTGCGCGCCGGCGCGCCGTTCACGCTCACCCGCCCGGCTTCGATCCACTCCTGCAGCCGCGCCCGGCTGTATCCGGGAAGCCGCGCCGCCAGGAAATGATCGACGCGCAGACCCGCGTCGCCGCTGCCGGCCTCCAACTCCAACTCCATGGCTGTCTTCCAGCCTACACGGCGCGCGTGCGACAATCCTCCTTCGGGACCGCGGCCGCCGTCTGAGCTGCGAGAGGCCTGCGGTCGCGTCCCGGTGTACCATGCGCCGCCTCGCGCCGATTCTGGCCATCGCGCTGCTCGCCGCCGTCCGCTTCTGCCACCTCGACGTGCTGTGGGTTGAAGAGGCCTACCCCCTGGCTGCCGCGCGCGCCGTGCTGTCGGGCCAGGCGCTGTATCGCGACATCTGGTTCGACAAGCCCCCGTTTTCGGCCCTGTTCTACGTCCTGATGGACGCCCGCACAGGGTTTCTCCTGCGTCTCATCGGCGCGCTCTTCGTGGCCTTCGCGGCCTGGGCCGCGTGGCGCGCCGCGGCGCAGCTTTGGCCACCCGCGGCCGGCACTGCCCCGTCGCAGGGCCTGGACGCGTCCGCCTGGGCCGCGCTGCTGACGGCCTTCTTTCTGACCTTCGACTTCCCCTCCGCCGCTATCGCCCTCACGCCCGACCTGCTCACGCTGCCGCTGCATCTGCTGGCCGTCGGCGCCATTGCCGCGGGCCAGCCGTTGCTGGCCGGGCTATTGTGCGGCCTGGCGCTGGGCTTCAACGGCAAGGCCCTGCTGATCCTGGCCGTGTGCCTGCTGTGGCGCTGGCGCGATGCGCCGCGCCTGCTGGCCGGTTTCGCCCTGCCCGTGGCCCTGGTCGCGGCCTGGCTGGCCTCGCAATCCGCGCTCGGCGCGTACTGGCGCCAGGTGTGGGTGTGGGGTGCGGCCTACGCCCGCGATACGCCGCTCGCCCATCCCCTTTTGGAAGGCCTGCGCCGCACGCTGGGCTGGGCCGGCTTCCACGTCGCGCTTGTCGCCGCTGCCGCGTGCGCCCTCACGCGCGAGCGCGGGAACCGCTGGCGATTCGCCGGCTGGATCCTCATTTCGCTCGCCGCCGCTTGGATGGGCTGGCGCTTCTTCCCGCGCTACTTCTTCCAACTGCTGCCGGCCGTCGCGCTGCCGGCCGCGCGCGGCTTCGCCCTCGCCGGCCCGCGCTGGCGCGCCGTGCTGGTGGCGCTGCTGCTGGTTCCCTTCATCCGCTTCATGCCTGCTTCAGCGCAACTCGCCGCCGAAACCCTCCAGGCTCGCCCGCACGCCTCGCGCGACCTGGCGCTGTTCGAGGATGCGCGCCGCGCCGCGCTGCTCGCCGCACCCTTCATCCGCCCCGCCGACACCGCCCTGGTGTGGGGCTACCGGCCGGAACTCTACGCCCTGACCGGCTTGCCGCCGGGCACGCCCTACCTCGACTCGCAGCCCCTCGACGGCGTACTGGCCGACCGTCATTTGACCGACAGCCGCCCGACCTTCCCGGAACTGGCGCGGCTGAACCGCGAGGCGTTGCTCATGACGGCCCCACCGGCCTGGATCTTCGACGGACTCGGACCGCTCAACCCGCGTCTCTCGGCCTTCGATCCGGCCCTCGGCCTGGCCGCCTGGCGCGACCGCTACCAGGAAGCCGGCCGGACCCGGACCGTCATCCTGTACCGGCTCATCCGGCCCCCCAGTCCCGGCCCGGGCGCCGCTTCCGCCGCCGCAGTCCCCGCGCGTCCCCTCACGCCACCGTCCTTTTGACCGTTTCGCCCCCGTTGGCTCGCCTCCCCAATACCCCGAATTATGCTTGACACCCCGGTGTAAGCTGAATCGGATAGCCCGCCTCCGCGGCCCGCTATCGACGCTCTTTGAAAAACGAATACTTGGCGAATAATCTATCGGACGATAGCCAAGTAAGTAGCTCATTCTAAAAATGAAAGTCGACATTTGGCTTTGTTCCTTCTTTTTTGTGTTTTTCACGTCGGCGGCGGCCTGTCCAGGCCTGGCTCGTCACGCCGTTCACCGGCCCTGCCGCTGTTCTCCCGAGATGCGGTGCCGGGCGCCAGGGGCGCGGTTGGCATATGATTGCGAGGACTGCGCGGGATAGGAGCCGGATGGAATGACAGCGACAATGTGGCTGGGGCTGGGGCTGACGCTGGCGGCGGGGCTGCTGAACGGCAACAGCATGTTGCCCATGAAGTTCGTCAGGCACTGGGCGTGGGAGAACACGTGGCTGGTGTTCAGCCTGGTTTCGTTGGTGATTGTGCCCTGGGCGCTGGCGTTGGGGCTGGTGCGGGACTTGGGCGCGCTGTATGCGGGATTGCCGACAACGGCCTACGCGGCGCCGCTGCTATTCGGCGCGGGGTGGGGGATTGCGCAGGTGCTGTTCGGGTTGTCGATCGCGCGGCTGGGGATGGCGCTGGGCTACGCGATCATCGTCGGATTGGGCGCGCTGGGAGGGACGCTGGTTCCGCTGCTGGTGCAGCACCCAGCGGTGGCGGGCACGCGCAAGGGCGCCCTGATTTTCGCCGGAGTGGCGCTCATGCTGCTGGGGATCGCGGTGTCGGCCTGGGCCGGGCGGCGCAGGGAGCGGGTCACGGCCGCGCAGGCCACGACGGGCGGTTACGCGGCGGCGTTAAGCGTGGCTGTGCTGTGCGGGCTGATGGCGCCGATGATCAATTACGCCTTCGCCTTCGGCCAGCCGATCGCGCAGGCGGCGGTGGCGCGCGGCACGGCGGCGCAGGCGGCGGGCTACGCCGTGTGGCCGGTCGCGCTCGCGGGCGGGCTGATCCCCAACCTGGCGTACTGCTTCTACTTGCTGACGCGCAACCGGACGTGGGCTCGGTTCCGCGGTCCGTGGAGAGCCGACGCCGGGATGGGGACGCTGATGGGGTTGCTGTGGATGGGCGCGGTTGGGCTGTACGGCTGGAGCTCGGTGTTGCTAGGCGCGCTGGGGACTTCGGTGGGCTGGGCGCTGTTCCAGATTTTCATGATCATGACGGCCAATCTTTCGGGCGTGCTGACAGGCGAGTGGCAGCACGCGCCGGCGGGGGCGCGGCGCGGCCTGTGGGCCGGGCTGGCGCTGCTGGCCGCGGCCACGGTGGCCATCGCCGCGGGCAATCGCTAGGGCCTGCTCACACTACGTGGACTTCTGGCGACGGGAGGGGGTTCCGAGTTCCCGGAGCGAGGAGCGACGCATACCGAGCGTCTGCGAGCGACCCAGCGACGCGAGAATAGGGAAAACCGGCCCCCTTCGGTCGCGGCGAAAACCGCCGCAGCCTTCGTTGTCGTCCTCGCCTCGGAATGGCCAAAGTCGTCGTCCTGCGCCTCGTCTGAGACGCTTTTCGCGCGCACCGCTGCGTTCGGGTAGCGTGAACAGGCCCTGGAGCAATCTTGCTCCGGCCTCCGGCAAGCTGCCGGCAGAATCTGCTCTCGTTCGGAGAGTGCCGGGATGGGGGGCCCGGGGCCAGGCGGAGCAGGATTACGGCGCGGGCCGGGGCGCGGGCGCGGGCAGTTCGCGCGCTTCGCAGGCCGACTGGAAGCCTTCACGGTGGTGCGAACCGTCGCAGAACGGCTTATTGGCGGAGTGGCCGCAGCGGCACAGCGAGATCGCCGTGCGCCCCGCCAGGCCGAAGATTTTTCCGGCCGGATCGAGGAGCACGAGTTCGGCAGGATCGGAGGCCTCCAGACGAATCGGGCCATTGTTAAGAACAGTTGCCTTGACAGCCATGAGAGCGATGTTAGCAGATAAAAGAGAGGCGGAATTCTGAGATGAGATTGTCGGCGCGCATGCTCCAGTGGTGTATTCTCGCGGCCGCCGTGAACGCGCCCTGCCCAGCCGCCGATCCGCCCGACAAGAACGCGCTGCTGGCGGCGCGCGTGCGGGCGTCGATGGAGGAGATGCTGCACCGCCTGCCCGACTACACCTGCGTGGAGACGATCGAGCGCTCGGCGCGCAGTCCCTCCGAGAAGAAGTTCCGCCTGCTGGACAGGACGCGCGTGGAAGTGGCTTACGTCAAGGGCAAGGAACTGTTTGCCTGGCCGGGCGCGCCGCGATTCGAGGAGCGGAACCTGGCCGAGATGGTCGGCGGTACGGGGGCCATCGGAACGGGCGATTTTGCGTTGCACCTGATGGCTGCCTACCGGGGCAACGCCGCGCTCGAGTTCGTTGGAAACGATACACTGGCGGGACGCGCGACCCTGAAGTTCATCCAGAACGTGCCGATCGAGCTGAGCAACTTCAAGGTGATCGTTCCGCCGGCGACGGGCGTGGTGGGCTATCAGGTGACGGCGTGGCACGATGCGCGGAGCCTGGCGCTGCAGCGCTTCGAGCTGCTGGTGACGGAGTTTCCACTCGGCATTCCGATCCGCCGGGCCTTCAAGGCGATTGAATATCAGGACGTGAAGGTCGGCGAGACGGCATTCCGGCTGCCTGCCGTGACCGAGTTGTCGATGCTGCACGAGAGCGGCGTGGAAAGCCGCACGGTGTCCACGTTTTCGCAGTGCAGACAGTACCTGGGCGAGTCGAAGATCACCTTTGGCGACGTGGCGCCGGAGGGCGCCGAGACCACGGTGCGCGGCAGCGCGTCATTGCCGGCTGGCGTGAGCGTGCCGGTCAAGCTGAGCCGGGAAATCGAATTGATCGCGGCGGCGCGCGGCGACATGGTGGAGATGGCGGTGAGCCGGGCCGTGGTGCACGACGGCCGGACGCTGCTGGCGCGGGGCACGAAGATCGCGGCGCGGATTGACAAAGTGACTTGCGAGACGGCGCCTTACCCGAACTGCTTCGTGGAGCTGAGAACCGAAACGTACGAAGATGCCTCGCGCAGCGGACCCTTCACCAGCCTGCTGGAGGCGCCGACACTGGAATCCCTGCTGGCGCAACGCCGGGTCGTGACTTCCGGCCAGGGCCCGGTCCTCATTCCCAGCGAATTCGCGCATGCCGGGAGCGACGCGCCCATCCTGTTCGTCGGACCGGGGACGCGTCTGCCGCGCGGGTACCAGATGATTTGGCGTACGCTGGAGGTTCCGGGAGGCGTAACGCCGTGATCCAGTTCGAACCCGAGCTCGACAGAAGCCTGTTTCAGGAGACGCTGCAGTTTGCCCAGCGCCAGGTGCGGTCGCTGATCGAGGAGCACCCGGGCTTCTATCCGATCTATACGATGGGCGGCCAGTGGAAGCACGATGGACCGGCGTGGACGCACTGGTGCGACGGCTTTCTGCCCGGGCTGATGTGGATCTTCCAGCGCCTGCAGCCCGAGGAGAGCCTGGAGAAGGATTATTGGATCCAGAAAGCGATCGACTACAGCCTGCCGCTGGAACCGCGGCAATTCGACCGCGAAGTGCACGACCTGGGGTTCATTTTCCTGTCGACGTATTACCGCTGGTACCAGGTGACGCGGGAGCCGCGGCTCAACGACGTGCTGGTGCAGGCCGGCAAGACCATGGCGCTGCGGTTCCGCGAGAAGGGCCAGTATCTGTGCTCCTTCGTGGGCGAGGAGTCGCTGTTCATCGACATCATGATGAACGTGGCGGTGATCTTCTACGCGGCGCGGGAGACCAACGACCGGCGGTTGCGGGACATCGCGATCCGGCACGCGCTGACGACGCGCCGCTACCTGGTGCGGGGTGACGGCTCGACCGCGCACGAGGGCATTTTCGACCTCGAGAGCGGCGAGTTTCTGCGGCATTCGACCCAGCAGGGCTATCGCGGCGATTCGTGCTGGTCGCGCGGGCTGACGTGGGCCATGTACGGCTTCGGCTCGTGCTTCGAGTACACGCGCGACCCGCGGTTCCTGCAGACGGCGCAGGCCTGCGCGGATTACTACCTGACACACACCAACGCCGACGGCGTGCCGCCATGGGATTTTCAGGCCGCCGGCGATTCGCGCAAGACGCTCGATACGTCGGCCGCGGCGATCGCCGCGGGGGCGCTGATCCGGCTGTGCCGCATGCTGCCGGACCCCGTGAAGGGCTTCTACTACTGGTCCTGCGCCTTGAAGATCCTGAAGACGCTGTGCAAGAAGTTCACGGCCCGCAACGATCAAGCCTGGCAAGGCATTCTCAAGGGCGGGGTGTACCACATCCATAAGGAACTGGGCGTTGAGGAGAGCGTGATGTGGGGCGAGTATTTCTTCTGCGAAGCGCTGGAGAACGCGCTGCGGTTCAGCCCCACCAATGACCGCAAGCCGGTCGTAAACTAGACTGCTGGTGGCCGGCGGAAGCGCGCCGTGGCCGAAAGGACGAACGCCGCGGCGAGATAGCACGCGGCGCCCAGAAACAGGGCGGCGCGCAGGCCGAAATAAATCGCGCAACAGATCGAGAGGGCCGAGCCGAGGACGCTGGCGGCGGCATTCATCGACCACGCCCAGCGGACCGCCGAAGGCTGCCAGGCTTCGAGTACGGCCAGGCCGCCGGGAAACGGCATGCCCATCAGGAACCCGGCGGGCGCCACCAGCAGGACCGCCGAGAGCAGGCGCACGAAGGCGGGCGCGGCGGCGAGAGCGGCGTCGGCCGGGGCGATGACCAGGGCCAGCACCGACACCGCCACGGCTACCGCGACGGGGACCAGGCGCAAGCGGCGTTCCCGGCGATGCAGCAGGGCGCGGCTGGTGAAGCTCCCCACTCCGCTCGAGACGAGCATCGAAAAGACCACCACGGTGAGCGCGTAAGTAGGATGGCCGAGCAGCAGGATCAGCTTCTGGATCAGCCCCACCTGGACGATGATGTAGCCCGCGCCGAGCAGCAGGAAATAGGGCAGAAACCAGGCCACGCCGCGTTCGCGGGGCAGGCGCGCGCCGACCAGCAGGGGCGGCAGCAGGAGGGTCACCAGCGTGGCCACGGCACTGACGCCGACCAGCGCGAACAGCGATGAGAGCGCCAGGTTCACCTTGAAGTCGGCGCTGTGGCGATTGAACGAACGGACGAAGCTCCAGACATCGCGCGGCTGGACGGTGTAGAAGAAAAACGGCCGGTCGTCGGTAAGCGGGCGGACATCGAAGCGGTACGAGTCGTAGAAGGGCTGCGGGTCGGGCGCCAGAAGAAGATCGCGGAAGGCGGTGACGCCGGGCGCATCGGGCGCGTAGACGGTGTCAAATCCGGCGGCGGCCTGATGGATGCGTGCCAGGTCGTCGCTCGAGAAAGGCTGGCGCGCAATGAGGACGGTGTCGGTGGCGCCCCAGCCGGCCAGTTTGCGGGTCTGTTCACGCAGGACGGCAACGTGACGCCAGGCATCGGTTTGACCGAGCCGCGCGAGGGCCGAGCGGGCCAGCGAGACCAGGCGCAGGGATTCGCGCGGCGGGTCGAAGCCCCAACGCGTGAAGGAGAGCACGCCGTCGGGCGTGAGGTGCTCGAGGTCCTCCACGAAAGCGTCGACCGTGTAGAGGTTGTTCTCCGACAGGGCGAAGGCTCCGGCCGCGGTGGACGCCCAGGTGTCGACGAGAGTGGCCTGCAGCACCTGGTATTTTTCTGGCGAGCGGCGCACGTAGGTGCGGCCGTCCTCGACCACGACGCGCACCTCGGGGCGGAAATAGAGGCGCTGGCTTGGGGCGGCGAAATGCTGCCGCATGATGGTCGTGGCGATGATCGGATTGATCTCGACGGCGGTGACGTCGCGGGAGCCGGAGGCCAACGCGCGGGCCACGTCCCAGCCGCCTCCGGCGCCGATGACCAGCGTCTTCGCGGCGGGGCGCAGGTGATACACGAGGCCGGGGCCTTCGGCGGCGAGCTGGGCGCGATCGGCGGAGGTGAGATGATCCAGATCGAATTGTGAAATGCCGGTGGTGGCGTCGGCATCGATGACCGCCGTGAGGCCGCCGGTGGGGTCGCTCCGCACGGCGATGCGGGAAAAGCTGTTCCACCGAACGAAGATCTCGTCGTGCAGGCTCCGCCCTTTGGCAGTGTGCAGGTCGAGCAGGTGCGCCTGCTTGTTGTACACCAGCAGGCCGATCAGCACGAGCGCCAGCGCGACGCCGAAGGCGCGTCCGCGCGCCGCGCGCCCCAGGCCGAACCAGACGGCCGAGGCGGAGGCCGTGAGCAACGCTGAAGCCAGCACCGCTCCGGGCGCGCCGGTAAGGTTCAACAACGGGATCAGCAGCAGGCAGCCCAGGGCCGCGCCCGTGAGATCCCAGAAGTAGACGCGCTCGACGCGTTGAATGGTCTCCGAGATGGCCAGCGAGACGACGATTCCGGAAAGCAGAAAGGGCAGCGAAGCCGCGAGAAAGACGCTCCCGAGAGAAGTGAACGAGATGGCGCCGCTGCGGCCCAGCATCCAGATCAGAGTCAGCACCGTGAGCAGCGCATTGGAAGCCGAGACGACGCCCAAACGGCGGTACAGGGCCGGGCCGTGCTGCGGGAAAAAGTACGACACGACGCCGCCCGCGCCGAGGCCGAACAGGGCGATCGAGATGGCGAGGAAGGCGAAGTGATAGTAGAAGATCACCGAGAACAGGCGGGTCAGGGCCAGCTCAAAGATCAGCGTTGAGGCCGTGGTCAGCGCCACGCCGGCGTACACTACGCCGAAGGTGGGCCGCCGTGCGGCGTGAGGGGAAGAAACCGTGGACAAACTACTATCCTAGCGTGAAGCCCGCGGCGGGCCTGGCTTTCGGGTGCTGTCTGAAGGGTGCGCTGTGGTTTGGATTGCCAGATTTCAAACGATCGAGCCCGGTCCGATCAGTCTGGCTTGCAGGAGCAACAATACAGCAGTCAGCCACAACACCGCCGCCATAATCAGTCCCGCGCACAGCAGCCGCGTGCCATCATCGCGGATCAGCGAACATCCGAGCATACCCAGGACGCAGAGTACTCCCGTCCAATAGTAAAGCGGCACTCCAAATACGCGCGCCAACGGAATGAAATGCAGGCCGACGATCACGGCGACCGCAATCGGAATCCAAATGCTCAGGTCAAGGCGCGCCAGCAGCGTCGCGCAGAGCCATATCAACCCGCTTTCGGTTCCAAATATGATTCCAAAGAGCATGCCGGCGCGCTTTCCCTTGGCCGCTGCCACGGGGTCATGGATGCTCGGGATGTTTCTAAAAGGCTTAAGCCGCATAACGCACAGCGCGAGCAATACAATGGTTGCCACGGACCCTGCCGGAATGGACCAGACGGGGTGCGCGGGCCAGAGGGCCAGCGCTACGATGCACCACGCGGAGCCGAAAAGCGTGAGGATGGCCGCCCCCGCAACGCTGCCGCGGACATGCGCCACGGTCGACATGCCTTCACGGTACCGACTGCGCGGGATGGGCGCAATCGGCTAAGGTTTTCCCTCAACGCACTTTTTAGACACTACCTGTTTTCGCGAGGCCGAAACCTGAAAGCAGCTACATGATGGCCGCCGGCGGCGCGGGCTCGTTGGGATCGCCCGCCCGGGAGATGGGCAGCAGGATCATGTACAGCGCCAGCAGGACCAGGACGGCGAGGCCGATGGCCAGCGGCGGCTGGGCGAAGAACTCGAACAGATCGGTGACCTTTTTGCCGGTGCCCATGACGACACCGGCCTTGACCAGTCCCATGAGCGCCTCGCCGGCGATCAGGCCGGAAGCGCACAGCACGCCGGCGTTTTCGATGCGCGCCTTCTGGGCGTCGTTATAATTCCTGCGGTCGCGGGCAACGTCGCACAGCCAGCGGATGAGGCCGCCGACGAAAATGGCAAAAGTCGTTTCCAGCGGCAGGTACATGCCGACGCTGAACAGCATCGGGCTCTTGACCTGCACCATGATCAGCGCGAAGCCCATGCAGATGCCGACCAGAACCAGTGCCCACGGCATGCCTCCGCCGACGATGCCCTGGGAGAGGCTGGCCATGAGGCCCGCCTGGGGCGCGGAGAGCTTGGCGTCGCCGAAGCCGATGCCGCCTTCCTTGATGTTGGCCTGGTGCAGCCACAGCAACGGGAAGTAGAGCGCCGCGCTGGCCGCCAGCACGCCCAGGAAATCGCCCATCTGCATCAGCCGGGGCGTGCCGCCGAGCAGATGGCCGACCTTGAGGTCCTGCAGCATCTCGCCCGCCACGGCGCTGCTGACGCAAATGACCGCCGCCACGCCCAGGACCGCCAGCACGCCCGTGGTGCCCCGCACGCCGATGGCGACCATCAGCAGCGCGGCGATGATCAGGGTGCACAAAGTGAGACCCGAAATCGGGTTGTTGGAGGAGCCGATGGTGCCCACCAGGTTGCCGCTGATGGCCGCGAAGAAGAATCCCAGGATGATCATCACGACGCCCGCGACGGCCGCGGCGGCGAAATCCCGCGTGAACAGGAAATACAACGCGATCATGGCGGCGAAGGCCAGGCCGAGGCCGAGGAAGACGGTGCGGCCGTTCAGGTCGCGCTGGGTGCGATCGTGGGCCTCGGTTTGCGAACTGGCCTTTTTGAGGTCGCGGATGGCGCGGCCGATTCCGGTGGCCAGGCTGGAGCGCATTTTAAAGAGGGTATAGCTGGCCCCAACGAGCATGCCGCCCACGGCGATGGGCCGCACGATGTTTCTCCACACCTGCATCGAAAACACGGCCCAGTCGACGATGCCGTTGGGCGCCTTGGCGGCGACATCCGGCCCCAGAAAGAAGATGATCATGGGAACCAGCAGACCCCAGGCCACGACGCCGCCGGCGAAGTTCAACGCGCCCAGCCGCGGTCCGATGATGTAGCCGACGCCGAGATAGGCCGGGCTGATGGCGGGCAGGGATGCGGTGGTGGTTCCTCCGACGGCGATCAGGCGATCCGTGCCGAGCTTTACCACGCCCTTGCCGACGTCGCCGATTTTGACGAAGAAATCGCGGCTGGCGGAGAAGAGATTGAATTCGCCCAGCAGATAGACCAGCCCGCCCAGGCCCATGGATTGGAACAGCGTCCGGGCGGCATCGCTGCCGCGCTGGCCGGCCTTGTGAATTTCGGCCGCGGCGGCCGACTCGGGGAAGGGCAGATCGGGATCCTCCACCATGACGCGCCGCAGCAGCGTGACGAACAGAATGCCCAGCACGCCGCCGACCAGCATCAGCGCGAAGGATTGCCAGTAGGCGGTGGAGGAGTCGAACACGGGCCAAGCCCGCGTGATGACAAAGGCGGGGATGGTGAAGACCGCGCCGGCGGCCACCGACTCGCCGATGGAGCCGACCGTTCGGGCGATGTTCTCCTCGAGGATCGAGCCCTTCATCAGGCGCAGCACGGCCATGCCGATGACCGCCGCGGGGTAGGTGGCCGCGATGGTCATGCCGGCGCGCAGGCCGAGATAGGCGTTGGCCGCGCCGAGGACCACGGTCATCACGAGGCCCAGCAGGACCGCGCGCAGCGTGAATTCACGCATCTGCATCGAAGGCGGCACAAACGGCCGGTATTCCTTGATTTCACTAGCCATCGCGGATTGAACTCCTTTAGTTGCGCGGCGGACGGCGGGGTGGAAACGCGCCTCCCGCCACGGACTGCCAGAACATCATACAGCGCGCGGGTGGTTCCGTCATCCGGCGCAGCGGATTTTGACGGAAATCCCGACTTGCCCCATGTCCGGATCATGGCAGTGGGGCATTTCGCCCACCTCGGCGTGGTTGCTGGAGAATGATTCTTGATCTTTCAGGCAGTTTGGGGCGGAGGATGTTTGGCCCTAGACGTGCAATGACAGAGGCGGAGACATATCTCATGGCATACGTTATTGTTGACACCTGTACCAAAGACGAACACTGCATCGAAGCCTGCCCGGTCAATTGCATTCATCCCACCAAAGATGAACCCGCTTTCGAGACGGCGACCCAGCTCTACGTCCATCCGGAGGAATGCATCGATTGCGGCGCCTGCGTGCCGGTGTGCCCGACAAACTCAATCTTTCTGCTGGAAGAACTTCCGGCTGAACAGGCCGGCTTTGCCGCCACGAACGCGGCCTATTTCGCCTGAGCGGCGAGCCGGCGGCCGCAGCGTGGAGAGACAACCGCGGCAGTAGAATTCCATTCAGGAGCCGCCCCGGAGCTTGCGCGGCGGGCGGCTTGTGTCTTCCGCCGGGCTCGATGGCGCGCTCAGGAGAGCCTGGCTTTTACCCTTTCACTCATCAACTTGCCGTCGATGCGCCGGCCCGCGAGGCGGGCCTTGGCGGCGTTCATCACCTGGCCCATCTGCTTGGCGGTGGTGGCGCCGGTTTCGGCCAGGGCGGCCGCGATGGCGGCGTCGATTTCCTGCTCTGACGCGGCGGCGGGCATGTAGCTTTCAATCAGGCGCAGCTCCATCTCTTCCTTGTCGGCCTGTTGCGCGCGCCCGCCCTGGCGGTACATGTCGGCGGCCTCGCGGCGCTGCTTCAGCAGCATGTTCAGGATTTTGAGCTCGGCGGCTTCATCCAGGCCCTTGAGGGAATCCACTCGTTCCTTCATCAGAGCGGCCTTGATCATGCGAATGGCGTTCAGCCGCGGCTCGTCCCGGGCCCTCATGCAGACAACCATGTCTTTTTGTAGTTGATCGATTAGCGCCATATTCTGATATTCTGTTGTGCTACCCAGTATCTTCTAGAGGTATCATCCCACACCATGCATATTCGCAAGCAGCGACTCCTGACACCCGGCCCGACGCCGCTCCTGCCGCGCGCCCTGCACGCCATGATGGCGTCCGACATTCATCACCGCACGCAGGACTTCATCAAGCTCTACCCGCAGGTTCTGGCCGACCTGAAGGAGGTGTTCGGTACGCGCGGCGACGTGTTGATCACGGTCAGCTCGGGCACCGGCGGGTTGGAGGCCTCGATCTCGAACTTCTTCAGCGAGGGTGACACTATCGTCATCTGCTCGGCGGGGAAATTCGGCGAACGCTGGGTGGATCTGGCCAAGGCCTACCGCTTGAACGCCGTGGTCCTGACGGCCCCCTACGGCGAAGTGGTCGCGCCCGAGCGGATCGAGGCGGCGCTGCGGGAAAACCCGGCGGCGAAGGGCGTGACGTTCCAGGCCTCGGAGACCTCGACCGGCGCCGCGCACGACGTGCAGGCCATCGGCGAGATCACGAAGCGGACCCAGGCGCTGTGCATCGTTGACGCCATCACCGGCCTGGGCACCATGCCGCTGGACATCGACGGCTGGGGGCTGGACGTGGTGGTCGGCGGATCGCAGAAGGCGTTCATGATTCCGCCCGGCCTGGCCTTCATTTCCGTGAGCGAGAAGGCCTGGGCGCAGAATGCGGGCGCGAAACTGCCGCGACTGTATTTCGACCTGAAGCGCGAGAAGAAGATGGCCGACAAAGGCGAATCGGCCTGGACGCCGAACGTCAGCCTGATCCTGGCTCTGGCCGAGTCGCTGAAGTACATCAAGTCGCTGGGCATGGAGAAGCTCATCGAGAACGCGCAACTGCTCTCGCGGGCCACGCGCAGCGCCGTCACCACACTGGGGCTGGAGTTGTTTGCCCCACATTCGCCCAGCGCGTCGGTCACGGCCGTGCGAGCGCCCCAGGGGATGGATTCGGGTGAGATCGTCAAAGGCTTCCGCAACCACTTCGGCTCGATCATCGCGAACGGCCAGGGCACGATGAAGGGGCAGATCTTCCGCATCGCGCATCTAGGCTATTTCGACTTCGCGGATCTGTTCGCGGTGGTCGCCGAGCTGGAGCTGATTCTGCACTCCAAGGGCGTTGCGGTCGAGTTTGGCAAGGGGGTCGCCGCGGTGCAGAGAATTTACGCCGAAGCCGCGTTCAAGCCGGCCGCCGTCTGACAAAAGGAGAGGAACAAATTGAAAGTTCTGGTTGCTGAGCCGATGTCGCCAGCAGCGATCGCACTGCTGCAGGCGCAAAAGGGTTGGGACGTCGTGGTCTCCAATCCCAAGGAATATGAAGCGCACCTGGCGGACTGCGACGCGCTGATCGTGCGCAGCGCGGTGAAGGTCAAGGCCGAGACGCTGGCCAAGGCTCCGAAGCTGCGCGTGATCGGGCGCGCGGGCGTGGGCGTCGACAATGTGGATCTGAATGCCGCGACGGCCGCGGGCGTGCTGGTGATGAACACGCCGGGCGGCAACGCGGTCTCCGTGGCCGAGCACACGTTTGCGCTGATGCTGGGCCTGGCGAGGATGGTCCCGGCCGCCACGGCGTCGACCACCGCGGGCAAATGGGAAAAGAAGAAGTTCCTGGGCAACGAACTGCGCGGCAAGGTGCTGGGCGTCATCGGCCTGGGCAACATCGGGCAGGAGGTGGTGCGGCGGGCGCGCGGCTTTGAGATGCGCGTGCTGGCGTCGGACCCGTACGTGAGCGCGCAGACGGCGGCCAACGCGGGCGTGGAACTGGTGCCGCTGGACCAACTGCTGGCGCAGTCGGATTACGTCAGCCTGCACGTGGCCAAGACGCCCGAGACCGTGAAAATGCTGAACGCCGCCGCCTTCGCCAAGATGAAGGACGGAGCGCGCATCATCAATTGCGCGCGCGGCGAGCTGATCGACCAGGCCGCGCTGGGCGAGGCCCTGGCTTCGGGCAAATTGGCCGGCGCCGGCCTGGACGTCTTCGAAACCGAGCCGCCGCCCGCGGGCGACGCTGTGCTGGCGGCCCCGAATCTGATCGCCACGCCGCATATTGCCGGCGCCACCGAGGAGGCGCAGGAGATCGTCGGCATCCGCATCGTCGAACAGATGGCGGAGTATCTCAACAACGGCATCGCGATCAACGCCGTGAACATGCCCGCCATCACGCCCGAGCAGTACCGCGCCATCGGGCCCTACATCACGCTGGCCGAGCGGCTGGGGCGTTTCGCCTCGCACATCGCGACCGGCAATCCGCTCTCCGTGCGCATCGGCTACACCGGCCGGATCGCCGGCATGAACACCGCGCTGCTGCGCAACTCGGCGCTGGCCGGAGTGCTCGACCGGGCGCTGAGCTCGCATGTGAATTTCGTCAATGCGCTGCAGTTGGCCGCGCAACGCGGCATCGGCGTCAGCGAATCGCACGCCGGCGGGCCGGCGGCGGTGGAGAGCATCGGCGTGGACTTCGAAACCAGCGAGGGCGTCACTTCCGTTTCCGGGGCCGTGGTTCTCGACCGGGCGCGGCTGCTGGCAGTGAACGGAATTCGCGTTGAAGTGCCGCTCGCCGGGCGGCTGATTTACATGAGCAACATGGACGTGCCCGGCGTAATCGGCCACGTCGGGTCAGTGCTCGGAAAGAACGACGTCAACATCGCCAATTTCTCACTGGGCCGGGAGGATCGCACTCCCGCTTCCGGGGAGGCATTGAAAGCCGTGGCCGTGGTGGAGGTGGACTCCATGGTCCCCGAGAGCGTGCTGAACCAACTGCGCAGCCATGCGGCGGTGCGGTTCGCCTCGGTCGTGGAGTTGTGACGGCCGCGCTTTGAAGGCGCAGGCCGGGCGGCAGGAGCAGGCGCGGAGCGGCGCCTATTCCTTCTTCAACTGTTCGCGCTCCAGGGTGCGCTCGATCTCGATGACCCGGCCGTGCACCCAAGCCAGATCGGGCGCGACGGCGCTGACCTGGCGATATGCTTCCCCGGCGTCAAACAGCAGGCCGGCGCGATCGAAGGCCGCGGCGCGCGCGATCAGGCCCGCCAGATCCTTGGGATCCTTGGCCAAGGCCGCATCCGCGCTGGCCACCTGGGTAGTCAACTGCTGCCGGACCGCATCCGGCAAGGCGGCGATGCGTTGCTCCATCGTGGTCTTCGGAGGCGGTACGCTACCCGAGCGCGCCACCATCACGCCGTAATGCTGCATGCTGGCCACGGAGAGCTTCTGCACGGCCGGCAGGAAACAGGCGGAGACCGGTTTGCGGTCCTGGACGGAGCCCGTGCGGATGTGGAAGCTGTCCACGTCCAGCAGGGCTTCCGAGCCCGGGGCGATGGTTGTGGTCAGCTTCTGCGGGCAGAACAGGAATGTCGCCGCCAAATCCCCGGCGCGCAGGCTGTCTCCCGAGAAGAGCACTTCGCCGGCCTTGGCGGCGACCGGCTGTCCGCCGCGAATCAGAATCGCGCCTGAGCTCATCACGAGCCCGACCGGTGCTGACGAATGAGGCTGAGCCCACGCCAGGCTGATGAAGCAGGCCGCCACGAAAATGCAAAGTACTACGTTTTTCATTCTCACGAATCACCCCTCCTCGATACAGTGTATACCCGAACCGGGGCAATTTTCCCCTTCACGCTCGTCTCGCCCAAAAGTTCGGCCTCGAACGCCTCCCCCACCAGTTCCCGGGTCGCTTCGCTGAACAGGAGATTGCTGCTGAACTGTTTGTTGAGCCCCTCCAGACGGGAGGCCAGGTTCACGGTGTCGCCCAGCGCCGTATAGTCCAGCTTGTCGCCCGAGCCGACGTTGCCCACCACCACGTACCCGCTGTGGATGCCCGTCCCGGTTTTGAATTGTGACGGAGCGGCGACCATCTCCGTGGCGCAGCGCACGGCGCGTACGGCGTGCGAATCGGCGCGGTTGGATTGAGCCCCCGGTTTGGTGTTCGCCACGTCGTCCGAGAAGATGGCCAGAATGCCGTCCCCGATGAACTTGTTCACCTGCCCGCCGTGGCGGACGATGAATGCGGTCATCTTGGACAGGTACTCGTTCAGCAAGGCCACCACCGCCTCCGGCTCCTGGGTCTCGCTGAATGCCGTAAACCCGCGGATGTCGCTGAACAGAATGGTGGCGTGCACGCGGCGCCCCGACAGGCTCACCCGTCCGGTCGATTCCACGGCCTCGGCCACCTCCTTGCCGACAAACAGATTCACCGCCTTGCGGAACGCGTCGCGGTGCCGGGCGGCGGTGAGGTAGCTGGTCACCAGCGAGAGCAGGAACGCCGCCAGCGCGGCCAGCAACAGGCTCGACCAGGGCACCATCCAGCCGGCGCGGAAGGCGAGGTGCGAGCCGGCGAATAGAACCACGGTTAGGAAAGAGTGCCAGGCGATCAGGCGCCAGCCCGTCGACTCGATCGTGGTCAGGCTGAACAGGAACCCAAACACGAACATCAGCGCCACCACCCCGGCGGGCGGGAGCTTCCGCAGATAGCGTCCGGTGAGCAGCGAGTTCAGGGCGTTGGCGTGGATCTCCACGCCCGAGGTGTTGGCGTGGGGACCGACGGTGAAGGCGTAGTAAGGGGTCGCGTGACGGTCCTGGGTGTCCATTTCGGGGC
Organism: Bryobacteraceae bacterium; assembly: GCA_052145115.1. Lineage (GTDB taxonomy): Bacteria > Acidobacteriota > Terriglobia > Bryobacterales > Bryobacteraceae > CAIVVT01. The sequence continues at coordinate 28,279 of JBKQPG010000040.1, forward strand.
CCAGCAGAACCGCTTTCCCGCCCACCCAGGAGCGCAGCAGATCCATCTTCCCGGCCTCGGCGGCGGCCAGAAAATCGACCAGCGAGATCCGCCGGACGGTGCCGGCGGGCCCGCTGAAGCGGATCAGCATAACGCGCGACGGGTAGTCCGGCTTGTGTCCGAGAAACCGTTCCGCCACCGCCAGCGCCATGGCCTTGGGCTGCTCGCCGGCGCCCGGCTCGGTCAACTCGATGGAGCGGATGAAGTCGTCCTCGTCGGCGGTCAGATTGACGTAGGCTGTCTGGCCGAGCGCCGCGGCAGCGATATTCATCGGAACGGCCTGGGCCTCCTGATTGGCCATCTCGGTCGGGATATAGGCGCAGATAACCGGCATGACGGGCGAGGTCGAGACCACGGCTTCGGCCATCTTCTCGTCCAGATGGGCCATCGCCTCATCGCCCAGGCCGTCCACGTATTTGTCGACTGTGATCCCGAAGGCCTCATCCAGGCCCAGCACCTTGGCCCCCGCCGCCGCGGCCGCCTCGATGGCCGGGGCGTAGTATCGATGCCAGAACATCGTCGGCACGGGCAGCGCGTTGAGAGATTTCTGGTCGACGACGATGAGCACGATGTTGTCGGGCCTGCGCGGACGCTCGAGCAGATAGTGCAGGTCCCCGGCCTTGAGCGCGATCAGGCGGAACAGCTTGGTCTGATCCAGGCCCCAGGCAAATAGCGTGGCCACGGCGCTCAGATAGAGAATCGTCGCCAGGCGGCGGAGGAGTTTTCGGATTGGCATGGGCATCGAAAAAAACGGAGCCGCGAAAAATACGCCGTAGCTGGTATTGTAATGCCATGCGCCTGTCCGCATTCGGCCTGCGGTGCGCATCCTCGCCCCCGGCCGCGGATCAGCAGTTCATCGCGAGCTCAAAAACTTACGGCTGAGTTCCGGCGCCGAGCGGGCCGCCTGCCGCATCGGATTCCGCGCCTTCCTGGCCCAGTAAGAGCTTTGTCTTGTGATGGCCTGGCGCGGGGCAGGCGGAATCGGGGGATCCGCGCGGAGTCGCGTTGCGCTCCGGGCCTACTGTTTGTGGAACAGCGCGTGCTTGATATCGGGCCAGTATTCCTTCAGAACCATGCCCGCCGCGTCGAAGCTCACCTGCGTGATACAGCGGTCCGCCACCTGGCTGGGCAGCCGTTCGGCCTTCGGATAGTACCACCAGCCGATCGCGGCCGACGCGCAACTGCCCACCAATTCCGACACATTCGGCGTGTTGTGATTCGAGTCCGTCTTGGCGATCAGCACCCAGCTCAGCGCGTGAGCGACGCGATGCCCGGGATTGTGTCCCGGCCCGAGCCGGAAGTAGCGCGGGTCCTCGTGCAGCGCCACGGGCAGAATCGCCTCGGTCAGATAATTGCTGATGGTCTGGTCCGCCAGCGCGGCTCCATACCGCTTGGCGTAACCCTTGATGCCCTGGCCCCACTCGGGATCCTCACCGTTGAGATTGTTGATCTCCGTCACCGCGGCCGCCACGAAAAACTCCGGCCAGTCGAAGGAATCCTTGAAGGCGAGTACGAACTTGGCTTTCGGGGTCAGAGGCTGGTATGCCTCGGTCATCTGTTCGACGGTTATGTAGTTCGGTATGGCCCCGAAAATGCGTTTGCCCGTCACGATCCCCGGTTGCTGCGCCGTGGCGGTCGGCGTGCCCGGCGCAATGGCTGGATTGGGCTGCGCCGCCGGAGCAGCGGGCGGATCGGCTTTCGGCGCGGGCGTCTGAGCTGTCGCGGGCTGCGCGCCGGCCTGAGCCGCGGGCTGCGCGACGGCCTGTGGGGAGGACGATTGGTTCGAGGCCGGCTGGGCCGCTTGCTGGTCCTGCGTCGGGGCCGCGAGGCGTGCCTCTTGCGCCGAAATACAAATCGGTAACAGGAGCACACACAAATAGATTGTTGGGCGCAGACGCATAGTGGAGTGACGCCGGGCGACCGCCCCGCCGTTACAATTTAATTCTCCCACGGTCTCGCATTGTGCGCGGGTCTCGCTCCCGCGCTGATTGTGACAACTGTGTTTGATCCGCGCAGCCGTGGATCGGTGCGATAGTGATGTGAAAGCGCGGCCGCCAGGCTAAGTCCCTGCTTCACTGCGTCCGGCGGTCCAAAGCACGGAATTGTAGATTAATCTGCGATACGCGGGATGGCGGTGCGTCGAGGCGCTGTGGCCGGTCTGAATGTAGATCGACCGCGCCTTGGGATGCAGCCCCGTATAGACTACCGCCCGGTCGTTCAGCGGATGGTCGGTCTCCATCAGCACCTGGATCCCCGGCGCCTGCCACATGCCGCGGTACACTTCGTCGTGCACCGGAATCGGCCCGATGCCCCGGGTCACCGGATGGCTGGCGCCGGCTTGCGTCGGGCGGACGATGTATTCCACGCCCTCCTTGAAGGCCGAGGCCGCATGCCCGTCCACGGCTTGGATGAAAAACTTTCCGCCGATCACCTGTTCGTAGAACCACGGCCAGGACGTGTAATCGACGATCGCGTGGTGCACCGAAACGATGCCCTTGCCCGCTTCGATGAAGGCCCGCAGATTGGCCTGCTCCGGCGCGCCGATCTGGTCGTACATGTCGTGCAGCACCAGTACGTCGTAGTGCGCCGGCAGATCGGGCGTAAAGGCCTCGCGCTGCGTGGTGGCGTGCTGCCACGCGATGTCGTCGTAGCCTTCGAACAGCGTGTAAAACGACGTCGGGTACGGATGGCCGCCGGTGGCCACCAGCACCCGCACCGGATTGGCCGCGTGCGCCTCGGCCTCGATGCGCGCCGGCAGCGTCACCGCGCCCGTGGCGGCCCACTCCAGGCCGCGCCCGAACGCCGTCAGAAATCCACTCTGGTGAATGGCCGAAAGATCGTGGCCCAGAGTGAGGTGCAGCGTGCGTCCCTGGCCAAAGCCCGCCGTCCAGACGATCGGCTCGTCGCGCCCGGTCCCGTTGGTGGCCGGATCGGAAAAAGCCGTCGCCAGCACATGCGTGCGCGGCTTGAGGGTGAGCTTGTGATACAGCTCGTCGTTGGCCTGGAAGCTCTCCTCGAGTCCCTGGCTGACGGGGTGCTCGCGGTCCACCCATTTCACCGGGAACACATGCCGCGTTCCGTGGCCGATCTTGGGCGGATCCCAACTCGCGCCGATCAGGTCGCCGTAGGCCGCCCAGCCACGGTCGCCATTCGGCGGCGCCTTCCAGCGGCCGTCGTAGACCATCCCGTAGAACTGCCCGTACGTCACCCCGTGGAACGATACCAGCCCCTTGCCGCCGCGCACGAAGTTCTCAATCGCGCCTTCCGCCTGCGCGCCCCAGCGCGGCCCGTTGTAGTTCAACACGAGCACGTCGAACGGCTCCAGCGTGGCCGCACTGATGCCCCGAACCTCTTCCTCCACCTTGACGTCGAACCTTCCCGTGCGCTCCAGGACAGCGCTCAGGAACTCTGTCGAGACGCGCCAGTGGTGCCAGGGCAGATCGCTGCTGCCGGTCAGAAAAAGCACGCGAATCCTGGCCGCCGGCGCGGAGGTCGCGCCAGAGCCGGCCAAGGACGCTTGCCCGGCGGCGGCGTTCAACTCCACGCCCGCCAACGCCGCTCCGGCGAGCACCTGGCGGCGGGATAGTTTGCTGTTCATCTCAACTCTCCTTTGCGGCGGCGGGCATCTCGCTCGCCGCGCCGATCATTGCGCGCACCCAGGCCAGGCTGTGCTCGATCATCGGTCCGCCCTGCCCTTCGCACTCCAGGCTCAACACGCCATCGAACCCGGCCCGCTGGAGCATCGCCACGCAGGTCCGGATATTTTCCGCGTTCACGCCCTCGCCGATGGCGCACTGGCTGACGGCGATGCCGGTCAACTCGCCCTGCGCCGCCGAGGCCAGCGACGCGCTGACGTCCTTGATGTGCACATGGCTCACCTTGCCGAGGAACCGCTCGAGAAACGGCACCGGATCCTGGCCGGCGATGAACGTGTTGCCGGTGTCCATATTCATCCGCAGATAGGGCGAATCAACGAACTCGAGCATCTCCGCCATGAACTCCGGCTTAGTCGTGTAATAGCCGTGCGGCTCGATGTTGATCGTGATGTCGTAGGCCTCGGCCACGCTCACAATCTGGCGGTAGATCCGGCGCATGTGCGCCATCGCCTCGGCGTCGGTCATCGTCGCCGGCTTGAAGCGGTCGTCGGTGGTGTCGACGCGCGGGCAACCCACCAGCTTGGCGTAGCGGATGGTGTGTAAAACATATTCGACGCCCAGCGTTGCGCCCTCGGGCGTCGACAGCGGGAACGCCGCGTCAAGCTGCGAGAACTGAATCCCGTAACGGTCCATCTTGCGGCGCAGCAGCAGCGGATCTTCCCACAGCGCGATATGCGGCTGATAGCCCAGCCCGTGAATCCAGCTCACGCCGTCGATGGTTCCGCATTCGATGAAGCGCAGGCCGTTGCGCTCGGCCCATTGGAGGCACTGCTCGAAATTCCAGTAGGCGCTGTTGAAAGCGTCGGTATGAAAACCTAGTTGCATCATTGGGTCGCCACCGTGTTCGGGCGGCTCCGCTCTCGCCGCACGAGGCGCGAGAGAGCAATCCGCCAGCCGGATCATACAGGCTGCCGAGGCTCGATTCAAGTCCCCGGCCGGCGCGTCCGGGCCGCGCATCGCCATCCATTCGGGTAGCGTGAACAGGCCCTAATGCGCCTGCAACACGCCCAGCCCGCGCATCCACGCCTCCACCAGCACCGGCCAGTGCGTCACCGGCAGTTCCGTGGCCCGCAATCCGTAGCCGTGCCCGCCCTTGGCGTACAGGTGCATCTCGGCCGGCACTTTGGCCGCCTTCAGCCCCTGGAAGTACAGCACGCTGTTTTCCACTCGCACCGGGTCGTTCTCGGCCTGCAGCAGGAACGTCGGCGGCGTGTTGGCCGAGGGGGTCACCACCGCCTCCAGCTTGTTGCCCGTGTTGTGCTCGGCCAGCCCGCCCGGATACAGCAGCACGGCGAAATCGGGCCGGCAATCGGCCTTGTCGGCCTCGTCCACCTCCGGGTAGGTCCGCGTCGCGTAGTTGTTGCTCAACGCCGCGGCCAGGTGCGCGCCCGCCGAGAAGCCCAGCACGCCCACGCGTTTCGGGTCGATGCCCCACTCCGCCGCGTGCGTCCGCACCAGTCCCAGCGCCCGCTGCGCGTCCTGCAGCGGTTGGGCAACCGGCACCTGGTCCTTGCGCACCGGCACGCGGTACTTCACCAGCACGCCCGTCACGCCGATCGATTTCAACCACGCGCACACCTCGGTCCCTTCCAGGTCCATCGCCAGAATGTGGTAGCCCCCGCCTGGAAATACCAGCACCGCCGCGCCCGTGCTCTTGGCCTTTGTCGGCTTGTAAACCGTCAGCGTCGGCACGCTCACGTTGCCCACCCGGATCACCGGCCGCCCCGCCACCAGCCCGTCTTTCGGCGTGGTCGTGTCGGCTTCCGGCCCGATATCGCCCTTCTCGCCGGGAGCCCCCTGCGGCCACAACGGCATCGGCTTCGGCCCGCTGGTACTCTGCCCTGCGGCCAGCACTGCCGTCAGCACGAATAGACACGAAAGAGAATTCATCATTGCGAAAAAAACCTCCATCACTCAGGCCTGATTTTCGGCCATGAACTTCGAAATCTCGGTGACCTCCGAACAGCTCAGCCGGAACTCGCCCGCGCCGCGCACGCCCGCTAGCTGCTCCGCCGACCTCAGCCCCACAATCGCGCCCGTCACCGCCGGGTGCCGCAGCGTCCACGCAATCGCCGCCTCGCCCGGCGTGCGGCCGTGGCGCCCGCCGATCGCCCGCAGCTCTTCGGCCAGCTCCAGGTTGCGCGACAGCTTCGGCTCCTGAAAATGCGCCATTCGCCGCCGGTGGTCGTCCTGCGGCATCGCCGCGACTCGCTCCTTCGTCATCTTCCCCGTCAGCAGGCCGGACTTCATCGGGCTGTAGACGATCGCTCCGATCTCGTTCGACTGGCAATACGGCAGAATCTCGTCTTCAATCTCCGGCGAGATGATCGAATACGGCGGCTGCAGCGACGTCGGAACGCCAATCGCGTGGATCCGCCGCAGTTGCCCGAGGTTGAAATTGGAAACGCCGGCCCAGCGGATCTTGCCCTCTTCCTTCAGCCGTTGTAGCGTCTCCCAGCCCTCTTCGATATCCTCGTCCGGCTCCGGCCAGTGGATCTGGTACAGGTCGATGACGTCCATCTTCAGCCGCCGCAGGCTGTTCTCGCACTCCACCCGCACCGACTCGCGCTTCAGCCGCCCCGTGATCTTGCCGCTCGCCTCCCAGCAGCGCTCGCACTTGGTGAACACGTAGGGCCGCGGCGAGATCCCCTCCACCGCCCGCGCCACGACTTCCTCGGAGTGGCCCAGCCCGTACACCGCCGCCGTGTCGATCCAGTTCCACCCCGCCTCCAGCGCGGCCCGGATCGCGGCGATCGATTGGTCGTCGTCCTGCGGCCCCCACGCGAAGGCCCATCCTCCGCCGCCCATCGCCCACGCCCCCACGCCCACCGGCGTAATCATCAGGTCGCTGCGCCCCAGCCTGCGCTTCTCCATGCTCGTGAACCTCAATATTGATCGTAGATTATGCGCGCCGCTCGAGGGCCGCCAGGTCCTGGTAGCCCAGCCCGGCCTCGCGATACGAGAGCACCGTGAAGTACTGCGCGAACGTCCGCTCGGCGTAGTCGCGGCTATGGTGCGCCGTGTGATACCCGGCCGGCACGATGCCCCGCAGCTTGGCCGACCTCTTGAACAGGAAGCCGCGCCGGCGCAGCGTCTCCAGATCCTCGCGCGGCAGGGCCATCCAGCTATGTTCGCCGTGCAGACTCGCCAGCAGCACGCCGCCCGGGCGCAGGATGCGCCGCAGTTCCTCGAGCCAGCGCAACTGCGGCTCCTCGTCGAGATGCGTGAATACGGAGATCGCCAGGATCAGGTCGAACATCCCGTCCGGATACTCCGTCGGAGGCAGCGGCGGGTTGACCGCAAAACCGGCTAAGGGAAGATGCTGCCGGCACCAGCGGATGGACGCCTCATCGACGTCGGTGCCGTGGAAGGCCTTGCCCGGATACTCCCGCGCCAGCCAGATCAACGGCCGGCCGCATCCGCAGCCGAAATCCAGCACCGTGTCGAAGCCCGTGAAAGGCCTCCCGATCGAGGCCAGCGCGGTCTGGATGTCGTGGGCGATTTTCCTGCCCGTGTCCAGGAACACACGCGCGCTCGGGTTCTCGTCCACGCGGAAGCGCAGCATCGCCGGCGGCAGCCTCAGGCCGCCACCCAACTCGCGTTGCTCGATGCGATCGAGGCACCAGCAGCGCAGGCGCATGGCGCCGCGGTACAGCGGGAACAAGACGGCGCGCGCCGGCGGGCGCAGCCTCGGCGGGATCAATTGCTTGAGGGCCAACAGTGGCGGCTCCCGCGTCCGTCTACATCCGCGGCAGCATCCGCTGCGCCATCGCGATGGCCCGCTCGCGCCCCTTGGGCATCTGGCGCAGATCGATGTGCACGCCCAGTCCGTTCTTGATGAACACCATCATCGAATCCATCGGGCCCATCAGCGCATCGTCGCCCAGCCCGGGCAACGGTTCAGTGGTTTTCATCCCCGGCGCCACCACGCCCATGGCGAGCTTCATCGCCGCGATCTCCGCCCGCCCGTTCGGATTGACTTGGACCGTGAAGTACGGGCCGCTCCCCTGGTTCGCCCCCGCCACCATGCTCTTCGTCAGATCCGCCACCGCGCTTTGCTGCGCCGCAGTGGCGGCCTCGGAGTTGCCCCCCGCTCCGGCCGCCTGCTGCGCCTTGGCGCGCGCCTGGATCTCCTCCAGCAGCTTCTGGGCGCGATCCTGCTGCTCGGTCTGCGAAACCGGCTGCACGTAATAGTCGCAGTTACGGCCATGCTCCTCCGTGCGTTCAATCGTCTGGCCGATGATGCTGGAGGCCTCTTCCTTCGTCAGCAGTGAGCACGCGTCCGGCAGCCGTCCCTGGTAACCCGCCGAGCTGCTGAAGGCCGACATGTCCACGCCCTGCCGGTTGGCGGCTTGCTCGATCCTGTTCTTCACATGGTTGGCCACCAGCGCGATGCCGATGATGCCCGCCGCCCCCAGCACGAGAATCACGGCCACCACGATCAGCACGATCTTCACCACCGGGCTGCCCGTCCGGGCGGCCGGCGCGGGCACGTAGGCCGGCGGCGCAGCCTGGTACACCGGCGGCGCAGCTTGGTACGGCGGCGGCGCTGGCGGGGGCGGAGCCGAATACACCGGCTGCGGCGGCGGAGCCGCGGACGCTCCCGGACGCGGCGCGCCGCATTTAACACAGAAACCGGCCCCTTCGGCCAGAGGCGTTCCGCACTTGGTACAAAAAGCAGCCATTTTGTTGCCCTCCGTTCCAGCACTCCCGGCGCGCGCCCGGCGAGCGCTCGCCCTCCGCGCGGAGGCTCTCAGTATGCACCGGGTTTCCGGGTCGGCACAAGCCCTATGGGGAGTGATCCAGTGCTGGCTTGGGGGTTGGTCCTAGCGTATCCGCCGCCGCGCCGAGTAGCCGTGCAGCATCCCCCCCAGCGAGCTCGTCAGCGTCAGCAGCACGAATAGAAACACCAGCAGCAGCACCAGCGCCGCCGGGTTCTTGATCACCGACATCATCTGGTCCATCATGTCCGCCGACAGCCCCAGCGCCATCAGGTTCTTGCGGTTGGCCTCCTGCGCCGCGCCGCTGTTGACCAGCGCCAGCGCGCTCAGGGAAAAGAAGATCGTGCTGATGACGAATGAGAAGATGCCGCAGATCCAGCCCAGCCGCGCGCCGCTGCGCGGGCTCGCCGGCTCGCCGCTGCGCCGCTCGAACAGGAACGACGAGTACCACCCCCCGCCCATGATCAGCGCGAAAAAGCCCAGGAAAACTAGCTGGACCCCCAGCACCGGGATGAAGCTCAGCACCGGCAGCAGGTTCAGCAGCAACTGGCTCAGCGCCGCCGCCACCAGCGCGCTGCGCACGGCAATCCGGTTGCGGATGTCGCCCGGCGCGGTCGCCGGCGCCGGCCCGCTCAGCACCACCCGGTCCGGCGCCTTCGGCTCGGGCTCCGGCTCCGGCTCCGGCGCTTCCTCTTCCTTGAGCAGCGGCCGCAGCGCCCGCCCGCAGCGATGGCAAAACAGCGCATCCGGCACCAGCTTCGTGCCGCAGGTACAAAACTCGTCCACGTCCCTAGTGTCCCCTTCGCGCACGCAACCTGCAAGCCGGTCCGGTACCCTCCGCCCGGCCCTCCGGTACCACCCCCCGGCGCGCGGAAATGGTCCGCCCGCGCTATCCTGGAAATCTCCTCAACCATTTTCCGATGCCCGCTCCCACCCTTCTCGTTCTCGCCAACCCCGCCGCCCGCCACCTGGCGCACCTCGATCGTCTGCCTCCTGAAACGCACATCGTGGCCGGCGATACCGCGGCGGCTTTGGCGGAAGCTGCCCCCGGCGCGCAAGTGGTGCTCATCGCCGGCGGGCCTCCCGAACTGTTGCGCACCCTGTGGCCGCGACTGCGCGCGCTGCAGTGGGTGCACTGCATGTGGACCGGCCTCGAGGACCTCCTGTTCCCGGAATTGGCGGCCAGCCCGGTGCCGCTCACCAATTCGCGCGGCGTGTTCGCGCGCAGCCTGGGCGAATTTGCGATCGCCGGCATGCTCTATTTCGCCAAGCGGATCGCGCTCATGAAACGCCAGCAGGCCGCCTCGCAATGGCTGCCCGTCGAGGTCGAGGAGCTGCACGGCCGCGTGCTCGGCATCGTGGGCTATGGATCCATCGGACGCGCCGCCGCCCAGCGCGCCCGCGCCTTCGGCATGCGCATCCACGTCCTGCGGCGTCATCCGGACCTCGCCGCGCAGGATCCATTGGTCGATCGTGTCTACACACCGGCCGAGTTGAACCTCCTGATGGCCGCCTCGGACTATCTGCTGGCCGCCGCCCCGCTGACCGCCGAAACGCGCGGCCTGATCGGAGCTCAGGCCATCGCGGCCCTGAAGCCCGACGCCGTGCTGCTCAACCTCGGTCGCGGCCCGGTGGTGGCCGAGCAGCCGCTCCTGGCCGCGCTGCGCGCCGGCTCCATCCGCGGCGCCGTTCTCGACGTCTTCGAGCGCGAGCCGCTCCCGCCGGACCATCCTTTCTGGAAGATGGACAACGTATTGCTTTCGCCTCATTCGGCCGACCGCACCGCCACCTGGCTCGCGGAGGCGATGGATCTGTTCGTCGAAAATTACCGGCGCTTCGCGGCCGGAGAGCCGCTGCTCAACGTCGCCGACAAGCGCCTGGGGTATTAGCGCAGTCTGGATTCGATCCGTGTTCAGCGTTCAGCCACAAGACATCCGCCAGGCCGCCATCCGCATCCGGCCCGTGGCGCATAAGACGCCCACGCTCACCTCGCGCACCCTGAACTCGCTCACCGGCGTCGAGGCGTTCCTGAAAGCGGAGAACTTCCAGCGCGGCGGCGCATTCAAGATCCGCGGCGCGGCCAACTTCCTGTATTCGATGCCCGCCTCCGATCGCGCCCGCGGCGTCGTGGCCTACTCCTCCGGGAACCACGCCCAGGCCGTAGCCATCGCGGCCCGCAGTCTGGACATGCGAGCCACGCTGGTGATGCCCGCGGACGCGCCGCGTTCCAAGCTCGAGGCCACGCGCGCCCAGGGCGCGTCCATCGTGCTCTACGACCGGCTTCAGGAGAGTCGCGAGGCCATCGGCCGGCGCATCAGCGCCGAAACCGGCGCCACTCTGGTCCCGCCCTTCGACCATCCCTGGATCATCGCCGGCCAGGGCACCTGCGGCCTGGAGCTCATCGAGGAAGTCCCCAACCTGGATGCGCTCGTAGTCTGCCTGGGCGGCGGCGGACTGCTTTCGGGCTGCTCCGTCATCGCCCGGTCGATCAATCCTGCGATCCGCATCTTCGGCGTCGAACCCCAGGCCGGCAACGACTATTGGCTCAGCCGCCGCGCCGGCTATCGCGTCGAAATCGCCCCGCCCGACACCATCGCCGACGGCCTGCGCACCACCAAACCCGGCGCCGAAACCTTCCCCATCATTCAACACCTCGTCGAAGACGTGCTCCTGGTGAGCGACGCCGAACTCCTCGCCGCCATGCGCTTTCTCCTCAGCCGCATGAAAATCCTGGTCGAGCCCAGCGGCGCCGCCGGCCTGGCCGCGCTGCTGCATGGCCGGCTCCCCGCCGGGCTGCGCCGCGTCGGCGTGATCCTTTCGGGCGGCAACGTGGACCTGGAGTTTCTAAGCCGCTTGGCGGAAGATTCGGCCGTGCCAGAGGAACAGTCTCCTCTGCCCTAGCGGCATGTCGCAGAGACGACGTTACTGAGACGCGACTGCAAGGAGCGGTTGCATTCTGTGGCGCAGACATTCGTGTCGACGCTTGGCTAACGCAGCCGCGACCGCCCTTGCGCTGGGGACACCGAGGCCCACTCACGCCTAACCACGACCACCTGCCCTCTGTCGAGGGTGACACCAAGGCGCCCGCTTCAGGACGCCGTAGGTGTGTCCCCGCGCACTACCACCCCGTCTGAACCTCGCGCGTGACGGCGCTGCGCACCAACCTCCCCGGCAACGCTCCCCTTCCGCTTCAACGCAGCGCCGCCGTAATCTCCCGTCCGCGATCGTACAGCATCATCACCTCGTTGCTGCAACCCAAAAACAGCATGCCGCGCTCGCGCCAGAATCTGGCCACGCCCAGGTCGCGGTTCTGGATGCCCGGCGCAACCCCGTGCCGGCGGCAGCACTCGATGATGCGCTCCACCGTCTCAATCAGCACTGGGTCCTGGAATTCGCCGGGAACGCCCAAACTGATCGACAGATCCACCGGGCCGACCATCACGGCGTCGATGTGCGGCACCGAAAGCAGCTCGTCGCAGGCCTCCACCGCGCGCCGTGTTTCAATCTGCAGCACCACCATCGTGTGCGCATTGCAATGCTCGATGATCTGTGGAACCGAGACCCGCTCGAAGTCGAAGTTGAAGCCCCCGATCCCGCAGCCGCGTATGCCCACCGGCGGGAACTTGGTCCAGCTCACGGCCTTCTCCAGCAACTCCGGCGACTCCACGCGCGGGAACAGCACGCCCTCGGCCCCGCAGTCCAGCGCACGCGCCACCAGCGCGTATTGCAGGTCGGCCACGCGCACAATCGGGCTGATGCCCGTCCGCACCGCCACGGCGGCCAGGTCCTGAATCGTCTCCAGGTCGAAGTTGCCGTGCTCGGTGTCCAGGAACGCCCAGTCGAATCCCGCCGCGGCCAGCGTGCGCAGCGCATCGGGTGAGCGGAATTGCCAGAAGCCGCAGCCCAGTTGGACTTTGGCTTCGCGCAGTGCTTGTTTGACGGTGTTGGGTTTCATAGCCTCAGCAGCAGATGGTCGGGACAGGCGCGGCAGGCGTGCTCCAGCAGCGTTTCAACCAGCGACGGACCGTGCTGCGCCAGGAATGGCAGGAACGAGTACAGCCGCTCTTGCAGATGCCGCTCCGGGTACAGCAGGCCGGCCAGGTACGCCGCGCCGCCGCTCACGCGCTCCTCGCGCCGCAGCGCCTCGCGCGCCGCTTTGCCCCGGTTCTTCTCCACTTGATAACGCATCTTCGCGACGCTCTTTTCGAGCGCCGCCCCAAGCGTCGGATCGAACCGCCGCAGCGCGTCCTGGAGCGGCCCCGCCGCGCCGGCGACGGCTTGGTCCAGCGTGTCGAACAGACCATCGAGACCGGCCGGCAGTACCCGTTTCCCCATCCGCTCCCGCAGCACGCTCTCCGGATGCAGGCAATCTCCCAGCGTCAGAGAGAAACGGTCGAGCAGCGCGAATCCACGCTGGTCCAGCAGCGTGAATCCGGCCCGCGGTACCGCCACCGGCATGCGCTCCAGCAGCGCCGCGTACAGCACCTCGGACTGCGCCAGGTACGCGATTTCGGCCGGCCCGGCGATATACGCCGCCGTCGGCAGCAGGTAGTCCTGCAGCACCGGCCGCAGCAGCGCGTTGGGCGACAGCGCCGCCGGCGCCTCCGCCAGCTCGGCGGCCTCGTAGCGCCGCGTTCCATGGAAATACGCGCCATTGTTGCGTCGCAGTGCAATGCGCCGACCGTGCTCGATCCGCAGGAACAGCGAGCTGCCCGTCTCGAACAGGACCTGCGCGTGGTAGCCCGCCGCCCGCAGCTCGGCGTCGCGCGCGAGCAGCGCTGCGGAGAGTTCATCGGAGCGCTCGAGAGCTGCGGTCACGAATGGCGCGGCTGCGGCCCGGATCTCCGCATCGAGCGGATCGAAAAAGATCAGCCCCAGCCCGCGCAGCAGCCCCGCGAGCAGGCTCTGAAAAGCCTCGCCCATCGTCCGTCCTGGCTGGTACGCCGCCGCGGCCTGCTCCAGGATCTCGGCGGCAAATGGGAAATCGCCGATGGCGTTCTTCAGCCCGTCGAGTGGCACCGACTCCAGCTCCAGCCGCCCCACCGGCCCGCCCGCTACTCCGCGCACCCGCGCGCCCAGCCGCCGCGGCTGGTGGTCCGGCCCGAACACCCAGCAATGGTCGGCCTCCGCCAGGTCGTGATCTTCGGTCGCCATCCAGAACACCGGCACCGCGGCAATGCCGTTGGCCGTGAGCTGGCGCGCCAGCTTGACCGCCGTCAGCGCCTTGTACAGCGCATAGCAGGGACCGCCGAACAGGCTCACCTGTTGCCCCGTAACGACGGCCACGGTCTCCGGCCGTGCCAGCGCGTCGAGCCCCGGCGACGCGCCATTAAATCGATTGATGCGCCGCAGCGCCGCCACCACCGCGCGCCGCCGCTCCTCCGGAATCCGCGCCTGCTCCGCCGCCCGCCGCACCGCCCCCGGGTCGTTGGGATCGTACCGGTAGAAGCCCTTTACGCGCTGGAAATCGTACAGGTAGTCGCGAAACAGCGCACTCGTCCCGGGCAGCTCCGAATGCGGAATACAGTGGCTTGTCAGCACCGGGGACATCATCCTCTTGACCATAAAGAGCCTAGCAAACGCGGCTCAACGCCGTCGCTCACCCGCCTTCCTTTAGACTGAAGAGGTGATCCCGGCAGACCAGGAATTTCAGCACCGCGCCGAGGCTGCCCTCGCCGCGCTCTACGACCGGCTGGGCCAAGCCGCGGACGAGTTCGACTTCGACGTGGAGATGAACTCCGGCGCGCTCACCGTCGAGTTCGATGAGCCCCGCGAGCGCTTCGTCGTCAGCCCCAACTCCCCCGTGCGGCAGATCTGGGTCTCGGCCCACGTGCACAGCTTCAAGCTCGATTGGGACGCGCCTCGCGCCGCCTTCGTGCTGCCGGCGACGGGCCAGAGCCTGGACCAGCTCATCGCCGGCGAGATCCGGCAGCGGCTGCCTGGGTTTCATCTGTAACTGCGGCCTGGAACCATGGCGGGCGTCTACATCTCGTGGCCGTTTTGCGCGCAGAAATGCACCTACTGCAACTTCGCCTCGGGCGTTTTCCCGCGCGAACTCGAGGCCCAATACCTCGACGCGCTGTGCGCTGAGATCGCCGCCGCGGATTGGCCCTGGACACCCGCAACGGTCTATCTCGGCGGTGGCACGCCGGGCTCGATGCGCCCGCCGGACCTGGAGCGCGTCCTGGCCCGAGTGCCCGGCAAGCCATGGCTTGAAGCGACGCTCGAAGCCGCGCCCGGCGCGCTCGATCGCGCCGCCGTCGAGGCCTGGCGCGACTGCGGCATCAACCGCGTGAGCCTGGGCGTGCAGTCGTTCGTCGAGGACGAATTGCGCCGCACCGGCCGCAAACACACGGCCGCCGGCGTCGAGCGCGACGTCGCTCTGCTCCGCGATTGCGGCATCGCAGAGATCAACATCGATCTGATCGCTGGCCTGCCGTCGCAAACGCTCGAGAGCTGGCGCGCCTCGCTCCAGTGGATCGAGCGCCTGGCCCCGCCGCACGTCTCCGTCTACATGCTCGAGATCGACGCCGACAGCCGCTTGGGGCACGAGCTGCTCGCCGGCGGCTCGCGCTACGGCGCGCCTCTCGTGCCGCAGGAAGACGACGTGGTCACGCTGTATGAAGAGGCGCTGGAACGCCTGGAAGCGCTGGGCCTGCGGCGCTACGAGATCTCGAACTTCGCCCTCCCCGGCCACGAGTCGCGCCACAACCTCAAGTACTGGCGACTCGAGCCCTACATTGGTTTCGGCGCCGACGCCCACAGTTTCAACGGGCTGGTCCGCGCCCAAAACGCCGAAGCCGCGGCCGACTACGTCGCGCTCTGGCGGCGCGGCCACAGCGTTCGCATCGGAGAGACCCAGGCGATCGCGCACGAGGAGCGCTTCTTCGTCGGACTGCGGCTGATGGAAGGCATCGCCCCCACCGCCGAGGAGCGCGCCCGCCATGCCGAGCCCATCGCGCGCCTGGTCCAAGCGGGCCTGCTCGAGGACACCGGCGCCCGCCTGCGCCTGACGCGCCGCGGCGTCCTGTTGTCCAATGAAGTCTTCCAGGAGTTTATAGCAACATCATGTCCAGCCAGTGGATCGATCTCCGAAGCGACACCGTAACGCGCCCCACGCCGGCCATGCGCGAGGCCATGTTCCACGCCGTTGTCGGCGACGACGTCTATGGCGAGGACCCCACTGTGAATCGCCTGGAGCGCCTAGCGGCCGAGGTCAGCGGCAAGGAAGCGGCGCTGTTCGTGCCCACCGGCACCATGGGCAATACCATCGCCATCAAGCTGCTCACCCAGCCCGGCCAGGAAGTGATCTGCGACGTGCAGGGCCACGTCCTCAACTACGAGCTGTCGATGACCGCCTGGTTCTCCGGCTGCCTGATCCGCACCGTCGAGGGCGACAACGGCATCCTCACCTGGGACCGCATCGCGCCGCACGTCCGCCCGCTCGGGCCCCACTGGGCGCCCACCGGCTGCATCGAGCTCGAGAACACGCACAACATGGGCGGCGGAACCCTCTACCCGCAGGACGTCTTCGACGACATCTGCGCCCAGGCGCACGCCCGCGGCCTGCGCGTCCACCTCGACGGCGCGCGCATCTTCAACGCCGCCGCGGCCTCGGCCTGCGAGGTAAGCGAGTTGTGCCGCCACGCCGACACGGTGATGTTCTGCCTGTCCAAGGGGCTCGGCGCGCCCGTGGGCTCCATGCTCGCCGGGCCGAAGGATCTGATCGACACCGGCCGCCTGTATCGCAAGCGGCTGGGCGGCGGCATGCGCCAGGCCGGCGTGCTCGCCGCGGCGGGCCTGATCGCGCTCGACCAGATGCCCCAGCGCCTGGGTGAGGACCACGCCAATGCGCAGCTCCTGGCGCAAGGCCTCGCCGCCACCCCCGGCATCCAGGCCTGGCCCGGCAAAACGCCCACCAACATCGTCGTCTTCGATGTCTCCGCAACCGGTCTGACCGGCCCGCAAATCAGTTCGTCCCTCAAGGACCGCGGCGTGCTCATCAATCCCATCGATGCGCGCCGCATGCGCGCCGTGACGCACTACGACGTGTCACGCGACCAGTGCCTGACGGCCTTGGAAGCCTTGCGCGAAGTGGTCGCCGAGGCCGCCGCGTAGCCCGTCGCGTCCGGCCGCAATGAGGCCACTCCCGGACGGGGACACCGAGGCCCGCGGCGCTTGATCGACAGCCTCTGAACGTCGCGCCGAGGGAACCCAAGCGTGCCGCCGCGGCACGCGCAGAGTGTCCCCTCCGG
>JBKQPG010000041.1:0-73601 GCA_052145115.1 Bryobacteraceae bacterium
GGGCTGGGAGCGCTCAACCACAGCGGGCCGCTGCTTCGGCAGCGCGCATAGAGACGTTTCTCGTCCCGATCAGCTCGATAAGTACGATGGGGCGGCGGCTTCGGCCCCGCTCCATCGGGCGAGTAAATTGTATTACTGAGCCGCGACCGCGAGGGAGCGGGTGCGCTACGTGGGGCAGGCGGCCACGCCTGCGCCGGACCGTCAGGTCCGGCCCCTTCACGGCCCGCACCTCATCCACTCGTTCCTTCGCCTCAGCCGTAGTGTGCCCGCCGCAAATTCGTTTTCTGAAACACAAAAACCGCCGGAGCGGCATTCGCCCCGGCGGTCTGCGCATCCTTCAGCCTGGCTTATCGGGTGTTGCCCTGCACCTTCGGCGTGGCTAGGTAGCCCGAAACCTGGTTCTTCTTCACGCTGTTGACCACGATCTCGTACGGCTGCCGCGCCTTGGTGGTTATGAACTGGACCGGCTCGAACAAGCCCTTGTCCTTCTTCGGAATCGTATTGTCGTCAACCGAAACGTCCATCGTGTAGAGATGCGTCTTCTGATCGGCCTTCTTGAGCTTCAACATGATGTCGCCCACCCGCTGCGCCTTCTTCTCCTTGGTGGTCAGCGTGAACTCGAAGTAGTTCCGGTCGTTGAGCGCCTTCAGCGCGGCCAGCTCCTTGCCGTTCGTCGCGATCAGCCCGCTCTGCACGCCCAGGTCGCCCTGCGTCGTGTGCAATGAGGCGATCGTCTTGTCGAGTTCGCTCTTGGTGGCCGAAACCTCCGTCCGCACGCTCGAAACGTCGCTCGAAACCGCGCCGATCTTCGATGTCGCAGCCTCGTCCACCTTGCTGATCTGGCTCTCCAACTCCTGCTTCTCCTTCGCCTGCGCCGCCGCCAGCCGCGCGGTCAGCTCTTCGGCGTGCTTCTGGGCGTCGAGCTTGGCCTGGCCGGCCGACTGGCTGGCCTGTCGCTTGGCTTCGGCCAACTGGGCCTTCAGGTCTTCCATGTTCCTCGTCGCCGCGGCGCTGGTCACGCTCTCGGTCTCGCGCACGCGCCCGACTTCGTTCAATATCGATTCCTGCATCTTGGCCGTCTGCTGCTTTAGGCCGTCGATCTGCAGGTACAGGAAGATGTTCGCGGCGATTAGCGCAATGACCGCGCCAAACAAGATCGCAAACTTCATCCCCGAGCTGTCATGCTGCGGCGGGGTATAGCCGGGCTGGGGGGTGTACGGTGATCCGGACATCTACGGTCGCTCCTTCTGCTTCCACGGACTGATGACTCATCCGCCCGGCCTCGCTCCAATCCCGATAGCGGATCATCATTATCGTAACATCCGAGACGCAGTCCGGAACCGCTCCGTTTCCCGTCTCTTCCCGGCGCCCCGCTCTTCTTTACCGCTGATCCCCTGTTTCGGGTCCCTCCGCCACGCGATCATCGCCCGCCGCATTGAGGCGCGCGCCGCGCCCCGGCACCTGATACTCTGTCCGTTGTGAAACGACTCGCCTTACTCCTGCTCTTCCTCGCGCTCGTCGCGCTGCTCGTGTGGATCCCCATGACCCGCGACGCCTTTCTGGTTCTGGCCGGACACGGCCACGGCTGCACGGTCGCCCGGGCCTTCGATATCGAACGCCACGAAAAGGAACTGACCCGCGTCAAGGACGATGTCCTCAGCCGCTCCCGGCTCATCGAAAAGGATCCCAACGGCCTGGAACACTATTCGACGCCCGACGGCGATTACTGGTCGCCCGCCAAGCAGCAGTACAACCTGCCTTTCAACATCGCCGAGCAGTGGACCCGCATCTACGGCACCGGCGCCCGCGCCGTACAGAAAGGCGACATCGTCCTCGATTGCGGCGCCAACGTCGGCGTCTTCGTCCGCACCTCGCTGCGCGCCGGCGCGGAGAAGATCATCGCCATCGAGCCCGCGCCCGATAACCTCGAGTGTCTGCGCCGCAATTTCCGCGCCGAGATCGCCTCCGGCCGCGTCGTCGTCATCCCCAAGGGCGTCTGGGACAAGGAGGATTTCCTCGACCTCATGGTCGATCCGGAGAATCAGCCCGCCAACAGCTTCATCATCCACCGTCCTGGCGCCTATGCCGTCCACAGCGTGCCGCTGACCACCATCGACCATCTCGTCGCCGAGTTGCAGCTGCCGCGCGTCAACTTCATCAAGATGGACATCGAAGGCGCCGAAGTGCGCGCCGTGCACGGCGCCAAGGATACGCTCGGGCGGTTCCATCCGCGCATGGCGTTGTGCACCTATCACGTCGACGATCATCCGCGTGAAGTGCCGCGCGCCGTCCTCGAGGCCTGGAACGGCTACACCGTCGAATGCGGCACCTGCCTGTATAACGACTGGAAGGTGCGGCCCGAGGTCCTGTTCTTCCACTAGCGCTGGTTTCAACCCGCGTCATAGCCTCTCATCGGGCCCGCTTCCCGGCCTCCCGGCAGTCTTCGGGCGCCCGCGCCGCGCACCGTCCAATCGCGGCAAATGCCTATCGAAAGATATCTATTGAATCGGCTCACGAAAGGTCCCGAAGGGTTGTCCGGAACGCCGCGGAGTGTACTTCAGGCCCTGCCTGAACCCGCCGCCGCGGCCTTCTCCGCCTCTCGAACCGGCTGCTCCCTCGCCCTGTTGCGATCGCGTGAGCACTCTGAAAATAAAAAGCCGGCGTGGACTCGGAGGAAGATCCACGCCGGATCATTGCCAGCTTGAATCGGAGGAATGCTGGCTAGCTCGTACCAGATGTACGCTCTGGAGGGGATATTATCACAGCATTGGCCTTTAGAAAACAAGACTTAGTACTGAGCGTTCCGGTACTCTGCCGCCCGTCGCCGTACCGAGGCCCGTTAGACCATGAAAAACAGGCTCAAGCGCGGTAGTCCCGCTGTTTCATATACTTTTCGGTCAAGAAAGCTCTTTTGCAACTGCGCCAGTTGATCCGCTGTCATCTTGCTGCGATACGGCCGTAACTGCAAATCCAGTTCGCGCCGCATCTCGAACAGCTCCTCGTCCGCCAGCCGCGTCCGCGCCAGCGCAGCCATCTTCTCCTCGATCGCCGTCAGGCGCTGATCCAGCTCCTGCGGATCCCGGAGATGCTCCTCCAGTGCGCCGCCGATCCGTTCCACTGCCAGCGCGATCTCTTCATACCCGGGCAGCGCCGCCAGCGCCGCGCGCCCCTTCTCCAGATGCGCCCGAACTGTCTCCACCGGAAACGCGTCCTGGGCCGGGTGCGCGCCCGGCGAGGGCAGGTTGTTCGCCATCGCCTCCGCTTCGCGCATCACCGCCTGGGTGCAATAGGCCAGCGAATTCACCAGGCTGGTCCGGTTTTTCCGGTGACGCCATTTGTCGAATGCCGTGTCAATCCCGCGCAGCACGGCCTCCAGCGGCACCCCGCCGTTTTTCCACGTTTCCACCAGCGCCCAGTCCAGCGGGGACATCAGGAACAGGCCGGTCCCGCGCGCGCGTTGGAATTGCTCTTCCACTTCCGTGAAGTAGTTAAAATAATTCAGCCGCCACTCGTGCGCGTCCTCGCTCATGCCCACACTCTTTGCTAGCTCCGGTTCCGCTCCCAGATTCTCTGCAATCCCTCCAGCGTCAGGTTCTCGTCCAGTTGCCTGATGTAGCGCGAACTGGGCGCGATCAGCGCCGCTTGCCCGCCCGTGGCCACGGTCATGGTGTGCGGCCCCAGTTGCGCCACCACGCGTTCCAGCAGCCCGTCGATCAGCCCCACGAAGCCGAAAAACAGCCCCGACTGGATGCTGCCCACCGTGTTCGTCCCGATCACCTTCTCCGGCTCCCGGAACTCCACCATGGGCAGCTTGGCCGCCTTCGAGAACAGCCCGCTGATGGCCATGCCGATGCCCGGCGCGATCATGCCGCCGACAAACTCGCCGTGTTCCGACACCACGTCGAAGTTAATCGACGTGCCCAGGTCCACGACCACGCATGGTCCGCCGTACTTGAAAAACGCCGCGCTGGCGTTCACCAGCCGGTCCGCGCCCACCTCACCGGGGTTATCGTACAGATTCGCCAGGCCCGTGTCGGTCGCCGCGCCGACGAACAGCGCCTCGGTCCGAAAGTAGCGCCGCGCCATCTCCTTCAGCGGCTCGTCGATAATCGGCACCACGCTCGAAACGATGAAGCCGTCCACCTGCGCCAGGTCCAGCCCCTCCAGGGTGAACAGGTTGCGCATCAGGATGCCCCATTCGTCGGCCGTCTGGTCCCGGTCGGTGCGCAAACGCCAGCGCGTCACGATCCGCTCGCCGTCGAACACTCCGATGGTCACATTTGTGTTGCCCGCGTCCAGTGCCAGCAGCATTTCGCGTTCCCTCCCTTCAATCCTCCAACGGCCGCACGCCGCCGGCCGTGATCACCCGCTCGCCGCCGCCTTCCAGCCGAAGCCGCAGGAACCCGTCCGCGCTCAGCCCGCCGGTGGTTCCGCGCGCCTTTCCCTCCGGCAGCTCCACTTCCACCCGCTTACCCTCGGCGTAGCTCGACATGGTGGCAAACAGCGTCAGGATCGGCGCCGCGCCGCCCGTGGCCAGGATATTCACATTGCTGTCGATCGACCGCAGCAGCGCGGCCAGCAGAGGCTCGCGCTCGAACTGCTCGCCGCTCTCGATGCGCAGCGACGTGGCAATCCGCTCCAGTTCGGCCGGAAATTCCGTCTGGTTGACATTCAGTCCCACTCCCGCCAGGATCGCTCCGTTGTGCAGCTCGGTGAGAATCCCGCACACCTTGCGCCCTTTGATCAGAACGTCGTTGGGCCAGCGCAGGTCGCACTCCAGGCCGGTGAGCAGTTGAATCACGTCCGCCACGGCCACGCCCAGCGCCAGCGTCACCACCGGCACGCGTTGCGGCGGCAGCTCCAGCCGCAGAATCGCGGTGAAATACAGCCCCTCGCCAGGCGGCGAATACCACGCCCGCCCCAGCCGGCCCTGGCCCCCGCGCTGCATCTCGGTGCCTACAGTCGTGCCAGACGCCGCGCCCGCCGCGGCGAGCCGCTGGGCCTCGCGCATCGTCGTGTCGAGCTCCGCGTGCCACTCGATGCGCCGCTCCGGGAGCCGCCGCCGCACCTGTTCCACGTCCAGAGCCATGCCTAGAGGTTATCAACCATTGCACGGCTGCCTTGTGCCGCCCCGCGGACGTCGCCTCGCCACGTGTCGCGGCCATGCCGGACCCGGCGCTCGGCAAGAGACTGCACATGGAGGCAAGGGATGCGGCGTGAGAGCGCGGGCGATGTGGAGAATAGCCGAAAGCACGAACACCCGGATTGCTTATTCGCAAGATTGCGAATAAGCTGAAGTGGAGTGCCGAGAACAAAGGTCGTCTTGTTTAGGGAAGAGGATGGATCGTGCCCGTTCCTGGATTGGTTCGACGGACTGGGCCTCAAGGCCCAGGACAAGTGCTATTTGCATCTGGAGCGGCTGGCCGAGTTGGGGCATGAGTTGCGGCGGCCCGAGGGGGACCTGTTGCGCGACGGCATACACGAATTGAGAATTGGGCTGCAGGGCTCGAATTACCGGATCCTTTACTTTTTTCATGGCCGCATGGCGGCGGTCGTGTCCCATGGGCTGGTGAAGCTGCGGGCAGTTCCGCCCAGGGAGATCGACCGGGCGGCCGAACGCAAGCGCCGATTCGAGGCCGATCCGCAGAAACACACCTACGAGGAGGCGTGAGATGACGCTCAAGCGCAAACCAACGAACGACGCATTGGAGGTGCTGCGGCGCCGTTACTACGCCGAGAGACCGGCGCGCCTGAAGGAATTGGAGGAGGCGCGCGCCAACGCCGAAATCGCGCGGCGGATTCAAGGGCTGAGGACAGAGGCAGGGCTGACGCAAGCGCAGCTGGGGAAGCTGATCGGCACGACGGCGTCGGTGATCTGCCGTCTGGAGGACGCCGAATACGAGGGCCACTCGCTGGGGATGCTGCGGAGGATTGCAGCGGCGCTGAATCAGAAGGTGGAAATCCGCTTCGTTCCGATCGGGCGGCCGGCCTGAAGGATGGGCCCAAGGCAGGTTGCGGGCCCTGCCTTGGCGAGGTGGGAGGCGAGTAGGCGGGATTGCCTATCGACTCGCCACGCCGGGGCGCCCGCGGCGCTACTCCATCGACAGCCGGAAGTTGATATCCATTGACCGCGCCGAATGCGTGATCGCGCCGGCGCTCACGAAATCCGCGCCCGCTTCGGCGAAGGCGCGCACGGTTTCCAGCGTGACCCCGCCCGAAATCTCGACCATGGCGCGGCCCTTCACGCGCGCAATCCACGTCCGTGCCTGCTCCGGCGTCAAGTTGTCCAGCAGCAGGTGCGTCGCGCCGCAGTCCAGCGCATCGTCCATCTCTTCCCGCGTCCGCACCTCAATCTCCACCGGCACCGTCTGGCCTTTCACCGCCTCCATGGCCGCGCGCACATTGCCCGCCGCCGCGATGTGATTGTTCTTGATCAGAATCGCGTCGTACAGTCCCATGCGGTGGTTCTTGACGCCGCCCGCCGCCGCGGCCAACTTCTCCAGCCGCCGCAGCCCGGGCGTGGTTTTGCGCGTGTCCTGCACCTTGCACCTGGTGCCCTCCACTTCCTGCACGAAGCGGTTGGCCAGCGTCGCCACGGCCGACAGCCGCTGGATGAAATTGAGCGCCGTGCGCTCGCAGGTCAGCAGGGTCCGCGCCGGCCCGCGCACGCGCGCCAGGCAGTCGCCGCCCCACACCCGCTGGCCGCTCTGCTTGCGCACCTGCACGGTGACCCCGCCGCCCTGCAGCTCGTAAATCAGCTCGAGCAGCTCGACTCCCGCCACCACCATCCGTTCGCGGGCGTAAAACGCCCCGGCCGCCTGGCGCTGGGCCGGCACGACCAGGTTGGTGGTCAGGTCGCCGCTGCCGATATCCTCCTCGAGCGCCCGGCGGACCGAGTCGCGGACCTGTGGATGCGTAATGTCGAACATGGCCAATGACTCTCTTTCCAATCGGCCTGTTTGCCGGGTCCAGCCAATTGTGGACTGGCCAGTCCCGCAACCGTTTTTCAGCCCGGCGATCCGTTGGCCGGCCGATTCCGCCTGGGCGCAGCGGCCACAGTGGATTCCAAGCCCGCCCGGCTGGTTCGTGGGGCGGGCAATTAGGCCTGCCAACGGCTTTCCGCCGGTCGTTGACCCGAGCCCTTCAGCCCGCCCCGCCCAAAGCCGCCCGGCTGCGCTCGATCTGCGCCTCGTAGTCGGCCAGCTTGGCCTTCATCTCTTGTATCACGTGCGGCGGCGCATGGGTGGTGAATTTTTCGTTGCCCAGTTGACGGCGCGTGTTCTCGACGACCTTCGTCAACTGCTCGATCTCCTTTTCCAGCCGCTGCCGCATGGCCGCGGCCTGCGTTCCGGAGAGCTTCAGCACGACGTCGAACTCGGGCGTGGAGCGCGAGGCCCCCGTCGCCTTCTCCGCACCCGGCGCACCAACTGCGAACGACATGTTCGTCAGAGCTTCAAGCGTTTGCAGCTGACCGCCAACGAAAGTAACGCCGCCGCCCGCGGCCATAGCGCGTTGCCTGGCAGCGATCAGCTCGCTTGCCGCATTAGTGTGAGCGACAAGCACGCCCTCAAAACGCTGCTTCGGGTCGAGCTTCTGGTCGGCGCGCAGCGAACGCGCGGACTTAACCATTTCCTGGAGTAAGGCCATCTTCCCGACTGCATCTCTATTCTCAGCGAGCGGGTTAGGCTCCGGGAACGGCGCAATCGCGAGGGACTCGGGGATTCTCTGATCCCGCTTTACCAGCCGCTGCCACAGCTCCTCACTCAGGAACGGCATCACCGGGTGCAGCATCCGCAACGCCACCTCGAACGCCATAAGCAAATTGACGAGATGTTCGGGAACCTCAGGCTCCGATTGGATTCGCAGCTTCTTGATCTCCACGTACCAGTCACAGAATTCGTCCCAGAAGAAGCCGTACAGTAAGTCAGCGACATCGTGATAACGGTAGGTACGTTGAGCTTGGTCGATTTTCTCAGCGACTTCGCTCAGCCGATGGAAGATCCATTTGTCTTCGATCGGCGCGTCGCCGAACCCCCGAAGTGGTTCCGGCACGCTTTTCGAGCATTCGGTCAGCTCCAGGTGCTCGACGCCCAGCTTTCCCATATGCAGGAAGATAAACCGCGCCGCGTTCCAGATCTTGTTGGCGAAGGCGCGCGAGCTGGTGAGGCGCTCCTCGCTGAAGACAATATCGGTACCGGGCGCGGCGCCGCGCAGCAAAGCGAAGCGGACGGCATCAGTGCCGTACTGCTCGGTCACCACCAGCGGGTCCACCACGTTGCCCTTGGTCTTGGACATCTTCTGGCGCTCGGCGTCGCGCACCAGGCCGTGGATGTAGACCGTGCGGAAGGGCACGTCGCCCATGCACTCGAGGCCCAGCATGATCATTCGCGCCACCCAGAAAAACAGGATGTCGAAGCCGGTGATGAGCAGCGTCGTCGGGTAGTAGGTCTTCAGGTCGTCGGTGTGGTCGGGCCAGCCCAGCGTGGAGAAGGGCCACAGCCCGGAGCTGAACCACGTGTCGAGCACGTCGGGGTCCTGCTCGATGTTGTTCGAGCCGCACTTCGCGCAGGCCTGCGGCGCTTCGCGCGCCACCGTCACGCCGCCGCACTGGGGGCAATGCCAGGCGGGGATGCGGTGGCCCCACCACAGTTGCCGCGAGATGCACCAGTCGCGGATGTTGTACATCCACTCGAAGTAGGTCTTCGACCAGTTTTCCGGGACGAAGACGATGCGGCCGTCCTCGACGGCTTTGATGGCCGGAGCGGCGAGCGGCTTCATGGAGCAGAACCACTGCGTCGATACCAGCGGCTCAACCACCGTGCCGCAGCGCTGGCACTTGCCCAGGCTCACCGTGTAGTCTTCGGTCTTGACCACCCCTCCCTCGGCCTCCAGGTGCGCCAGCACGGCCTTGCGCGCCTCGTAACGGTCCAGCCCCGCGAACGGGCCTGTCGCGGCCGTCATGCAGCCGTCTTTGTCGATGACTACCACGTGCGGCAGGTTGTGGCGCCGGCCCGCCTCGAAGTCATTGGGATCGTGCGCGGGAGTCACTTTCACGACGCCCGTGCCGAACTGCGGATCGGCCAGCGTGTCGCAAATCACCGGGATCTCGCGGTCCATGAGCGGCAGCAGCACCGTGCGGCCGTGCAGGTCGGCGTAGCGCTCGTCGTCGGGGTTGACGGCCACGGCGGTGTCGCCGAGCATCGTCTCGGGACGGGTTGTGGCAACTACCACGGAGCGCCCTTCGAGGCCCAGCACGGGGTAGCGGATGTGCCACAGCTTGCCCGGCGCTTCCTCGTGCACCACCTCCAGGTCCGAGAGCGCCGTGTGGCAGCGCGGGCACCAGTTCACCATATACGCGCCGCGGTAGATCAGTCCCTTCTCATACAGCCGCACGAAGGTTTCGCGCACCGCCCGCGACAGCCCCTGGTCCATCGTGAAGCGGTTGCGCGACCAGTCGCACGAATCGCCGATGCGCTGCATCTGCTTGAGGATCGTCTGGCCGTACTGCTCCTTCCACTGCCACACGCGCCGCAGGAACTCTTCGCGCCCCAGCGCGGCCCGCGTGAGGTTCTCGTTCTCCAACAGGCTGCGCTCCACCACCATTTGCGTGGCGATGCCGGCGTGGTCGGTGCCGGGGAGCCACAGCGTCAGGTGGCCTCTCATGCGATGCCAGCGCGTGGTGACGTCGATCTCGGTGTGCTCCAGCATGTGGCCGATGTGCAGCATGCCGGTGACGTTGGGCGGCGGGATGACCAGCGAGAAGACCTCTTGCCCGGCCGCGGTGGGCCGCGCCGGAGCGATGAAGAAACCGCGCTCGATCCACCACTCGGCCCAGTGTTGCTCAAAGCGCTGTGGCTCGTACACTTTGGCCAACTGATTTGACTCTAACTGCATGGGAAATCACCAGCTTAGCACGCTATTGCAGCCGCGGCCGCCGACCCCAACGCAGCTGCGACAGCGTGTTGCCCGAAGGCGCTGATGCCGGCCCGGGCGGCGCACTTCCTTAAGCGGGACTCAGGACCGTCGCCGCGTGGACGATATGCCCGCCGCGCTCACGCGCAGCGCGGGCCCGATCGGGAAAGTACCGCGCGGCGATCTCGCGCGGTCCCAGGTCTTCGATTTCGGCGAATCCCAGGGCGGCGAGCCCGGCGCGGAGCGGGCCGCTCTCAAAATAGCTCAACCAGGCTTCTCCAACCGATTCCACCCGCGCCGCACGCAGGTCGAACATCACTCGATCCTGGTCCGCCAGCGTATGCGGAGGATCGCTGTAATCGAAGACCACGTGGGCGCCATTGGGCAAGCTGGCGATGAAGCCCAGGGTCGACCAGACGGCCTGCCGGCTCAAATACGGGACTACACCCAGCCAGATGAAAAAAGTCCGCTGGGCCGGATCGAAGCCGGCGGCCGCCAGGCCTTGCGCCAGGGTCGCGCGTTCGAAATCGACGGGCGCGAAGGTGAGCGCGCTGGGGATGGGGATGGCCGCGCCGGCGAGCCGCTCCAGTTTCCAGGCTTGGGTGGCCGGATGATCCACCTCAAAGATGCGCAGCCGGTCACCGTATGGGCTGCGGTAAGCATAGGTGTCCAGGCCCGCGCCCAGCACCACTGCCTGGCGCACGCCACGCTCCACGGCGGCGGCCAAGGCATCCTGGGCGAAGCGCGTCCGCAGCGCGATGAAAATCCGCATGGCGCGGCGCCATGGCCGCTGGCGGGCCTGGCGAGCGAGCGCCTGGGCATCTTCACCCAGGATGCGCAGCGCCAGCGGATCGCTGAAGATCCGGCCTTGTTCCAGGATCTGGTGCGCGGCGCGGTGTCGGGCGGCTGCGAGCGCGGTCCGGCTGGGCTGGCTCGCGTGCATGGCTTGAGTTTAGCAACCCGGGGCTGGAACACTCGCCGCGGCGCGTGGGCTTTGTACTGCGGGCCGGGGCTCTAGCACTTCGGTGCGGGGTGCGCAATGGCTTGTTTTTCTGTCGTGCCGCTGGGTGGCCATGAAACCTGGGGCTCGCGGGCGGCATCTTAAGTGTTGCAAAGGCATGGGATGTCGCGGCAACGCCGCTCTCCGGCGCAGTGCGTGGTCCCGTGTTCGGGTACGGTCCCGGCGGCACTGGGCGCGCCTTGCGGATCGTCAAATAACCAGGTTGAGGAGATTCACTGATGATGAAACGGATTTTCTGCCTTTCCCCCCTTGTGGCGCTGTTTTTCTTTGCCTCCGTGGCCAGCGCGCAGTATTCGGTCGATGTCCACGTCGGTGTCGGCTACGCGTGGGACAAAACGAACAACCAGGGCATCGACAACGCCAATTCCCCCACCAATGCATTCGGCGCCTGCACGCCCGGCAGCGGCGACACCTACTGCGAGACGACTCCCGCCCTGAACAGCGTGTTCATGGGAATCGGCGGCGACGTCATGTTCAAGAAGCAGTTTGGCTTCGGCGCGGACATCGACCTGATGCCCAAGAAGAATGACTACGGCCCGTTCCAATTCCGGCAGACCTTCTATGACTTCAACGGCATTTGGGCGCCGCTGCGGACCAAGCGCGCGGTGCTGCATATTGAAGGCGGCATCGGCGCCGCCAAGACGGGCTTCTCCTACACTCAATCGGGTTGCGTGGGCACCTCGATCTGCTCCACCAGCAGCTCGCCCGTGGCCTCCGAGAGCCATTTCGACGTGCACGTCGGAGCGGGCGTCATGCTGTTCGTGACCAACCACATTTTCATCCTGCCGCAGATCGACCTGCACTACGCCCCGGGGCTGGACAACCAGTTCAGCAGCAACCTGGCGCCGGCGGCCATGGTCTCGGTCGGCTACAGCTCCGGCGACCACTAATTCCGCCCGCGAGAACGGCTTCCGTCCGGCGCCCGCGCTCCCGTCATGATTCATCAGGCGGCATCGCGGGCGCCTGGCGGGGGGGTGAGCGCCATCCCGCCGCACCTGCAGAGGGTCTGGGGGCGGCGGCCTGTTTTTTGATCACCGCGGCTGCGATCCGCGAGTCGTCAGGACGCAGTAAGTGCGTCATTCTCATAGGTTTCTCTTGTAATCTGACCTCTCCTGTGAAATATTCGTAGTGCACGGAGAGACGCCCTTGTTCTTCCTCCGCTCACGAACACTTCCGGTTGGTGGACTACGTCCGCTAGCGCAACAAGATCGGTCCTTGCGTCCAGAATACCGGACGCGAGGACCTGCTGACCGGCCTGAAGGAGGGTTGGTTCCCGTGCCCTTATTGATTCCAGACAGCCCCGGACTCCTGGGTTTGACAAGGAATACCAATGGCACAAACCGGCCCCCAAGACCCTGCTGAGGAACAGGCGCAGCGTTCGGCGGCCGAGAAGGGAAGCGACTGCTCGCGTTTTGGCGGCCTGCCCCTTGCGGCGGGAGAGCAGCTCGACGCTTTTGAGCTGAACCGGACCTTGCGCCAGTTCATCGACAGTCAGGAGCGATTCCGGGACCTTTTTCCATCGCACTGCCGGCCACGCATTCGGCGCTGTATCGAACCGGGGCCGCATCCAAGGACGATTGGAGCTCCAGCGCGGCTGTCGCCAAGTCTTCGCAGTGCCACTGATACGCTGGGTGGGAGCCAGTGATGTATCGGTGGCGTAACCTCGGGGCGTGTGCTGCGCTCAGTGTGGCGTTAACCGGCACGGTTGTCGCCCAGCAGTACGCTTTCCGCCAATACGGGGCGGAGGAAGGGCTTCGGAATCTGACGGTCCTGTCCCTGGCTCAGGACCGCGACGGCTATATCTGGGCGGGCACCGAAGGCGGCTTGTACCGCTATGATGGAACCCGCTTTCACGTGATGGGGCCGGCCGAGAGGCTGCCGTGCGGCCATGAGATTCACACGCTGTACGTGGCCTCCGATGGCGCCCTGTGGACGAACGCCTGCGCCCAGATTTTCCGATTCGACGGGCAGCTTTTCCACCCCGTACCGATCTCGAACGGCCACCTCCAGGGCGCACAACGCATTGCCGAAGACGTACAGGGCCATGTGATCGTCTCGACCACGGCGGGCCTGCAAGAAGTCATGCCCGCCGGCGGCGGTTCCTTTGTCATGCGCCCGTATCACCTTGCCGCCGATTTGCAAGGCAAGCGGATGAATGGAATTCTGCGGCAGGGCGCGCAACTGTGGTTCGGCTGCGAACACAATCTGTGCGTCGAAGAGAACGGGCGCGTCACAATGTTCGGGCCGGCGGAGGGCTTGCCGGAAGAGCCGTGGGACGCGATCGGCATGTCGCCGGACGGCTCGGTGTGGGTTCGCAGCCCCAGCCGGCTGTATCGCAAGCCGCCAGGCCAGGATCACCTGATCCAGGAAAAACCGGACATTGGAACCAGCATGTTCTGGGGCGCGATCACCATCGCCAGGGATGGATCGGTGATAGTCCCCACCGACCAGGGACTGGCGATCCGGAGCGCCTCAGGGTGGACCGTGGTGGACCGAACGCGGGGATTGAACAAAGCCATGACCAGCGCCGCGCTGGAGGATCGCGAGGGCAACCTGTGGATTGGTCTGATCGGCGTGGGGTTGGCCCGATTGCTGGGCCGGGGCGAGTGGGAATCCTGGACCGAGGCCCAAGGCCTGCCGTCGGATGTGATCTGGGGCATCCTACGGGACCGGAAAGGAGCCTTGTGGGTGGGAACTGCCCAGGGGCTGGCACGGCTGGAGGGGCAACATTTTCGGACCTGGACCAGGAAAGACGGCTTAGGGGGAGACAACGCCCGCTGGCTGGGGGAGACCTCCGACGGCTCCATCTGGGCCGTCAGCCGGCCTGGCGGATTGGCGCGCCTCGAACCGGCAAAGGGGAGAATCCATGTGGTGAGCCGGCAGGATCTGGACTGTGACACGCTGGGCGCTATCTTCGTCGACCGCCTGGACCGCGTCTGGCTGGCGACCGCTTGCGGCGTGTTCCTCAACAGCCGGCCGGCCGTTTCCGATCACTTCATCCGCATCAATCAGCCTGAACCGCTGCAGCGCCGGGCCTGGTACCTGGCCATGGATTCCGAAGGGGCGATGTGGGTCACCAGCCCCTACGGGCTGTGGCGTATGAAGGAGGGCGTGTGGCGGCGCTACGGAAAACCCGAAGGCTTGCTGAGCGAGGATGCCTATGTTCCAATCCTGGCGACGGATGGCAGTTTGTGGGTGCGCCATCGGTCGGACGCCGGAGTCGAACGGCTACAACTGTCCGGCGACCGTATTGTGCGCGCAGAGCTGGTGGTGCCGGCGGACCGCGAATCGAATGAGGTGACCGCCTTCCACGGCTTCGACGCGTTCGGCAATTTCTGGCGGGGGGGCGCCAACGGCGTCGCCGTCTTACGCGCCAAAACCTGGACGCAGATGTCCACCGAGGACGGCTTGATCTCGAACGACACTGATGGGGAGGCCTTCTGGGCTGATGCGGACGGGAGCGTATGGATCGGCACCAGCGGCGGATTGTCGCACTACCGGCCTGGCGGCGGCGGCATGTTGGGGCGGCCACTTGCCGATCCGGTGATTTCGCGGCTGGAGATCGACCAGCGGTCGCGGGTTGTCAGGGCCGAGTTCTCCACCCTCAGCTACAAGAACGAGCAACTGGCGCGCTTTGCCTACCGGCTGGACTCCGGAGCCTGGACCGGCACTCCGGAGCGGACGCTCACCTTTGCCGGGATCGCCCCGGGCGGGCATCGGCTGGAGATCCAGTCGCAGGTTCGCGACGGGCCGGTCTCCGCGAAAGTGGCCGTGGCCGATTTCCAGATCGTGCCGAAGTGGTGGGAGACATGGTGGTCTCGGACGGCGTCCATGCTGCTTGCCGCCACCGGAGTGTGGGGCCTGGTTTTCTGGAGGCAGCGGGTGCTGCAAGGCAGAAACCGCGAGTTGGAAGAGGCCGTGCAAAAACGGACGGCGGAGCTGGCGCGGTCCAACACGGAGCTGGTGCAGTTCGCCTATGTCGCTTCGCACGATCTCCAGGAGCCGTTGCGGATGGTCTCCAGTTACGTGCAGCTTCTGGCGCGCCGGTACTCGGGAAAGCTGGATGCGGATGCGGACGAGTTCATCGCTTTCGCGGTGGACGGGGCGAAGAGAATGCAGCAGATGATCAACGACCTGCTGGCATTCTCGAGGGTCACTACAAAGGGCCACGGGTTCCAACCGGTGGCGGCGGATGGGGCCTTGAAGCTGGCGCTTGCGAACCTGAAGGTGGCAATCGAAGAGAGCCAGGCGGAGGTGACATTCGATCCTCTGCCGGTGGTGAACGCGGACTCGGCGCAACTGACGCAGCTATTTCAGAACCTGATTGGGAATGCGATCAAGTTCCGGCGCAAGGAACCGCCGCGGGTTCATGTGTCGGCGGAAAAGCGGGCCAAGGATTGGGTGTTTTCCGTCCGGGACAACGGCATCGGAATCGAGCCGCAATACCTGGAGCGCATCTTCGCGATCTTCCAGCGGCTGCACACGGCAGCGCAATACCCGGGCACGGGGATCGGCCTGGCGATCTGCAAGAAGATCGCGGAGCGTCACGGCGGCGACCTGTGGGTGACGTCCGAACCAGGCGCAGGATCGACTTTTCATTTCACAATTCCGGTTGAGGGCTCATGATGAGTGAAATACATACCAGACCCGTTGAGCTTCTGTTGGTGGAGGACAGCCCCGGCGATGTGCGCCTGACCATGGAGGCATTGAAAGAGGGGCGGGTGATCAACAACCTGACCGTGGTGCACGACGGCGAAGAAGCCATCGCGCTCCTGCGGCGGCAAGGTAAGTACGCCAACGCGGCGCGTCCCGACCTGATTCTGCTCGATCTGAATCTGCCACGGAAGAGCGGGCTGGAGCTCCTGGCGGAGATCAAGGCGGATCCCAGCCTGCAGCAGATTCCCGTGGTGGTGCTGACTACATCGCGCGCCGAACAGGATATTCTGCGCACCTATGAATTGCACGCCAACTGCTATATCGTGAAACCGGTGGATCTGGACCAGTTCATTGACGTCGTGCAGTCGATCAAGAATTTCTGGCTGGCGGTGGTGGTCCTTCCGCCGCGGGAGGAATGACGTGCGTCCGGCGAAGTAAGGAACCGGCTGACGGGGCACGCTGCAGGCGCAAGATGCGCCGGCTGGCGGGCGTCGAGATTTGATTTTGGATGGAAGGGAAACCGAGGTATGTCAAGCGACACGAAGTTGCGCGAGAAACCGGTGCATGTGCTTCTGATTGAAGATAATGCCGGAGATGCCGGATTGGTGCGGGTGATGCTGGCCGAGAGTCTGGGCGCGCGGTTCAGCGTGGAGTGGGTGCAGGACCTGCAGTCGGGCAAGTCGCGGATCGCGCTCGGCGAAATCGACATTGTTCTGCTGGACCTATCGCTTCCCGACAGCCAGGGGCTGGGGGGGCTGACTGCCATCCGCGGCATTGCGCCGAACGTCCCGGTAGTGATAATGACCGGTTTCGCCAACCAGGATATCGCCAAGCAGGCAGTCCGGCTAGGAGCGCAGGACTACCTTGTCAAAGGCACGCTAAACGCCGATGCGCTGGCGCGCATTTTGAACTACGCCATATTGAGGCAAGGGCATCAGGTGGCTGGTCTGCGGTCCGAGTCGGAAGCGGCGGTGGGCAAGATGGTCGGGTTTCTGGGAGTCAAAGGAGGGGTGGGGACGACGACGGTGGCGTGCCACTTCAGCCTCGACTTGAAGCAGCGGACTGGCAGCCGCGTTCTGTTAGTGGACCTGGACGTTGCCGGAGGCTCCGTCGCATTCCTCATGAAAGCGGCATCGGAACACAGCCTCCAGGAGGTCGCCAGCAACCTCGAACGGCTGGACGAGCATTACTGGAGAAAGATGGTTACCAAGGGCCCCGAAGGTCTGGATATTCTCCTGTCAGAGGAGTCTTCGCATCGGGAGCGGCTGGCGAGTGTCGATAAAGTGCGACCGGTGTTCGAGTTCTCACGATCCGTGTATCAATGGATCGTCTTGGATCTTGGGCGCTTGAATCCCTTTGTTTTCAGCCTGGTCCCGGATCTGAGCGAGCTGTTCCTGGTCGTGGCCCTGGATGTGGTCGTGCTGTACGAGATCGCGCGGCTGGTGTCGCTGCTGACGGAAGCCGGGCTGGATCGGAACCGCATCCACCTGATTATCAATCAGACTCCCAAACGTCCTGAGATTTCACCGGCGGAGCTCGGCAAGAAGGTCGGTCTTGCCGTTTACGCGGCTCTGCCGGAGTGCCGCTCCGAACTGTGGGAGACCTACGCGAGCGGGAAACTGCTGAACGAGAAGAGCAACTTCCGCCTGCAGACAAGGCTTCTGGCCGAGAAAGTCGCGGGAATTGCGCCGAAGTGATCTGACCGCGGCCATGGTCTCGGCCGGCTCCAGCTCCGGCTACCGCTAATCCGCCCGCAGCAAGCAGGGGAGCGGGCCCTCGACGCTGAGCGGCGCCGCTGAGACTGTCAAATAATGACGGTTGGCGCTCGTCAGCGGCTGATGAGTTGCCGAAATCGGCAGTGCCGGTTCCTGCCGGGGGAATCCCGGAAGTACTTGCGCCGAAGTACCATCTGGCATAGTACAGTAGTTCCATGGCCCCGATAGAGGAGATTCAGGCCGCCTTGCGCGCCGAGGGTCTAGGCGGCTGGCTGTTTTTTGATCATCACCGCCGCGATCCGCTCTCCTACCGCGTCCTGCATTTCGAGCCGGCGCAATCGGTGACGCGGCGGTGGTACTACCTTGTGCCGGCCAGCGGGGCGCCCCGGAAGCTGCTGCACCGCATCGAGTCCCACGTTCTGGACCCGCTCCCCGGCGAGGCCACGCTGTACTCCGGCTGGCGGGACCAGGAACGGCAATTGGCGCTGCTGGTCGAGGACTGCCGGCGGGTGGCGATGCAGTATTCGCCGCGCTGCGGCGTGCCGTATGTTTCGCTGGTGGACGCCGGCACCGTGGAGCTGGTTCGCGCCTGCGGCGTCGAGGTGGTCACCTCGGCCAACCTGATTCAGCTCTTCGAGGCAGTGTGGACGCCGCCGCAGTACGAATCCCACAAGAGGGCGGCGGCGCTGGTGGACCAGATCCGCGGCGCGGCTTTCGCGCGCGTCGCCGAGGCCTTGCGGGCCGGCGCGCGGATCACGGAATACGACGTCCAGCAGTTTATCCGCGAGCGTTTCGCGCAGGCCGGCCTGATCGCCGACCACGGGCCGATCGTGGCCGTCAACGCCAACGCCTCCAATCCGCATTACGAGCCCGAGCGCGAGTGCCACGCCGAGATCCATTCCGGCGACCTGCTGCTAATCGACCTGTGGGCCAAGCTCGACCAGCCCGACGCGGTGTACTACGACATCACCTGGACGGCGTATTGCGGCGCGACCCCGCCCGAGGAGATGGTCAACGTCTTCGAGTCCGTCGCCGGAGCGCGCGATGCGGCCGTGCGTTGCGTGACCAACGCCGCCGCGGACGGCGTCCCGCTGGCCGGATTCCAGGTGGACGACGCCTGCCGCGAATACCTGCGGGAGCGCGGCTTCGACGAGTTCTTCTTCCACCGCACCGGGCACTCCATCGGCACCGAGGTGCATGGCACCGGCGCCAACATGGACAATTACGAGACGCACGACCAGCGCCGCATCGTGCCCGGCACCTGCTTTTCGGTCGAGCCCGGCGTCTACCTGCCCGACTTCGGCATCCGCAGCGAGGTCGACGTCTACCGTGCCGAATCCTCGGCCGATGTCACCGGCGAAATCCAGACCGAACTGCTGCGGCTGCTCTGACCAACGCCGCCGGATAGGGCGGAGCCATTCCTCAGCGCGGCATCAAATAATGATGCCGAATTTGTGCGAATTACCGGAAAAATGCGACGCGCCGGGTTAAAAAGCGGCCACCCGGTGTATACTGTACCTCGCGATAAAGTAGGCAAAAATCGCGCTTTCTGGCCGATAGGCCAAGAAAAATTGAGCTGAATTTGTCCAAAAAACGGAGGAATGACCATGAAAATAACCACTTTTCCAGCCCCGCCCAAGGGCTTCAACCCGGTGACTGCTTCCGACGCCGACCTGGCGCGCTATGGCTATCCGCGCCGTCCCGACCCGGTGAAGGAGCCCCAACTGCGGGCGCTGTGGGACCGGTTCTTCACCGTCCCCCATACGCTGGTAACGGCCGAACTCGTGGAAGACAAGGTTTGGCGCACCCTCCCACACTCTGCCTGGCAGAAAAAGCCCTTCGGGCTGGTGGGCGATTGGGGCGGCGCCATCGTCCAGGTCTCTGCGCTCGGCTTCTCCCCGCCCGAGCCCGCCAACACGGTCTTCGCCGAGTGGGTGGTCCCCAAGATCACACCCAAGCCCAGCGAGCCGGGCTCGCAAACCGTGGGCTTCTGGGTGGGGCTGGGCGGCGTCAATACCGGCCAGTTGTTACAGGCCGGGACGGCCGCGACCATGAGCGGCTCCAGCGTCAATTACTGGGCCTGGACGGAGTGGTTTCCCGCCGGATACGTGGTCAATAACCTCGCCATCCAGGCCGGCGATACCGTGAGCGTCCTGGTGTGCGCGCCGGAAACGACTCACGGTTACGTCAGCATGATGAACCATCGCACCGGCATCGCCATCAGCGTCGGCGTGAGCGATCCCAGTGGAACCACCCCTTATGACGGCTCGACCGTGGAGTGGATCATCGAGGCGATCAACACCGAGGTGCCCAATTTCGGCAGCGTGACGTTCACCAATATCACCGCCGGCACGAAAGACCACACCATCGATCTCTCGAAAGCCTATACGGTCAATACGACCAATGGCAGCAAGACGCTGGCGACAGGCAAGGTCCTGGCGTCGAAAGATGAGGTCGAAGTGATCTGGGACGCGGCCATCTGAGGCCCGTGGCGCCGCCCCGCGCCTCATAGACGCCTTCGGCGGTTGATTCGCGCTATCCGCGCCGGGCGCCGCAGTGTGGGCAAAAGGCCGTCGCGTCGCGGAATTGCGCACCGCAATGGGCGCAGAATCCGCCCGTTCCAGCCGCGCCTGGGCCCGGGCCTGGGCCGGGGCTTGGCGGGCCGTGATAGCCGCCCGAGCCGTGATCGCTGAACAGGTGGCGGAAGATCAGGCCCAGCAGCAGGGCGAAGATCAGCAGCCCGAACAACCCGTGAAAGAAGAGGAATCCTGGACAGAACCCTGAGACGCAGAAGACGTGCACGGCGACCTCCCCTGGCGCTTCGGCCCCTGGCGGGGCATTCGAAGCTCATTCTAAGAGACGAAAGCAGCGCGCCATTGGTTCGGTCGGGAGCGTGAAAAAGAAAAGGCTTCGCAGCGGGGATTGGAGGAGGATTCGGAGGAGGAATCCGCTGCGAAGCCCTCAAGCAGGCTCATGAGGCGGCGCGTTCGCTTGACCCGCCTCGCCTTACGCCCTCATCGTATCAGAGATTTGGATTAAATTATCTGGATCTGAAGGTCAGGAATTACAAAAAACCAAAAGATAGGCTGCACGGGAGGGCCGGTTCATCACAGATTCACCAATTTGTGGAGCTTTTCTGCAAGCAGCCCACTCGCTCGGCCATGGGCGCGATGATTTTGCGGTCATTTTGCGGCTGGTTTGGTGGCGCGAAGATCGGCCGCAATCAGGTCCAGTTGCGGCTGCGGGATCACGGTTGCCGGGCCGTAGGCCTCCAGATCCTTGGAGAATGCCTGGGCGTTGCCGACGGCCACGATGGACAGCCTGGCGGGATCGATCAAGCGTCGCACGGCATCCCGGACCTGGCCGATGGTCAGGGCATCGAGGCGCTCGCGGTAGCCGGACCAGTAATCGTCGCCCAAGCCGTAAAGAGCAGCCGTAAGGACCCGGTCTGCGACCTGCCCGGAGGTCTCGGTGGCCAGGGCGAAGCTGCCGGAAAGAAAGGCTTTGGCCTCGTCGAACTCGGTCTGTTCGGCGGGGTTCAGGTGGAATTGCTGGAGCAGGTCGACGATCATGCGCACGGCGGCGGCGGTTTTTTCGGTGCGGGTGAAGGTGCTGACCGCGAAGACGCCCGCCTGGCGCTCACAATCGAAGCTCGAGCTGGCATCGTAGGTGAGCCCTTCCTGGGCGCGGATCTTCATGTTCAGGCGGGAGTTGAAGCTGCCGCCAAAGATCTGGTTGGCGACATTCAGGGCCACGAAATCGGGATGGTTGCGAGGGATGCCGGTGTGGCCGATGTAGAGCTGGGTCTGCACGGCCTGAGGCATATCGACGATGACCACGCGCGCGGCGCGCGGTGGGGGCGGCGGCAATGCGGCGGGCGGCGGCGCGGCATCGTCCTTCCATGCGCCCAAGGCCTGTTCGGCCAGGCGGAAACCCTCCTCGGGCGTTACATCGCCGGAGACGGCGAACCAGGACCGATGGGGCACATAGGTGCGTTGCCAGAATGCGACCAGGTCATCGCGGCGCAGCGCGCTGATGGTGGCGGGTGTGCCGTCGCCGGGATAAGCGTAGGGGTGCTGGCCGAGGACCACGCGCGAGGCGACCAGCGCGATGAGGTAGGAGGGGTCGTCGAGGTTGACCGCCAGCCCGGAGAGGATCTGCTGGGTGCGGCGGGCGATCTCATCCGGGGCGAAGCGCGGGCGCAGGACGATGTCGGCCAGCAGCTCCAGTCCCAGTGTCGAGTAGCCTTTCATGAACGTGCCGCCGGCGGTGGTGGCGTCGTCGGTGGCGCTGGCGCCCATGCTGCCGCCGCAGCCGTCGATGAGCGCCGAGATTTCGGGCGAGGTGCGGGCGCCGGCGCCTTCGCGCAACAGTCCGGCGACGAGGCTGGGCAGGCCGGAGCTGGCGGGCGCGACGTCGCAGTTGCCGGCCAGGATCTGCAGGGCGTAGGTCACCACCGGCAGGCGATGATCCTCAATCACATACACGGTGAGGCCGTTGGGCAGTTGCCGGCGCACGGGCTTGGGAAAGGCGTAGGGACGGGGCGCGGAGGGGGGCGGTGGGGGCATCTTGCTGGGTTTCTGCGGGGGGCTCATGGAGGCTGGAGTTTCGGAATTCGCGGTTTGGTTTGGGGTCTGGCCGCGGGCCAGGGCGGTTGCGGCGCCGGTGGCCAGGAGCTGGCGCCGGGTCATTTTCCACCCTCGGGCGCAGCGCCGTCGGGTACCTTCTCCGCGGAGCCGGAAGGCTGGGCGGAGGCGGGGAAGACGAGCCGGGTTACGCTGTGTGGGGCGAGATATTGAGCGGTGACGCGGCGGACGTCCTCGGCCGAGACGTGGCGGTAGCTTTCGAGTTCGGTGTTGTAGCGCGCGGGGTCGCCGAGCAGGACGGCGCAGCGGCCGAGCGCATCGGCCTTGGATTGGACGCCCTCGCGGCCGGTGATGAAGCCGGCGATGATCTGGTTTTTGGCCTTGGTCAGCTCATCGGCGCCGGGCGGCGTGTTCCCGAGTTCCTGGATGACGCTCTGGAGGCCGGCGGAGAGCGTTTCGATGTCCTTGCCCTGATTCACGACGGCCGCGCCGAAGAAGAACGACGGCCCCTCGAGCGACTGGGCCTGGCCGAAGGCGTACTGGGCGAGCTGTTCCT
Organism: Bryobacteraceae bacterium; assembly: GCA_052145115.1. GTDB lineage: Bacteria > Acidobacteriota > Terriglobia > Bryobacterales > Bryobacteraceae > CAIVVT01. The sequence continues at coordinate 22,447 of JBKQPG010000041.1, forward strand.
CGTACACCAGTTTGCGGTAAATGCGCGAGCTCTGGCCGGAGCTGAGCAGGATGCCGGCGACGTCGAGGGCGTAGGTGTCGGGACTGCTCATCGGCGGCAGGATCCACGACAGCGTCACGGCGGGCAGGGGAATGTTGGCCAGCTTGACGGTGCCACCGTTGGGCGCGGTGTGGGGCGGTTCGACGGCGGACACGCGCGGGATGTCGCGGCCGCGCGGGACCTGGCCGAGGTGCTTGCTGGCGAGCCGGAAGGCTTCGGCGGCGCTGAAGTCGCCGACCAGAACGAGGGTCGCGTTGTTGGGGACGTAGAAGGTGGAGTGGAAGTCCTGGACGTCGGGCAGCGCGGCGTGTTCGAGATCCTCCACCGAGCCGATGGGCAGGTGTTTATAAGGATAGACCTTATAGGTTGCCGAGAGGACGGCCTCGGAGACCAGTCCATAGGGCTGGTTCTCGAAGCGCATGCGGCGCTCTTCCTCGACCACCTGGCGTTCCTTGGTGAAGTTCTCCTGGCTGACGTCGAGCGAGGCCATGCGGTCGGCCTCGAGCCACAACATGCGTTCCAGGTAGTTGGAGGGAAAGGTCTCCCAATAGACGGTCTGGTCGAAGCTGGTGTAGGCGTTGACCTGGCCGCCGGCCTGGCGGACCAGGCGCATGTGCTCCTCGGGACCGACGTTCTTGGAGCCGCGGAACATGAGGTGCTCGAACAGATGGGCGAAGCCGGTGCGGCCGGTGCGCTCGTCCTTGGAGCCGACGTGATACCACACCTGGAGGTTGGTGACGGGGCGGGTGCGGTCCTCGGCCAGGACGACGTGGAGGCCGTTGGGGAGGGTTTCGCGCAGGATCTTGAGGTCGGGCGGAGAGTCGGAGGCGGGCTCGGCGCCGGCCAGGAGGCTAGCGCGCAGACCAGCGCGGGTCTTACCAAGTATCGAACTCATGAGGTATCTGATTCGAGGGTAACATCGCCGCGCCCGGCCTTTGTCGACGCCGCCCGGTTTGCCCGTTACGATGGGGCAACGGAGGCGTGATTCGATGAGGCCAACGGGACGACCGAATACTGCTCTAAACCATATGAAATCAACGCATTAATAATGTTGACAGCAGGCTCATTCGGGCGCCAAGATCCTGCAGGAGAGGAGTCAAGTCATGTTATCCCGCAGATCCGTATTTCGCGTGGCGCTGGTTTTGGCTCTCGGTCTCTTGAGCGTTGCGCCGTCTCGCGCCGGAAGCGTTGGGACCTACTCCGACTATGCCAGTTGGAGTGCCGCCATGGCAGGCATCACTAACGTAACCATTCCGGATCCGGGCCTGGGCACGTCTGGCCTGGGCTTCACTCTGATCGGTTCGGGCAATGCGTCGGTTACTTACTCCGGTGTTATGTTCTCGCAAAGCGGGGGGCAATTACAGCTGGCATTCTTTAATATCGGTGTTGACTGGAGTGGATATCCGGCGGTCGTGTCATCCGAGGTTCTGACCACTGGGCTGGCCAACATTCTTATTACGTTGCCGGAAGACGTGACCGGATTGGCTTTGTATTACGGCACATGGTTCGGGCCGGACGTGGCCTTCGGGCTCTCGAATGGCGACAGCGTAGTTCTGGGCAGCACGATAGGCGGTTGGGATTCGGTGCCCGACTTCCTGGGGATCACCGATACGACTCCCTTCGACTCGGTATTGGCCACATCTCCCGACCCGATTGGACTCAGTCTGAATGACGTTTCGTATGGCACAGCGATTCCGGAACCGGCGGCGTGCCTGCTCGTGGCGGGCGGACTGGCAGCGGCCGCGCTGCTGTGGCGCAGGCGCGTGAACTAACCACAAGCAGCGCTGATCAGTCTTCATGGGCGGGCTCCGGAAGGGCCCGCCCGTGTTGTTTCCAGGAGGGTCCCTGGCGGGTGCGGGGCGGGGGCCGCGTCAGGAGTGCGGCGGGTCGGCGAATTCCGCGATTCGATTTCCAATTTTGCGGCGCAGATGGCGGGTGAGGATCTGCACCTGCTCGAAGACGTTAGGCGCACACTGACGGCGGTAATTCACCGCAGCCTGCTGCTCGAAACGGGAATAGCGCAGGCAATAGTAGGGACAGCAGGTGTCATCGCAAGGCCGGTCTGCGGGAAGCAGATCGAGCCGCCGCTCAAAGAGGTTGCCGAGAATCGATTTCTGGCCGCAGCGGAAGATGTTGCCGTCATAACCGATGAAAACGAAGTTCCGGCCGGCGGAGCAGGGAATGCCGGTGAAATCAGGGAATCCGTCGAGGTAGTCGCGGTCGAGCAGGGGATCGTTGGCGGGGTGATGACGAAAAGGCCGGCCCGGGCCGGTCAGGGCGATTTGCTCGGCCTGCTGGGAGAAGTCACGAAACTGGGCGCGCTCGGATTCGGTGTAGGCCTGGGGATACCAGCGGCCTTCGTAGGGGCCGCGGATGGCCTTTGGAATCAGTGGGACGCCGAGGGAGTTCAGCAGAACCGACACGCGCGGGAAGCCGGCGAAGGCGGGAGGGGTCATGACGAGCGAGGCGAAAAGGGGGAAACCGCGTTCGAGCAAGGAAGAGAGATTGGCTTGCAGAGCCGGCCAGCCTTTGCGGCGATCGCGTTGTTCCAGATGAACGCCGCAGTGAACAAACTGAACGCGCGATGGGTTGAGGTCCGCCGCGAAGTCGCGCACACGCGGAGAGGAGAGGTTGGACTTGAGGGAGATGTAATGGCGGGAGCTGAGGGTCTGGCAGAGGCGCACGAAGCCGGGGTAGAACAACGGCTCACCGCCGGTGAAATGGAGCAACCAGGTTTTCCCCGTCGAGTTAAAGAAATCCAGGTACTGGACCGGGGAGATTCGACCGACCAGGCGGTGCTCGGCGGAAGAGTGGGCAGAACAGTAGTCACAGGTGTAGTTGCAAAGCAGGTTGAGCATCCAGGAAGCTTCGATGTCATAGTTCATAAGCGGGCAAACCTGTGATTGTGGCGGCGGCCGGTGTCTGCGGCAGCGGCGCGTAGGTCCATTGTCCCAGAAGCAGATGAAAAAGAGCGAGGGGCGGGGGCCGGGTCAGGAGTGCGGCGGATCAGCGATTTCCGCAATTCGATCCTCGATCCTGCGGCGCAGGCCGCCGATGTTAATCAGCGCCTGCTGGAAGACGCCAGGCGCAGTGGAGCGCGGGTAATCGGGCGGGGCGTCGCGCTCGAAACGGGAATAGCGCAGGCAGTGATAGAGACAGAACGAGTCGTCGCACGGCCGGTCCGCGGCCAGCAGATCCAGCCGCCGCTCAAAGATGTTGCCGAGCAGCGTTTTACCCCCGCAGCGAAAGATGTTGCCGTCATAACCGATGGAGACGAGCAGCCGGCCGGCGGAGCATGAAATGCCCGTGAAGTCGGGGAATCCGTCGAGGAAATTGCGATCGAGGAGCGGATTGATGGTGGGGTGATGACGAAAAGGCTGGCCCGGGCAGGTCAGGGCGATCTGCTCGGCCTGCTGGGAGAAGTCGCGGAACTGGGCGCGCTCGGCTGGCGTGTAGGACTGGGGATACCAGCGGCCCTGGTAGCGGCCTTTGAGGGCCTTGGGGATGAGTGGAACGCCGAGGGCCGTAAAGGGTTGTGCCACGCGCGGGTATTCGGAGAAAGCAGACGGGGTCATGACGAGCGAGGCGAAGAGCGGGAAACCGCGTTCTAGCAAGGAAGAGAGATTGGCCTGCAGATTGCGCCAGCCTTTGAGGCGATCGCGTTCCGCGACGTGCACACCACAGTGAACGGATTGGACGCGGGATACGTCGATACTGGCCGCAAAGTCGCGCACACGATTGGAGGAGAGGTTGGAATTGAGGGAGATGTAATGCCGCGAGGTGAGCGTCCGGCACAGGCCGACAAAGCCGGGATAAAAGAACGGCTCGCCGCCGGTGATATGCAGCATCCATGTCTTTCCGGTTGAATTGAAGAAGTCCAGGTACTGGTCGGGGGAGATCCGTCCGACGAGGCGGTGCTCTTTGGAAGCGCGGGCATCGCAGTAGGCGCAGACATAGTTGCAGAGCAGGTTGATCGACCAGTCGGCTTCGATGTCATACGTCATAGACGGGCAGACCACTCATTGTGGCGGCGGCCGGTGTCCGCGGCAGCGGCGCGTAGGTCAATTGTCCCAGAAACGGATGAAAAAGGTCGAGGGGCGTCGGCCGTGGGACGGGGGAGCGAGTTGCTGAACGGTTGCGGCGGGGCATGGGAACGTGCGGCGGGTTTATTCGTTAAAGCTACTTGACGTGGTATGGTTTCGCGGTTACCCTCACATGACAGGAGGTAGCGAGTGCCAAAGTATTTGATTCAGGGCAGTTATACTGCCGAGGGGCTGCAGGGGCTGAAGAAAGACACGGCTTCGGGGCGGCGGGCGGCGGTGCAGGCGGCGGTGAAGTCGCTGGGCGGGAAGGTGGAGAGCTTCCATTTCTCGTTCGGGAAGGACGACGTGGTGCTGATCGTCGACCTGCCGGACAACGCGGCGGCGATGACGATAGCGGCCGCGGCGGGCGGGAGCGGGGCGGTGCGGCTGCACACGACGCCGCTGCTGACGGTGGAAGAGGCCGACAAGGCGCTGGCGGCCGAAACCAAGTACCGCGCGCCGGGCGCGGGCAAGTAGACGCGGCGGAGCATCCAGAACAACTTCTTCCGGGTCGACAGATTCAGATTGACAGGGCCAGCGGCGAACGCTGGCCTTTTTTTGCGCGTCGGCGTGTTGCGCTCAGGCGCCCACGAGGCGGTCGTACCTGGGGTGGGCCTGCCGATCCAGACCCAGATGATCGTGCTTCCGCTGTGGCGGCCGAGCGCGCAGCGGCACTACTTGGATTCGGCTGGACAAACGGACAGGTTGTAAAGCCAAGCCACCAGCAAGCCTGCAACGGCTCCGTCGACGAATCCGTAGATGCCGCCGAGGAGGGCATTGAGGACACCACCGGAGGCGCGAAACCCGTAATAGATGGAGCTGATGGTCTTCAGAAACTCGACCCCATAGCTGGGGACCGCCAGGTTGATCAGGCCGGTGGCCAGGAGCCCACAGCCCCACAGCAGGCCGCAGGCCAGAGCGAGAGATTTTGGAGAGAGACGCATGTTGACCTCCTTGCGGCCACAATTGGCGTACGACGACCGGCGCAACATGACCGCATCCAATGCGGTCCGAGCCAGGAGTTGCACGGAAACTGCCCGCCCGCCTTCAATGTACGCCCGGGCGCACAGGGTGGGGGCCAGAGATGGGGGCCTGGCTGCTGGGGACGAACAGCGGCGCGGCGACGCGGCCGGGCGGCGGCTAGTGCTTGAGGAACAGCGAGATGGCCATGCCGAAGCCGATGGCGACGACGATGCGGCGGACGGTGGTGCGGCCGGCCTTGCGGGCCAGGCCGGAGCCGAAGATGCCGCCGGCGATGGCGCCCACGGCCATGAGCAGGGCGTAGGGCCAGTAGACCATGCCATAAACGATGAAATAGACGGCGGCGATGCCGTTGATAGCGAGAGCGAAGAGGTTCTTGAGGCCGTTCATCTGATGGATGTCGGTCAGGCCGATGATGGCCAGGGCGGCGAGCATCAGGATGCCGATGCCGGCGCCGAAGTAGCCGCCGTAGAGGCCGACGAAGAGCTGGAAGACGAGCGCGCCGGCGAGCCATTTCCAGGAGCGGTGCTGGACGGCAGCGGCGGTGTTGAGCAGGCGCTGGACTGCCTCCTGGGCCATGAAGAGGAGCGTGGCGAAAAGGATCAGGAAGGGCACCAGGCGGTCGAATATGGCGGGTGGGGTGAAGCGCAGCAGCCAGGCGCCGGTGAGGCCGCCGATGAGGCTGGGGACGATGAGCGCGAGCATGCGCGCGCGGGCGGTGCGGAGCTCGCGGCGGAAGCCCCACATGCCGCCCAGGGACCCGGGCCAGATGGCGACGGTGTTGGTGGCGTTGGCGGTGACGGAGTTCAGGCCCAGCCAGATGAGGGTGGGAAAAGAGATCAGCGTCCCGCCGCCGGCGACGGAGTTAATGGCGCCAGCGGCGAAGGCGGCGACGAAGGCGAGAGCGGCGTGGAGGAGGTCGAGGTGGAGCATCTAGCGCAGGATCCAGGGCCGGGCAGGGGCCGGGCTGGAGGCTCCAGGACGGGAGTTCGTTGGAATTAGGGAAGCTACTTTCATCCTGGTTATTGAAGCAGTGAAACTAAATCATGAGGAACAAAGCCAAATGTCAAGTTTGCTTTTTGTATTTAATAACTTAGAAATAGTATCATCGTGCTATTTCCCATTTTTTCGAGCATCGTCCAATTCCAAATTTAGCGCAAGAGCCGACGCCGCCGCGCAGGAGGCGCATGACCATCCTTCCGCGGGCGCATCGAGCGCCCCACTGCTACTACTCTAAGCCGGGTGTCAAGCGCGACGGGAAGCGGGCAGCGGGGCCGAGTGGCCCACGACCCAGGACTTGAACTCTGGCGCGGGAGGGCGCATCCACGCCAGCCAGCCATTAGAGCAGGGGGCCTCCGATTGGCGCGGACGGCACGACGAAGCGCGGGATGGGGGCGGTCTGCACCGTCGGAGCAGGGGTCCAGGGGGCGAAGCCGGCCATGGTGATGGTCACCTGAGCGGTCGGATCGTCAGGCGGAGGATAAATGGTCGGAGGGGCGACAATCTCGCCCCGGACGACCACTTCGAGAGTGGTTGTGACGGCCGCCAAAGCGGGCGGCACGGCCGCGATCTCATAGACAATCAGCGTGGTCCCGGTGATGTTCACCCATTGGGGGGAGGAATAAGCGCCGACGGCTGCGTTGGCGCCCAGGAAGGTGGAGTTGGGAGAGTAGGTACCGGTCTGGATGGGCATGACGGTGCCGCCGGAGCCATCGGCGTTGGGAGACTGGACATAGTTCGCCACGACGACGATGCCCAGGACGGGGTCGCGGACCTCGATGGTGGCCGGGACGAAGAGGTCTATGTAGCTGGGCCAGGCGTCGTTGGGGTCCGTGGAACCATTCGAGAAGACGAAGGCCAGACGGGTGCCCCCGTCCTTGGTGGGAGATTCCCAACCGTCGACGGGAGGCGCAAAGGCATAGCTGTAAAGTCCCGCGAAATCCACGCCGAAGTACTGATAATTGCTGGGGGGAGGAGTGTGCCCGCCGTGGTTATGGGGGTGGCTGGGCGGCGGCGGGGGAGGACTGCTGACGATGGACACCTGCAGGCTGGGCGCGGCATAGCCCAGGCCGAAGGTGACGGTCGGCTGCTGGACGCCATTGAGGAGCGGCAGGAAGATGTTGCCGGGGTTGGACAGGTTGTGCGCATTCTTGGTCTGGCTGGGGGAGGCCCAAAGCGTGAGAACGAGCGGACCGCCGAAGTAGGGCGGATTGCTGGCCAGGCCGAGGGCGCTGACGCGCAGATTTTCGATGCTGATATAGACGGTGTCGGGAGCGGCGGCAGTGCTGTGGTCGCCGGCCGGATTCATATTGACCTGAGAGAAGATCACCGCGCCGCCGGAGGCGCCAGTGGCAGCGTAAATCCCGGATTTGGCGGCGTAGAACGTGTAGGTGCCCTCGTCGGTGCTGAGGCCATAGGGGACGACCTCAACCGTCAACTGCGGTTCGCTTGCGCCGCCGATCATCGCCGGGGATACGGTCAGCGGAGCATTGGCGGGGAAGGTGACTTGCCAGTCATAGAGGGTGCCCGACGTCCGGGGCGTGCCGGTGTTGGGCAACTGATCGTAAACGGTGCAGGACAAGGTGATGGCCGGCAGCAACTCAGTCTGGCTTTCCTGACGCAGCCGGGCGGTTTGCTGGTTATAGATGCCGCACGAGACGACGGGCGCGCCCGCAGGCGGAGTAGCCAGAGCGATGGCGGAAACGAGTGCGAGCAGTGCGACGATCGGGGCTAACCGGCGAAATCTGATCATTCTCTTCTCCTCGCGAAGCGCATTGGGGCCGAGGGGGGATGCGTGTTTCGTCTTAATGAACGATACTGTACCAGAATTTCCGCTTGCGATCGTGGACAGGAACGATTGTACATCCAACTGAGGCTGCGGGAGCAGTTTTTCATCCCGGGCGGATTGGCGCGCGGTAACGCAGTCAGCGCGGCACGCCAGTAGAGTCCACTTCAGCGTGGTGGTATGCTCGGGGCAGCCGTGACCGGGCGAGGCCCGGCCGACGTCATCATCTACCGCGTTGACGCGTGAAGGACCAGTGGGCATGAAATACACCAGAATTCTTGTACTAAGCATGGGCCCGATGCTGCTGGCAGCCGGGCTGTGGGCCGAAGAAGGCATGTGGATGCCGCAGCAGATTCCGGCGCTTTCAGCCCAGCTGAATGCGCTGGGATTCAAGGGCGACCCGAGGGCGTTCGCCGACCTGACCGGACAGCCGATGGGCGCCGTGGTGTCACTGGGCGGCTGCACAGCGTCGTTCGTCTCACCGGACGGGCTGATCGTCACCAACCACCACTGCGTGGCGGGCGGACTGCAGTTCAACTCGACGCCGAAACGCAACCTGCTGAAGGACGGCTATCTGGCCAAGACGCGGGAAGAAGAACTGTCGAACGGACCGGGGTCGCGCGTGTTCGTGACGACTTCAGTGACCGAGGTGACGCCTTTCATCACGGCTCATATCGACCCCAAGGCGACGGACCGCGAGCGCTACGACGTGATCGACCGCAGAGTGAAGGAGCGCGTGGCGGCGTGTGAGAAGAGCGGGCAACGGTGCAGCGTGGCATCGTTTTTCGATGGGCTGAAGTACTTCGAAATCGCGCAGATGGAGATCAAGGACGTGCGGCTGGTGTACGCGCCCGCGGATGGGATTGGCGTATTCGGCGGCGAAACCGACAACTGGCGCTGGCCGCGGCACACGGGAGACTGGAGTTTTCTGCGCGCCTATGTGGGAAAGGACGGGAAGCCGGCGACATTTTCCAAGGATAACGTCCCGTACAAGCCGAAGCACTGGCTGAAGGTGGCGACGGAAGGAATCAAGCCGGGCGATGTGGTGTTCGTGGCGGGATACCCGGGGCGCACGCAGCGCCATCAGACTTACGCGCAGGTGAAGGAAACGACGGAGTGGGCGATGCCGCGCTCGATCCGCCTGGCGCAGGAACAACTGGCGATCCTGGACCGGCTATCCAAACAAGACAAGGCCATCGCGCTGAAGGTCGCCGGGCGGGTGCAGGGTTTGAACAACAACTTAACCAATCAGAAGGGCATGCTCGAGGGACTGGTGAAGGGCGGGAGCCTGGCCAAGAAACAGGAGCACGAAAAAGAGCTGGAGGCGTGGATTGCGGCCGACCCGGAGCGACAGAAGAAATATGGCGACGTGCTGCCGGCGCTGCGGGCGTTGCAGTCGGCAGGGGAGAAGACGCGGGAGCAGAGCGCGGCGCTGATGAGCGTGACGGGGGCGTCGAGCTACCTGGGCGCGGCTGAGACACTGTATCGGCTGTCGGTTGAGCGGGCGAAGGCGGACATCGACCGGGAGACGGCATTCCAGGAGCGCAACTGGCCCAGAATTCACGACGGCCTGGAGCGGATGCAGCGCACGATGGATGTCACGGTCGACCGGGCACTGCTCGGTTGGGCGCTGGGACTGGTGGCCGCGCTGCCGGCCGACCAGCGGATCGCGGCGCTGGATCAGGCTGCCGGGCTGAGGCCCGGAATGCCCAAGGCGGAGGCCGACAAGGCGATCGGGGCGTATGTTGATGGTTTGCTCGCGGGCACCCGACTGGGCGAGCGCGAATTCCGCGCCGGGTTGTTCGAGAAGAGCACGGCAGAACTGGTGGCGACCAAGGACCCGTTCATCCTCCTGGCGGCGTCCCTGGAGCCACTGGCGGAAGCCAATCGCGAGGCGAATAAGAACCGGGCCGGGGCGCGGGAACGCCTGGCGCCGCGTTACATGGAGGCGATGCTGGCCAAGACGGGCGGGCTGGTGGCGCCGGACGCGAACAGCACGCTGCGAGTGACCTTCGGCCAGGTGAAGGGCGTGGACGCGAAGGATGGGCTGTATTACAAGCCGCAGACCACGCTGGCGGGCATTGTCCAAAAGAACACCGGAGAGGGCGACTTCAACGCGCCGGAGATTCAACTGGAGGCCATCCGGGCGCTGCGAGCGGGCAGGAAGACGCCGTATGCCGACCGGTCACTGGGAGACGTCCCGGTCAACTTCCTGTCGACTGTGGATACAACCGGGGGCAATTCCGGATCCCCGACCTTGAACGCGCGGGGCGAGCTGGTGGGCCTGCTGTTCGATGGCACGTACGAGTCGGTGGCTTCCAACTTCCTGTTCGATCCGATCACGACGCGGTCGATTCATGTGGACACGCGCTACATGCTGTGGAACATGACGGAAGTGGATGGGGCCACGAATCTATTGGCGGAGATGTCGCTCACGCCCAAGGCACAGGCGGGTGCCAAAGCCGCGGCCGGGGGCGGAAGCAAATAGAGCCACTACTGAAATTCGACGATCGCGGTCTCCCGGGCCGGGACCAGGAGCCGTCCGTCCACGATCTGCGCCGAGCGGCGAAGATCCAGCATCCCACGACAGGCGAAGGCCGGCTTCAGGACCAGATGCGCGTCGCGGTCGGAGTTGTTGTAGACATAAGCCAGACGGCGGCCCTGCAGGTCGGTGATGCGGTACTCGGCGTGCTCGGCGGTGCTGCCGGGTTCCGCCGCTAGCTGCAGCTCGGGCTGTAGCCCGGATTGGCGCGCCACCATGGAGAGGAAGCGGCGCCAACTGGCCGGGTCCAGCTCCGCGGCCAGCCAATAGAGATTCCCGCGCCCGCGCTGCTGGCGCAGGAGCGCGGGGACACCGTCCGCGAAGCGGGCCTGCACCTGGTCTGCGGGGCCCTCGAGCACCTGCCGGGCGCCGAGTGCTTCCAATCGCAATCCACTCACGGTGAACGGCAGGCGCGGCAATTCAGCCAGGTTGTATTCGGTGACGACCTGCTCGCCATGGGTGAGCGGCGCCGGCTCGCGCCGGAGCATGCGGAGCCCCAGCCGGGCGAGCGTGCCGGCCGGGCGGGCGTACTCGTCGGCCAACAACGAATCGGGAGATACAATCAGCGTGCCGCCGCCTTCCACCCAGTCAAGAATGGCATCCGTCACCGGTTGCGGAACGAACTCCGCGCCGGGCAGCACCAGGATCTTGCGCCGGGCGAGGTCGCCGGCGAGGATCTTCTTCTCGGTGGTCAGGCCGACGTACAACCCCGCGGCCTGCGAGGCATTGTAGAGGCGGCGCAGCGAGGACAGATAAGGGAAAGTCCCGATGACCGCCGATTCGTCGGGCGGCTGCTGCAGCATGGAGGACTTCGAATAGAGCAGCGCGACGGGACGCGGGGCGCTGCCCAAGGCGGCGATTTCGCGGCTCAAACGGCGCACGTCTAGCGCGTCCCGCATGGCCTTGGCCAGATCACTCAGGGGGATGGTATAGCTCTGCGGGAAACTGGTGGTCCATTCGTTGATTGGCTCATTGGGAGTCCAATGCATATCGTTGTTCCACCACCACATCGAGATGGCGGCATCGCCGTGGAGGAAGCTCGGCAAAATCTGGTGCAGAACGCCGTGATATTCGAAATCCTGGACCGGCTGAGCGCCGGCCAGGGTATGCAGGTACTCGGGCATCAGAGTATCCAGAGCGTAATTCTCCTCCAGCAGCACGCTGGTCAGGCCGGAGTCTGTCAATTCCTCTTCGTCCACGCCGGTCCAGAAGGCCGGATCGAAGGAGTAATACGGCGAGCCCACCGTGAGGGGCTGGCGCGGCGCCCAGCGGCGGACCTGATCCCCGGTCCAGCGGAGCTGTTCGATGAAACGGTAGAGGTTGAAGCTAGCCCAATCGAACCACAGCGCGCGATTGCTTGCGGCCTGCTCGGGACGCGGCATGGGGACGCTCGAGAAGCCCTCGTAGCCGGCGCCCCAGATGGCGTCGGCCTTGCGCACGTCGCTGTATTTGCGCTCCAGCCAGCGCGCCCACATCTGGCGGGTGCGCTCGCAGTAGCACACGTAGGCGTATTCAAAATCCATGTTCTGGACGAGATGGCCGCGGTCGCCGGCGTGCTCGCGTTCGTACTGCTCGATCATTTTGGCGATGGCATCGCGGGTGTGCGGGCTCTCCAGGCAGATGATGACCGGGGGCCCGAGGACTTCCCACGATCCTTCATCGCGGATGAACGCGCTGGCGTGATCCCAACCCACGCGATGCGTATCGGGGTACTGCTGGTAGGCCTGCCAGATGGGCTGCTTTTCGACGTTGAAGCGGTCCCCGCCAGCTACCAGCGACGCTCCGTAATCGGTTTCGTTGCTGGCGAACCAACGCTGCAGCGGGCTGTGATTGTTGTAGAGCATGGCGAAGATCAGCGACGGATCGGCGCCCAGACGGAAATACCCGTCGCGGATTTCCAGCTGGCCGTAATCCGGCAGCGGCGGCACCACGCGGGCCGCGGCGCGCCCCTGCTGGACGGCGACCAGGGTGCGCTGCTGGTCGCGCGCGCCTTCCAGCAGCAGGTTCAGCACGGTGCGCTGTTCGGCAGTCCGATCCTGCCAGAACGCCACCAGCCGCTTTTGAAATGCCACCTGGGCGAGATACGGATAGATCTCGGCGTAGGCGGTCTCCAGGCCGCGCGCCCTGGCGCGTTCGATTTCGGCGGCCAAGTCAGCCAGGGCCTTTTCGGTTTCAGCGCGCAGCGCACGCAGGCCGGGCTCCGTTTCCCGGAACAGCAGATCTCCGTAAGGCTGCTTCTGCAGTTTGGCCGGCTCCGCACTGAGACGCGGATTGGAAATCAGCAGGGTCCTCGCCTGGGGAAACATCAGCTCCAATCCGTCGCGCAGAAACAGCGGCTGGAAGAACACGCCGAGCCAGGCGATGCGCCGGGCATCGATGGGGTGCTGGCGCGGGGATTGCATCTTCTCGAGGCTGATCTCGACGGTGCTGCGGCCGGGACCGATCACGAATCCATCGAAAGTGCCGCCGGTGTAGGTTTCCACAAGCGGATGTGAGGCCTGGTTGGAAAGGCGCACGAAGACGGAGAGCGGCTCGCGGTAGGGGTTCTGCACTTCAAAGCGCAGCGAGGAGAAGGGGCTGAAGTCGCGCACGGGCAACTGGAGCGTTTCCAAGCCGGTGGTTTCATAGCCGCGCCAAAGGGTGACGCGCACGGCGTTGCCGGAGGCGGGCTGGAGATCGCAATGCGCGCACGACGCCGTGCCCGGCGCGAACAAGCCTTCCAGGCTGCGCTCGGGGCCGGCGGCCCAGGCCGCCGCCGTCAGACAAAGCACCAATGAGAAGCTGGCTCGCATTTCGTCTCTCCATTCCAGTGGGCTGTCGCACTGACTCTATCAATTCCCGCTTTGCAGTTCGATGGGGCGTGAAACCCGGCCGCGGAGCTTGCTCGATCGAGTCGCCGGCGGCCCGCGGAGGGCGGTCGGCGGCTTCGGCAGATACGGCGCGTGGGGCAGTGCAGGGCCGACGGGGAGGTTGGCCGGGCGGCGGTGACGGGTCCAGCCGTCAGCGATATACTCTCAAGCGAACTCGTTTGAAAGGTTGGTCATACTACTTGCACATTCCCCGTTCGTCTTCCTCGCATCTGTTTCTCGCCCTGTGCGGCGCACTGACATTGCTTCCCGGCGCCGGCGCACAACCCGCCGCGGACCCGCTGCGCGCGGGATTCGAGGCGCCCCCGCCGGCGGCGAGGCCGCGCGTGTGGTGGCACTGGATGAACGGCAACATCACGCAGGAAGGGATCCGCCTGGACCTGGAGTGGATGCATCGCACGGGCCTGGGCGGCGTGCAGATCTTCGACGCCGCGCTGAACACTCCGCAGGTGGTGGAGAAGCGCCTGGTGTACATGACCCCGGAGTGGAAGGACGCCTTTAAGTACGCCACCACGCTGGCCAGTTCGCTGGGTCTCGAGGTGGCCATCGCCAGCTCGCCCGGCTGGAGCGAGACCGGGGGCCCATGGGTTCCGCCGGCCGAGGGCATGAAGAAATACGTGTGGAGCGAGACGCCGGTGGCCGGCGGCCAGCCGTTCCACGGCGTGCTGGCGAGCCCGCCCGCAGTCACGGGGCCGTTCCAGAACCTGCCGCTGGAGTGGCGCTACGAGGCGGCCGGCGCAGAGCATCCGAGGCCGCATTTCTACGCCGACTCGGCGGTGGTGGCTTTCCGGCGCCGCGCCTCGGACCTGCCGGCCGCGGCGCTGCAGGCGGTGATCACGTCGTCGGGCGGTCCGCTGGACGCCGCCGCGCTGAGGGCCGGCGCCACTGGGAAGCCGGTCGAGCTGCCGGTGCCGGGGGCCGGCGAGTCGGCGTGGATTCAGTTTGAGTTTCCCGCGCCGCAGACCATCCGCGCCGTCAGCCTGGCCGTCCACGAGGCGGCCGACTGGCAACTGGCCATGTACGGAGCCTCCAATCCCGAGAAGTCGCTGGAGGCGAGCGACGACGGCAAGAGCTTCCGCCTGGTGGCCGTGCTGCCCAACGGCGAGACGGCTGAACACACCACTTCGTTCGCGCCCGTCACGGCGCGCTACTTCCGGGTCTTATTCAAGCGCGTCCCGCGCCGAGGCACCGTCTCCGACATCGCCGTCGGGCGGGCGGCGGGCGGCAGCACTCATTATGAGATCTTCGACCTGGCGCTGATCGCCGGCGCGCGCGTGAACCGCTTCGAGGACAAGGCGGCGTTCGGAACCGTCCCCGACCTGTACCCGGTGGTCACGCCGGAAAACGGGCCCGACGACATCATTGCGCGCGGCGATGTGGTCGATCTCACTTCCAAAATGAGTCCCGACGGCACGCTGGACTGGACCCCGCCGGCGGGCGACTGGGTGGTGCTGCGGATGGGCTATTCGCTGCTGGGCATTACCAACCACCCGGCCACGGCCGAAGCAACAGGACTGGAGGTGGACAAGCTCAACGGAAGCTACGTGCGCCGCTACATGGAGAACTACCTGGACAGCTACAAGCAGGCCGTGGGCGCGGAGTGGATGGGCAAACGCGGCATCCAGTACATAGTCACCGACAGTTGGGAGGCGGGCTCGCTGAACTGGACCGATGACATGCTGGACCAGTTCCGCAAACGGCGGGGCTACAATCCCGTGCCCTGGCTGCCGGTGCTGACGGGGCGCATTGTCGGCTCCACGGAGGCGAGCGAAGGCTTCCTGTGGGACTTCCGCAAGACCATCGCCGACCTGATCTCCGACGAGCATTACGGCCAGGTGCAGGCGGCGGTGGAGGCGCGCTCGATGGGCCACTACGGCGAGTCGCACGAGGGCGGGCGGGCGTTCGTGGGCGACGGGATGGAAGTGAAGAAGCTGGACGACGTTCCGATGAGCGCGATGTGGACGCAACGGCCGGGCGTGAACCACGAGCAGTTCGGCTACAACGCCGACGACCGCGAGTCGGCGTCGGTGGCGCACATCTATGGGCAGAATCTGGCCGCGGCGGAGTCCATGACGGCAGCCGAGGCGCCGTGGGCGTGGTCGCCGGCGACGCTCAAGCCGACCGCCGACCAGGAGCTGATCAACGGCATCAACCGCTTCGTGATTCACGAGTCCGCGCACCAGCCGCTGGTGGACAAGGCGCCGGGCCTGACGCTGGGACCGTTCGGGCAGTGGTTCAACCGGCACGAGACGTGGGCCGAATTCGCGGCTCCCTGGATCGACTACCTGGCGCGCTCGGCCTACATGCTGCAGCAGGGCCGCTTTGCGGCCGACGTGCTGTACTTCTACGGCGAGGACTCCAATCTGACGGCGCTATTCGACCGCAAGGGGCCGGACGTGCCCGTCGGCTATAACTTCGATTACCTCAACGCCGACGGATTGATCCACGCGCTGAGAGTCGAGGGCGGCGCGATTGCCACGCGCTCGGGCATGCGCTACCGCGTGCTGGCGCTGGATCCGTACAGCAGACACATGTCGCTGCCGGTGCTGCGGGCGCTGCACTCGCTGGTGCGCGCGGGCGGGGTGGTGTGCGGCGCGAAGCCCGTGGGAACGCCGAGCCTGGCCGACAACGCGGCCGAGTTCCGGCGGCTCAACGACCAGCTTTTCGGAGACGGTTCGGGCGTCCACACCGTGGGCCGGGGCCGGGTGTACGCGGGCTCCGACGCCGCGGCCGCGCTGCGGGAGCTGGCCGTGGGGCCGGACTTCGACCCGCAGCCTGCATCGGCTGCCGAAGTCCCGGCCGGACAAGTGCGGTTTGTGCACCGCATCCTGGGCCACGGCGACCTGTACTTCGTGGATAATCGCACCGAGAGCGAAGTCTCTCTCAACGCCAGCTTCCGCGTCTCCGGCTACGCGCCCGAACTGTGGTACGCCGAGACGGGCGAGACCAAGCCGGCCGCGTACAGCATGCAGCAGGGCCGCACCACGGTGCCGCTCAAGCTGGAGCCGTGGGGGACGGTGTTCGTGGTCTTCCGCAAGCCGACCAAGAGCCTCGAGCGCAAGCTGCCCAGCGTGCGCGAGACCCCGCTGATCACGCTGGACACTACCTGGGAGGTCAGCTTCCAGCCGGGCCGTGGCGCGCCGGCCACGGCGAAGTTCGACAAGCTCACGCCGTGGAACGAGAGTGCCGACCCCGGCATCCGCTACTTCTCCGGCACAGGCACGTACCGCGTTTCGTTCCAGACGCCGGCCGGCTGGGCCGCCATGCACGGCCGGTTGTGGCTCGACCTGGGGGACGTGAAGAACCTGGCCGCGGTGACGTTGAACGGCCACCGGCTGGGCGTGGTGTGGCACGCGCCGTTCCGTGTCGACCTGACGGCCGCGCTGTATGAGGGCGAGAACCAGCTCGAGGTTCAGGTGGTCAACTCGTGGGTGAATCGCATGATCGGCGATGAGCAGCCGGGGGCCACGAAGTACACCTTCGCGGACGTGAAGCCGTACAACGCCAAGTCGCCGCTGTGGAGCTCGGGCCTGCTGGGCCCGGTGCGGCTGGTGGTGGTCGAATCCGAGTAGCGCGGATTGATCAAAAGACGCGGCGCTTGAGGCGCTCGACGGTGAACTGGGCGGTGTCGGCGATGGCCATGACGGCCATGACGCCGGCCTGGACGGGGTCGGTGACGACGAGATCGGCGGCGTCGGGAACGGAACCGGCCATGTTCAGACTGATGACCAGCAGGCCCTGGGCGCGGACCTCACGGACAGCGGACTCGATGTCGCCGCCCATGAGCGAACCGGCCAGGACCAGGGCGCGGGCGCGGGGCAGGCGGGCGACGGCGCGGACGGCGTCGGCCAGGGTCTGCTCGCCGACCAGAGGGATGGTATCGACGGAGATGTGCTCGCCGCGGATGTTGTGGCGGTCGGCTTCGCTGATGGCACCGAGGGCGACCTGGCCGACCTGGGCGCCGCCGCCGACGATGATGATGCGCTTGCCGTAGATCTTGTGCAGGCTCTTTTCGGCGGTGGCGGAGTGAACGACGTCGAGGGCGTTGAGGTCAGCGAGGAGCGAGGCGGGGTCGCCGGGGAGTTCGATTTCAAAGTAGGTGCGGGCCAGGGCGGAGTCGCGCGTTTCGAAGGACTCGACCGACAGGATGTTGCCGGAATGGGCGGCGATGGTGGCCGTGAGGTCGCGCAGGGTGCCGGGCTGGTTGGCGGCCGAGACGAAGATGCCGATGCGGTCCGGAGCGCTCACAGCGCGGCTCCTTCGGGGGGCAAGTCGGCCTGGTAGTGGGCTAGGATTTCGGGCCACAGGCCGCGGGCGTCGAGGAGAATCTCGGCCACTTCGCGCAGGGCACCGGAGCCGCCGCAGGCGCGGGTGACGTAATGGGCCAGGGCCTTGACCTCGGGCACGGCGTTGGCGACGGCGACGGCGAGGCCGACGCGGCGCATGAGAATGGCATCGGTGAGATCGTCGCCGAGATAGGCGACCTGATCGGGCGAGAAGCCGGATTGAGCCAGGATTTCATTGAAAATCGGCAGCTTTTCGGTGTCACCCATGTAGACGTAATCGAACTTGCCCTGGCGGCCGCGCTCGGCGGTGGCCTCAGCGCGGCGGCCGCTGATGATGCCGGTGGAGTAGCCGTGGCGCTTGAGCCAGTGCATGGCGATGCCGTCCTGGGAGTCGAAGCCCTTGGTTTCGAAGATGCCGCCGCCGGGGGCTGGCAGGAACCAGATGCGGCCGTCGGTGAGGACGCCGTCGACGTCCATCAGGACCAGACGGATTTTGGCGGCGCGGGCGGCGAGTTCAGGAGAAACGGCAGGAGGCATGGGGTTAAGAGTGCTCCTTCCAGCGTAGTGCATGGGGGCATTGAAATTCGGACTACAGCCCGTTCTTTAGCACGCCGTTTGGTTTTCCGGCGATGAGAAGCGAGGATTCGCCAGATCCCGTTCCCAGATTCACGATACTGCCGGTGTCAAGCGAAATCAGGGGCAGGGATGACGGGGAGGCACGGAAGGTGTTGGCAAGGAAGAGGCGAAAGAGGGGTCACCGTTGTGACCGGCCGAGGGCGCCTGCGCCAGGGGTGCGAATCCATACCTTGGCGTCCGCGCTCCCAGGAACTCGACCAGCACAGGGGGTGGCGGGAGTGCGATTGGCGGAGCGTGGGAGGGGTGTTCTCGGAAAATTGGAGGAACAAAGCCAAGGGCGACACTTATGTCGCAAAGTGTCGCATTTCGTCATACGGCGTGTGACGGCAGAGTGATTCGGGAAAGGCCGGGCCGGGAGGCGAGCGAGGATATATAAGAGTCGTTGAATCAGAATGATACATAGAAGAAGGCGGCTCCGATTGGATCGTGAGCCGGGTGAGTCAGTATGACAATTCGACGGGGGTGTGGTGTCGTGTCGAAATGTCGAATCGGCGGGTGCGCAGGGCTGGGGTGAGCGGTCGAAGCGGGGCAGGCAGTCTCCGGGTCCAGGGCCATGGCGATTCGAAAGAACCTCAAGATCAAGGGATGGAGGCAGGAGGCTCGGCTAGACTGGGATTGAAACCAGGTTTGCGAGTGATCGAGCAGGTACTCAAGACGATCCGCCGGTACGGGATGTTCGATGGGGTCATTCGGGCAGGCGTGGCGGTGTCGGGCGGGGCGGACTCGGTGGCGCTGCTGCACGTGCTGGCGCGGCTAGGGCGGCGGCGGGGGTGGGAGCTGGAGGTGCTGCATTTCGATCACGGGTTGAGGGGCGAGGAATCGGACGCGGACCGGCGGTTTGTGGAGGAACTGGCAGCGGGGATGGGGCTGGCGTGTCACGTGGAATGCGCGGACGTGCGGGCGGCGGCGCAAGGCGAGAACCTGGAGCAGGCGGCGCGGCGGATGCGGTACCGGTTCTTTGCCGAGGTGCGGGCGCGGCAGGGGCTGGAGGTGGTGGCGACAGGGCACACGGCGTCGGACCAGGCCGAGACGGTGCTGATGCGGCTGCTGCGAGGGGCGGGGACGGATTCGCTGGCCGGGATCCGGCCGGTGAACGATGGCTGGGTGGTGCGTCCGCTGATCGAGATGACGCGCGAGCAGGTGCGGGAGTGGCTGCGGGCGGAGGGCCTCGAGTGGCGCGAAGATGCGTCGAATGCCGACACCAGTTACGACCGCAACCGGATGAGACACGAATTGTTGCCACTGTTACGGCGGGAGTGGAACCCGGCGGTGGAAGAGGCGCTGGCGCGGCTGGCGGGGGGATTCGCGCGGGACGAAGTGTGGTGGGCGGAACAGGTGGAAGCGGTGTGGAGGGAGGCGGTCAGACGCTGGGGGCGGGGGGTGGTGCTGGAGACGAAGGCGCTGGGCGGGGTGCACGCGGCGCTGCAGGTTCGGGTGTTGAAAAAGGCGTGCGCGGAAGCGGCGGGGAAGGCGCCGCGAATGGAGGGCGAGCATTTGGAAGCGCTGCTCGCGCTGGTGGGGCAGCGGGCCGGGGCAGGGAAGGCGAGCCTGCCGGGAGTGCGGGCCTGGCGGTCGTTCGGCGAAGTGCTGATTTATCCAGCGGATGAGGCGTTTGAGCGGCCGGCGGAGGTGGAGTTGAGCGTGCCCGGCGTGGCGGAGCTGGAGGGGACGGGCAGGCGGATCCGATTGAGCGTTGAGCAGCCGGGCAGCGCGGGCGAGCAGGGGCAATGCGAGCGGCTGGACGGCGCGCGGGCGGCGGGTCCGTTCAAGTTGCGGGCGTGGCGGGAGGGCGATCGGTACAGGCCCAAGGGGAGCGCGCGGGCGCAGACGTTACAGTCGCTGTTACAAAAGCGACGCGTGGCGGCGTGGGAGCGGAGCGCGTGGCCGGTGCTGGAGTGGCGGGGCGAGATGGTGTGGGCGCGGGGATTTGGAGTGGCGGCGGAATACGCGGCGGGGAGCGGCGGCGGGCGGGTGATCGTGATTCAAGAGGAAGCGGCGAGGGGGAGCGAATGAATCAAATTCTCACCAGATTGCGTCTGACCAGTTAGAGATACAATTGAAATATCTGGAACCGCGCGAGTTAAGTAAATGAATGCCAACGTAAGGACCGCGATTGTCTGGGCAGTGTTGTTCTGCCTGGGTGTTCTGCTGTACGTGGTGGTGAAGTCCAGCAACGCCCGTCCCACACAAGACCTGAGCTTCACCCGGTTCATCGACATGGTGAACTCGGACCGGGTGAAGAGCGTGGTGGTGACGGGCAACGACGTCACGGGGAAATTCAAGGACGACAAGTCGGACCTGCGCACGACGATACCGCTCAATTACCCGCGTATCTACGACGTGTTGAGCGAGCACAACGTCGATGTGAATGTGAAGGAATCGAGCAGCGGCAACTGGATGGGGCTGCTGCTGAACGCGATTCCATTCGTGCTGGTGATTGCGTTCTGGATTTTCATGATGCGGCAGATGCAGAGCGGCGGCAACAAGGCGCTGAGCTTTGGCAAGAGCCGGGCGCGGATGCACAGCTCGCAGCAGAAGAAGGTCACGTTCAAGGACGTGGCGGGGGTGGAGGAAGCCAAGGAAGAGCTAGAGGAGATTATCGAGTTTCTGAGGGAGCCGCAGAAGTTCCAGAAGCTGGGCGGGCGGATACCGAAGGGCGTGCTGCTGATCGGACCTCCGGGCACGGGCAAGACGCTGCTGGCGCGGGCGATTGCGGGCGAAGGAAACGTGCCGTTCTTCTCGATTTCGGGCTCGGACTTCGTGGAGATGTTCGTGGGCGTGGGCGCGAGCCGGGTGCGCGACCTGTTCGAGCAGGGCAAGAAGAACGCGCCGTGCATCATATTCATCGACGAGATTGACGCGGTGGGGCGGCATAGGGGCGCGGGACTGGGCGGCGGGCACGACGAGCGCGAGCAGACGCTGAACCAACTGCTGGTGGAGATGGACGGTTTCGAATCGAACGAGGGCGTGATTCTGGTGGCGGCGACGAACCGGCCGGACGTGCTGGACCCGGCGCTGCTCAGGCCGGGGCGATTCGACCGCCGGGTGGTAGTGAGCCTGCCGGACGTGCGGGGGCGCGAACAGATTCTGAAGGTCCACACGAAGAAGATCCCGTTGGCGGACGACGTGGACCTGTCGATCATCGGGCGCGGAACGCCGGGATTTGCGGGAGCGGATTTGGCCAACCTGGTGAACGAATCGGCGCTGCTGGCGGCGCGGCAGAACCGCAAAGTGGTCACGATGTCGGACTTCGAGGTGGCCAAGGACAAGGTGCTGATGGGGGCCGAGCGGCGGTCGATGATTCTGACCGAGGAAGACAAGAAGATCACGGCGTTCCACGAGGCGGGGCACGCGCTGGTGGCGGCGCTGCTGCCGGAGTCCGACCCGCTGCACAAGGTGAGCATCATTCCGCGCGGGCGGGCGCTGGGCGTGACGATGCAGTTGCCGGAAGGCGACGTGCTGAACCGGACCGAGAAGCAGTTGAACGCGCGGCTGTGTGTGCTGATGGGCGGACGGATCGGCGAGTTGCGCTACACCAACCAGCTCTCGACCGGAGCGCGCAACGACATCGAGCAGGCGACGGAAGTGGCGCGGGCGATGGTGTGCGACTACGGCATGAGCGAGCTGGGGCCGATGAGCTACGGCAAGAAGGACGAGCAGATTTTTCTGGGGCGCGAAATCGCGCAGCACCGGGACTACTCCGAGGCGACGGCGATCAAGATCGACGAAGCGGTGCGCGAGGTGGTGGAGAGCGCCTGCCAGCAGGCTGAGCGGTTGATCCTGGAGTACGGCTGGGCACTGGATAAGATCGCCGCGGCGCTGCTGGAGCGCGAGACGATGGACGGGGAGGAGATCCACGCGATCATCGAAAAGCGCGCAGCGAATCACGGCCCCGATTCGGGCTCGGCGGTGGCGACGGCCGAGACGCAGGCGGTGATCGAGCCGGAACAGGAGCAGCGGCGGCGACGCGGATTCATGGAAGGGGAGAGCCCCGCGCCGGCGTGAAGATTCCGCACTTCAAGCTGTACCTGTTCGACATCGACGGAACGCTGCTGGATTCGGCCGAGGACATCTGCAGCGCGGTGCGGCAGACGCTGGAGAACGCCGGCGCCAGGGGACTGACGGACGGGTACCTGCGATCCTTCATCGGCCGTCACCTGCGCGAGCTTTTCAGCGAGGTTTTCCCGGGCATCAGCGAGGAACGGTCGATGGAGCTGCTGGCGACTTACCGTGCGGCGTACCTGGCGCGCGGACATGCAGGGACGCGGGTTTACGAGGGTGTGCCGGAGATGCTGGAGCGGGTGGGCGGATTGAAGTCGACGGCGACGACGAAGGGCAGCGAGACCTCCCGAAACGTTTTGGCGCAATTTGGTTTAGCCGGGTATTTCGACCACGTGCAGGGCACGGACGGGTTCCCGTCGAAGCCGGAACCGGACGTGATCCTGCGTTCGCTGGAGAAGTTCGGCGTGGCGCCGGGGGAGTGCCTGATGATCGGCGATGCGGCGCCGGACATGGAGGCGGGGCGGCGGGCCGGGGTGCGCACGTGCGGCGTGGCGTGGGGTTACGGCGACGCGGCAAAGATGCGGGCGCTGGAACCGGATTTCTGGATTTCGCATCCGATGGAGCTGGCCGCGCGGACGGACGGCGGGTTGTTATGATGGCGGTGCGGAGATAATCGCATGCCTGTGGTCAACCGGCGCGACATGTTGCGGGCGCTCAGCATGGCGGCGCCGGCATTCGCGCTGGGCGAGAGCGGCAAGCCGCTGCGCATCGCGCTCGAGGAGACGTCGGTGCGCCGCGCCATCGCGGGCCTGAAGATGACGCATCTCGATTTCCCGCGGTACGCGCGCGAGGCGGGCATCGAGGGGCTGGAGTTCGCCAACACATTGTGGGGCGCGCCGACGCAAGGCTACATGGCGCGTCTGAAGACGGCGATGAAGCAGACCGGGACGCGGTGCGTGCTAATCCTGTGCGACGACGAGGGGCCGATGGGGCACTCATCGAAGGAGGTGCGGCGCAAGGCCGTGGACAATCACAGGAAGTGGGTGGATTATTGCGCCGAGCTGGGCGGGCAGTCGATCCGCGCGAACATGCATTCGGATGTCACGCCGAAGACGCCGGGGGAGCGGGAAGCGGTGCTGGATTACTGCGCCGAGAGCTTTGCGGCGCTGTCGGAATACGCCCGGGGCGCGGGGCTGAACGTGCTGGTCGAGAACGACTGGGGGCTCGCGTCGGATGCGGACGCGATTGTCGCGTTGATCAAGAAAGTGAACCAGCCGAACTTCGGCACGCTGCCGGATTTTGGGAATTTTCCGAGGGCAGCAGAGCGGTACGAAGCGGTGCGGAAGATGATGCCGTATGCCAAGGGCGTCAGCTTCAAGTGCTACGATTTCTCGCCCGAAGGCAAAGAGACGACGATCGACATGGAGCGCATGATGAAGATCGTCGTGGATGCCGGGTACCGCGGATTCGTGGGCATCGAGTACGCGGGGCACCGGCTGAGCGAGCACGAGGGCGTGAAGGCGGGGAAGAGGTTCCTCGACCAGTACGCGGCGTAGGAGCCGCCCGTCTCATTCCGCATTCATCGCGCGCAGCGCGTCCAGGTCCAGGCGTCCGGTGTAGATGGCCATGCCGAGCGCGGCGTGGATGCCCAGCGCGGCCAATACACGGATTTCATCCATGGTCGTGATGCCGCCGGCGGCGGTCAATTCCTTCGAAGTGGCGGCGCGGAGGCGGCGGAACCAGGCGAGGTCCGTGCCTTGCAGCAGGCCTTCCTTGTCGACATAGGTGCACAGGAAGCCGGAACAATAGGGCTCGAGTTCGTTTAGGATGTGTTCGGCGCTGAGGTTGAGCGATTCGGTCCAGCCCTTGACAACAATGTGCCCAGCCTTGGAGTCGAGCGCGACCTGGACTTTTTCGGGAGCCACAGCCGATGCGATGGTGCCCAACAGAGCGTGATTCACGCCGTCGCGGGTGAAAGCCGAAGTGCCTACGATGACCTTCTCCACGCCGCAGCCGATCAGCGCCCGCGCCCGTTCGGGAGTGCGGACGCCGCCGCCGGCGCGAATGCGGGCGCGCGAAGCCAGCAGTTCGACGATGGCGTTGTTTTCACCGCGGCCCAGCGCGGCGTCGAGGTCGATCACCTGGATGACAGGAAAACCGCTGAAGCGGGCCAGCATTTCCAGGGGCGGAGCGGCTTCGAGGGCTTTTTCACGGCCCTGGACGAGCTGCACGACTTTTCCATCCATCAGGTCGATGCAGGGGATGATCATGCGTTTGCCCGAGGCGCGCAGGGGGCACTGGTCACGCCATCCTCCGGACGGGAATGCCGGCCTGCTGCAGGGTCTGCTTCAACTGCTCGACGGTGTAAGTGCCGTAGTGGAAGATGGACGCCGCGAGGGCGGCGTCGGCCTCGCCTTCGGTCAGCACCTGAATGAAATGCTCGGGCTTGCCGGCGCCGCCGGAGGCAATGATGGGGATGCGCGTGGCGCGCGAGACGGCGCGGGTCAGCTCGCAGTCGAAGCCGTCCTGCACGCCGTCGGTATTCATCGAAGTCAGCAGAATTTCGCCCGCGCCGAGCGCTTCGCCGCGGGCGGCCCACTGGACGGCGTCGATGCCTTCGTCGACGCGTCCGCCGCGGGTGAAGACGTTCCAGCGATTCGGGCCGGCGCGGCGCGCGTCGATGGCCAGGACCACGGCCTGCGCGCCGAACTCATTGCTCAGCTCGGTGATCAGCTCGGGGCGATGGACAGCCGAGGTGTTGACGCTGATCTTGTCGGCGCCGGAGTGGATGATGCGGCGCGCGTCCTCGACGGAGCGGATGCCGCCGCCGACGGTGAGGGGGATGAAGACCTCGCGCGCGGTGCGGTCCACGACGCCGACCATGGTGTCGCGGTTGTCGCTGGAGGCGGTGATGTCGAGGAAGACGAGCTCGTCGGCGCCCTGCTCGTTATAGCGCGCGGCGAGCTCGACGGGATCGCCGGCGTCGCGCAGGCCGACGAAGTTGACGCCCTTGACGACGCGGCCGGCAGTGACGTCAAGGCAGGGGATGATGCGTTTGGCGAGCACGGATCAGATCCTCACGAAGTTGGCGATAATTTGTAGTCCCAGGGGGCCCGACTTCTCCGGATGGAACTGGACGCCGAAGAGGTTGGACGACTCGAGCACGGCGGTGTAAGCAATGCCCGTGTAGTCGCAGGTGGCCGAGGTGGCGCTCATCAAAGGGCAGTAGAAGCTGTGCGCGAAGTAGACGTAAGGCTGCGGTCTGAGGCCGCTCAGAAGGCGCGATGGAGTGACGGGGACGATCTCATTCCAGCCCATGTGCGGCACGCGCGCGGTGAGCGGGAATCGCTCGACGCGGCCGGGGAAAAGCGCCAGGCCGCGTTCGCCGGGCGCCTCGGCGCTGGTCTCAAACATGGCTTGCAGGCCGAGGCAGATGCCGAGGAAAGGCACGCCGGAGCGCGCCTTTTCGATGAGTGCTTCGCGCAAATGCAGTTCGTCGAGGGCGCGCATCATCTGGCCGAAGTGGCCGACGCCGGGGAGGATGATCTTGCCCGCCGCTCGCACCTCGGCGGGGTCGCGCGTGATGCGATAGGCCGCGCCAGTCCTGGCCAGCGTGTTCTCGACGGAGCGCAGGTTGCCGGCGCCGTAATCGACGATGGTGATCATAGCAGGCCCTTGGTGCTCGGCAACTGGTTCTTCAGCCGAGCGTCTTTGGAACAGGCGTAGCGCATGGCGCGCGCCCAGCACTTGAAGATCGCTTCGACTTTGTGGTGATTGGAGCGCCCGGCGAGGATGCGGGCATGGAGATTCGCGCCGGCGTGGGTGACGAAGCCGTGGAAGAAATCCTGCAGCAGTTCGCTCTGCAGGTCGCCCACGAGCCGGGTCTTTACCTTGTCGTCGTAAACGAGGTAGGGCCGGCCGCCGAGATCGACCGCGACGACGGCCAGCGATTCGTCCATCGGCAGGACGAAATAGCCGGCGCGGTTGATGCCGATGCGGTCGCCGAGAGCCGTGCCGAAGAGCTGGCCGAGCACGATGCCCACATCCTCGACGGTGTGATGCTGATCGACGTCGAGATCGCCGTGCGCGTTCAGAGTGAGGTCAAAGGCGCCGTGTTTGGCGAAAAGCTCCAGCATGTGGTCGAGAAAGCGCACGCCGGTGGAGATTGCGTAGCGGCCTTGCCCTTCGAGCTTCAGCGAGCCGCGGATCTGGGTCTCTTTGGTCAGGCGTTCGATGGTGGCGCGGCGCATGCGGCCAGAGCTCCTTCTATCTGATTGACATCGTCGAGCACGGCCACGGCGCCCTCGGCGCGCAGCAGCGCGGCCAACTGAGAGTGGAGAGGATTGGAGGGCGCGGCGATGCCGATAAACGGCACGCCGGCGGCGCGAGAGCAACGCGCGTCGTCGACTGTGTCGCCGACGTAGATCATCTCGCGGCAGCGGGTGCGGTCGCGAATCGACAGCAGGCCCTCGGGCGCCGGTTTACCGTCGCGTACATCCTCAGCCGCGATGATCGGCGAGAAGCCGATGCCGGAGGCATAGCGGCGCAACGTGATGGCGGCCTCGTGCTGCAGACGGCCGGTGAAAATGGCCAAATGATAGTTGGCCGCCAGCGATTCCAGAAGGTTCGGCCGCGGCAGCCAGAGCTCGCGCGCGATCAGGCCGTCGTCGCCATGCGGCCCGAAGAAGATCGCGCAGAAGTACTCCACCACGCGGCCGTATGAGACCTCCACGCCGAAATCGCGGCAGATCTGTTGCGAGAGCAACCAGTCGTTGTTGAAACCGCCGCGATTCTTGTACTCCTGAATGCGGTCGGGTGCGACCGTCTGTGCGGTGAAGTGACGCACAGTCTGCACGATTGCTTCGCGATAGCTTTCCGAGACCTCCGCCAGTACGCCGTCCATGTCGAAGACCAGATATGGAAGGCTCATGAGGGCGCCTCCCCCCAGGCTTCATCGAGAGCCGCGAAGAACCGCTCGACTTGCTGCGGCGTTCCGGCGGTGACGCGCACGCAGCCGGGGATTTCGTAACTTCTGTCGCGCACCAGGACGCCACGAACACGCAGGGAGTCGCGAATGAAAATGGGCTTCTCACCGGCGCGAAACAGAACGAAGTTGCCCTGGCTGCTGTAATAGCCGATGCCGCGCTGGTCGAAGCCGGCGTACAGCAGATCGCGCGCGGCCAGTGCCTGTTGAACGAAGTCGTCGACGTAAGCACGATCCTGCACCGCGGCGCGGGCCGCGATGGCCGCCAGGATGTTCACGCTATAGGGCGACTGTGCCTTGCGCAGGTATTGCACGTTGGCGGCTTGTGAGAACAGGCAGCCGATGCGCAGCGCGGCGAGGCCGTAGGCCTTGGAGAAGGTCCGGCTGACGAACAGGTTGTGGAAGCGCGCGAGCAGCGGCAGCGCGGTCAGGCCGCAGAAGTCGTAGTAGGCTTCGTCGATCAGCACGGCGGCGTGAGGAGCGCGCTGGAGCAGGGATTCGAGGCCGTCGATCCCGATGGCGGTGCCGGTCGGATTGTTGGGGTTGGCGAGGAGGATGGCACGTGTGGAAGGCGTGACGAGCGCGAGCAGCTCCTCCAGGGGGAAGGCGAGATCGGCGGGTTTGTAGGGCAGATTGATGACGCGCGCTCCGGCGACTTCGGCGTAGAAGCGGTACATCGCGTAGGAGGGATGGAGAACGATCACTTCCTGGTTGTCGTCGACGAAGGTGTTGATGAGCACCTGGATCGCCTCATCGGTACCGTTGGTCAGCAGGAATTGCTGTTCGGGGACGCCGAAGAACCGCGACAGGGCGGCGCGGGTGGCTTCATATTCGGGGTAAATGGCGAGGCGCTCGGCGGTAAGAGCGGCGGTGAGCGCCTCGACGACTGCGGGCGAGCAGCCGACCGTATTCTCGTTGAAATCGAGACGCAGCTTGCCCTCGCGGCCGGCGGTGGGCGGCGAGTACGGCGCCATTTTGACGACCGCCTCGCGCGGTCTCAAGATCTCAGCCACGGCGCACCTCCACGGAACGGGCGTGGGCTTCCAGGCCCTCGGCGCGGGCCAGCGTCGTGATGGCGGGCGCCAATCGCTCGAGCGCAGCGGGGCTGAGTTGCTGGACCGAGATGAGCTTCACGAAGTCGGCCGCGCTGAGGCCTCCGCGCAGGCGGGCCGCGCCAGAGGTGGGCAGGACGTGGTTGGGTCCGGAGGCGTAGTCGCCCGCGGCCTCGGGGCTGGACGGACCCAGGAAAACGCTGCCGGCGTGGCGGATGCCGGGCAGGAGGCTGGCGTCGTGCAGGCTGAGGTGTTCGGGCGCGAAACGGTTCGCGAGTTCGACGGCCTCGGCATCGGAACGGACGAGGATAATGGCGCTGTTTCGGTCAATGGCCGCGCGGGCCGTGGGCGCGGTGGGCAACGTTTCCAACTGTTTTTCGATTTCCGCTGCGACGGCCTTCGCGAGCTTCTTCGAACGCGTGAGCAGGATCGCCGATGCGGCGGCGTCGTGCTCGGCCTGGGCCAGCATGTCGGCGGCGAGCCAGCGCGGGTCGGCGTCGGAGGCGATGATGAGGATCTCGGTGGGGCCGGCGACGAAGTCGATGCCGACCTCGCCGGCGAGCAGCTTTTTCGCGGCGGCCACGTAGATATTGCCCGGGCCGACGATGCGGTCAGCGCGCGGGACGGTGCGCGTGCCGTAGGCGAAAGCGGCGATGGCCTGCGCGCCGCCCATCTCGAAGACGCGCGTCGCCTTGAGCATCGAAGCAACGCCGAGGATTTCATCCACCGGGCGCGGCGTGGCCAGCATGATATTGGCGACGCCGGCCACTTGCGCGGGGACGACGGTCATGATCACGGTGGAGGGCAGCGGGTAACGGCCGGCGGGGATGTAGGCTGCGACGCTGTCCAGCGGCCGCACGATTTGCGACAGCTTCAGGCCCGGGGCGGGCTGGATGCGCTTCGCCACCGGCAATTGCAGCTTCGCGAAGGCGCGGACGTTGCGCACCGACGTCTGGACGGCGCGACGGAACTGCGGCGACAAGCGGCCGGCGGCGGC
Organism: Bryobacteraceae bacterium; assembly: GCA_052145115.1. Classification (GTDB taxonomy): domain Bacteria; phylum Acidobacteriota; class Terriglobia; order Bryobacterales; family Bryobacteraceae; genus CAIVVT01. Next base: position 51,700 of record JBKQPG010000041.1, read on the forward strand.
ATTCAACTCCTGTTGAGGCACCGCGACGCTGCGGCGGGTCAGCCCGTCGAAGCGGCGGGCGTATTCCAGCAGCGCACGGTCGCCGCGCTTGCGGACGGCGTCGAGGATCGGGCGCACGATCTGTTCGGCCTCGTTCAGGCGCGCGGCGCGGCGGCGCAAGAGGCCGGCAGCGGCGGTGCTTTCCACGATGCGGATCATCAATTAAACCTCACGGGGAGTGGGCCTCATAGCACGATCTTGTTGAGCGGGTATTCGACAATGCCCTGCGCTCCCGCTTCCTTCAAACGCGGGATGATGTTGCGCACGGTGGCTTCATCGAGAATCGTGTTGACCGCCAGCCATTCGCCGTCGCTCAGCGGCGAGATGGTCGGATTCTTCAGCGCCGGGAGCACGCTAATCACTTTCGCGAGGTCGCTTTTGTTGACGTTCAGCATCAGACCGACCTTGCCGAGCGCGTTGATGGCGCCCTCGAGCAACATTTTGATGTCTTCCATCTTGCGGCGTTTCCACGCGTCTTCCCAGGAAGACTTGTTGGCGATGAATTGCGTGTTCGACTCCATCACAGTGTCGATGATGCGCAGCTTATTGGCGCGCAGCGACGAGCCGGTTTCGGTCACTTCGACGATGGCGTCGGCCAGCACCGGCGGCTTCACCTCGGTCGCGCCCCAACTGAACTCGACCTTGGCCGTGACGCCGAATTTCGCGAGATAGCGTTTCGTCGCGCCGACCAGCTCCGTGGCGATGATCTTGCCTTGCAGGTCCTTGACGCTCGCGAACGGCGAGGCCTCGGGCACGGCCAGCACCCAGCGCACCTTGCCGAAGCTCTGCTTGGCGTAGATCAGGTCGGCGACGGTGACCACGTCGGCATCGTTCTCGACCACCCAGTCGTAGCCGGTCAGACCGGCGTCGAGAACGCCGTCCTCGACGTAGCGCGCCATTTCCTGAGCGCGGATCAGCATGCACTCGATTTCGGGGTCGTCGACGGCGGGGAAGTAGCTGCGGCTCGAAACCTGGATGTTGAATCCGGCGCGGCGGAACAGATCGACCGTCGCGTTCTCGAGGCTGCCCTTGGGAATGCCCAGCTTGAGCGTCATTGCTTCCCTCCGTAGACACTTTTCGGATCGTAGGTTTGCGCCTCGGTGATCTTCCACGCGCCGGCGTCGAGCGTGCGGAAGAAGCAGCTGGCGTAGCCTTCGTGACACACGCCGGGGCCAAGCGCCTCCACCTGCACGAGCAGGCAATCCTGGTCGCAATCGGTCTGGATGGACTTGACGGCGAGGCGATGGCCGGAGCTCTCGCCCTTCATCCACAGCTTGTCGCGGGAGCGCGAGTAGAAGACCGCGTAGCCGCTCTCCACCGTCCTCGTGAAGGCCTCGCCGTTCATGAAGCCGACCATCAGCACGCGGCCGCTACGGTGGTCCTGAATCACGGCCGGAATCAGCCCGCCGGTTTTTGCGAAATCGAGATCCATCTCTGTAGGTTCCTCAAAAAGTTACGATGCAAACAAAACGGCCCGCTCCCTCTCGGGGCGGGCCGATGCGCTTGAAGTCCTTTCGCGAACGCTCAGGACACGGCGGGCCCGCCCATCCCATGATGATGGTGATGATGGCGGCCGGTGTTCAGAGCGGTCTGCATGAAATCGTAGAATAGCACAATCCTGCGCGGCGCGGGGATCTCGGGCAATCACAGATATTGAGTCGATTTCCGGATCGACGGTTATTCACGCGCTGCTCCGGAGGGCACATGTCTGCTTTGCCGACAAACCGTCAGTGCATGGATCGTAGCCTGGCAGGGAAAACGTTCGGCCATGCGTGATCAACGAATTACAACTTCGCCTATCGCCGAAACGCTATTATATTAGCTTATGCCTGAGTTTGAGCAGGAACCATTCAGTCCGGAAGAGCAGGAAGTTGACGATGAGCCATACGCGCCCTCTTACCAACTTGCTGAGCGGGAAGTCCAGACCATTCCCGCAGATCCCGACGTAGAGACGATTCTTCGCCGCATAGAAGACAAGAACCTGATCCTGCGCCCTGATTTTCAGCGGACGAGCGTCTGGGACAACACAAAGAAGAGCCGCCTCGTCGAATCGCTGCTGTTGAATCTGCCAATTCCGCCCTGCTTCTTGGCTGAAGACGAAAATGGTGTTCGTGTTGTCGTCGATGGACAGCAGCGGTTGAATTCTGTCGACGATTTCTATCACGGGCGCTATGCCCTGTGCGGTTTGCAGGTACTGAAGGACCTTAATGGCAAGAGGTGGGCAGAATTGCCGCCAAAGTTGGACCGCAAGATCCTGCAACGCGTGATACGCACACTAGTCATCTCACACCACTCGAACCCTGGCATTCGATTTGAGATCTTCGAACGACTCAACTCGGGCGGCGAACCCCTCACCGAGCAGGAGATCAGGAACGCCACGATGCGAGGGGAATTCAACAAGCTTCTGAACACAATTGCCAATTCGTCCGATTTTCTCACGGCGATGCGAGCAAAGAGACCTGACCCCAGGCTGCGGCATCACGAGCTTATCTTACGATTTTTCGCAGTGAGATCTGCCATCAAGGACTATCGACCGCCGCTGAAGATGATTCTCAGCGAGTACATGCGGGAAAACCGTGAACCGAGCTCGGAATCAGTTCAACAGTTTAAGACTCTATTTTCAAATGCGTTTCAGAACGCACGGATCGTGTACGGGGACGATGCATTTAGGCGCTATCGAGAGAAGGACGGGACGTGCGCATTCGAAAGCGCAGTCAGCAAAGCTGTTTTTGAGCTCGAGATGATATCCTTATCGTACTTCGAGACCTCAGTAGTTCAGTCCCGAGCTGCAGACATCAAGTCAGCGTATATGATGCTCAGTACGGCCAATAGTGACTTCAGCGACTCCCTATCCCGAGCTACAGACCACAGAAAGCGTTTCTACAATCGACTCGACCTTTGGAGCGCGGAGCTCCGAAAGCTGGGCTTAATCAGCGAACTAAATAGCTTTCTGGACTCGCGCGAGGCGTAGAATGGGGCCGACAAGGGCCTGGGCCTGCTTTCATGCTGTTCGGCCGGAAATAGCTGATTTGTTAAGGACTTCGCGACGACAATCAGATGCAGTTGCGCCAGATTGTCGCATGAGTTCACAGGAAAATCACCTTCGCCACGTCGTCGTTGCACTCATTGGCGCTCTTCAATCGTACATTGCGGAAATGCTGGAAGAACGAGCCGATGAGCTTATCGGCCCCTGGGACACACTGGGCCTTGTCCAGAAGCGATATGTTTCAGTTCAGGCGAGGAGGCGGCTGTCTCGTCTAATCGACCTGATTGAAGAGCGAGATTTGTCGGAAAACAAGAAGATTGAGCAGTTGCAGGCCTGCATCCAGGATTGCGCAGGCTGGTACGAAACGCCTGCCCTGCTCGCCCGCTCAGCGTATCGCGAGAAGCTTGAGGGTTTTTTGGCTGACAACGGGACAAAAGCTATTGATCGCGCCGTTTCCCAGTTCGGCAATTGCGGCCTGTCGTTCTTCAACTGGTTGTCGAAAAACTGCCCTCGATACCGCGGCATCGAGGATCTTCTTGACAGCGTGATCGCGCTCAGGAACGACGTTGCTCACGGTACTTTCATCCGGCGAGTGACGCTACGGGAGATACGTGTTTACCGAGTTGCTATTTACCGCTTGATCGGGAAGATCGACGCGTATGAGAGGGCCGCCTGATAGCCGCAATTGCCGGCCACTCTGTTAACGCCGCGCCTCAGCCCAGCGCCTGCACAAAGTCTGCAATGATGTCGTCGAGATCCTCGATGCCGACTGAGACTCGCAGCAGCGATTCGGTGACGCCCATCTCGGATTTCATCGGCTGCGGCACTTCGCGATGCGAGGAGATCCAGGGGTAGAGCACCATGGTGTGGACGTCGCCCAGGGAGGACGCGTTGACCGCCAGCTTGAGCCGGCGCACCAGCGCGAAGATCTCCGGCTTGCCCGCGTCCTTGAGTTCGAAACTCACCATCGCGCCGTAGAGGCCAACGGGCAGCAGACGCTCGATTACGCGGGCGTCGGGATGCGCCGGGTCGTCGCAATAATAGACCTTGGAAATCGCCGGATGCTGGCGCAGCCACGCTGCGAACCCGCGCGCGTTGGCGCAGTGGCGCTCCATGCGCAGCGGAAATGTTTTTGCGCCGCGCATGGCGAGGTAGCTTTCGAAGGGGCCGAGCACCGGGCCGTAGATGCGCGACAGGCGGCGCATGGTCTCGTAGTGCTCCTCGTCGCTCACCACCAGCCCGCCCAGCACGTCGCCGTGACCCGAAAGGAACTTGGTCAGGCTGTGGATGGACATATGCGCGCCGTGCTCAAGCGGGCGGATGAGCAGCGGCGTGGCGAAGGTGTTGTCCACTAACAGCGCGGCGTTGACGCCGCGGCAGCGCGCCGCGATGGCGTCGATGTCGGAGACGCGCAGGACGGGATTGGAGATGGACTCAACCACGACTGCGCCGGGCGTTTGTTCGGCAATCGCCGCGTCCAACGCCGCCAAGTCATTCGTATCGACATAGCGCACGCGCAACCCGAAGGGCTCCATGACATTGCTGAGCAGCTTGATGGTGGCGCCGTAGATGTCGCGCGCGCATATGACGCTTTTGGGACGGTTCAGGAGGACCGAAGTCAGCGCGATCTGCAGCGCCGACATGCCGGAGGCCGTGGCGAGCGCGCCGAATCCGTTCTCGAAGGCCGTGATCTGCTCCTCCAGCGCGACGTTGGTGGGGTTCATGTAGCGCTGGTAGGCGTAGCCGCGCTCGTCGCCGCCGAAGATGCGGTCCTGCTCCTCGAGGCCGTCGGTCACGAAGCTGGCGGCCGTGTAGATGGGGGTCGCGACGCCGATTTGCGGCGGGGCCGGCTTGCGCTCGCCGCTATGAATGGCCTGGGTATGAATCTTCACTGCGCTTCTCCGGGGGATATTTGACGGACGCTACTTGCGCTTCCAGCGGGTACCGTCGCGCGTGTCTTCCAGAATAATGCCCTGCTCGAGCAGTTCGTTGCGAATGGAATCGGCGAGGGCGAAATTACGGGCCTTCTTGGCGCGATTGCGCTCCGCGACGCGCTCGTCGATCTGCGCATCGCTTAGGCCGCCTGGCGCGGCGGAGGGTTCGAGCACGGCGAAGATTGCGTCGAAGCGGCGCAGCACGTGGAGGGCCGCGTCGCGGTTGGAGGCGCGGAACTGGCCCGCGTCCATGGCCGTGTTGGCGTCGCGGATGAATTCGAAGACTGCGGCCAGCGCGTCGGCGGTGTTGAGATCGTCGTCGAGGCCGGCGTCGAAGGCTTCCATCGCACGCGCGGCGCGCTCGTCCAAGGCCGGATTTTGGCCTTCGCCAAGTTTTTCGTTGCGCAGACGCCACTCGAAGCTGCGGAGGCGCTCGATGGCGGCTCGCGCTGCGTCGAGGCCCTCGAAGGTGAAGTTCAACTGCTTGCGGTAGGGCGTCCCGGTGAGCAGAAAACGGACCGCCTCGGGCGCGTAGCCACGGTCGAGGATGTCGCGCAGGGTGTAGAAATTGCCGAGCGACTTGGCCATCTTTTTGCCTTCGACCATGAGGTGCTCAGCGTGCAGCCAGAAGCGCACGAAGGGCTTGCCGGTGAGCGACTCCGACTGGGCGATCTCGTTTTCGTGATGCGGGAAGATCAGGTCGACGCCGCCGGAGTGAATGTCCAGCGTCTGGCCGAGGTACTTCATGGCCATCACGGAGCACTCGATGTGCCAGCCCGGGCGGCCCTCGCCCATGGGGGCTTCCCAGGCCGGCTCGCCGGGTTTGCGGGCCTTCCACAGGACAAAGTCGCGGGCATCGTCCTTGTCGTATTCGTCGACCTCGACACGCGCGCCGGCGACGTTGCCGCCGAAGTTGGTGTGGCTGAGTTTGCCGTACTGGGGGAAGGTTGCGATGCGGAAGTAGGTGGAGCCTTCGCTGGAGTAGGTGTGGCCCGTGGCGGCCAGTTTTGAAATCGCCGCGACCATGTCGGGGATGTGCGCGGTGGCGTAGACCAGGCGTTCGGGCGTTTCGATGCGCAGCGCCGCCGCGTCCTGAAAAAAGGCGTCGCTGTAAGTCTGCGTGTACTCCTGGATGGAGACGCCGCGCTCCATGGCGCTGCGGATGATTTTGTCCTCCACGTCGGTGACGTTCATGACGTGGTCCAGCGCGTAGCCGCGCGCGCGGAGCGTGCGGCGCAGGATGTCCTGGAAGGCGAATGTGCGGAAATTGCCGATGTGAACGAAGGAGTAAACGGTGGGTCCGCAGGTGTACATGCGGACCGTCTTGCCGTCGGCGGGGACGAACTCCTCGAGCCGCTGCGTGAGCGTATTGTGGAAGCGCAATGCCATGATCCGAGAGAGAACCGTTAAACTAAGCAGTTTACACTTTGCGCTCCGTCGAGTTCGAATTACAAGCCGTTTGCCCAGTGACCGGCGCCCGCGCCGGCGTGCTGAAGACCGTGCACGGCGACGTTCCAACCCCCGTATTCATGCCGGTGGGAACGCAGGCGACGGTCAAGGCCGTGGCGCAGCGCGACCTGGCCGGCGAGCTGGACGCGCGGATTATCCTGGCCAACACGTACCACCTGTTTCTGCGTCCGGGCCACGAGGTGATCGAGCGGCTGGGCGGGCTGCATGGGTTCATGAGCTGGCCGCGCGCGATCCTCACCGACTCGGGCGGCTTCCAGGTGTGGAGCCTGAGCCAGTTGCGAAAAGTGAAAGAAGAAGGGGTCCAATTCCAATCGCACCTGGACGGCGATCGCCATCTGTTCACCCCCGAGTCGGTGGTGGACGCGCAACTGGCGTTTAACAGCGACATCCTAATGATGCTCGATGAGTGCACGGAATACCCGGCGACGCGGGAACAGGCGCGCCGGTCGATGGAGCTGACGATCGGGTGGGCGCGGCGCGGGTACGCGCATTACCTGGAGCGGATGGAAACGCGGCCGCGCGGCAATGCCCTGTTTCCAATCGTGCAAGGCTCGATGTTCGCGGACCTGCGGCAGGAGTGCGCGCGCGAGCTGGCCGGGCTGGACGCGGACGGCTACGCTATCGGCGGGCTGAGCGTGGGCGAGCCGCGCCTGCTGAGCCTGGAGATGACCGAGGCCACCGCGCCGCTGCTGCCGGCGGACCGGCCGCGCTACATGATGGGCGTCGGAACGCCCGAGGAACTGCCCGAATACGTGGCCCGCGGAGTGGATATGATGGATTGCGTGATGCCCTCGCGCAACGCGCGCAACGGGTGCCTGTTCACGAGCCATGGCAAGCTGCTGATCAAGCAGGCGCGCTTCCGCGACGATGCCCGGCCGGTGGATGAGAGCTGCGGCTGCTCCACCTGCCGCACCTACTCGCGGGCCTATTTGAGGCACCTTTACACGAGCGGGGAGATCCTTTTCAGCAGTCTGGCGACGCTGCACAACCTGTGGCATTACCTTGACATCATGCGCCGGATGCGACAGGCTATTCTATTTGGGACTTTCCCCGAGTTCCTGAAGGCGGCGCGCTCGCTACCGGCTGAGGCCTGAGACTTCTGAATGGGCTTTCCGAATCCCCCACAAGAGGCTGCAGGGTAGATGCGGGCGTAATCCGGCGGATCGGCTCGGGAAGCCCGATTTAAGTTATGAGCCTCATCCTTTTGCAAGCCACTCCAGCGTCCAACCCGCTGCTTCAATTCGGTCCGATCCTGCTGATCTTCGCGATCTTTTACTTCCTGCTGTTCATGCCGATGCAGCGGCAGAAGAAGAAGCAGCAGCAGATGCTGGCGGGGCTCAAAACGGGCGACATCGTGCTGACCAACGGTGGCATCATGGGAACGATCGTGGCGATCAACGACGACGACACGGTCGTGGTGCGGGTCAAGCCCGACGGCGTGAAGCTGCAGATGGCGCGGGGCTCGGTGGCCAGCATGGTGAACCCCGAGGCCAAGTCCTGATCCGGGCTGGCGGCGAGCGAAGAACCGGCCTCGGAGCAGGAATCAGAAACAGGAACTCGAGAAGCGGAATTCAGGAATAAGGACTCGCGATGTCCAAAGTGCCCAAGTGGAAAGCGATATTGATTGTGGCCGTGATTGTGCTATGCGTGTACGGCACGATCGGGATTCCAAAGTCCAGGGCGGAGCTGGCGGCCAATTGGAACCAGAACCTGCGGCTGGGCCTGGACCTGAGGGGCGGCACGCTGCTGGTGCTGGAAATCAAGCTGCAGGACGCGTTCAAGTCGGAGGCCACGACGACCATCGATCGGCTCAAGGAGTCGATGGGGAAGAATGGCATCGGCGGGGACGCGATGCTGGGCTTCGAGCCGCAGACGCTGCAGGACGCCGACAAGGTCGAAATTGAGGTGAAGGGCGTGCCGGTTGACAAGACGCAGGCCTTTCGCAGCCTGGTTGCCGAGGACTACGCCTCGTGGGTGCTGACGCCGACCAGCTCCGCGGATTACCGTCTGACGATGAAGCCCACCGAGGCGCTGGGGCTGAAGAAGGAGACCATGACGCGGACCATGAGCACCATGGGAAACCGCATCAACGGCCTGGGCCTGTCGGAGTCCAGCGTGCAGGAGCGGCAGGGCGTCGGCAACGAGGCCGAGGTGCTGGTGTCGCTGCCGGGCCTGGACGATCCCGACCGCGTGAAGTCGATTCTCTCGACCGCGGCGTTGCTGGAACTTTACGAAGTCAAGGGCGGACCGTACCGCAGCCAGCAGGAGCTGCTGGCGGCCAACAACGGGGTGCTCCCGCTGGGCACCAAGATGATGCCGACCATGAAGCGCGCGGCCGAGCAGGAGGCGGGCTGGTACCTGGTGAGCCGCGTGCCGGTGATCACCGGTCGCGACCTGCGCGACGCCCGTCAGCAGCAGGACCAATTCGGCAAGTGGGAGACGCACTTCGTCATCGCCCAGGATGCCAAGAACCGATTCGGGCGCTTCACCGAAGCCAATATCGGCCAGCGGCTGGCGATCGCGCTGGACAGCCAGATCAAGAGCGCGCCGGTGATCAACGCGCGCATCGAGGACCAGGGTGTGATCGAGGGCCTCTCGGGCCAGCAGGAGGCCGAGGACCTGGCGCTGGTGCTGAAAGCGGGCTCGCTGCCGGCCGGCATCCGGCAGTTGCAGGAGTCGACGGTGGGCCCGTCGCTGGGCGCCGACTCGATCCGCTCGGGCGTCATGTCGGGGCTGGTGGGCTTGGTCGTGGTGATCTTCCTGATGCTGCTGTACTATGCGCGCAGCGGGATCAACGCCACCGTGGCGCTGGTGATGAACGCCATCATCCTGCTGGGCGTGCTGGCCAGCTTCAAGGCCGTGCTGACGCTGCCGGGCATCGCCGGCATCATCCTGCTGATCGGCATGGCGGTGGATTCGAACGTGCTGATCTTCGAGCGCATCCGCGAAGAGGTGCGCGCCGGCAAGGCGCTGTTCGCGGCCGTGGACGCCGGATTCAACAAGGCCTTCCTGACGATTATCGACACGCACGTGACGACGATCGTCAGTTGCGCCTTCCTGTTCATGTTCGGGACGCCGGCGGTGCGCGGCTTCGCCGTGACGCTGGTGATCGGCCTGGTGGCCAACGTGTTTACATCGGTGTTCGTCTCGCGCTACCTGTTCGACATCGAGTACAGCGGCTCGGCGCGGCCCACATTGAGCATCGGAATGAGAGTGTGATAGGGTACGGGCTTCCGACCGGCGGGGCCCCGGAATGAAGCGATAGCGCGGAAAGCGGCCACTCGCGCCGCGGCCCGGCAAGGTTGCAGTGCATGGAACTGTTTCGACAAACCAATATCGATTTTCTCGGCAAGAAGTGGATCTTCATCAGCCTCTCGCTGGCCCTGACGGCGGCCGGTTTCGCCAGTTGGATCATCAAGGGCGGGTTGAAGTGGGGCATTGACTTTACGGGCGGCGCCGACGTGACGGTGCAGTTCGTTATGAAGCCGCCGATCGACAAGATCCGCTCGGCGGTCTCGGCGCGCATCCCGGGTGAGATCTCGGTCCAGGAGATCACCGGACACAACGCCGTCGTGATCGGCACCGGGTTGAAGAGCGATGAGGAGCTGCTGACGGTGCGCCGCGAGATCGGCGAGACGCTGGCGACGACCTTCGCCGAGCACTCCGGCAAGCTGGACTTCAACAACGCCGGCGCCCAGGCGATCTTCGAACGGCTGCGCGATCCGTTCCCCGCGGCGGGCATTTCGATGTCCGATCAGGAACTGCAGGATCGGATCAAGGCCATGACGACGCTGCGCGATACGCCGCCGCATTCGGGCGTGCTGAGCGGCATCAACGAGCTCTCGGCCGTGCCGGGCGTGACGCCGGCGATGATCAAGGTGATCGGCAACGAGTGTTCCTTCTCGCCGTACGCCATCACGGCCGTGGAGAGCATCGGGCCGAAGGTCGGCGCCGAGCTGCGCAACAAGGCGCTGTATGCGACGCTGTACGCCCTGGGCGGAATGCTGGTTTACATCTGGTTCCGGTTCGATCTGGTGTACGGCGCAGGCGCGGTGGTGGCGACGTTCCACGACGTGATCATCACGCTGGGGCTGTTTTCGCTGTTCAACAAGGAGATTACGCTGAATGTGGTGGCCGCGCTGCTGACTTTGGTAGGCTACTCGATGAACGATACCATCGTGGTCTTCGATCGAATCCGGGAGACCGTGAAGCAGGGCCGGCGGGGCTCCTTCGAGGCGATCGTGAATGAGAGCGTGAACCGCACCCTGAGCCGCACCGTGCTGACCTCCGGACTGACATTTATTTCGGCCATCGCGCTACTGCTGTTCGGGGGCCCGGTGTTGCACGGCTTTTCTTTCGCGCTGGTTTGCGGCATTATTGTGGGGACTTATTCCTCGATTTTCGTGGCCAGCCCGATTTTAATCTTCTGGCGCAACTTCGCCGAGAAGCGGGCCAAGGCCCGGCCGGCGGCTTGACGGGAGTGGTCAGTTTGGCTCGAATGTAGTATGCTGCTGGCGGAAGTTGAAATCGACGCGGCCTGGCGCGCAGGGGCGCGGGCGCGTGCCGCGGTGTGGGATGGTGAGGTGGACTGGGGTAATTCGGTCCACAAAGCGAGGCGCGGGGCCCGCGTCGTGGGAACCGCTATCGCAGGGTGGTGTCTAAAGAGTTAGAGAGCGGTCTCCGCGTGACGAAGACCGGCCCAAAGGGGAAGATAACGATGTTCGAACAGGTATTTGTGGAAGGGAGGGGGAAAACCAACACCGGTTGGACCGTGTTCCTCTCCTTCGGACTCCAGGTCGGCCTGATAGTGGCGCTGATTATCATCCCGCTGCTGAATCCCGAACTGCTCCCGCAAACGACTTTGAAGTCGATGCTGACCGCTCCGCCACCGCCTCCGCCGCCTCCTCCTCCTCCGCCACCGCCCGCGGCCGTGGTGCGGATCAAGGTGATCCCGAAGCAGTTCGACGGCTCCAAGCTGATGGCGCCCAAGACGATTCCGAAAGAAATCGCCATGATCAAGGAAGACGAGCTGCCGCCTTCCAACGCGGTCGGCGTCCAGGGCGGTATCCCCGGCGGCATGCCGGGCGGGACCCCGGGCGGCGTCATCGGCGGGCTGCTGGCGTCGGCAGGCGCGGCGGCTCCTCCGCCTCCGCCTCCACCCCCGCCGCCCAAGGCGGCGGCGCCCAAGCGCATTACGGTGGGCGGAAACGTTCAGCAGGCCATGTTGATATTCCAGCCGCGACCGGTTTACCCGCCGCTGGCCAAACAGGCCCGCATATCGGGGACGGTCCGGTTCACGGCCATCATCGGGCGGGACGGCACGATTCAGAATCTGACCCTTGTGTCGGGCCACCCGCTGCTGGTTGCGGCGGCTCAATCCGCCGTCGTGCAGTGGAGGTACAAACCGACATTGCTGAACGGCGAGCCGGTGGAAGTGGTTACCCAGATCGACGTGAATTTCACGTTGAATCAGTGATGAGTGTGTGTTCGAGAGTCTAGACTCTAATCAACTCGCAGGAGAATGATCGCCAATGTTGCTTCAGTTCCAGATTTGGTCGTTCCTGTTGCTGCAGGAAGCCGCAGTGAGCTTTGACCTCCGATCCATGTGGGCGCAGATGGGCTGGATGGCCAAGGCCGTCGTTTTTGTGCTGTTCATCATGTCCGCCTGGTCCATCGGCGTCATGATCGACCGCATCATCGTTTTCAACGCTGCCCGCAAGCAGTCCCGGCTGTTCGCACCCGCGGTAGCCGGCGCGCTGCGCGAAGGCAAGCTCGAAGAGGCGGTGAAAATCGCCGACCGTTACAAGAAGAGCCACCTGGCCAAGGTGGTGGTGGCCGGGCTGCAGGAGTTCCGCGCGCACCTGGTGAGCAATGACATTCCGGGTGAAACCATCGAGGCCTCACGCCGCGCCCTGGAGCGCGCCGAAGCCATCGTGCACAGCGAAATGGACCGCGGGTTGAGCGGCCTGGCGACGATCGGCTCGACGGCTCCGTTCGTCGGGCTGTTCGGCACGGTGGTGGGCATCATCAACGCGTTCAAGGGCATTTCGAACGAGAAATCGACCGGTCTGGGCGCCGTCGCCGGCGGTATTTCGGAAGCCCTGGTGACCACCGCGATCGGTCTGTTCGTGGCCATCCCCGCGGTGTGGTTGTTCAACTATTTCAACAATCGCGTCAAGAACTTTGACGTGGAGATGACAAACTCCAGCTCCGAGCTGGTGGATTATTTCCTGAAGCACTCCGCCAAGACCGGCGCGGGCCGCTAGGGCTGGCGGCCGCGACGAGCGGACCAGTTTCAGGTCCAGTCCGGCGAGTTGATGGATGGTCCGCTTCCCGGTCCCTCGAGGGCCGGGAAGCGGGCGGTTCCGGCCCGCCCATAAGGAGAAAAAGGGATGGCGAAGAAAATAATGGCTGGTGCGGCGATTTCGGACATCAATGTCACGCCGATGGTGGACGTGATGCTGGTGCTGCTGATCATCTTCATGGTCATCACGCCGATGCTTTCCAAGGGCGTCAGCGTGGACAAGGTCAAGACGATGAATCCGATCGCAATGCAGGCCGCCGACAAGGAAGATGCGGTGCTCGTCGCGGTGACCCGCAACGGCGACGTCTTCCTGGGCAGCAAGAAGATTGTGCCTGCGGAGCTTCCCGGCAAGGTGAAGGATTTGCTGACGGGGCGGCTCGACAAGACCGTTTTTGTGAGTTGCGATAGCCGCGCCCGGTACGAAAAAGTGGTCGACGTGGTCGACAACCTCCGTGCGGCCGGCGTGGATAATATCGGTTTGCTGACGGAACTCGATCCCAAGGCCAGGGCGCGCGCGGATGCTGTTGCCGCCGCCGCCGCCGCCGCGGGTGGTGGTGAGACCAAGTAGCATTCCGTGGGTTTTCCTCGACCCCCCACGGGGTCCGGCCCGGCCGCCGGTCCCGCCGATCGGCCGGCCGTGCAGAGTAGTTGGAGAGTGAAGGAGATTTTCTATGGCAATGGCAGTTGGCGGCGCTGGGGGCGGCCCCAAGTCCGACATCAACATGACTCCCATGATTGACGTGCTGCTCGTCCTGATTATTATTTTCATGGTCATCACACCGCTGACGCCGCACGGCCTGGAGGCGCTGATTCCTCAGCCGCCGCCGCCTGGCACGCCGCCGGCCGATGTGGACCGCACGGTGGTCATCATCATTAACCGCGACCACTCCATGCAGCTCAACACCGAGCCCATCACGGCGGACCGTCTCACCGCGCGGTTGATCGACGTTTTCAAAACCCGCAACGAGCGCGTGTGCTTCGTCAAGGGCGATCCCGACCTCGAGTTCCAGGAAGTCGCCCGGGCCATCGATCTCGCCAAGGGCGCGCAGATGGATAAGGTCGGCTTGATGACGACCAAGATGGAGCAGGGGCAGTAAGGAAGGCGGCATGAAGATGCGCAACCGAATCCTCGTCGCGGCCGCCGCGCTTGCGGCCGTGGTCCTCAGCGGCTGTCTCACGGGCTGCAAGAAGCTGGAGGCGCGAGACAACCTCAACAAGGGCGTCGCGGCTTTCAAGAACGCCCAGTATCCCTCCGCGGTTCAGTATTTCACCAAGTCCGTCGAGCTCGATCCGACCTTCGCCACGGCCCGCCTCTACCTCGCCACGGCTTACATGAACCAGTACATTCCGGGCGCCGAATCTCCTGAGAACGTCGAAATGGCCAAGAACGCGCTGGCCAACTTCCAGAAGGTGCTCGAGGCCGATCCGAAAAACACCACCGCCATCGCGTCCATCGCCTCGATGTACTATTTCGAATCCCAGGGCGCCACCAAGATCGACGACAAGCTGGCCCGGCTCGAGAACGCCGGCCAGTGGTACAGGAAGCTGACTGAAGTCGACCCCACCAATAAGGAAGCCTTCTACAGCCTCGGCGTCATCGCCTGGGCCGAATGGTATCCGGACTGGAACTCGGCCCGCTCCAAGGCGGGGATGAAACCCGACGCGCCCGGACCGCTGAAGGACAAGAAGGCCCGGGAAGAGCTGAAGGCCAAGCACGGCCAGATGCTGGAGGATGGGATCGCCAGCCTGAAGCGGGCGCTGGAGATCGACAAGGAATACGACGATGCGATGGCCTATCTGAATCTGCTGTACCGCGAGCGCGCCGACCTGGCGGAGTCCTCCGATGGTTACAAGAAGGACACCGAGCTGGCCGACGATTGGATGCAGAAGGCTCTCGATACGCGCAAGATAAAGGCCGACCGGCAGCCCAAGGCGATGGGCATCACCAACGAACCGGCGAAGTGAAGCTCCGGCCTCGCGCCGGGTATCCAATAGAATAGGGGGCGAGGGTGAGTGGCCTCACCATCGCCCTTTTTTCTTAAATGGACGCCGTACCCAGTAGCGAAAGCCTGCCGGCGCCGCTGCCGCCCGGCGTCAGCCCGGCCCTGGAGCTGCGCTTCCGGGCGCTGGAGGAGTTCGTCCGCTCACGCCGTCCCAAGGACGACCCGGCCGTCCTGCGCCAGGCCTTCGAGTTCGCCGCCGCCCGGCACTCGGCGCAATGGCGGTTGTCCGGCGAGCCGTACATGGCGCACCCGCTCGAGGTGACCTGGGTCCTGGCCGAAATGCAGATGGACCAGGTGTGCCTGGTCACGGCCTTGCTGCATGACGTTTTGGAAGACACCCGGACGAGCTACGAGGAACTGGCGCGGGGCTTCGGCGAAGAGGTCGCGCGCTGCGTCAACGGGGTCACCAAACTCAGCAAGATCAACCTGGCCAACCGCGAGGACCGGCAGGCCGAGAGCGTCCGCAAGATGCTGCTGGCGATGGTGGAGGACATCCGCGTCATCCTGGTCAAGCTGGCCGACCGGCTGCACAACATGCGCACCCTGGCGAGCCTCCCGCGCGAGCGCCAGGAGCGCATCTCCTCGGAGACCCTGGAACTCTACGCCCCCATCGCCCACCGCCTGGGCATGGGCAAACTGCGCAACGAGCTGGAAGACCTCTCGTTCCGCTACCTGCATCCGGAGGAGTTCCAGGAGTTGATCTCGGGGATCGAAACGCGGCGCAAGGCCAGCGTGCAGGTATTGGAGGAGATTCGCGGCACTGTCGAGCTGAAACTCAGCCGGGACGAGATTCCGGCGCGCGTCGAGGGGCGCGTGAAGCGGCCCTGGTCGGTGTACCAGAAGCTGCGCAAGCAGAAGATCGGCATTGATGAGGTCTACGATCTGCTGGGCGTACGCATCATCACCGACTCGGTGCGCAACTGCTACGCCGCGCTGGGCGTGATTCATAACGAATGGCACCCCATCCCGGGCCGCATCAAGGACTTCATCGCCATCCCCCGCCCCAACCTGTACCAGTCGCTGCACACCTCCGTGATCGGCCCCGGCGGCGTGGCCTTCGAGGTCCAGATCCGCACTGAGGAGATGCACCGCGTCGCCGAGGAGGGCATCGCCGCGCATTGGAAATATAAAGAAGGCCGGCGCGGAGCGGCCGAGGACGACCAGAGAGTGAACTGGCTGCGCCAACTGGTCGAGTGGCAGCGCGAGACCCGCGATCCTACCGACTTCATGTCGAGCCTTAAGGTCGACCTGTATCCCGAAGAGGTGTATTGCTTTACGCCCAAGGGCAAGGTAGTCGTCCTGCCCCGCGAGGCGACCCCGGTCGACTTTGCCTACGCCATTCACACCGACGTCGGCCACCGCTGCACGGGCGCCAAGGTGAATAACCGAATGGTGCCGCTGAAGCACCAGTTGCGCAACGGCGACATCGTCGAGATCATGACCCAGAAGGGCTCCGAGCCCAGCCGCGACTGGCTGTCGTTTGTCCGCACGGCGCGCGCGCGCAACAAGATCCGGCACGTCATCAACGCCACGGAGCGCGAGAAGGCCGTGGATCTGGGCCAGAAACTGGTGGAGCGCGAGGCCCGCCGCCTGGGCGTGTCGCTGAGCCGCATCACCCGCGCCCGGATGGAACAGGTGGCCGCGGGCTACGGCGTCAGCAAGATCGAGGATCTCTACGCCGCGCTGGGCTGGGGCAAGTACTCGGCGAAACAGGTGCTCGAGAAGCTGGCTCCCGATATCGTGCCGCCCGAGGCCACCGTGGCGGCGGCGGCCGCCGTTTCCGAGCCCCGTGCGGAGGGCGCGCAGGAAGGCGCCGTCATCCAGGTCAAGGGGATGGACGATCTGCTCACCTATCGCGCCCGCTGCTGCAATCCCATCCGCGGCGAGGCCATCGTGGGCTACATCACGCGCGGCAAGGGCGTGGCGGTGCATTCCCGCACCTGCCCCAACGTCCAGAACCTGATGTACGAGGCCGAGCGCCGCATCGAGGTGGAATGGGCCCGCCCGGCCGGCGAGTCGTTCAACGTGCGGCTGGTGGTCCACGCCGACGATCGCACCGGCATCCTCAACCAGCTGACCCAGATTCTGTTCGACGACGAGGTCAATATCCGCAGCGTCGAGGCGCGCAGCGACGACAGGGCGCTCGAGGCCGCGGTCATGGAGATGACGATCGAGGTGCGCGACAAAAAGCAGCTCGAGCGCATCGTCTCGGCCATGCGCCGCATCTCCGGCGTGCGCGACATTGAACGCGTCCACTGATCCGCAACATGCCAAATCCCACGCCTTGTTCCGACCCGCTGCACATCGCCGTTTCGAAATCCAAAGGTCTGGCCATCGACTGGGCGGACGGCCACCGCAGCGAGTATCTGAACGCTTATCTGCGCGACGCCTGCCCGTGCGCCTCGTGCAGCGGCGCGCACGGCACCGAGCCGCAAAAATCGTCGTATTCGCAGCCTGCCGCGGGCGCCTTCCCGCTTTACAAACCGCGGCTGCGCATGGATTCCATCGAGGAGATCGGAACGTACGCGCTCCGCATCCGCTGGAATGACGGCCACAACACCGGCATTTATTCCTACGACCATTTGCGCGCCATCTGCCCCTGCCCGGCCTGCGCAGCGCAGGGGCAAGAACATTCGATAGAATCCTGAGCGGCCGCCGGCCCGACGCGGCCGGAGGTGCTAAGATGTCCATCCGCCGACGCACGTTTTTGCTGGCTGCCGGCGCCGCGATCGCCCCGCGCCTGGTCGTGGCGCGCATCGATCGGCCAGCCAAAGCGTGGGACGCGCACTGGATCCACGTCCCCGGAATGGACCCCGCCGGCTACGGCGTGTGCCATTTCCGGCGGGTGTTCGAGCTGCAGGCGGTCCCCGCGAAATTCGAAGTCTGGGTTTCCGGCGACAGCCGCTACGAGCTGTACTCCAACGGCGAGCTGGCCAGTTGGGGCCCGGCGCGCGGCGACCCCGACCATTGGCGCTACGAGACCGTGGACCTGGCGCCGAAGCTCAAGGCCGGCCGCAACGTCCTGGCGGCCGTCGTGTGGAACGACGGAGCGCGCGCCGCCGTGGCCCAGTTCTCGCTGCGCACGGGTTTCATTCTCCAGGCCGCCGACGCCGCTCACACGCAGGTCAACACGGGCAAGGAGTGGCGCGCGGTGCGCAACGAGGCCTATCAGAGCGCGCCGCGCACCGAGCTGGGCGATTACCAGGCCGTGGGCCCAATGGAGCACTTCGAGGCGGCGCGTTACCCCTGGGGCTGGCAGCTCGTCGCGTTCGACGATTCGGGCTGGAGCGCGGCCGAGAGCGGCGACCCGGGCTGCCCGCGCGGCATGCAGGATTCGCCCAGCCGCTGGATGCTGGTGCCGCGTAGCATCCCCATGGAGGAGCGGACGCCGCAGCCGATCCCGGCGCTGCGCCGCGTCGAGGGGCTGCCCGACGTTGCGCCCGGCGATCTTCATTTCCCCATCAAAATCCCCGCCAATACCCACGCCACGCTGCTGCTCGACCGCATGAGTCTCACCACCGCCTACCCGGTTCTGGAGGTCCAGGGCGGGCGCGGGGCCACGATCGCGCTGCGTTATGCTGAGGCGCTGGTGGATGAGAAAACCCACTCCAAGGGCAATCGCGACCAGATCGATGGCCGCGTCCTGCGGGGCTACGCCGACATCTACCTGGCCGACGGCGAGCGCCGCACCTACCGGCCGCTGTTCTGGCGCACGTACCGCTATCTGCAGCTCGAGATCCAGACGCAGAGCGAGGAACTGGTTATCGAGGACCTGCACGGCCTATACACCGGTTATCCGTTCCAGGTGCGCGCGGCCTTCGAGAGCGGCGATCCGCTGCACCAGCGGATCCTCGAGACCGGCTGGCGCACGGCCCGCCTGTGCGCCCACGAAACCTACATGGACTGCCCCTACTGGGAGCAACTGCAATACGCCGGCGACACGCGCATCCAGGCCCTGGTTTCGCTCTACATGACGGGCGACGCGCGCCTGATGCGCAACGCCATCGAGCTGCTGGATGCCTCGCGCACCGCCGAGGGCGTTACTTTTTCGCGCGCCCCCAGCACGCTGCCACAGTACATCCCGCCGTTCTCGCTGTGGTGGATCGGGATGCTGCATGACTACTTCCGCTACGCCGACGATCCCGAGTTCGTTCGCGAAATGCTGCACGGCGCGCGGGCGGTGCTGGATTTCTTCGGTCAATATCAGGGCCGCGACGCGCTGCTGCACGACCTGCCGTGGTGGAACTTCGTCGACTGGGTGGAGGCCTGGAGCGAGGGCGTGCCGCCGGTCGGAAGCGGCCTCATGCCGGCCACCATCCAGGTTCAACTGGTGCTGGCGCTGCAGCAGACGGCGGAGCTGGAGCAGCACCTCGGCGACTTGAGCCGCGCGCCGTTGTGGCGCCAACGCGCGGATGATCTGTGGACCGCGATCCGCGCCACTTTCTGGCATCCCGCGCGGCGCGTTTTCACGGAGGACGCCGCACACAAGCTGGGCTCGCAGCACGTGAATGCGCTGGCGGTGCTCACGGGGCGGCTGCCGGCGCCGGTGGCGCGCCAGCTGATGGATCGCGTGTCGAATGATCCCACGCTGGCCAAATGCACCGTGTACTTCCGCTACTATCTCGACCGCGCCATGACCGAGGCCGGGCTGGGCGACCGCTATCTGGAGCGCCTGACTCCCTGGAAATGGATGCTCGACGAGGGCCTGACGACGTGGGCCGAAGTCGACAGCCCGGCGGCGCGTTCGGACTGCCACGCCTGGGGCGCGAGTCCCAACATCGAGTTGTTCCGCACCGTGCTGGGCGTCGATTCGGCCGGGCCGGGCTTCAGCCAGGTGCGCATCCGCCCGAACCTCGGGCCGCTGCTCGCGGCGCACGGGGTGGTGCCGCATCCCAAGGGGCTGATCCGGATCGACGTGACGCGCGAGGGCGGCGTGGTGAAGCACAAGGTCACGCTGCCGCCGGGGGTCACGGAGGTGGCTTGAGAGGGCCGCAGAGGGCGATTTGCGGTAGCTGTGTCATCGGGGCGCGAAGCGGGCCGGCGCCGGCGACGAAGATCCGGGGCAAGGATCGGCGTGGCGTTCTGCAATAATGCCCGTTAGTACGAGCTGAATGTCGAACCCAAGGAGTCATATATGTCTGCACTTTCGCGACGAGAGTTTTTCCAGGGCGCCGCGTCCGCCGCGCTCGTGGCCGCCGGCGCGCCGGGGCTCAAAGCCAATCCCCTGGGCCTGCCCATCGGATGCCAGACCTGGACGGTGCAAAAGATGATCGCCCGTGACTTTCCCGGCACGCTCAAGATGCTGGCGGATGCGGGCTTCCAGGCCATCGAGCTGTGCTCGCCGGTGGGCTATGCGCCGTACGGCTTTGGCGGCCTGGGAAAGTACAAGGGAGCCGAGCTCGGCAAGATCATCGAGGACCACGGCCTGAAGTGCGTCAGCTCGCACTTCAGCATGAAGGAACTGCGCGACGACCTGGCCGGCCGCATCGCCTGGGCCAGGGAAGTCGGCATGACGCAGATCCTGGTGGCCAGCCTCGGCGGGCCGAGGAAGCCGACGGTGGACGACGTGAAGCGCGCCGCCGACGAGTACAACAAGTTCGGCGAGCAGTCGGCCAGGGCGGGCATCACCCAGGGCCTGCACGATGAGAACTTCGAAGTCGCGATGATCGACGGCAAGCGGATCTACGACATGCTGTTCGACCTGCTGGATCCGAAGCTGGTGAAGTTCCAGTTCCAGGTCTCGGAGATCCAGCACGGCTTGGATGCCGCCGAGTACTTCACGCGCTATCCCGGCCGCTTCATTTCGATGCATGTGCAGGGCTGGTCGGTCAAGGACAAGAAGATCGCCGCGGTCGGGCAGGACAGCCTCGACTGGAAGAAGATCTTCTCCGCGGCAAAGATCGGCGGGATCAAGAATTACTTCGTGGAGATGGAGCTTCCGCTGATGAAGGCCAGCGTCCCGTATCTGCGCAGCCTGGAGGTTTGAAGACGTTCGGCATGCAACTCAAACGGGTGGCGTGCCGTGCAGAAAGCACTGGCACAACCGCGCACTCGAAAGTCATTCCGAGCGAGCGCCGGCACGAGCGTCGACGCGGCGGGCAAGGGCGCCTGCGCCACGAATCGACGGCGTCTGAATCGCAACGGGCGGCCAGGAGTCCAAGGCTGGCGGCGGCGAGGACTGGAAGATACTCGGAACGAGCGCTAGCCCTGTTTCGGAATAAGTGTAGCCCGTCGCGTCCGGCCTCAATGAGGCCACTCCCGGATGGGGACACCGAGGGCCGCGGCGCTTGATTGACAGCCTCTTAACCCGGATGTTGCACCACGATCGCAGCGAGGCGCGATGAGAGGGTCGCAGCTACAAGGCGCGCGACCGGAGCCGCCCGCAGGCGTACTTGACAGTACGTCGAGGACGGTGACCGAGCGCAACGCAGTAGATGCGGCCCTATCGCGCGCCGCAGCCGATTGTTGGTGAAACATCCGGGTTATCGTCGCGCCGAGGGAACCCAAGCGTGCCGCCGCGGCACGCGCAGAGTGTCCCCTCCGGCCACCCAACCCGCGCAGGCCGAGTTCACAGAAACTGTGAATCTGATCTAGCTTGAGCCTCCTTCCTCCATCGCTTGATCTTGAGGTTCTATCCAATCGCCATGGCCCTGGACCCGGAGACTGCCCGCCCCGCCGCGACCCCTCACCCCAGCCCTGCGAACCCGCCAATTCGACATTTCGACACGGCACCACACCCCGTCGAATTGTCATACTTAACTCACCCGGCTCACGATCTAATCGGAACCGCCTTCTTCCATGTATCAATCTGATTCAACAATTCTTACATATCATTGCTCGCCTTCCGGCCCGACCTTTCCCGGATCATCTGCCGTCACACGCCGTATGACGAAATGCGACACTTTGCGACATAAGTGTCGCGCTTGGCTTTGTTCCTCCAATTCCGCGCGAACACCCCTCCCACCCTCCGCCAATCGCACTCCCGCCGCCCGCGCTGGTCGAATCCCTAGAAGCGCGGACGCCAAGGTATGGATTCACTCCCGTGGCGCAGGCGACGGCGGCCGGTCACAACTGTGATCCCTCTTTCGCCTCCTCCTTTCCAACACCTTCCGTGCCTCCCCGTCATCCCTGCCCCTGAAATCGCTTGACACCGGCAGTATCGTGAA
>JBKQPG010000042.1:0-13300 GCA_052145115.1 Bryobacteraceae bacterium
CGGTGCTGATCCCGCCGGGCGTCTATCTCACCGGCGAGCTGCAGTTGCGGCCCCACGTCGGCCTGATCGGCGTTCCAGCCTGGGATTACAGAGGTGGAGGCGGCTCCGTGCTGCGGCTCATCGACGACAAAGCCGCGTGTCTCCTCAACATCACCGCCGCCTTCGGCTGCACCATCGACGGCCTGAGCCTGGAAGGACGCCATCTCGGCCCCGGCGAGGGCCTCGTCGTGAAGGATAATCCAGGTTCCTTATTCAAGGCCTAGCTGCTGAATAAGGCATTCCGCGCGCCTCAGCCCAGGAATGGGTTGACTTCCTTTTCGCGCCCGATCGTGGTCGCCGGGCCGTGGCCGGGAAAGACCTCGAGCCCCTCGTCGAGTGTGAGCAGCCGCGTGTGGATTGAGCGCAGCAACTGCCGCGCATCGCCGCCCGGCAGGTCCGTGCGCCCGATCGAGTCGCGGAACAGCGTGTCGCCGGCGATCAGCTTGTTTTCGGCCCTCACGAGCACGCATACGCTGCCCTGCGTGTGGCCGGGCGTGTGCAGAATTTGCAGCTCGGTCGCGCCGCACTGCAGCGTGTCGCCGTCGCGCGCCGGGCAGTCGATGGCCGTCGTTTCGGGCGCCGGCAGGCCGATCCAGGAGGCCTGCGTGTCCAGACGGTCGTACAACGCCTGGTCCGCGGCGTTCATGTAAACCGGCGCGCCCGTGGCGGCCTTCAGCTTCGCCGCGCCACCAATATGGTCAATATGCGCGTGCGTAATCACGATCGCCTTCAGCCGCAGCCCGTGCCGCTTCACGACCGCCAGCACGCGCGCCACGTCCAAACCGTCGCCGGGGTCGATGACCACCCCCTCGCGCGTCGCCTCGTCCCCGAAGATGGAACAATTGCACTGCAGCGCGCCGACCGTGAGAATCTCGTGGATCATTCGATCATCAGTATAAATGGGTTGTGATGGACTCCACTTTTGCCTTGAGTACGCTGTTGCGCTTTGCGCACATCGCCGGTGCGATCACGGTGCTCGGCGGCCTCTTTCGGGCACAGATTTCGGGCCTGTGCGCGGTCGACAAGTACCGCCGCTGGCTGGCCGCGGGCGCGCTGGCGCTGCTCCTGAGCGGCGCCTGGCAGTTCGTTCAGAAGCTGCCCGCCGCGCCGCCCCTCTGGCACGTCTTGATCGGCATCAAGATCCTGCTGGGGTTGCACGTGATCACGGTGGCGCTGCTCGTTGGGCGCGACGGCCTGGACGATGCCAGACGGGCGCGCATGGCGCGTGGCGCCGTGATTTCGGGATGGATCGTTGTGTTGCTCGGCGCGGTCCTGCACAATCTGAAGTGAGCGGCGGGGAGCGCGAAACCAGGTGAACGAAGTGTCACTCACCCACGGTTATGAAGCGCTGCGGCTGACCGCGGCGTGGTTCGATCTCTCCGCGCGCGGCCGCCTCCTCGCCACGGGCGCCGATCGCCAGCGGCTGCTGCACGCCCTGACCACCAACCACGTCGAGGGCCTCCAGCCCGGCCAGGGCGTCTACGCCTTCTTCCTGAACGCCCAGGGCCGCGTGCTGGCCGACGCCATCATTGCCTGCCGCGCCGCCGATCTCCTGATCTCGACCGAATCGGAAACGCGCGACAAGGTCGCCCAGCACATCGAGCGCTACATCATCGCCGACGACGTCACCTTGGAGGACGCAACCGCCGCCACCTGTGAGCTGGCGCTGGAGGGGCCGGACGCCGATTCGCGGCTGGTCTTCATGGATCTGCCCGTGCCCGGCGCCGAGTACGCCTCGGCCGAAGCCGGGGCCGTCACCGTTCTGCGCGCCTCCGTCACCGGCCAGACCGGCTTCCACCTGATCGCCCCGGCGGAGCTCAAGGACCAGTTGCGCTCCGCCCTGGCCGAGTTCGCGCCCCAGGCCGAAGCCGAGGACGTGCGCGCGATCCGGCTGGAGAACGGCCGGCCACGCTACGGCGAGGACATCAGCGAGCGCTACATCGCCCACGAAACGGCCCGGTTGGACGCCCTGCACTTCGACAAAGGCTGCTACCTCGGCCAGGAGATTGTCGAGCGCGTGCGCTCGCGCGGCCTGGTGCACCGCCAGTTGCGCGCCCTTCGGATTGAGGGCCACGCCCTCCCCGCGCCGGGTGAAAAACTTCTGGCCGGGGAAAAAGAGGTTGGCGAAATCACTTCCGCGGCGTTCTCACCCGCCGAGCGCGCCGTCCGGGCGCTGGCCTATTTGCGTCTCGACGCCGGGCAGTCCCCCGTCCTGCGCACGGCCGGCGGCCAGCCCGCGCAGATCGTCGAGCACCCCCGGCGGCACCGCTAGCCGGCCGTTGCCCGCTCCCGGCACAATCCCCGGCGTGTGGTCGCCGTGATAATCGGAGCCGCCCGTGCGCAGCAGGCCGCAGCGCGCGGCCAGCTCCGCATAACGCCGCTCCAGGGCCTCGTCCTGATCCGTGTGCCACACCTCGAGCGCGTCCAGCCCCGCCGCCGCCCAGCCGCTGATCAGCTGCTCCTCGCGCGCCGCGTAGGGTTGATTCAAACGGATCGGATGCGCCAGCGATGTCACGCCGCCCGCCGCACGCGCGTGCGCGATCGCCTCCCTCACCGGCGGGTCCTCGCGCTCCACGTACGCCGATCCGGTCTCCGACAGATACACGTCGAAGGCCTCGCGCACGTTCGCCGCATACCCCCGGCTGATCAGCAGCGCCGCGAAGTGCGGCCGTGCCGTGACGTTGCGCCCCAGCGCCTCCGCGTCCTCCAGCCGGATATCGATGCCCATGGCCTGCAGCCGCCCCGCGATCAGCCCGTTGCGCTCCCTCCGCTTCTGCCGCAGGCCGCGCAGCCACTCGCGGAACGCCGCGCCCGGCTCGTTGAAAAAGTACGCCAGCAGGTGCGCATTGCGCCGCCGCCGGTCGCTCTCGCCCTCCACGCGCGCGCTCAGCTCGATGCCGCAGATCAGCTCCAGCCCCTCCCGCGCCGCCGCTTCTCGCGCCCCGTCGAACCCGTCGAGCGTGTCGTGGTCGGTGATCGCCAGCGCCCGCACTCCGCCGCTCACCGCTCGCCGCACCAGTTGCTCGGGCGTGTCCGATCCGTCCGATGCGTTGGTGTGCGTGTGCAGGTCGATCATTGCGGCGCCGCCCATTCGAGGAACGACGCCACGTCGCGTTTCATCGCCCGCAGCGATTCGACGTTGATGTAATACATGTGCCCCGATTCGTATTCGCAGCGCCGGATATTGGCCTTCGCCGCCTCCGGCAGCGCCATGTGGTCCAGCGTGTACCACGCCGCGAAATACGGCGTGGCCATGTCGAAATGGCCCGCGCCCACGTACAGCTTCATGTATGGATTTTTCTCGAACGCTTGCCTGAGCGCGTCGGTCACGTCGGCATAATGATTGTCCGACGCGTAATCCCAGCCCCTGACGCCGCCGCCCAGGATGTAATAATCGTCGTCGCTCTCGTAGCCCAGCTCCGCGCGCACGTAGTTGTACCACGCCGCTGTGTACGGCGGCCGGATCGTCGTCATCGCCGGGTCGAACTCCGGCTCCAGGCTCAGCGCCCGCTTGCCCGGCCCCGTCAGCCGGCTGTCCAGCCGCCCGATCACCACGTTGCGGTCCCTCAGCAGCTCGCGCTGGAAGCGCTCCAGATCCACCCGCAGCTCGGCCCGGTCGATGAATTCCGGCGCCAATCCCGTCAGCCGCGCCAGTTTCGCCACCGCCGCCCGCCGCTCCGCCGCACCCAGCCGGTCGCCCGCTTGCAGCGCCTTCGGATACCCCTCCGCGGCGTAGCTCTCCGACTCTTTCAACGCCCGCTTGAGGTCCGACTGCAAATCCGCCGGCAGCTTCTTGTGATACCACGCCGCGGCCGTGTAACTGGGCAGAATCAGCTCGTACGCCAGGTCGTTGAAATGGTCGAATTCCAGCGTGCCGAAATTGAGCACGGTCGAAATCAGGCAGATCCCGTTCAGCGCGATGCCGCGCTCCACCAGGTACCCCGCCAGGCCCGCCGAGCGCGTAGTGCCGTAGCTCTCCCCGGCCAGCAACAGCGGCGACAGCCAGCGGTTGTTGCGCGTCAGGTACATGCGGATGAACTCGCCCACCGACTCGATGTCGCCCTTCAGGCTGAAGAATTTCTTGTTCATCTCGGGCTTCGTCGCCCTGCTGTAGCCCGTGCCCACCGGGTCGATAAACACCAGGTCCGCCTGGTCCAGCCACGTCCCCTCGTTGGGGACCATCTTGTACGGCGGCGCGGGCAGCGACCCGTCGTCGTTCAGCTTCACCCTCAGCGGCCCGATCGCACCCATCTGCAGCCACACCGCCGACGACCCCGGCCCGCCGTTGTAGGCGAACACCAGCCGCCGCTTGGCCGCATCGCTCACCCCCTCCAGCGTGTAGGCCGTGTAGAACATCTGCGCCTCGGTCTCGCCCGCCGCGTTGCGTATCGGCATCCGCCCGGCCGTGGTCTTGTAATGCAGCGTCTGGCCCAGGATCGTGATCTCGTGCGCCCGCACCACCGGCGCGGGCTCTGCCTTGGCCGCCGTTTCGCTTTCGGGCTTGGCCGGCGGCGCCGGCTTGGCGGCGTCTTTCTCCTGCGCCGCAGCGCCGCACAGGGCCATCAGGAGGAACGCCAGGACACGGCTCGGGGTTCGCATCATGTGAAACCCTCTATGCTATCGGATCTGCGAGCCGTGGATGGGGCCGCTGCGGGCGCGGGCGGCCGCGGGCGCAGGGGAATGCCCCGCTCCGCCTCAGTGGCTGGTTGTATCCGTCGCCGGAGGCCGCGTCTTCAATTGGCCCGGGTGGTGGTCGCCGCCCACGTCGAACTCGAACACTTCCAGGCCCATGTTGATAACCAGCTTTCCCGTGCCGATCGGCTTGCCCTGCGTCGGGAAAAAGATCGCGCCATCGGTCGACTCGGCGGGCCTCAGCCGCGTCGTCACGAATGCGATCGCCGATGCCGCCGCGGCGGCCTTCAGCCGCTGCCCGTACAGCTCCGCCTGGGCGTTCCTGCGCCGCACCTCGTAGCCGTTCGTGCTGCGGAACCGGCCCATCCCGTACAGCCCCAGCTCGTAGGTCGAGACCAGCTTGATGACGTCGTTGCGATTGCCCTTCTCCAGGAACTCCTCCACCACCGCCGGCGCCGGCGTCGCCCGCACAACCGTCCCGTCGCGGCGGAGGAAGCGGAAATCCTCGCCCTTGATCGTCCGTCCCGACGGCGACCCGTTCGACACCGCCACCTGCAGCACGGCGTACTCGCGGATCTGCAGCGGCAGCTCGGCGAACATGATGGTCACGCCCGCCCGCGTCAGCGTCTGGTAATGCAGTCCCCCCGTTTCGAACTCGATGGCCTGCCCGCTCAACCCCGCCGCCGTCAGCAGCAGCGCGCCCAACCCGCGCCGGCATGCACCCCGGCCCATTCCGCCAAAGCGTTCCATAACCTCTCTATCACTTCGACGCCGCCCATCGTCCGTTCGTAACTTCTCCCCCGCCATCGCCACCCGTTTCATGCCCCGGACTCTCAATTTCATGCGCCACCTGGCCACACTCGCGTGCTCCGATAACCCATTGCGATTCAACTACCACGTTTCAGAGCCGCGACTGTCAAGAAGCGGTCAATCGGCTTTTTCAGCAACCAGCTAGAGTCTATCGAACTCCGCATCCGTCGGAAGCCCTCCCAGCTCCGGGGCCTGGTAGCTTCGGGAATCGACGCACCCTGAACGGTTGGAACATCCGGGCATTCCGGCCGCCCCACCCTCCCTACAACGCCAGACCCCGCCGGCGCTTGGTCTAAACTCATTGGTCGGAAGCTCTTTTCGGCCGGTGCCGGGCCTGGTCTTCAAAACCAGCGGATCCCCTTTCAGGCGGATCGGTGGGTTCGACCCCCACGAGCTTCCGCCACTCAGGCCCCCCGTCCCGCCTGGCCGCCTCCCGCGCTGCTCTGCTTGTCAACGCTCCCCGGCAAGGCTGAGAATCGTGCCATGAACATCCTCTCGCGGTTCGCCCTCCTCCCGCTGCTCGCCTCTCTCGCCCTGTGCCAGGCGCCGCCGGCGCTCGTTGTTCAGGGCCTCGACGGCTCTAGCGCCACGCTCACCCTGGCGGACCTCGCCAGGCTCCCGCAGCACACGGTGACCACCACCGCCCACGGCGCCCCGGTCACATTTCAGGGTGTGCTCCTGGCCGACGTCCTGGCCAAGGTCGCATTGCCCCTGGGCGATAAGTTTCACCACACCGTGGCCTCGTATTACCTCGCCGTGGAAGCCCAGGATGGCTACCAGGCGGTCTTCGCATGGGCCGAGCTGGACCCGACTTTCATGGACAAGGCCATCTACCTCGTCACCAGCCGCGATGGCCAGCCTCTGCCCGCCCGGGATGGCCCGTTTCAATTGGTCGTGCCAGGGGAGAAAAGAGCCGCCCGCTGGGTGCGCCAGGTCACGGCGCTCCGCATTAGAAAGGCGAATTGAACTTAAGCGCAGCCGGCGTTGCCGGGCTAGATCCGCTCATCATGGACGCGCGACCGCCTCCAACACCAAAACCCAGTCCGGGTCGCCGGCGCTGTTCTTGCCCGGCGTGCTGAATCGGCGCCTGCCCCGATTGGAAAACGGTGCGCCGCGAATCTCCTGGAACGTATTGTTGGCCGGGTCGAACCAGCGGCCGCTGATGCCATTCTGCAGCTTGCTCAGGTCCACGCTGATCGTCCCGCCCTGTGGCAGGTAGGCCATCCCCAGCGCGCCGTCCGGCGTCCACGCCGCGGTGACATAATCGTTGTCGGCAAATCGTCCTCGAGTCGGAGTGGCGGGCGGCCCGGTGGAAATGAAACTCCCGTAGCCAGCGGTGACGAAGATATGCTTCTGGTCGGGCGCCAGCTCATACCATTTTCGAGTCTGAAATAGGTTCGCCATAAAGCCCAACTGAACGATGCCGGGCGAATTGAGATAGTTTTTCCACTCGGGCAGAAATCTCCAGATATACTTATTACCGTAAAGTTGACCGGTCGCCCCGGAAAGCATGGTCCAATATTCCTGCATGCGTAGCACGTGGGGCGGGCCGCCGTCTTCATCTTGGTTCCTCTCATATTCAAAATTAGCTTCGCCCATGAACATCGGGATTTTGGCCGATTGGTTGTAGCACCGCAACACTTCGGCGTAGGTGGCGTAATAAGTATAGACCAGATTCAGCCCCACAATAGGCGCCCAAATCGGGTCGTCCAGCGAACAACTCGCCTGATAGTTCAGTTCCACGGTCTGTAGATGTTGCGGGGCCTGCTCCTGAATGCCCGCCGCGACAGCCGTGATCACGGCGTCGTCCGCCGTCACGCTCCAGGTCTGAAAGTCATTCCCATTCAGCCACATGACGTTGGGGAAGTCCTTGTATCGCTGGCCCAGGTAGCGCCCATAGGCCCGGCACCGCTGGGCCCCGTTGGCCAGCGCCGTCTGTAGCCACCCGGCGGTTTCGAGCGGATCGATCATCACCACAATGCCGTGCTTGGCCGCTGTTTGGATTACTTGATCCACATGGGCTAAATAAGCTTCATTCGGCGTGGTCAGGTCATAATAGCGTGTATCTGGCAGAGTTGCGGTAAAAGGCTTTGTTCCATCCAGAAGACTGGCGTCTGGGCGCCCCTCTATAGGCCTGATGCAAACCAGATTAACCCATAATGCGTTGACTCCACGCGCCGCCCGGTCCGCCAGATAAACTGCTGCGTCAGCCGACGATACATTCGAAAACAAACTGTGTGGAGAATCGCCAACCATCAAGAATGGAACATTATTCTGATCCACCAGAATGCGCGGATTCGCGCTGCTGATCTTGAGCGGATAACGATAATCCGCTGCATAAATCGTCCCACAACACAACAAACCAATAACAAGAACCTGCAAATGGCGTGCCGTTTTCATATATTACTTTCCCCGAAGTGTTTACGGTTGCTCTCCCGGCGCCGGTTCGCCAGGATGCCCGTTTTGCCTTCCCGGCCACTATTGACTGTACAACTAGTGGCCTGTCGCGGAGACGACGTTACGGAGACGCCCGTTTCAGAGCCATTCGCCGGGAGGAGGTCGGCCGTTTCCGTGACTGTTAAAGAGCGGTCGTCGCGCCGCTCCCCCACCGCTGCCAGGATGCGCCCGGCAGCATTCGGCTTGGCGCTTGGTTACGCTTTCCCCGCGACGGGCCACTAGCCGAACAGCAGCCTGGAGATGCCCGCTACGGCGAGCGACCCGGCTGCGCCCGCCGCCGCCGTCCGGATCGCACTACGGCGGCCGCTGCTCTTCCACTGGACGTGAACGGCATGCGCGCCCAGAAAGAGGAAACCCCCGGCCACGAGTGAGAACAAGGCAACCACCCATGGGCCGTTGAGGATTGGGGCCGCCGGAAGCCACAAAGCTGCCAGGATCGCGCTTTGAGAACCGATCGCCCCCAGCAACGCCAGTCCGCGTTTCCGTATGGCGGATCGCAACAGGATCCCCATCACGATCCCCTCTGGAACCTTGTGCACCAGGACGGCGGTAATCAAAGCGCGCCCCAGATCGCTCGTTCCCTTTTCGCTGGACAGAACGAGAGCCCACCCGTCGAAGACACAATGGACGCTCGCGGCCAGCAGCAGTGGGACCGCAAAGCCATGCAGCCTCTCCCGGCACTGGGCGTGCTCGTGAGAGTGCGCGCAGGTCGGGCACACCGGGTGAACGTAATGGTTGAAGCACTGCAGTAGGGCCGCGCATGCCAGCGTTCCGGTCAGGCTCACTACCCATCCGTAGGATGCAGCCAGATCCGGCACCACCCAGAACAGGGCGATACCAGCGAGCAGGCCGCCGCCCAGCGGGACGAGGTTGCGTTGCAGCCTGGGGATGTCGGTCAGCAGGATACCGGTGCAGGCCGCACAGACAGACGCCAGCCAGGCTAGAAGAATGAGAACCATCGTCGTCAGGAGGGGATGGAAGCCGCATCCATTGTACTCACACTACCCTGCAACTCCACCAGGCCCGCCATCCGCCAGGCAAATTCTAACTCAGACGCGCCGCCGGGAAGCGACGGCAGAGACGGCGAACTGCACGGGATCGCGCCCGCGTCGATGGTCTGAAACTCCGCTCCGGCTCTGGCCGGCGCTCAGCGTGTCGACTGGACCCCAGATCCCGCCCTTCACCCGCCTGACACAGTCGCTTGCTACCTTAATCGATTATGGCCACAACAGCTTTGGAGCCCGCCCCGATCGTCGAAAGAGGCGCCCCACATCCCCTGGGCGCCACGCCGGGACTGGAAGGCGTCAACTTCTCGCTCTTCTCCACCAACGCTACAGGCGTCGAGCTGCTGCTGTTCGAGCGCCATGACTCACCCCAGCCGTCGCAAGTGATCTGGTTCGATCCGTTCGTCAACAAGAGCTTCCATTTCTGGCACGTCTTTGTGCGCGGCCTGCAGGCCGGGGCGCATTACGCCTTTCGCGTCCACGGGCCGTTCGATCCGTCAGCCGGGCAGCGCTTCGACCAGTCCAAGGTGCTGCTCGACCCCTATGCCCGCGGCAACACCAACACGCTGTGGCAGCGCGCTCCGGCCTGCGCGCCGGGCGATAACGTCCGCACCTCAATGCGCTCGGTGGTCGTGGATCCGGCGCCCTACGACTGGGAGGGCGACCGCCCGCTGAACCGGTCGATGGCCGAGACCGTCATCTACGAGCTGCACACCCGCGGCTTCACGCGATCCCCCAGCGCGGGCGTCGAGCATCCGGGAACATTCGCCGGGCTGATCGAAAAGATCCCCTATCTCCAGGACCTCGGCGTGACGGCGGTCGAGCTGCTGCCGATCTTCGATTTCGACGAGAAGGGCGTGCTGCGGGAGTCCAACGGCGTGGCGCTGACCAATTACTGGGGCTACAGCACCATGGGGTTCTTTGCGCCGCAATGCTCCTATTGCGTCTGCCCCGAGTCTGGCAGGCACTTGAGCGAATTCCGCGACCTCGTGAAGGCGCTGCACCGGGCCGGGATCGAGGTGATTCTGGACGTGGTGTTCAACCACACCGACGAGGGCAACCAGCTCGGGCCCACGTTCTCCTTCAGGGGCATCGACAACCACAGCTACTACTTCCTGGTGCCCTGGGATCTGCAGTATTACATGGATTTCTCGGGCTGCGGGAACACCTTCAACTGCAATTATCCCGTGGCCCAGAAGCTGATTGTGGAATGCCTGCGCTACTGGGTCGGCGAGGCCCACGTGGACGGCTTCCGCTTCGATGAGGGGTCGATCCTGTCGCGCGGCGAGGATGGCATGCCGGCCGAGCATCCGCCGGTGGTGTGGCAGATCGAGATGGACGACTCACTGGCCGACACCAAGGTCATCGCCGAAGCCTGGGACGCCGCCGGGCTGTATCAGATCGGGCACTTTCCGGGCGACCGCTGGGCGGAATGGAACGGCCGCTACCGGGACTGCATCCGGCGCTTTGTGAAGGGCGACCCGGGCGTCGTGGGAGAAGTGGCGTCGCGCATCGCGGGCAGCTCCGACCTGTACCAGGTGCGCGCTCAGTTGCCGATCAACAGCATCAACTTCGTCACCTGCCACGACGGCTTCACGCTGAACGACCTGGTCTCCTACAACGAAAAGCACAACCAAGCCAACGGCGAGAACAACAACGACGGCATCAACGACAACCTGAGCTGGAACTGCGGCGGCGAGGGCGACAGCGCCGATCCGCAGATCGATGCGCTGCGGGAGCGGCAGATCCGCAACTTCGCGGCGATCCTGCTGCTGTCGCGCGGGGTGCCGATGTTGGTGGCCGGCGACGAGGCGCGGCGCACGCAGCAGGGCAACAACAACGCCTACTGCCAGGACAACGCCGCGAGCTGGTTCGACTGGACGCTGCCTCAGAAAAACGCGGGTCTGGTGCGTTTTTGGCGGCGCATGATCGATTTCCGCAAGCGGCACGCGGCGCTGTGGCGCGGCGAGTTTTTCTCGGGTGTGGCCAACGAGCGCGGCCTGATGGACGTCGCGTGGCACGGCACGGAGTTGAACCAGCCCGGCTGGAACGACCCCAACGCCCGCGTTCTGGCCTTCACGCTGGCGGGCTTCGACGGCGACGACGACCTGCACGCGATGCTGAACATGTATTGGGAGCCGATCGCCTTCGAACTGCCGGCGATCGCCGGCCGGGGCTGGCGCCGGGCGGTCGATACGGCGCTGGCCGCGCCAGCGGACATCGCCGATCCGGGCACGGAACCGGCGATCGACGGCGGCGCCTACACGGTTCAGGGCCGCAGCGTGGCGGTGCTCATCAACCGCGGGGCGTAGCCGCTCCGGGAGACGCGACAGCGTTACGGTTTGCCCGCCACTACGGGCGGCACGGGGGCGGACTGGCGGTAAGCGTCCAGCACCTCGCGCACGGGGCCGAAGCGCTGGACGCGGCCCTGGTCGAGCCACAGGCCGCGGTCGCACAGGCCCTCGAGCGTGTCGAGCGAGTGGGACACGACGAGCATGGTTTTTCCGGCGCGCCGGAATTCCAGGATTTTGGCGACGCACTGGGCGAAAAACGCGCGGTCACCGACACCCAGCACCTCATCCACGATCAGGATGTCAGGATCGGCGTTGACGGCGACGGAAAAGGCCAGCCGCACGACCATGCCCGAGGAGTACGAGCGCAGCGGCTCGTCGATCGAATCGCGCACTCCGGAGAAGTCCACGATGGAGTCGAAACGTTCGCGCGCCTGGCGTCGGCTCAGGCCCAGCAGGGCGGAGTTGATGCGGACGTTTTCGGCGCCGGTGAGATCGGGATGGAAGCCGGTGCCGAGCTCGAGCAGCGCCGCGACGCGGCCGTCAATGCGGACCGATCCGGCATCGGGCAGGCACAGGCTGGTGGCCAGGTTGAGCAGCGTGCTCTTGCCGGCGCCATTGGGTCCGACGATGCCCAGGCTGGCGCCGGGCGGCAACTCGAAGGAGACGTCGCGCAGCGCATAGAACGGATCGACGAGCTGGGAGGGGCGCAACAGGCGGGCCAGGCGGTCGCGCAGCAGCGGACGCCGCTTATGGCGCGTGAAGCGTTTGGATACGGCATGGAATAGAACGGCCGCCATGGCGTCAGATGTGCTCGTAAAACGAGCCTTTCAATTTCCGGAATGCCCCCCAGCCGAGGGCGAATACGGCGAAGGAAACCACGACGAGTTTAAGAATCGTCGAGGCGTGGGGCGCCGAGGCGCGCAGCAGGATCTCGCGCAGGGAAAAAATCAGGGCGGCGACGGGATTTAGCTCGTAAATGAAGACGAAGCGCTTGGGGATGCTCTCGAAACTGTAAAAGATGGGCACCAGCCAAAACAGGATCAGCATCGCGGATTCCACCACATAGCGGGTGTCGCGGACGTAGACATTTACGGCCGAAGTCAGCAACGCGAGGCCGCAGACGAAAACAACCTCGAGCGCCAGGACGAGGGGCAGCCACAGCCAGTGGATGTTCACGCCCAGGCCGAAGCCCAGCGTCATCAACAGCAGCAGCAGGATCTGAATGACCAGGTGCACGCAGCTCGATAGAACGGTGGAGATGGGCACGATCTCGCGCGGGACGGGGACGCGCTTGACCAGCGCGCTGTTCTCCACGACGGAGGTGGTTCCGGTGACCCAGGCGATATTGAAAAAACTGTAGGGAACCAGGCCGCAAAGCAGGAAGACGGGGAAGTTCTTGATGTGGTGATTGGGGACGATTTTAGTCCAGACAAAAGTGAGCACGCCCATCATCAACAGGGGATTCAGGAGCGACCAGAAGACTCCCAGGGACATGTTCCGGTAGCGGACCTTGAAGTCTTTCAGAACCAGATTTTGCAATAAGAACCAATAATCGCCACGCCACATGGTCAGACCTCGCCGCGCGCGGAGGGGCCGGTGGCGCGGCGTAGTAGGCCATTATAAACGATCCGGGCGCGGCACCCGGCGGCGAGGGCGTGGATGCGAGCGCGGGCAGGCGAGCGAGCGTGGGGCGGTCATCACAGGGTTTGAAAAGGCTCCGAATCAATCGGCGCATGGGGTTGCAGGGAAGGTGCGCGGGGATGCTTGACCGCGAGACTAGAGTTGGCTCAGCCGGGTCGAATCGGAAAAAAATTCCACTGCCATCCGGTTAAAAGTCGAACAGGCTCAGTTGGTTGCCGGTAGGGGCTGGATTGGGGTTGTATTTGGAGCGTTGCAGGATGTCGACGATGGGGTTTTCTCGTAGAGGTTTAAGCTCCGCATCTGCAGCAGGCCGTAGAGGGAGGTATTGATTCCCAGGCGTTTACGGGCGATGGCGACCAGCACGTAGACGGCGATGGCGATCCAGATCTGGGCTTTGACGGCGTTTTCGGAGCAGCCGCAAAA
>JBKQPG010000043.1:0-115119 GCA_052145115.1 Bryobacteraceae bacterium
TGGAGATGGTGATGCCGGGCGACAACGTGACCATCGGGGTGGAGCTGATCACGCCGGTGGCCATGGACAAGGGGCTGCGGTTCGCCATCCGCGAGGGCGGCCGGACCGTGGGCGCGGGGACGGTGACCGAGATTCTGCAGTAGCGGGCCTGGGCCGCAGGACAGGCCGCGAGAGAAAAGCGGCAGGAAGAGGCAAGAGTTATTGTGCTGACCAAACGGATTCGAATTCGGCTGAAGGCGTACGATCACCGGCTCCTGGATCAGTCGACAACAGAGATTGTCGATACGGCGAAGCGCGCCGGCGCGCGTGTGGCTGGTCCGATCCCGCTGCCGACGACTATCAATCGCTACACGGTCAACCGCTCGCCGCATGTGGACAAGAAGTCGCGCGAGCAGTTCGAGGTCAGAACGCATAAGCGGCTGATCGACATCATCGAGCCGACCCAGGATACAGTGGACGCGCTGAGCAAGTTGGATCTCCCGGCCGGTGTGGACGTGGAGATCAAGGCCTACCACAAGGGGGCGGCGAAGTAGAGATCAGGCGCGGGATGGAACCGCGCCGTGAACCCCGCCCAGTGCCGACGAGGAGCATGGCGGGAAAGGGAAGTAAGTGATATGAGCCCTGGAATCATTGGCAAAAAGATTGGCATGACTCAGGTGTTCCGGCCAGACGGCCAGGTTGTTCCTGTCACCGTGCTGAAGGCCGGCCCGTGCGTGGTCGTGCAGCGCAAGACTCCGGCGTCGGATGGTTACGACGCCGTACAACTGGGCCTCGTCGAGTTTGCCAGGAAGCGGAATAAGCCGATCGCCGGGCATCTGAAGAAGGCCGGCGCCGATGGCGTCCGGTACCTGCGCGAGTTTCGCCTGCGGCCGGGCATGGGCGACCCGCGGCCGGGCGACAAGGTCTTAGTGGATCAGTTCAAGCTGGCCGAAAAGGTCGATATCACCGGGATCAGCAAAGGACGCGGGTTCGCCGGCAACGTGAAGCGCCACCACTTCGGCGGCGGCGACGCGACGCATGGGTCGATGTTCCACCGCGCACCGGGATCGATCGGCGCCTCGAGCTATCCTTCGCGGGTCGTGCCCGGGATGCGCATGGCCGGACACATGGGCGATGACCAGGTCACGGTGCGCAACCTGGAAGTGGTCGAGATCGACCTTGAGGACAACCTGCTGCTGGTCAAAGGCGCCGTCCCCGGCCCGAATGGCGGCTACGTGATCGTGCGCCGGGCGAAGAGGTAACTAGCGATGCCGAAGGTTGATGTCTACGATCTGAAAAACGAGAGAGTCGGCGAGATTGAGCTGGCTGACGCCGTGTTTGGCGCCGAAATCAACGAGCATCTGCTCTACGAAAGCGTGCGGCACTATCTGGCCGGCGAGCGCAGCGGAACGGCGAAGACCAAGAATCGTTGGGAAGTGGCCGGCTCGGGCAAGAAGCTGTGGCGGCAGAAAGGCACCGGCCGGGCGCGCATCGGTTCGGTCCGCAGCCCGCTGTGGCGGCATGGCGGCACGACGCATGGACCGCAGCCGCGGGATTACTCCTACCGGCTGAATAAGAAGATGATTACCGGCGCGCTCCGTTCGGCGCTGACGGCAAAACTGCGGGACGGCGAACTGAAGGTGGTCAGCGCATTCGGGCTGGCGGATCATAAGTCGAGAACGATGGCTTCCGCGCTGGAGACGCTCGAGACCAGGCGCAGCGTGCTGCTGGTGAATACGGCCGAGTCGAACCGCAACCTGGAACTCGGGTCGCGCAACCTGCCGGGCGTAAAGCTGGTGGCGACCAAGGATGTCACGACCTACGACCTGCTGGCGCACAGGTACATCTTGATCAGCGAGGCAGCCGCAAAGAAGCTGTCGGAGGCGTTGGCGCAATGAACCGCTACGACGTGATCATCCGCCCGATCGTGACTGAGAAGGGCGTGGACAAGAAGGAAGCAGAGCGCACACTGTGCTTCGAAGTGCATCGCGACGCCAACAAGACGGAGATCAAGCAGGCGGTTGAAAGCCTGTTCAAGGTGAAGGTGGAAGATGTCCGGACGGCATCGTTCGAGGGCAAGCTGCGGCGGCGGGGCCGTTACTCGGCCTATCGGTCCGACTGGAAGAAGGCGTATGTGCGGCTGAAAGTGGGCCAGAAAGCCCCTGAGTACGCGGAACTATAAGCGGTAACGCGAAGGACTTAGAAAAGGCGAGATCCTATGCCAATCAAGAAATTCCGACCGACCACGCCGACGCGGCGTTTCCAGACGGTCGTAACTCGTGACGAGGTCACGAAAGAGACCCCGGAGAAGAGTCTTACCGCGGGCCTGAAGAAGTCCGGCGGCCGCAACAGCAAGGGACTGACCACGATCCGGTTCCGCGGCGGCGGGCACAAGCGCACTTATCGCAGCATCGACTTCAAGCGGGATAAGTCCGGAATTCCGGCCCAGGTAGCTTCCATTGAGTACGATCCAAACCGCTCCGCCCGCATCGCGTTGCTGAACTATGCCGACGGGGAAAAGCGCTACATTCTCTGCCCCGTAGGGCTGGAAGTGGGCGCCAAGCTGATGAGCGGACCGGCGGCCGACATTCTGGTCGGCAATTCGCTGCCGCTGGAGAACATCCCGGCCGGCACCATGGTGCACAACATCGAACTCCGGCCGGGCAAGGGCGGCCAGATGGCCCGTTCAGCGGGCGCAGCGGCGCAACTGGTTTCTAAAGAAGGTGGCGTTGCGCTGCTGAAACTGCCGTCGGGCGAAGTGCGGCGCGTGCCGCTTCTGTGCTGCGCGACGATCGGCCAGGTGGGCAACCTGGATAACGAAAACGTGAGCCTGGGCAAAGCGGGCCGGACGCGTTACCTGGGACGCCGGCCGCACAATCGCGGTGTGTCGATGAACCCCATCGACCATCCGCATGGCGGAGGCGAGGGCCGGACATCGGGCGGACGTCACCCGGTGACTCCGTGGGGTCAGCCGACCCGCGGCTTCAAGACGCGCAACAACAAGCGCACCGACCGCGACATCGTGACGCGGCGGCCGACGCGGAACAAATAGGGCGGAGTAGGGAGACATGAGCCGTTCACTGAAAAAGGGGCCGTTCGCAGACGACCACATCGTCAAGAAGGTGGCCGCGATGGCCGCCAAGAACGAGAAGAAAGTGGTGCGGACCTGGTCCAGGCGGTCGACCATCCTGCCGGAGTTCATCGGGCACACCATCGCCGTGCACAACGGAAAGAAGTTCATCCCGGTTTACATCACCGAGAACATGGTGGGGCACAAGCTGGGCGAGTTTTCGCCGACGCGCACATTCAAAGGGCACGCGGCCAAGGTGGACAAGGCGGCTAAGCCGGCATAAGGGGACAGCGGAAAGGGAAGCCACGATGGCAGACAAAGCAGAAGCCAGATACGTCCGGGTCTCGCCGCAGAAGGCCCGCCTGGTGGTGGATCTGATCCGCGGCCGCAAGGCCGGCGAGGCGATCACGATTCTCAAGACGACCGGCAAACGGATCTCCCCCGTGGTGGAGAAGGTGCTGCGCTCGGCGATCGCCAATGCCGAAAACAAGAACGAGGACGTGGACGTGGACAGCTTGTTTGTGACGGAAGCCTATGTCAACGAGGGGCCGCGCCAGAAACGCGTGCGGCCGGCGCCGATGGGCCGAGCCTACCGCTATCAGCGGCGCACGTCGCACATCGTGGTCAAGGTCGGCGACAAGAGTGCGCCGGCGCAGGAATAGGAAGGTTCAGCGCATGGGTCAGAAAGTTCATCCCTACGGATTCCGGCTGGGCATCACCAAGAACTGGCGTTCGCGATGGTTTGCCACCGCCGACTACGCCAAGCTGCTGCACGAAGACCTCGATCTGAAGAAGATGCTCAAGGAGCGGTTGAAGTCGGCCGGCGTCAGCGCGATCGAGGTCGAGCGCCCGGGCGGAGCCAAGCTGCGCGTCACCATCCACACGTCGCGCCCGGGGCTGATCATCGGCCGCAAGGGAGCGGAGATCGAAAAGCTCAAGCAGGAACTGGCGACCAAGACCAAGCGCGAAGTCTTCATCGACATCCAGGAAGTTCACAAACCGGAGATGGACGCCCAGCTCGTGGGCGAGTCGATCGCACTGCAGCTCGAGAAGCGCGTGGCTTTCCGGCGCGCCATGCGCAAGGCGGTGGAGAGCGCGCAGCGGTTCGGCTGCAAGGGCATCAAGGTTCGCGTGTCCGGGCGGCTGAACGGCGCCGAGATCGCACGCAGCGAATGGTATCTGCAGGGGCAGTTGCCGCTGCACACCCTGCGGGCGGATATCGACTACGGCTTCGCGCAAGCCTACACGACGTACGGAGTCATCGGCATTAAAGTCTGGGTGTATCGCGGCGAGGTATCCACCGACGGCTTCTCGCGCCGTTCCGCGCGTGGCGACGAACCGCGCCGCAATCCGCGTGGCGAGCGCCGCGAGCGTCCGGATCGTGGCGAGCGCCCGGATCGCGACCGGCGCGGCGGCCCGCCGCAGTATAGCGCGCCGCCGGCAGCAGCCGCCGCACCCGCCGCACCCGCCGTGACGGCCGCTCCAGTGGCTGCGGCGCCGGTGGTTGAGGCCGCGGCCGCTCCGCTGTTGCCGCCGGTTGGCGGGATTGTGCCGGAAGAGCAGGCGGGCCAGTAGAGAGGCGACTTGGAAAGGGAGACTGACGCTCATGTTGATGCCGAAGAAAGTCAAGTACAGGAAGCAGCAACGCGGCCGCATGAAGGGCATGGCGCAGCGCGGCAGCTCGCTCTCATTTGGTGATTTCGGCCTCAAAGCGCTGCACTGCGGGTGGGTGACGGACCGGCAGATCGAGGCCGCCCGCATCGCCATGAGCAGGTACATCAAGCGCGCCGGGAAGATCTGGATCCGGGTTTTCCCGGACAAGCCGATCACGAAGAAACCGGCCGAGACGCGCATGGGCAAAGGCAAGGGGGCGCCCGAGCAGTGGGTGGTGGTGATCCGGCCCGGGAAGATCCTGTTTGAGATGGAAGGCGTTCCGCCGCACACGGCCGACGAGGCGATGCGCCTGGCGGCGGCAAAACTTGGAGTGCGCACAAAAATGGTAAGCCGCACGGACACGACGGGCTGATCTTGAAGGCGAGCCACGAGGAAGCAGCGCGATGAAAGCGGAAAAGATTCGGGAAATCGACAGCAAGGATTTGACCACCCGTCTGAAGGACGCCGACGAGCAGATCTTCCGGCTGAAGTTTCAGATGGCCATGGGTCAGATGGACGGAATGAAGAAATACCGCGAGCTCAAGAAGGACCGGGCGCGGATGCGGACTGTGCTGGGCGAGCGCGCGCGCAGCTCTCAGAAGGGAACGAAGTAAGCCATGGCCGAAGACAAGGTTGTCCGCAAGAACGAAAAGGTGGGCGAAGTCGTTTCCGCCAAGATGGCCAAGACCATCGTCGTGCAGGTCACGCGCCGGGTGCCGCACCCGCTCTACAAGCGGATTGTGACCAAGCGCAAGAAATTCTACGCGCACGACGAAACCGGGCAGGCGCATGTCGGAGATGTGGTGCGGATCGTCGAAAACCGCCCGGTGAGCAAGTTGAAGCGCTGGACGCTGGGTGAAGTCATCCGCCGCGGGGCGGATGCGGGCATCGCTTTGGCGGAGTAGGATTCCAAGGCTGCGAAGGTGAGGGTAACGCCATGATCGGAATGCGAACGATGCTCGAGGTAGCCGACAACAGCGGCGCGCGGCGGCTGCAGTGTATTCTGCCGCGCGGAGGCGACAAGGGCCTCCAGGCCGGCCTGGGGGATGTCGTGACGGCGAGCGTGAAGGAAGCCGCGCCGGATTCAGCCATCAAGAAGGGCAAGGTCGTGAAGTGCGTGATCGTCAGGATGCGCAAGGAGACTCGTCGCAAGGACGGCACTTACATCCGCTTCGACTCCAACGCCGCCGTGCTGGTCAATGACCTGAACGAACCGGTCGGCACGCGCGTATTCGGCCCGGTGGCGCGGGAACTGCGCGACAAGCGGTTTATGAAAATTGTGTCTCTCGCACCGGAGGTGATTTGACATGGCGGGGCGTCTGGCAAACCGGAGCAAG
Organism: Bryobacteraceae bacterium; assembly: GCA_052145115.1. Classification (GTDB taxonomy): domain Bacteria; phylum Acidobacteriota; class Terriglobia; order Bryobacterales; family Bryobacteraceae; genus CAIVVT01. The sequence continues at coordinate 6,040 of JBKQPG010000043.1, forward strand.
GCAGGTGCTGAACCGCTGCGAATCCGGATCAAGAAAAACGACATGGTGAAAGTGATCGCCGGCCGCGACAAGGGGAAAACGGGCCGCGTGCTGGAAGTCGACCGCGGGACGGGCCGGCTGCTGGTGGAAGGCGTGATGATGTCCAAGAAGCACGTGCGCCCCAATCCGGCGCGCGCCGTCAAGGGCGGCATCGCGGAGCGCGAGTCCTCGATCCATGTCTCCAATGTGATGATCATGACCTCGGACGGGAAAACAAGCCGCATTGGAACGAAGATCGAGACCGTGGGCGGCAAGACCCGGCGTGTGCGGATCGCCCGCAAAACGGGTGAGGTCTTGGACAAGAAGTGAGTGGCCGGATCCGGCTGGGGCCGGATCGGCGAGGGAATGGAGCGGCGGCGAAGCGAACGCTGCCGGAGAGAATGTGGACGCGGCGGCGAAGGCCGCTGCAGGGATCAGGATCGCGGCCGCAAGCGCGGCTGCGAAATGATCGGAAAGAGCGTGGTTCATGAAGGCGAGACTGAGAGAGTTCTACACGAAAACCGTGGCCCCGGCGCTGATGAAGGAGTTCGGCTACTCGAACGTCATGGCCGTGCCGAAGATCGAGAAGATCACCCTCAACGTCGGGCTGGGCGAGGCGACACAGAACCCGAAATTGATGGACCCGGCGGTCAACGAGCTGGCGGCCATCGCCGGCCAGAAACCGGTCGTGACCAAGGCGAAAAAGTCGATTGCCGCATTCAAGCTGCGCGAAAACATGAGCATCGGCTGCATGGTCACGCTGCGCGGCGACCGGATGTACGAATTCATCGACCGCCTGATGAACGTGGCTCTGCCCCGTGTGCGCGATTTTCGCGGTGTTTCGAAAAAGAGCTTTGACGGACGCGGTAACTACACTCTGGGCGTGAAGGACCAGTTGATTTTCCCCGAAATCGACTACAACAAGGTTGAAAAGTTAAAGGGCATGAACATCTGCATCACGACGACGGCGCGCACCGACGCGGAGGCGATGGCGTTGTTGAAGCTGATGGGCATGCCATTCCGGCAGAACTAGCCGCGGCGAGAACGGAGCAAGAAGAGAATGTCTACGACGGCAAAGTACGTGAAGGATATACAGAAGACGCCGAAGTACGCGGTGCGTCACCGCAACCGTTGCGTGCGCTGCGGCCGCCCGCGGGGCTACTTACGGAAGTTCAAGCTGTGCCGCATCTGTTTCCGGCAGCTGGCGTTGCTGGGCGAGCTGCCCGGCGTGACGAAGTCGAGCTGGTAAGGGGGAGTGAAGGCGAATCATGGAGAAAGGAAGCGCGAAGGAGGAGAACAATGATTTCTGACCCCATCGCAGACATGCTCACACGCGTCCGGAACGCCCTGAAGGCGCGCTTCCAGAAGGTCGATGTGCCGGCCTCGAAGCTGAAGACCGAGATCGCGCGAATTCTCAAGGACGAGGGCTACATCCTCAACTTCAAGATCGTCGACGAGAACAATCACAAGGCGATCCGCGTGTACCTCAAGTACACGCCGGCCAACCAGCCTGTGATTTCGCACATCGAGCGGGTTTCCCGCCCCGGTTGCCGGGTGTATGTCGGTTCCACTGAGATCCCCAAGGTTCTCGGTGGTCTGGGAGTCAATATTCTGACCACGCCGAAAGGCGTGATGACGGGCAAGAGCGCCCGCAAGGAGGGTGTCGGCGGCGAGTTGCTGTGCCAGGTCTGGTAGGACCTGCATGGCGGCGCGTAGCGCGACCCGTTCCCGTCTGGAAATGGCACAGGCCAGCGGGGCCTGGAAAGCGGACTGGAGAAGTTCAGAAGATGTCACGAGTAGGCAAGAAACCGATTCCGCTGCCCGCCGGTGTGAAGATCACCGTCGGGGAGCAGCTTCTGGTCGAGGGACCGAAGGGCAAGCTGACGGTCCCGATTCCACAAGGCGTGCGCGTGGAGAAGGTCGATTCGACGGTGCAAATCAAGCGCGAAAACGACAGCTATCGCGCCTTGCATGGGCTGACACGCGCGCTGGCCGCGAACGCTGTCACCGGCGTGAGCACGGGCTTCACGCGCGAGTTGGACATCGTGGGAATCGGCTATCGCGCCGAGGTGAAAGGCAGCGTTGTCAGCTTCACTCTGGGCTATTCGCACCCGATCGATTTCGCTCTGCCGAAAGGAGTCGAGTGCAAGGTCGAAAAACTCACGCACCTCGTGGTCAGTGGCAACGACAAGCAGCAACTCGGTCAGATCGTGGCTGACATTCGCGCCCTGCGTCCGCCGGAGCCTTACAAACAGAAGGGCATCCGCTACACCGGCGAAGTGGTGCGCAAGAAGGTCGGTAAGACCGGCGCGAGCGCCAAGTGAGGGGCGAGGAATCCGAGATATGAAACACACGGTTGACAAGAATTCCCGCCGGCTTCGGATTCACGTCCGCATCCGCCGGGCCGTCAAAGGGTCGGTCGATCGCCCGCGCCTGGCGATATTTCGCAGCTTGAAGCACATCTACGCGCAAATCATTGACGATCGCTCCGGGCGCACCATCGTCGCCGCGTCGTCGAATGACAAGCAATCGACGATCAGCGGCGGCAACCTCGCCGGCGCGAAGGCAATTGGCAAGCTGGTGGCCGAGCGGGCGATGGAGCACGGGATCAAGCAGGTAGTGTTCGATCGCGGCGGCTACCTGTACCACGGGCGGGTGAAGGCCCTGGCCGATGCCGCGCGGGAAGCCGGACTGGAGTTCTAATATCATGGCAACCGTTCCGCATAAGAGAATCGATCCGAAAACGTTCAACCTGAAGGAGCAGGTCGTCTCCATCAATCGCGTCACCAAGGTCGTGAAGGGCGGCAAGAACCTGAGTTTCTCGGCGCTGGTTGTGATCGGCGACCCGGAGCAGAAAGTCGTGGGATTTGGTTCCGGCAAGGCCAAGGAAGTTCCCGCGGCCATCAAGAAGGGTATTGAGGCGGCGAAGAAGAACCTGCGCCACGTTCACACGCTGGGAGCCACCATCCCGCACCAGGTGCTGGGCCGGTTTGGCGCCGGACTGGTCTTATTGAAGCCGGCCCCGGAAGGCACGGGCGTGATTGCCGGCGGCCCGGTGCGCGCCGTCATTCAAGCGGCCGGGATCGGCAACGTGCTGACGAAGTCGATTGGGACGACGAACCCGCATAACGTGGTCAAGGCGACAATCGCCGCGCTCGACGAATTGCGCGACAAGGCGCAGGTAGCCGAACTCCGCGGCCTGACGCCGGAGAATCTCTAACATATGACGCAGCAATCAACCATCAAAATCAAGCTGGCGGCCAGCCCGATCGGAGCCCCGGACAAGATCCGGCGGGTGGTGAAGGGGCTCGGTCTGAAAAAGATGAATCAGGTGGTGGAGAGACCCGACACGCCGGGTTTCCGCGGCATGGTTGCCAAGGCGCCCCACTTGTTGAAGCTGGTAGTCGGGTAGGACGGAAATCGCGACGGATAGAGAGCACAAGATGGACCTCAGCAATCTCAAGCCCCCGGCGGGCCAGGTGAAGATACAGCGCCGCATCGGCCGCGGCATGGGCTCGGGCCGCGGCAAGTACTCGGGCCGTGGACAGAAGGGCCAGAAGTCGGTCAGCGGTTATTCGGCCAGTCGCGGCTTTGAGGGCGGCCAGATGCCGCTGCACCGGCGGCTGCCGAAGCGCGGCTTTACCAACGCGTTGTTCCGGAAGCACTTCGCGATCGTCAACGTGGCCGCTTTCGAGAAGCTCGACGGCGCATCCTTCACGCCGCAACAGTTGCTCGATCTGGGCGTCATCAGCAAGCTCGGCGATGGCCTCAAAATTCTGGCCAACGGCGAGTTGACCCGCAAGATTCACGTCGAAGCGCACTGTTTTTCAAAAGCGGCCGAGGAGAAGATCAAAGCCGCCGGCGGCAGCGTAGCCGTGATCGAGCAGAAGAAAACCGGCATCGCTCTCGCGGATGAGGCGAAGAAAAGCAAGCGCGCTGCCGCGGTAAAGAAAAAGAGCGGAAGCTCTTCCGCAGCGGGTTCGCAGGCTGGTGACAGCCCTGCGCCAGCTAAGCCGAAGAAGAGCAAATAGCTCATGAGGAGACGGAGAAGCGCGAGTTAGTCTTTTCCCTTGGGGAAAAGGCGGCGGATGGAAAGCCCATGCAGAAATTCTTCGAAGCTCTGGCGAATGTCTTCAAGGTATCCGAACTTCGGACCCGCGTTCTGTTCACGTTGGGTCTGTTAGCCGTCTACCGGCTGGGCGCCTCGGTGCCGATTCCCGGCGTGGATGCGATCCGTTTCGAGGAGTTCGTCAACCGCAGCGCCGGCAGCCTGTTCGGCTTCCTCGACATGTTCAGCGGCGGCCAGTTCCGCCGCCTCACGGTTTTCGCCCTGGGCATCATGCCCTATATCACGGCTTCCATCGTCCTGCAGTTGTTGACCGTCGTCGTCCCGACGCTTGAGAAGCTGCAGAAGGAAGGCGAACTCGGCCGGCGCAAAATCACCCAATGGACCCGCTATCTGACCATCGGCCTGTCGATGATGCAATCGCTGTTCATCGCGACCGCGCTGCAGAGGCAAGGCAATTTCGTTCTCAATCCCGGCGTCGCTTTTGTGCTGCAAACGATGCTGACGCTCACCGCGGGCACGGCCTTCATCATGTGGCTGGGCGAGCAGATCACCGAGCGCGGCATCGGCAACGGCATGTCGCTGATCATCTTCGCCGGCATCGTGGCCGGCCTGCCCGCCGCCGTGGCGCAGATTTACCGCAATACTTTTGTGACCGGCCAATGGCACCCGCTGCAGATGATCCTCATCCTGGCGGCCATGGTGTTAGTGGTGGCATTTATCGTGCTGGTCGAGCGCGGCGAGCGCCGCATCCCGGTGCAATACGCCAAGCGTGTTGTCGGCCGCAGGATGCTGGGCGGGCAGTCTACCCACATGCCCTTGAAGGTGAACGCCGGCGGCGTCATCCCGGTCATCTTCGCATCGTCGCTGCTGGCTTTCCCGCTGACATTACTGAATGTGCCGGCCCTGGCCAATAACAGTTGGATCTCCAGCACGCTGCGGTCGATGGGCTACGGCGAGCCGCTGTATGTGCTGCTGTTCATCGTGCTGATCGTCTTTTTCTCGTTCTTCTACGTGTCGATCATCTTCAATCCCAACGAGGCGGCCGACAACATGCGCCGCTACGGCGGGTTCATCCCGGGCATCCGTCCGGGCAAGAATACCGCCGACTACATGAACGCCATTCTCAGCCGCATCACTGTGGTCGGCGGGCTGTATCTTTCCTTGCTGGCCATCATTCCGCAGATCATGATCAGCGGCATCAAGCTGCAGCACCTGCCGCCGGCGATGCTGGGCAATTGGATCGACGCCCATTTCCCGCGCTTCCTGCTGGACGGGCTGGGGGTGACGTTTTACTTCGGTGGAACCTCGCTGCTGATCGTGGTCGGCGTGGCGATGGACACCGTGAACCAGGTCGAGGCGCAGTTGATCATGCGCCATTATGAAGGGTTTACGCCGCGTTCGGGACGCATTCGAGGCCGTCGCAGCGCCTCAGCCTGATGCTGAGAAGATGGGAGCGCGACGGGGTCGAAGTTGTCTTGCCGGGACCGAGTCTGGGGGGCTCGTGGTAGACGAACACCAGGCGGGAGTAGTACATCGGTATGTCCGCGCCGGCCGGTCGCCCGGCAATGGCGATCCGCGCGCGGTTGGGCGGCGGCTGGCGGCCGAGGCGCCGCGATTGGGGTTCTCCCCGGTTGGTGATCTAGTTGGGAGTAGATTACAATAAAGTTATAAGTCGGATTGCGGGTCGCCGGCAGCATCCGCGCTGCAGCGCCTTAGACGATTTGGCCGCCACCCCACCCAACGTGCCCGGGAGTTGTGATCGTCCAGCGGAAACGCGCGTGGTTCGCAGTGCTGTGCGGGTGTGCGAAATGGATGACCGAGATACGAGCCCGGCGCAGCCCTGGGGCCGGATCCGTGGCTGATTGGTTTTGGAATGATAGTTCGCAAAAGCCCTGCTGAATTGGAAAAGATGCGCAAAGCAGGCCTGCTGGTGTGGAAAATCCTGCAGGAGCTGGCGGGGCTGGTGGGAGTGGGCGTGACGACGTTCGACCTGGAGCAGTCCGCAGATCGGATGATCTCCGGCGCGGGAGCCAGGCCGGCGTTCAAGGGTTACTATGTGCCGGCCGCCGGAGGCAAGTACCCTTACGTGCTGTGCACTTCGGTCAACAACGAAGTGGTGCACGGCATGCCGTCGCCGAAGCGCGCGCTGGTGAAGGGGGATATTGTTTCGATCGATACGGGAGTGCAGTTGGACGGCTACTTCGGGGATTCGGCTGTGACGATAGCCGTCGGCGAGATCAACGGGCAGGTGAAGAAGCTGCTCGAAGTGACGCGGACGGCGCTGGAGTTGGCGATTGAACAGATGCGGCCGGGCAACCGCTTGTTTGATGTTTGCGGCGCCGTGGAAAGGCACGTCACTTCGAACGGGTTCTCGATCGTGCGCGAGTATGTCGGACATGGGATCGGGACGTCGCTGCATGAGGAACCGCAGGTCCCCAACTATGTGGACCCGCGAAATGAGAATCCGCGCCTGAAAGAGGGCATGGTTCTGGCGATTGAGCCGATGGTGAACGCCGGGCGTGCGGAGACTCAGGTCCTGGCCGACCATTGGACGGCGGTGACCCGGGATGGCAGCTATTCGGCGCACTTTGAACACGTCGTGGCTGTCACGGGCGATGGGCCTTGGGTACTGACCCGGCCGTGAGGCCGGCGGCGAACGGCCGGAGCTGAGGCAATGCCGGGAGATCGTGAGCCGGTGCGGGCCGTGGTGGTGGAGATTCTTCCGAGTCTGGCCTACCGGCTGGAAGTGGAAGGAAGCCGGGCTGAGGTCATCGCCCACCCGGCCGGGGCGGCTGGAAAGAATTATGTCCGGCTGCGTTTGAGGGATGTCGTTCTGGTGGAGCTTTCCGCCGAGGATCCCGGACGCGGCCGGGTGGTGAGAGTGTTGCAGAGTTGAGCGATTCGAGTTGTCAGGAAGGGCACTTCGATGAAAGTCAGGGCGTCGGTTAAAAAGATTTGTGACAAGTGCAAGATCGTCCACCGCCAGGGCGTGGTGCGGGTGATCTGCACCAACCCCAAGCACAAGCAACGGCAAGGGTAAGAGAGGGAATCCGATGGCGCGCATTGCAGGTGTGGATCTTCCGGCTCGCAAACGGGCCGAGATCGGTCTGACGTACATTTACGGAATCGGCCGCACGCGGGCCAAGTCGATCTTGTTCCGCTCGGGGATCAACCCGGATACGAGAGTGGCGGATCTCACCGAGGAAGAGGTGAGCAAGATCCGGCAGATCCTGGAAGATGAAGGCGCGGTGGAAGGCGATCTGCGCAAGGAACTTTCGATGAACATCAAACGGCTCATCGAAATGGGCTCCTACCGCGGCCTGCGGCATCGCCGCGGCCTGCCGGTGCGGGGGCAGCGCACGCACACCAACTCGCGCACCCGCAAAGGTCCGCGCCGCGGGACCGTGGCCAACAAGAAGAAGGCCGGCAAGTAATCCAGGGTCTGAAGGGAATTCGACATGGCAAAAGCACCGGCCAAGAGCAGCAAGAAAAAGACCTTCAAGAAGAAGGAAAAGAAGAATGTCCCCGTCGGGCTGGTCCACGTCCAGGCGACATTCAACAACACCATCATCACGATCACGGATCCGCTGGGGAACGTTTTGAGCTGGTCCAGTTCCGGCTCCCTCGGTTTCCGCGGCTCGCGCAAGGGCACCCCTTTCGCCGCCCAGCAGGCTGCTCTCACGGCGGCCACTAAGGCCAAGGAAGCGGCGGGGCTGCGCCAGGTGGACGTTCGGGTGGAGGGCCCGGGCTCGGGCCGCGAGTCGGCCATTCGCGCCCTCGCCACGGCCGGAATCGAAGTGCGGACCATCCGCGACGTCACGCCGATTCCGCACAATGGCTGTCGTCCGCCCAAGCGCCGCCGCGTCTGATCTGCGAGTTTCGCCGGAGCCCGCCATGGCGGTTCCGGCATCCCGTTCTGGTGAGCAGCGCCGGATCGGGCTGTGGCAAGCAGGAAGAAGGCCGCCCCCGCGGCTGTAAACTGCACCTCGGAGCCGTCCTCGCGGACGGCCGGTAGTGAAGGAGGTTGGATTGGCACGTTACATCGGCCCGGTTTGCCGGCTGTGCCGGCGCGAGGGCATGAAGTTATTTCTGAAGGGCGCGCGCTGCTCGAGCGACAAGTGCGCTATCGAGAAACGCAATTTTCCCCCCGGGCAGCATGGCAAGGACCGCAAGCCCAAGATCGTGGGCTACGGCCTGCAGTTGCGTGAAAAGCAAAAGGCCAAGCGCTACTACAGCCTGTCCGAGGTTCAGTTCCGCAACCTGTTCGAGAAGGCCACCCGCCAGAAGGGCGTCACCGGCGAGAACTTGCTGGGCATGCTGGAGCGGCGGCTGGACAACATCATCCATCGGATCGGATTCGGCGCCAGCCGGGCCATGGCTCGCCAGTTGGTGCGCCACGGCCACATCGCCGTGAACGGGAGAAAAGTCAACATTCCTTCCTACATCGTGCGTCCCAACGATGTCGTCGAAATCCGTCCCAACAGCCGCACCAACGCCGCGGTCACGGGTTCGCTGGACGCAACTGCTCATTTGCCGGCGCCGAATTGGATCGAAGTGGATCGCGAGAACTTGAAAGCCCGTATCCTCGCCCATCCGAAACGTGCGGACCTCGTGCAGATCAAGCTGGATGAGCAACTGATCGTCGAGCTGTACTCGAAGTAAAGGAGCGAGCGATGTTCAAAGGTTTCCAGAAGCCCAAACGGCTGGTGGCCAATACCGAGACTTTGACCGACCGGTACGGCATGTTCACCGCACAGCCGTTCGAGCGCGGTTTCGGGACGACGATCGGGAATGCCCTGCGGCGAATCCTGCTCAGCTCCATCGAAGGCGCGGCCATTACCGCCGTCCGCATCGACGGAGTGGAGCATGAGTTCAGTCCCATTCCCGGCGTGGTGGAAGACGCCACGGATATTATCCTCAACCTGAAACAGATCCCCTTCAAGATGGCGGACGAGGGGATGAAGGCCCTCAACCTGCGGGTCGACCAGGCCTGCGAGGTGACCAGCGGCATGATCGAATCAGGCCCGGATGTCGAGGTGCTGGACCGCAACCTGCACATCGCCACCGTCTCCACCGGCGGCAGCCTGGCCATCGAAATGCGCCTGAAGCAGGGCCGCGGCTACGTCAGCCGCGATCGCAACTTCGACGATGATCTTCCGCTGGGCTATATCCCCATCGATTCGGTCCATTCCCCGGTGCGCAAAGTGAAATATACGGTCGAGGCGGCGCGGCTGGGCCAGATGACCGATTACGACAAGTTGATCCTTGAAGTCTGGACCAACGGCGCGGTCTCGCCCCAGGACTCGGTCGGCATGGCCTCCAAGCTGCTGAAGGACCACATGTCCATCTTCATCAACTTTGAGGAAACCCCCGAAATGGCCGAGGAGCCCGTCGAGCGCGTCGCCACCCAGATGTACGAGGTGCTGAACCGCTCGGTGGAGGAGCTCGAGCTCAGCGTCCGCTCCTATAATTGCTTGAAAAACGCCAACATCCAGAGCATCGGCGACTTGGTGCAGAAGAGCGAGTCCGAAATGCTGCGCACCAAGAACTTCGGCCGCAAATCGCTCAATGAAATCAAGGAGATCCTGGCCGGTCTGGGCCTCTCCTTCGGCATGAAGATCGACGCCCAGGGACGTCTGATCAGCCCCAGCGGACAGCCCGTTGTTCCAGGCTCCGGCGAGGCGGAAAGCCCCGAGGCGGGCGGTTGATGGCGGGGCTCCGGGTCCCGGTTCAGGAGAGGAATCGATCATGAGGCATAACAAGGCAGGTTTCAAGCTTGGGCGGAACATGAGTTCGCGCCGCTCCCTGCTTCGCAATCTGGTGACCAGCGTCGTCGAGCAGGAGCGGATCATTACCACCGTTCCCAAGGCCAAGGCAGCTAAGCCATTGCTGGAGAAGATGATCACCCTGGGCAAGCAGGATACTCTGCACGCCCGGCGTTTGGCCGCGGGCTTCCTGATGACCCCGGCCTCCGTCAAGAAGCTGTTCGACAAACTCGGCCCGCGTTTTTCCCAGCGCAACGGCGGTTACAGCCGCATTGTGCGCGTCGGACGGAGGGTGGGCGACGGCGCCGAGCAGGCGCTGCTCGAACTGGTCGGCAGCGAACTCGTGAAGCGCGCCGCCGAGCGGGCCAAGCGCCGTGAAGAGCGCCTCAAAGCGATGCGCGAGGGCCGCGAGGCGGAAGAGGGAGGCGGCGAGTCCGCCTGACCACTAACCATAAGTAGCTGAGGATATTACCGGCCCCGGGCTCCGCAGGAGTTCCGGGGCCGTTGGTTTGCCGGCGATACGCGCCGCCGCGCCTTCACGCTGCCCAAGAACGAACTTGCCAAGCCCCGCTCCATCAAGGTCGAAGTAGCCCAGAAGCAAGCGTCCTTTTGGCGACCGCTCCAGCCCCCCTCCTCCAGCCGTTCAGCCCTCCGCTCAACCCACAGCCAGAACCATTCGGAGCGTTGTAATCCCCTTTAACTTGCATAGTTTGACCAGATCTGGCCATCCTCGGTAGACTGACAGGAGAGCCGACCGCCGGCTGGCTTCCGCCGCCGGCGTGGCGGAGCCTTTGCGCTTCCTGAAGCCCTGGGGTACTCCAAACAGCAACGGAGGACTAAGTTGCCCGACGCAAGCCGTCACATTTTCACTTCCGAGTCCGTCACCGAAGGCCACCCGGATAAAGTTTGCGATCAGATCAGCGATGCGGTGCTGGACGCCGCTCTCGCCGCGGACCCCATGAGCCGCGTGGCCTGTGAAACGCTGGTGACCACCAACCGCTGTGTCATCGCCGGCGAGATCACGACGTCAGCCACAATCGACTATGAGGCCGTCGCGCGCCAGACCATCGCCGACATCGGCTACACCCATACCGACATCGGTTTCGATAGCAAGACCTGTGAGTTCTACAACTTCGTGCACACCCAATCCGGCGACATCGCCATGGGCGTGGACACCGGCGGCGCCGGCGATCAGGGCTTGATGTTCGGCTATGCCTGTGACGAAACGCCGGAGCTGATGCCGCTGCCGATCATGCTGGCCCATCGGCTCACGCGCCGGCTCAGCGAATCGCGCCGCAGCGGAGAAGCCAAGTACCTCCGTCCCGACGGCAAGAGCCAGGTCTCGGTCGAATACGTCAACGGCAAGCCCGCCCGCATCGATGCCATCGTCGTTTCCACCCAACATGAGGACATGCCGATTGAGGAGTTGCGGCGGCAGGTCAAGGCGGAGATCATTGACGCCTTGATTCCGGCCCACATGGTCGATGCGAACACCAAGTTCCACATCAACCCCACCGGCCGTTTCGTCATCGGTGGGCCGAATGGCGACAGCGGCGTCACGGGCCGTAAGATCATCGTCGACACCTACGGCGGCATGGGCCGTCACGGCGGCGGCGCCTTCTCGGGGAAGGACCCGACCAAGGTGGACCGCTCGGCCTGCTACATGGCGCGCTACATCGCCAAGAACATCGTCGCCGCGGGGCTGGCCTCCAAGTGCGAAGTGCAGCTCGCCTACGCCATCGGCGTGGCCGAGCCGGTCTCGGTCCTGGTGAACACCTTCGGGACCAGCGTGGTCGACGAGGAGCGTATCGTCGAGCTCGTCCGGGCGCACTTCCCGCTGACGCCGAAGGGCATGATCGAGCATCTCAAGCTGCGGCGTCCGATCTATCGCGCCACAGCCGCTTTTGGACATTTCGGACGTCACGAGGAGAGCTTCTCGTGGGAGCACACCGGCAAGGCCGATCTGCTGCGCGAAGAGGCCCGGCTCGTCGCGACGGCCCGGAACTAGGGACCAGGAAGAAGGAAGGAACACACGCATGGCTACCAACGCCGCCGGCATCGCCGGCGATGTGAAGGATCCCGCTCTGGCTGGCCAGGGCCGCATGCGGATCGAGTGGGCCGCTAACTCGATGCCCGTTCTGAAGATCATCCGGGAGGATTTTCGCCGGCGCCAGCCGCTCAAGGGGATTCGCATCGCGGCCTGCCTCCACGTCACCACGGAGACCGCCAATCTGGCCATCACTCTCAAGGAGGGCGGCGCCGAGGCGGTGATCTGCGCCTCCAACCCGCTCTCCACGCAGGATGATGTCGCCGCCGCCCTGGTGAGCGAATACGGCATCCCCGCCTTCGCCATCAAGGGCGAATCCAACGACGTTTATTACAACCACATCCTGGCCGCCATCGACCACCGGCCCCAAATCACCATGGATGACGGCTGCGACCTGGTGACGGTGCTCCACACCAAGCGGCAGGCTTTCCTGGCCGGCGTCATCGGCGGCACCGAAGAGACCACCACGGGCGTCATCCGTCTGCATGCCATGGCCAGGGAAGGCGTGCTGCGCTATCCCGTCATCGCCATCAACGACGCTCTGACCAAGCACCTGTTCGACAACCGCTACGGCACCGGCCAGTCCACGCTCGACGGCGTCATCCGCTCCACCAACGTGCTTCTGGCGGGGCTCAACCTGGTGGTCGCCGGTTACGGCTGGTGCGGCCGCGGCGTTGCCATGCGCGCCCGCGGCATGGGCGCCAACGTGATTGTGACCGAGATCGATCCCACCAAGGCGCTGGAGGCCATGATGGACGGCTTCCGCGTCATGCCCATGGCCGAAGCCGCGCCCATCGGCCACGTTTTCATCACCCTCACGGGCTGCAAGAGCGTGATCGACGGCCGCCACTTCGAGCATCTCCGCGACGGCGCCATCATCTGCAACTCGGGTCATTTCAACGTCGAGCTGGACCTGGAAACCCTGGACCGGATCGCCCCGTCCAAGCGCCAGGTGCGCGAGTTTGTCGAGGAGTTCACTCTGCGCTCCGGCAAGAAGATCTTCGTGCTCGGCGAGGGCCGTCTCATCAACCTGGCCGCCGCCGAAGGCCATCCCGCCTCGGTGATGGACATGAGCTTCGCCAACCAGTCGCTGGCGGTCGAGTACATCGTGGCCAACCATGCGAAACTGGAGAAGAAGGTGTACCCCGTTCCGAAGGCGCTGGACGAAAAGGTCGCCGAGATGAAGCTCGCGGCCATGGGCGCGAGCATTGATGTGCTGACCCCCGAGCAGGAAGCTTACCTGCTGAGCTGGTCCGAGGGGACTTAGGGCGCCGCCGGCCGCTTGCGCCCTCCGGAAATCTGTTCTGCGGGAAAGCGGGCCGCCGGGCCCGCTTTTTCGTGCCGCGCGCCCCACACTCGGGCGCGGCGTTGTTGGAGGATTAGCCTTGGCACTCGTTGAAGGTTGCAGGCACAGGCTCGAAATCACCATTCCCGCCTCGGCATTCGAGGCCGCAATGGCCACTGCCCTGGAGAAGGTCCAGAAGAAGGTCCGGCTGAAGGGCTTTCGCCCCGGCAAGGCGCCAGCCACGATTGTCCGCCAATACTACATGAGCGAGATTCGCCAGGAAGCGCTCGACAAGCTGATCCCGGAATCCCTCAAGCGCGAATACGACCGCCAGAACCTGCAGGTGGTCAGCCGCCCCGAGATCAAGGACCTCGAGATCAAGGAAACCGGCGACGTCTTCTTCAAGGCCGAGCTGGAGGTGGCCCCGGAATTCGAGTTGGGCACGTATCGCGGTGTCGAGGTGCCCTACGCCGAGCCCCAGGTGTCGGACGACGACGTCAACGCGCGTCTCGAACAGCTCCGCGAATCCAAGGCCGAGTTCGTCAACGTCGATCCGCGCCCCGCCGCGCAAGGCGACCACTGCCTGGTCTTGCTCGAATCGATCGCCGGGCTGGAAGGCGAGCCGATGAAGCAGGACGACATCAACATCGAGATCGGCGGCCAGGACACCTTCGAGGCGTTCACACAGGCGCTTCGCGGCGCCCAGCCGGGCGAGACGCGCGAGGCCGAGATCACCTACCCCGAGCACTACGCCGGGGAACGGCTGGCGGGCCGGACCGTGCGCTTCCGGATTCACCTCAAACAGATCCGTCTCAAGGAGTTGCCCGACTTGAACGACGAGTTCGCCAAGGACCTGGGCGACTTCCAGAATCTGGACGAGTTGAGGGCCGAGGTCCGCAAGGCCCTCTTCCGGGAAAAGGAATCCGCGGCCCAGACGGAAGCCAAGAATGGGATCATCGAGAAGCTCATAGACGCCCATGATTTCCCCGTCCCGGAGGTCTACGTCGACCAGCAGGTCCAGGGCCTGGTCGAGGGCCAGATGCGCTCGCTCGCCGGTCAGGGCGTGGACGTCAGCAAGATCAAGCTCAATTGGGAGCAACTGCGCACAGCCCAGGCGGAGCGCGCCCGGCGCGACGTTCGCGCCAGCCTGATTCTCGAAAAAGTGGCCGCGGCCGAATCGATCTTCACCACTCAGGAGGAGGTCGACGCCGAACTGTCCCGTATCTCCCGCCAGCAGCGCGAGCCCATCGCTGCGGTGCGGATGCGTTTGGAAAAGGACGGGACTCTGGCCCGGATCGCCTCGCGCATCCGCACCGAGAAGACCCTGGGTTACTTGTTTGAACGCGCCGTCAAGACCGCCCCGGCGGCCGAACCGGCGCCGGCTGATACTCTGGCCGACTGAGTCTGGAGAACGTACCCTTGCTAGGGCCTGCTCAGACTGCCCGAACGGATGGCCGCGTAGTCCGAGCAGGCCCCCTAGTACTAGTTGCGATTGCCCGCCGCGCCAATTCAGGGGATAATGAGGGCACGACGGAACAGCACTGCTGCTGCACTCTTAGTCCAGCGCCCCGGGAGCCCAGTTGTGAAGCGAACTGGTAACGACGATACTCTGCGTTGTTCTTTCTGCCATAAGACTCAGGACGTTGTCGGCAAGCTGATCTCCTCGCCCAGCGAGTACCCGCGGGCCTACATCTGCGACGAATGCATCACGGTCTGCAACTCGATTCTCGAGGACTACCGCGCCGAGCGCGGTGGCGCAGCGCCCACAAAGCTCCATAAACCGCTGGAACTAAAGGAATATCTCGACCAGTACGTCATTGGCCAGGAGTCTGTGAAGAAGAAGCTCGCGGTTGCCGTCTATAACCACTACAAGCGCATCCAGATGAACCGCCAGCACACCGGCGAGATCGAGGTTGCCAAGTCCAACATCCTGCTCATCGGCCCGACCGGTACCGGCAAGACCCTTCTGGCGCAGACGCTGGCCCGCATCCTGGACGTGCCCTTCGCGATTGTCGACGCCACCACCCTGACTGAGGCGGGCTATGTCGGCGAGGATGTGGAGAACATCATCCTGCGCCTTTTGCAGAACGCCGACTGGGACGTCCAGCGCTGCCAGACCGGCATCATCTATATAGATGAAATCGACAAGATCAGTAGGAAGGACGAGAATCCGTCGATCACCCGCGACGTCTCTGGCGAAGGCGTTCAGCAGGCCCTGCTGAAGATTCTAGAAGGCACCATCGCCAACGTTCCGCCGCAGGGCGGCCGCAAACACCCGCACCAGGAATTCACGCCCGTCGATACCACCAACATTCTGTTCATTTGTGGCGGCGCTTTCGTCGGGTTGGAGAAGGTGATTGGTCGCCGTATCGGCAAGAAAACACTGGGGTTCAAGGCCAATGAAGAAAAGCGGAGCGAGGAGGCCCCGCGCTCCTCGCAGAACCGCGATTTCGAACTGCTCGTGCGCGTTCAGCCCGAGGACCTGATCCGCTACGGCTTCATCCCTGAATTCATCGGGCGCATGCCGGTCGCCGCCGTGCTGGAGGACCTGGACCGCGGGGCGCTGATGCAAATCTTGACGCGTCCCCGTAACGCGATCATCAAACAGTATCAGAAACTGTTTGAGTTCGAAAATGTTAAACTAAAGTTCAGCGACGAGGCGCTGGAGAGCATTGCGGATCTGGCGCTGCAGCGGAAGGTCGGCGCGCGCGGCCTCCGGATGATTCTGGAGGAGCTGATGCTAGACTTGATGTACTACCTCCCTTCGTACAAAAAGGTGCGCGAGTTCATGGTGACGAAGGAAATGGTGGTCACGCAGAAGATCAATTGGGCGCTCCTCGAAAAAGCGGGCTGAGATCATTCCCCGCTGTACTTCCCGACCCGCCGAACGCCGTCAATGTATCGCCCGGGCGAACTGCGTAGCCGGGCGTCGAGTTTGGCCTTGCTTCAGAGCACTCCCCGTCAAGACGTCATCTAATAAAAGGCGACAGCGATGAGCAGCGCGAAAGAAAAGACCGAAAGCCGGCGGCTCCCGATGATGCCGATCCGCGACGTGGTCATTTTCCCGCACATGATGACGCCGTTCGTCGTGGGACGCGACTCCAGCGTGCGGGCCCTGGAAGAGGCCCTGGTCTCGGACAAGAAGATCTTCCTCGCCACGCAGCATGACGCCTCCGTGGACGAGCCCCGGCCGGAGGACATTTTCCAGGTCGGGACCATCGCCAACATCGTCCAGAGCGTGCGCATGCCCGACGGCAACATCAAGGTCCTGGTCGAATGCATCGAGCGCGGCAAGGTCCTTTCGGTGGCCGAGGAGGAGGGCTTTTTCCGCGCCACCGTCCGCGTCTTTCCGGCGCGCGTCGAAGCCGGTCCGTTGCTGGAAGGCCTGGTCCAGCGCGTCACGTCCCTGTTCGAGCAGTACGTCAAGCTCAGCCAGAACGTCAACTACGAGACCATGATTGCCGCCGTCCGCCAGGACGACCCCGGCAAGCTGGCCGATACCATCGGCTCCAATCTCCAGCTCACCATCGAGGAGAAACAGGAGCTGCTCGAGATTTTCGACCCCGTCGACCGCCTGACCCGCGTCGCCGACATGCTCGACATCGAGATCGAGAAGTTGAATGTCGACCGCACCGTCCAGGGCCGTGTGAAGCGCCAGATGGAGCGCGCTCAGAAGGAGTATTACCTCAACGAGAAGATCAAGGCCATCCAGAAAGAGCTGGGCCGGGGCGAAAAGTCGGAGATCGACGAGCTGAAGAAGAAGATCGAGGACGCCGGCATGACCGCCGACGCCCGCGAGAAGTCGATGGCTGAGCTACGGCGGCTGGAAAACATGCCGCCGATGTCCGCCGAAAGCACCGTTTCGCGTAACTATCTAGATTGGATGCTCTCCGTTCCCTGGAAGAAGAAGTCCAAGGAAATCCGTGACTTGCGCTTCGCCGAGCAGGTCCTCAACTCCGATCACTACGGCCTGGAGAAGATCAAGGAGCGCATCCTCGAGTTCCTGGCCGTCCGCCGCCTGGTGAAGAATCCCAAGGGTTCGATCCTGTGCTTCGTCGGGGCCCCCGGCGTCGGCAAGACCTCATTGGGCATGTCCATCGCCAAGGCCACCGGCCGCCAGTTCGTGCGCCTCTCCCTGGGCGGCGTGCGCGATGAAGCCGAGGTCCGCGGCCACCGCCGCACTTACATCGGCGCCCTGCCCGGGCAGATCCTGCAGATGATGAAGAAGGCCGGCACCCGCAACCCCGTCTTCATGCTCGACGAAGTCGACAAGATGTCCACGGATTTCCGCGGCGACCCCTCGGCCGCACTACTCGAGGTCCTCGATCCGGAACAGAATCACATGTTCATGGATCACTACCTGGACGTGGAGTACGACCTCAGCGAAGTCTTCTTCATCGCCACGGCCAACGTCATCCATACCGTGCCCCCCGCCCTGCAGGACCGCATGGAAGTGATCCGCCTCTCCGGTTACACCGAGGCGGAAAAGCTGGAAATCGGCCGCCGCTTCCTCGTGCCCAAGCAAATGAAGGCCTGCGGCCTCGAAGGCGCCAACGTCCAGTTCGAGGACACCGGCCTGCTGGCGCTGATTCAGGGCTATACGCGCGAAGCCGGCGTCCGCAACCTCGAACGCGAGATCGGCAACATCTGCCGCAAAATCAGCCGGCTGATCGTCAATGCCCAATCCGCCGTGGAAGCGCGCCAGGAAAAGGAGCGGGAACAGGCCGCCCTCGCCGCACCTCCGGCCCGCAAGTCCGCCCGCGCTAAAACGAAGCCCGCATCGCCCGCGCCGGTCGAGCCGCCCGCTGCCGCCTCAGACGGCTCGCTGCCCCAGGCGGTCGTGGATGCGGCCAAGGTCTCGGAGTTCCTCGGTCCCATCCGTTTCCGCGACATGGAAACCAGCAAGAAAGCGGAAGTGGGGTTGACCGTCGGTCTGGCCTGGACGGAAGTGGGCGGGCAGGTCCTGACCACCGAGGCCAGCATCATGGAAGGCCGCGGCCGTCTCATGACCACCGGCAAGCTGGGCGATGTCATGCAGGAGTCGGCCCAGGCGGCCATGAGCTTCATCCGCTCGCGCGCCTCCCTGCTCGGCCTGCCCAAGGATTTTTACCGTCACCTGGATATCCATATCCATGTGCCCGAGGGCGCCATCCCCAAGGATGGGCCGTCGGCCGGTATCGCCATTGCCACTACCATCGCCAGCGCGCTGACCAAGATTCCGGTGCGCGGGGATGTGGCCATGACCGGGGAAATCACGCTGCGGGGCCGCGTTCTGCCCATCGGCGGCGTCAAGGAGAAGCTGCTGGCCGCGCACCGCCATGGCATGAGCGAGGTCCTGCTCTCGCGCGACAATGAGAAGGATCTCGCCGACGTTCCGGCCAACATTTTGAAAGACATGCGGGTGACTTTTGTGGACTCGATGGATGAAGTGCTGAGGATCGCCCTGGCCGGCGATCTGGATGCGCTCTCCCTCGAGGGGGTCGCCCCGCAGCCGGTCGACGCGGCCGCTGGGCTCGGCCCGGACGAGAGCCGCGCCCAGTGAGAGTCGGTTGTTGGTAGAAGAAGCCCGCCGTGGAATGCCCGGCTGAGTTCCTGTTGAGTGCGGCCCGGCCGGACCAGTTCCCCGCGGAAACGCTCCCGGAAGTCGCCTTCTTGGGTCGCAGCAATGTCGGGAAATCCACGTTGCTGAACTGCCTCACCGGTCAGAAGGAGCTGGCTTTCAGTTCCTCGACCCCGGGCCGGACCCAGGCGGTGAACTTCTTCCGGGTCGACGGGAAGATCATCTTGGTCGATCTCCCGGGGTATGGCTATGCCACTGCGCCGCGGCACTTGTCGCAGGTCTGGGGCCAGACCGTGGAGGCCTACCTGCTCGAGCGGCGGAGTTTGAGGTTGTGCGTGCTCCTCGTAGATGCACGCCGGGGCTGGATGGAACCCGATCTCCAGCTCAAGGAATGGCTTGAGTTTCGCGCACGGCCCTACGTGGTCGTCGCCACCAAGGTGGACAAGCTCAACCAGAAGGAAAGACATCGGAGCCAGATCGCCATGCGCGAGCATTACCCCCACGCGGACTTGATCTGGTTCTCGGCCGTCAACGGCCAAGGAGTGAAGGAACTTTGGCAAGCGATCTCGAAAACAACGGGCAATTGACTCCCGATCCGGGAGCCACTGAAACCGCCCCGGCCGCGGATGCGGTTGCGGAATCAGACTCGCGCGAGCAGCCGGCCGTCAACAACCGCCGCCGCCCCGCCGAAAACAACAAACTCAACAATCAGGCCGCGGAACGCAACGACAAAGCCGAGCGTCCCGAGCGCAACGACCGGCCAGAAGCCCGGCCGGAAGCCCGGCCGCCGTCCGCGCCTGGCGCGGCCCCGCCGGCCGTCGTCGAGCCGCCCCGCGAAACCACCGGCGCGCTCAACAAGCGCGGCAACCTCGACCTGAGCGAGCTGAAGGAGATGAGCATCACCCAGCTCAACAAGATCGCCCGCGACCTGGAAATCCCGGGCGTGGCCGGCTTGCGCAAGCAGGAGTTGATCTTCAAGATCCTTCAGGCCCAGGCCGAAAAGGCCGGCCTGATCTTCTCCGAGGGCGTCCTGGAGTGCCTCCCGGACGGCTTCGGCTTCCTGCGCGCGCCGGAGTACAATTACCTGCCCGGCCCCGACGACGTCTACGTCTCGCCCTCGCAGATCCGCCGTTTCGACCTGCGCACCGGCGACACCGTCTCCGGCCAGATCCGTCCCCCCAAGGAGGGCGAGCGCTACTTCGCCCTCATCAAGGTCGACGCCATCAACTTCGAGCCGCCCGAGCAGGCCCGCAACAAGATCTTCTTCGACAACCTGACGCCGCTCTATCCCAATGAGCGGGTCCGGCTGGAGACCACCAAGGACAATCTCTCCGGCCGCATCATGGACATGCTCACGCCCCTCGGCAAGGGTCAGCGCGGCCTGATCGTCGCCGCGCCCCGCACCGGCAAAACCATGATGCTGCAGTCGCTGGCCGCTTCAATCGCGGTCAACCATCCGGAGATCGTGCTGATCGTCCTCCTGATCGATGAACGCCCCGAGGAAGTCACCGACATGCAGCGCTCGGTCAAGGGCGAAGTCATTAGCTCCACCTTCGACGAGCCCGCCTCGCGCCACGTTCAGGTCGCCGAAATGGTCATCGAAAAGGCCAAGCGCCTGGTCGAGCACAAGCGCGACGTCGTCATCCTGCTGGACTCCATCACGCGTCTGGCGCGCGCCTACAACACCGTCGTTCCGCCCTCCGGCAAGGTCCTCTCCGGCGGCGTCGACTCCAACGCCCTGCAGCGCCCAAAGCGATTCTTCGGCGCGGCGCGCAAAATCGAGGAGGGCGGCTCCCTCACCATCGTCGCCACCGCCCTGATCGATACCGGCTCGCGCATGGACGACGTCATCTTCGAGGAGTTCAAGGGCACCGGCAACATGGAAATCCACCTCGACCGCAAGCTCGTCGACAAGCGCACCTTCCCCGCCATCGACATCAACAAGAGCGGCACCCGCAAGGACGAACTGCTGATCCCGCGCGAGGAGCTCAACCGCATCTGGGTCCTCCGCAAGATCTTCGCCCCGCTCTCGCCCGTCGAAAGCGTGGAGCTGCTCCTTGATAAGCTCGCCAAAACCCGCACTAACGCCGAGTTCCTGGCCTCGATGAGCGGCTGATTTCCGCTTTGGAACCAGTGAATCTGCATCGCCGCAGCGCTGCCCCAACCTCCGTCACAACCCCCAAGAGGCGAACATATCATTAAGCCCCCGCCCAGCGTCCCGCGACACGAGTGTCGTGTCGAATTGTCGAATTTCGCGCCCATTCCCGCCTGCAAGTAACACTGTAACCAGGGCTTAACTCGATTCGACACACTGTCGCGTTTGCACCCCCGAATTCGACACTTGTGTCGAATAGTGTCGAATTGGCCCCCTCGCCGGTCTTAACCTTACCTTCGCCCCTCTCGCGTCGGCTCTTGACACGGCCCTCTATCCTATTGATAGGGATTGACTTGCGCCCCAGCGGTCGGATCGGCCGCACGCCGCGTGCGCATCCCTCACCGCTCTTTGACAAAAGCGAAGATGAAGCGCATAGTTATCCTTGGATAGCCACTCCAAACAAATGAATCTAAAGGCCAAACTCAACAATTGGCTTTGTTCCTCCAATTTTCTTGTTGGGCCTCCGGACGCGCCGGCCGCACTCGTCCGGTTGACGTCGTCGCGGAGTCAGGCGGCGCCCGTCCCGGCGCTGCCTCGGGCCGCAGTGCCACTCGCGCACAGGTCAGGTAATCAGCGTTCCAGGTTGAACTGCCCCTCACTCTTGACATATACTCCCGACAGCTTCCCTGGAGTTTCACGTCACCCATGCCAGTCCCTTCCCGCCGAACCTTTCTGACCGCCGTGTCGGCCGCTTCCTACATGCGCGTCATGGGAGCCAATGAGCGCGTCCAGGTCGGCTTCATCGGTTGCGGCCTGATCGGACTGCGCCACATCGCCGATTTCAAGCAGCTCCCGGACGCCGACCTGTCGGCGGTGTGCGACGTCTACCAGCCGCGCATCGAATACGCCCAGGCCCAGTGCGGCTCCCATCCCCGGGGCTACCATGATTTCCGTAAACTGTTGGAAAATAAGAATATTAACGCCGTCGTCGTCGCCACTCCCGACCACTGGCATGCCCTGCCAACCATCCTCGCCTGCGCCGCCGGCAAGGACGTCTACGTCGAGAAGCCGATGACCCTGTTCGTCCGCGAGGGCCGCTGGATGACGACTGCCGCGCGCCGCTACAACCGCATCGTCTGCGTGGGCACGCAGGGCCGCAGCGGCACCCATATCCCCGAAGTGCTCTCGCTCCTTCGCCAGGGCGTCGCCGGCAAGATCCACAGCGTCCGCTTCAGCGCCTATCGCAATATCATGCCCGGCTTCGGCCGGCCTGCCGACGGCCCTCCGCCCGCCGGCCTGGACTACGACTTCTGGCTGGGCCCCGCTCCCGCCCGTCCCTACAATCCCAATCGCAGCCTCTATCACTTCCGCTGGTTCTGGGATTACTCCGGCGGCCAGATGACCAACCTCGGCGCCCACGACATGGACCTGGTCCACTTCCTGCTCGGCGCCACGGCGCCCAAGAGCGTCGATTCGGCGGGCGGGCGTTACGCGTTGCAAGACAATGGCGAAACGCCCGACACTCAGGATGCCGTCTGGGAGTATCCGGGGTTCCTGGTCGAGGGATCGTTCCGCGAGGCCTCGGGGTCCCGTCGCGCCGCCTCCGGAACGGGCGGCAGCCTGGCCGGAGTCCAGTTCTGTGGAACACAGGGCGTGCTGGCCGTTTCGCGCGGAGGATACGAGTTCGTCCCCGACATGCGCGTCGCGCCCGAGAGCGCCATTCCGCCCTGGTCCACGCCGCCCGGCCATCCCCAGGCCGCGGCTGTCGCGCCCGCGCCTTACGGCACGGCGCGGAAGGGTTCCGGGGATGCGCCCGAGCCGATGGGCCACCACGCCCGGCACTTCCTGGATTGCGTGAAGTCGCGCCAGCGCCCCGTCGCCGACGTCGAGGACGGCCATCGTGTCGCCGTCTCCTGTCACCTCGCCAATCTGTCGATGCAACTCGGCCGCAAGCTGATATGGGATGCGGAGCAGGAGCAGATCGTGGGCGACCGCGAGGCCAACGCCCTGCTCGTCCGCCCGTATCGCAAACCGTGGGATGACGTCCTGAGGAGTTTCAACCTATGACCCGCCGCAACTTCCTGGCGAGCACTGCCCTCAGCACCGCAGCGCTGGCCCAGTCGCCACAGACGCCGCCCCCGCCGCGCACTTCGATGGGGCTCACCCCGGACGCCTTCGCCATCCTGCGCCCGCCCCGCACGGCGCTCGAGTTTCTCGACCAGGCCCACTCCATCGGCGCGGGCGGCGTCCAGGCCACGCTCGCGTCCCTCGATCCCGACTACCTCAAGCGCGTGCGCCAGCGCACGGAAGAGCTGGGCATGTACTTCGAATTGCTGGTCCCCTTGCCGGGCGAAGACACGACCCAGTTCGAAGCGACCGTCCGCGCGGGCAAGGAAGCCGGCGCGCTGTGCATCCGCTCGGTGTGCCTGGTCGGCCGGCGATATGAGACCTTCGCCACTCTCGACCAGTGGAAGAGCTTCGTGGCGGACTCCAAAGCCAAGCTCG
Source organism: Bryobacteraceae bacterium (assembly GCA_052145115.1). GTDB lineage: Bacteria > Acidobacteriota > Terriglobia > Bryobacterales > Bryobacteraceae > CAIVVT01. Next base: position 29,384 of record JBKQPG010000043.1, read on the forward strand.
CCCGCGCCGTCCCGATTGTCGAGAAGCACCGCCTCCCGCTCGGCCTCGAGAACCACAAGGAATGGACCGCCGAGGAGATGCCGGCGCTGCTGAAGTCCTACTCCAGCGAGTACCTGGGCGCCAACATCGACTTCGGCAACAACCTGTCTCTGCTGGACGACCCGATGGAGCTGATCGAAGCCCTGGCGCCGTTCGTCATCAACACCCACATCAAGGACATGAGCGTCGAGGAGTATGCCGACGGCTTCCTGATGTCAGAGGTCCCGCTCGGCCAAGGCATTCTGGACCTGAAGCGGATTGTCCCCTTGCTCCAAAGCAAGCGCCCCGGCCTGCGCTTCTCGCTCGATATGATCACGCGCGATCCGCTGAAGATCACCTGCCTGACGGACAAGTACTGGGTCACGTTTCCCGACCGCAACGGCCGCTACCTGGCCCGCACCCTGGCCCTGGTTCGCGCCAATAAGCCGCGCCGGCCGCTGCCGCGCGTGACCGGCCTGGACCGCGAAGCGCAGCTCCGGCTGGAGATGGACATCCTGACCGAGTGTCTGACCTACGCCCGCGATCAGCTCGGGCTGAGAGCCTGACGGCGCCGCAGCGGCGGGCTCAGCTTTCCTTCAGTTCTACAATTGTCGCGCCATTGCCTCCCTCGGAAGGCGGCGCGAAGTAGAACTTCTCGACGTTGGGGTTGCGCTTGAGCATCTGGTGGACCATCTTGCGCAGAACGCCCATCCCGTGCCCGTGGACGATGCGGATGCGCACTACTCCGGCGAGGATCGCGGAGTCGAGGAAGCGCTCTACCTCTTCTTCTGCTACGTCTGACGTTTTTCCGATCAAATTGATCTCCCTGGTCAGCGTATCCCAGCGTGGGCCAGCCTCGAAGGAGACTCCCTTGGGGAGCTTGATCCCGCCCGGCGCATCCGGCAGAACCTCAATTACGTCACTTGACGGAATTTGCATCTTCAGGAAACCGACGGCCACTTCCAGGCCGCCATTGGGCAGGATTCTCAACAACTTAGCCGGCTCGCTGACGTCGTGCAGCCGGACCCGGCAACCTGCGTGCAGCGCCTCTTTGGCGACCTCGGGCGCGGGCTTGCGGTGTTCCTTGATCGCCTCGACTGACTCCTGGTACTCGCGGCGCGTGCGAGCGGCCTGGCGCAGAGCGCTTTCGGCCGCCTTGCGCTGCTCCGGGGCGGACAGCACCTGGTCGATGACCCGCGCCGCCTGCTCCTCGAAGCGCTTCTGCGCCGCGGCCGACTGTTCCTCGATTTGCCGGAGCCTCTGGCCGGCCTTCTGCTCCATCTCGCGGGCCAGCTTCTGCCCGGACTCGTCCAGCTCGCGCTCGAGCGCGCGCAGGCGTTCGGCCTCCTCCTCCGCCTCCTGGACCTTCGCCTCCAGCCGGTTCAGGAACAGGGCGATATCCCGCTCAGTGCTGGACATGGCGGCGCGCGCCCGATCGATCAGGTGCGGCGGCAGACCGAGGCGCGAGGCGATGTCGAGCCCGGCCGACTTGCCCGGTGCGCCGGTCCGCAGCAGGAAGGTCGGCTCCAGCGTCTGCTCATTGAAACCCATCGAGGCGTTGAGCACGCCCTCGGTATTGGAGCCGTAGACCTTGATGGCCAGCAGGTGGGTGGAAGCCAGCGTGAACGCGCCGTAGTGGCGGAACTCCTCCAGGATCGCCACGCCCAGCGCGCCGCCCTCCTCCGGGTCGGTGGCCCGGCCCAGCTCATCCAGCAGCACCAGCACGCCCGGCGCGGCCAGTTCCACCATCTCGCGGATCCGCGCCACATGGGCGCCGAAGGTCGAAAGGCTCTGTTCGATGGACTGGTTGTCGCCGATGTCGGCCAGGACGTCGGGAAACAGCGGCAGCTCGGCCTCGGTGGCGGGAACCGGCAGGCCCGACTGGGCCATCAGCGCCAGCAGCCCGACCGTCTTCATGGCCACGGTCTTGCCGCCGGTGTTGGGTCCGCTGATGAGCAGCGTGCGGCGCACGCCGTCCAGGCCGAGCGACACCGGCACAACCGGCTTGTGCTGCCGGCGCAGGATGTCCTCGAGCAGCGGGTGCCGCGCGCCGGTCAGGATCAGCCGGGGCGTGTCGTCGGGCGAGAACCTCGGGATGGTGCACCGGAACTCTTCGGCGAAGCGGGCCTTGGCGAAGATGCAGTCGAACTCGCCCAGCGCCCGCACCGCAGCGCGAATCTCAGGCGCGTGCTCCCGCAGCCGCGCGGTAAGTTCGCGCAAGATGCGGTGCACCTCGCGCAGCTCCTCCTCAGTGAGGCGCACCAGGTCGTTGTTCAGCTCGATGGTCTCCAGCGGCTCGAGGAACAGCGTCTGGCCGCTGCCGCTGGAGCCGTGCACCACGCCCGGCACGCGCTTGCGGGCGCCGGGGAGGATCGGCACGACGAAACGGTCATTGCGCAAGGTGACGAATTCCTCCTGCAGCAGCCCCTCGTCGCGGTGCTGTTTCAGGAAGCGTTCGAGCGAGTCCTGGATGCGCTTGCGCTGGCGCTCCATTTCACGGCGGGTCCGGGCCAGCGCCACGCTGGCGTCGTCGGCCACGCTGCCGTCGGGCAGAATCCGGCCCGAGATCTCGCGCAACAGCGGGCGAAAATCGCCCAGCGCGCCGGCGCGCGCCGCCAGCCGCGGGTAGTCCTTCGAGAACGCGCTGAGCGCGCCCTTCACCTGGAACGAGCGTTCGAGTGCGGCGGCGAGAGCCGCGATCTCCAGGCCCTCGAGCACCGCGCCCTCGATCCGCAGCTTGGCCGTCGGGGCTTCGCAATCGGGCAGGTCGGAGAAGCGCAGGCGCACGGGAGCCTCACCCGGACGCGTCGCCGGGCGCGCGGCGGCGGCGAGGTAAGCGATCGCCTCGGCCGTCTCGGCCAGCGCGGCTTCGATGGGCTGCCGATCGGTCTGGGGCTCGGTGGCGGCCAGCAGGCGGCGGCCGGTCTCGCTGCTGACATAGCGGCCGACCAGCTCCAGCAGCCGTCCATACTCCAGTAAATCGAGGCTCTCCTGGTTCAATGTGCCTTCCTGGACTCCAGCATCGCAAGGGCCTTGTGGATGACGCCGGCCGTGCCGGAAGCCATTTTCAGGGCCCGCATCTCATCCAATGTGAACCAACCGGCGGCGGCCACGTCGCTGGCCGCCTGCACGGTTCCACTCTCGACCTGGCACAGGTAATCCACGATGACGTAATGAAACTCGGTGCGGCCATCGCGATCCGGCATAATGCGTTCGAACACGGCGGCGATGCCGGCGGGCGTCACGTTCAGGCCGGTCTCCTCCAGTGTCTCGCGGCGCACGGCGGCCTCCAGACGTTCTCCGGTTTCGACCAGGCCGCCGGGCAGGGTCCACCAGCCTTTCAGCGGCTCCTGGCCGCGTTGGATGAGCAGAATCATCCCCTCGCGGAAGACGACCGCACCGACGCCGAGCAGCGGCCGCCCGGGATAACGCCGGCTGGGGCTGCCCGAACCGTCCCCGGAGACTTCCAGCGGTTGATTGCTCATGTGGAATCGAAGTACCCCGCGCCCACGTCTAAACGTCCGGTAGAGAGAGCGTGCGCTTTCATTCTAGGCGACGCGGCCAGCTTCTCCGGGCATGGCCGGGGCACGCGCGAAGGACTAACCTGGGAATATCCGGCGGCGCCAGTGGCGCCGGCGGGCACAGAAGTGTGGGGTTCACGGCTATGAGATGCATTCCGCTGCTGGTTCTGGGGACGATCCTCGTTCCCTGCCTGAGGGCGCAAACCGGGCCGAAGCCGCCAGTCTCCGACTCCAAACAGACGATCCACATGACGACGCGCGAAGTGCTGCTCGACCTGGTGGTGCGCGACAAGCACGAGCGGCTGGTCGAGAATTTGCAGCCGGAGGAGGTTGAAGTTTACGAGGACGGCGTGAAGCAGACGTCGAAATCGTTCAAGACCATCACCGGCAAGGCGCAGACGGAATTCGAGCAGCAGGAGAGAGCGTCCGGGGTGCAGACGGCGCAGGGCCTGAATCCGCTGCGCGAGATCAACCTGGTGTCGATCGTCTTCTCCCAAATGAGCACGCGCAGCCGGGACTTCGCGCGCCAGGCGGTGCTCTCGTTTCTGAAGAACCAGATCCTGGCCAATACGTTCGCGGCGGTTTACAGCCTGGATTACAAGCTGAACGCGCTGCAAGTGTACACGTCCAACCAGGAGGAGCTGGCCAAGGCGGCGGAACGGGCCTCGCGCGGGACCTATTCGCAATACGCCAAAGACAATGAGGCGGTGTTGAACCAGATCCAGGTGACGGTTTCGGGCAACGAAGGCGGCATCAGCATCACGCCGGCGTTCGATCCCACCACGCAGCCGGATTGGGCGATGAGCGGCGCGGAGCAGCCGACCATCGGCGATGCGACCATGATGCAGGCCAAGATGATCTCGGACCAGCGCTTCATCGCCGCCGACACCGAAGGCATCCGGCCGTTGGAAGCGCTGCTCACGTTCGTGCGCGACCAGCGCGCGCTACCCGGGCGGAAGACCGTGCTGTTCCTGGGCGAGGGGCTGCCGGTGCCGCCCGAGCGGCCGGAGCTGATGGAGTCGCTGATCAGCGAAGCCAATCGCGCCAACGTTACCTTCTACGCGATCGACGTGCGGGGCCTTTCGACGCACAGCACGACCAGCCTGGCGAACTCGGAGCTGCGCAACCGCAGATCGCTCAACACCTCCATGATCGGCACGTCGAACACTCCGACCAGCCTGGATTCGGGCGACCAGGTGTTTTCGGCGCATATTGACGACAGCACCTTGCTGGCCGTGCACGCCGATTCGCAGCTCAGCATGCGCGCGCTGGCCGAGTCGACCGGCGGATTTCTGGTGGCCAACACGAACAACATCGAGGTGCCGATGCGGCGGATTATGGAGGACGTCCGGACGCACTACGAACTGGCCTACACGCCCAGCTCCACCAACTACGATGGCCACTTCCGGAAGATCGAGGTGAAACTGTTGCGCCCCGGTCTGAAAGTCCAGACCCGCAGCGGCTACTACGCCCTGCCCGACTTGAACGGCGCTGCGGTTCAGGCCTATGAGGTGGCGGCCATGGGCGCGCTCAACTCGACGCCCCTGCCGCACTCGATCGACTACCGTGCCAGCCTGCTGGATTTCGGGCCGGTGGGCAACGACGTGCAGTGCATCGTGGCATTCCAGGTGCCGAAGAGCGGTCTGCGGCTGGGGCAGGACGCGGACACGAAGAAGGTGCGGCTGCATGCTTCGCTGCTGGCGCTGATCAAGAATGCGAAAGGGCAGATCGTGGGGAAGGTCAGCCGCGATCTCAACTTCGAGGTGCCGCCCGAAAAGGCCCAGGAGTTGCGCGACGGGGACCTGATCTACTCCCAATCCATCCTGCTGCGGCCGGGCCGCTACACGATGGAGAGCGTGGCGCTGGATCGCGAGGGCGACAAAGCCGGGGTGAAGCGCGCGGACGTCGAGGTGGACAAACCGGAAGCGCTGGGGCTGAGCAGCATTTCCCTGGTGCGGCGGGTGGAGCCCGCGAGCGGGCCCGGCGATCAGTTCAATCCACTGCAATTCAAGGGTGGCAAGGTGGTGCCATCTCTGACCGGCACGGCCCAGACCAACACCGACACGGCGCTGTATTTCGTGCTGTATCCGCCCTTCACGGCCGAGGGCAAGCTGGTTTCGAGCACGCCGCCCGTGGTGACGGTGCAGTTTTTCCTCGACGGCAAGGAATACGCCGAAGCCAATCCGCCAATCCGCATGCCCGAGGAGCCGAAAGCGATCCCGGTGTTTCTCTCGGCCAAGTTCAATCCGGGCGAATACATGGTGACGGTCAAGGTGCAGCAGGGGCCGATGAGCTCCGAGCGCAGCACGGCGTTTCGGGTGCAGTAGTCCGGCGGTCCGCGCCGCGCGCGGTGCGAAGGTGAGCGGGGACCGGGATGGGACACCTCGGCCTCGCGTATCATTGATAAACACATGATGCAAGGCACGACTCTTCTGGGACTGGCATTGGCCTGCGGCGCGTGCGGCACGGCCTTGATTGCCGCGGATGACACTCCGGCGGAGCGGGAATGGCGCGCCTATGGCGGCGGGCCGGCGCACACCCACTACAGCCCGCTGCAGCAGATCGACCGGACCAACGTGGCGCGCCTAGTCCAGGTGTGGAGCTATGACAGCGGCGATGCGTTCGAGGGTTCCGAGATGGAGGACACTCCTCTGGTGGCGCATGGAGTGGCGTACGTCACGACACCCAAGCTGCGCCTGATCGCGCTCGATGCGGCGACGGGCCGGGAGGTGTGGCATTTCGATCCGCACAACGGCGCGCCGGTGACAAGCAAGTATCGCAATCGCGGGCTGATGTACTGGGAAAGCCGCGAGGATGGCGGCAAGTCGCGGCGTCTGTATTATTCCGTCGACGAGAAATTCTACTCGATCGATGCGCGCACGGGCCGGCCCGATCCGGCGTTCGGCTACGGCGGATACATCAACCTGAAGGAGGGCCTGGGACGCAAGATCGAGAACACGCCGGTGACCGTGACCTCGCCGGGCGCGGTGTATCGCGATCTGATCATCGTCGGCTGCCTGGACAGCGAGGGGCTGCCGGCGGCGCCGGGCGATATCCGGGCCTACGATGCGCGCACGGGCGAGATGAAGTGGGCCTTTCACACGATTCCCTATCCCAATGAACCGTTCGCCGAGACGTATCCGCCGAATGCGCGCGAGTACCTGGGCGCGGCCAACAGCTGGGCCGGCCTGACGCTGGACGAGAAGCGCGGGATGCTCTTCGTGCCGACCGGATCGACGTCTTTCGACTTCTACGGCGCGAACCGCGTTGGCGACAATGTGTACGCGAATTGTTTGCTGGCGCTGGATGCCGCGACAGGGCGCCGGATCTGGCATTACCAGATGATCCGTCACGACCTGTGGGACCGCGATCTGCCGGCGCCGCCGTCGCTGGTCACGGTGCGGCGCGAGGGCCGGGATATCGACGCGGTGGCGCAAATCACGAAGAGCGGGCATGTGTTCGTATTCGAGCGAGAGACCGGCCGGCCGCTGGCGCCGATCGAAGAGGTGAAAGTGCCGCAGGAGGCCGTCGACGGCGAAGTCCCCGCAAAATCCGAGCCGCTGCCGCTCTCGCCGCCGCCGTTCACGCGCCAGCAGATCACCGAAGCCGATCTGACGGATCGCACGCCGGAGGCCCGCCAGGCAGCGCTGGAGCGCTTCCGGACGTTGAAGAAGGGCGCGCAGTTCATGCCGCCCAGCCTGGAAGGCACGCTGGTGGTGCCGGGCCTGGACGGGGGAGGCGAATGGGGCGGTTCGACGTGGGATCCCGAGACGCGGCTGCTGTACGTGAATGCCAACGAGATGCCCAGCATCGTGCGGCTGATCCCGCGCGATTCGGCGGCTGAGCACAGCACCGGGCGGACGTTATTCCTGCGCTACTGCGCGACGTGCCACCACACCGATCTGAGCGGCAGCGCCAATGAGGTGCCGGCGTTGAAGGGCATCGCCGCCCGGCGCAACGTGGACGATGTGATGAATGTCATCCGGCGCGGCTCGGCGCGGATGCCCGGCTTCGGTGACATCGGAGAATCGGCGGTGACGGCGATTGCACGCTACCTGATGACGGGCGAGGCCCGGCCGGCGGCGGCGCTGGACCGCGACCCGCGCATCGTGCTGAAGTACACGCTCGACGGCTACGTCTGGTTCCAGGATCCGCAAGGCTACCCGGCCATGAAACCGCCATGGGGCACACTGACGGCGATCGACCTGGACGGCGGCACGTTCGCCTGGCGCGAACCGTTTGGCGAGTATCCGGAGCTCGTGCCAAAGGGCATGGGGAGGACGGGCAGCCAGAACTACGGCGGCTCAGTGGCCACGGCCGGGGGGCTGCTGATCATCGGCGCGACGCTGTTCGATAAGAAGCTGCACGCCTTCGACAAGCGCAGCGGCGAGCTGCTGTGGGAGACCACTCTGCCGGCCGCGGCAGCCTCCGCGCCCGCGGTTTACGAAGCGGGCGGGCGCGAGTTCATCCTGATCGGCGCAGGCGGCGGCAAGTTCGGCGGCCGCAGCGGCGGTTCATTCCACGCCTTCGCGCTGCCGGCGGAGAAGTGAGCGCCGCGCTCGCCAGATGCGGCGGATTGAAATACGTCCTCAGGGCTTTACGGTGAGAATCAGGGCCGCGTGCGGGGCCACGGTGGCGGTGTAGGATCCGGTCATTGAGCCGAGGTCCTTATGCTCCCAGAGGCTGCGCAGTCGCGCCTTTACATCCGCCGGATAGCCGAGATCTTCCCATTTCACGGTGATCAACTGCGGCGTCGCGGCGCGGTTCAGCAATGCGACGGCGCGGTAGCCGCCCTGCAGTTCGCGGGCCCACACTTCGCGCTCGCCGTCCTTGGCGACGCGGCGTCCCTGGCGTCCGAGCGGGTCCTGATCGATGGCCAGGATCTCCTTGTCGGTGAGGATGGCGCGGGTGTCGGCGTCCATCGAGCGCAGATCGTTGCCGGCGATCAGCGGCGCGGCGAGGATGGCCCACATGGCGAAGTGCGCGCGGGTTTCGTCGGACGTCATTTTGCCGTTGCCGACCTCCAGCATGTCGGGGTCGTTCCAATGGCCCGGCCCGGCGTAGGACTCGATGCCGTTCACCAGGTCGAGGATATGCACGACGCCGTTGCCGCCCCACTTCTCCTTGCAGTCCCAGCAATTGACGATGTCGCCGGTGGCGCGCCACAGATTGCCGACGTCCCCGGCCCATAGCCAGGGCTTGTTGGAGCCCCACTCGCACAGCGAGAAGACGATCGGGCGGCCGGTGGCCCGCAGCGCCTTGCTCATCAGCGTGTAGGATTCGATCGCGTCCTGCCGCTCGGCGTTGCACCAGTCGTACTTCAGATAATCGACGCCCCAGGCGGCGTAGGTTCGCGCGTCCTGGAACTCGTAGCCGTGCGAGCCGGGACGGCCGGCGCAAGTCTTCATGCCGGCGTCGGAATAGATGCCGAACTTCAGCCCCTTCGAATGCACATAGTCGGCCAAGGCTTTGATGCCGGACGGAAACCGCTCGGGGTCGGCGACGATGGCGCCATTCCCGTCGCGCTTCACCTGCCAGCAGTCGTCGATGACGACGAATTGATAGCCGGCGTCCTTCATGCCCGACGCGACCATGGCGTCGGCGGTGCCGCGGATCAGCGTCTCGGAAACATTGCAACCAAATTTGTTCCAACTGTTCCACCCCATCGGAGGCGTCTTCGCCAGGCCGTTGTCCAGCGCGGCCAGCGGCAGCGCGACCAGGATCAGCAGAAGAACGAGGAAGCAGCAAGAACGGGCGGTAGGGGATTTCATGATGCGCAACTCCTGAATTCGGGGAATCAACCTAAACATCCTACAGCAGCAGGCGGAGGAGCATCGCCGGGAGGAGGCCGCCGAACAGGATCGCGCGCGGCGCAGCCGATCGTTGGTGAAACATCCGGGCTAGGGCTGCTGAGAGTGCGGGGTCCCGGGCGCGGGCGCCTTCAGGTAGGCGTAGAATCCCAGGTCCTCGCCGGTGCAGGCCTTGGTCAGGAGGATGATCTGGCCGGTGTGCTCGGCGAAGTGCTCGACGACGTGCAGGATCGCCTCGGTCACGCTGAGGTCGAAGTTCTGCGGCCGGATCATCTCCGTCATCCGCGCCTCGGGCAGCGCCTGCAGCGTCAGGCACGCCTCGGCGACCGTCTCGCGCAGCCGCTTCAGCAGCTCCTGGCGCGCAACGCCGGCGCGCGCGGCGAACTCGGCGTCGCGCTGCCGCACGTCGGGCGCGCCGCCGACGCCGTGCAGGATCCACTGCCGCACGTTGCCCGCCAGGTGCAGGCACAGGTTGCCGGCGGCGTTCGAGTTCTCACCCGCTCGCCCCCAGATCTGCTCGTCGCTCAGCTTCCCCAGGCAGGCCTCGATGCGCTCCTCGAGCTGCCGCAGCTTGCGCGCCGCGCAATCGATCACCAGCCGCTCCACGCTCATGACGGTTTACCCTCCTTGCCGCCCGGTCTGTTCTGTTCCGTATTGTCCGTCAGCAGCGAGTCAAGTTCCAGCAGCAGCCAGCGCGCGTCGAGATCGACGTGGTGCAGGCCCAGCTCGGCGGGTTCGATGTTGTTCTTCTTCAGATACTCGGCGAAGAGCATGATCATCGTGCCGGGCGAGCCGCCGATGCGGAAGATGGCGCAGCTGGAATCGCCGCACTGCACCAGCACATCAAAGCTCGCGGCGAGCGCCTGCGCGGCCTGGGCGGCGAGGGCCCGCTCCCCGTGCTCGAAGCATAGCCGCGCCATCCCAGCCAGCAGCACCAGAGTGTCGCCGCTGGGCCGCATGCGGGCACCGTCCCGGAGTGTCTCAGCGGCCAGCGAGGCCCAGCGCGGGGCGTCCAGTTCGCCGGACCGCGAGTCGAGCAGGTCGCCCAGCATCGCGGCGCGCGCGCCGGCGTACTCCTGCGAGCGAATCAGCCGCAGAGCGGCGTCCAGCGGCAGGTCCTTTGTTTCGGGCAGGTCCTTCAGACCCGGGTCGTCGGCCTGCTCGCCGAAACCGAGGTCGATGTCGAAGTCGAACTTGAAATCAAGCTTCATCTTGGCCCCGCCGGGCTCCTCGTCGGCAGGCTCGCTGAGGGGCGAGCCGGGCTCGGCGGCGGCGTTGGGCGCCCCGCCTTGTGCAGTGGCGGACGGGCGTTGCGCAAGCGCCTTGCGCGCGGCGCGGCAGCGTGCCAGGGCCTGGCGGGCCAGCGCCGGCTGTGCGCGCCGCCAGGCGGCGGCAATGGTCTCGAGCTGCGCCACCTCGTCCGGCTCAGGCTGCTCGGGGAAGGCTCCCACGATCTCCGCCAGCAGCGGCGCGAAGTCGGCGGGGTGAGATTCGCGCGCCTGACTCAGTAGCTGCCCGGCGTTGGTGAGGTTGTAGGCGCCGGCGGCGAGGGCGCGGGAGAGCGCGTCGCGGGTGTGGCTCCAATCCTTGAGGCCGCCGATCAACTGGTCGTAGCAGGCGGCGAGCGGATCGGCGGTTTGGCCGGGGACGCGGCGCGACTGGGTGGCGCAGAGTGATTCGGCGTAGGCGGCGTCGAGGGGCGCCAGCAGCTTCACGATGCTTTTGAGGAATGCGGCGCGCGTCGAGGCGTCGGTGAGCTGCAGCGTACCCTGGCCAGCGTCGCGCAGGAAACGCGCGGCGCGGGCATCGTCGTGGCCTTTCAGGACCCTGCCGGCGCGAATCTGGGTGTCGATGCCGAAGACGGGCGGCTCGGCCATGGCGGCGTTTTCGATCTGCTCGATCAGGACCGCTGTGCGCCGCTCGAGGCCCGCGGAGCCTGTCTCCGGCGATTGGAGCGCGAGCGCCACGGCGAGGAGCAGGAGCGGGCCGGGGAGCATGAACCGATTGTACGGCGAAGCGAGCGGCGCAGCGGTGAATCGGCCGCAGGGGCGACTATCAGGATGGCTGGACGGGACGTGGCGGCTGTACTACAGGACCTCGCCGCTCCAGTTCTCGATCACCTGCTTGACCTTCTGGCAGAACTGGTCGCCCAGAGCGCCGTCGATGAGGCGATGGTCGAAGGTCAGGGCCAGGTAGCCACAAGAGCGTATGGCGATGGCATCGCCGTCGACGACGACGGGGACCTTCTCGACCGCGCCCAGGCCGAGGATGGCGACCTGCGGCTGGTTGATGACGGGCGTGGCGAAGAGGCTGCCGAAGCTGCCGAAGTTGGTGATGGAGAAAGTGCCGCCGGAGACCTCGTCGGGCTTGAGCTGGCGGGAGCGGGCGCGGGCGGCGAGGTCGACGATGGCACGCTGCAAGCCGGCGACGCTCTTCTCGTCGGCCTGGCGGATGACGGGCACGATCAGGCCGTTTTCCAGCGCCACGGCGATACCGATATTGATCTCATTGTGATAGAGGATGTTGGTCCCCTCGATGGACGCGTTGACAATGGGGAAGGCGCGCAGGGCTTCGGCGGCGGCGCGGACGACGAAGGGCAGGAAGGTCAGGCCGAAGCCGTAACGCTGGCGGAACTCCTCTTTCGAGCGGGCGCGGAGGCGAGCGACTTGCGTCATATCGACGCGGTGGACGGTGGTGACGTGGGCCGAAGTGCGCTTGGAGAGGACCATGTGCTCGGCGATCTTCTGGCGCATGATGGACATTGGCTCGAGGCGCACTTTGGCGGGCTCGGGACGCGCCAGCGGGGGGAAGGACTCGGGCGCAGGCCTGGCCGCCGTAGCCACCGGGGCGGAGGCGGCAGCCGGCGCAGCAACAGGCGCGGGGGGCGGCGTCCCGGCAGCGGGTGCTGCCCCGCGGGAGGCCAGATAGGCATCGACGTCCGCCCTGGTGACGCGGCCGCCGGCGCCGGTGCCCTTCACGAGTCTCAAATCGATGTTGTTTTCGCGGGCGAGCTTGCGGACCAGCGGGCTGACGGGGCCGGCGAGTTCCTCGGCGACCGGCTCGGGGGCGACGGCTGCAGGAGCCGGCTCAGCCACGGGGGCGGGAGCAATGACGGGCGCAGGGGCTGGCGCGGGCTTCGCTTCTGCGGGCGGCGCGGCAGCCGCGGCGGCGACGGATTCGCCGGCGGCGCCGATGCGGGCGACGACGGTATTGATGGCGACGACCGCACCCTCCTGGACCAGGATCTCGGTGAGGATGCCCTCGGCGGGGGCCGGAATTTCGGTATCGACCTTATCGGTGGAGATCTCGAAGAGCGGCTCGTCGCGTTGGACGGAGTCGCCGACCTTCTTCAGCCACTTGGTCAGCGTGCCTTCGACAATGCTCTCGCCCATCTGGGGCATCACAACATCGGTCATGGGGTGCTCTCCATTCGTGCCAACCAACGTCAGACGACCGCAGGGGCTTCGGCGGCGACTGCATCGTACTCGAAGACCCGCGCGAACTCCTCGACCAGCGCCTGCTGGACGGTTTCACGCGGCAGCGCGATTCCGAGCGCTTCCAAGGATGTCACGGGCCGGGTGAGCCCGCAAGGAATAATGTAGCGAAAATAGCTCAGGTCGGTGGCCCAGTTGAAGGCCAAGCCGTGGGTAGTGACCCAGCGCGAGATGTGTACGCCGATGGCGCAGATTTTGGCCAATTGACCGTCTTTATCGAGCACCCAGACTCCCGTTGCTCCCGGCTCGCGGCATCCCCGCACCCCGAAGCGCGCCAAGGTCCGGATCACCGTCTCCTCCAGGCCCCGGACGTAGGCCACGACATCGCGTTTCCATTCTCGCAGATCGACAATCGGGTAGCCGACAATCTGGCCGGGACCATGGTAGGTGATGTCGCCGCCGCGGTTGATCTCGAAGAAATCGATGCCCAGCGCGGCCAGCCGGTCGCGGCTGAGCAGCACGTTTTCCAGGCGGCCGTTGCGGCCCAGGGTCAGCACGTGAGGATGCTCGAGCAGCAGGAACTGGTCACAGATTTCGCCGGCTTTGCGGCGGGCCTCGAGGGTCTGCTGCAAGGTCCAGGCGTCGGCGAAGGAGATGCGGCCGAGTTCGCGCACCTCGAGTTCCCTCATGCGGCGGGATGCCGCGGGCGCGTCAGGCACGGGCAGGTCAGGCATTGATGGCCAGGCCGTAGACGTTGTTGAACGCTTCGCCCACGGCTTCGTAGAGCGTGGGGTGGGCGTGAATGGTGGCCATCATGGTCTCGACGGTGGCTTCGGCTTCCATGGCGGCGACGGCCTCGGCGATCGACTCGTAGGCGTGCGGGCCGATGATGTGCACGCCCAGGATCTCGCCGTAGCGGGCGTCGGCGACGACCTTCACAAAGCCCTCGTGGGAGCCGAGGATGGAGGCCTTGGAGTTGGCGGCGAAGGGGAATTTGCCGATTTTGACGTCGTAGCCAGACTCGCGCGCCTGCTTCTCGGTGAGGCCGACGCTGCCGATGCCGGGGTCGGTGTAGGTGCAGCCGGGGATGCGGCGCTTGTTGATCGAAGTGACGGTCTTGCCGGCGATGTGGGCGACGGCGACCAGGCCTTCCATGGTGGCGACGTGGGCCAGTTGCGGCGTGCCGGCGACGATGTCGCCGATGGCATAAAGGCCCGGCTCGGCGGTCTGCTGGTAGGGATTCACCGTGACGAAGCCGCGGTCCAGCTCGGCCTTGGTGTTCTCCAGGCCGACGTTTTCCGTGTTGGGCTTGCGCCCGATGGCGACGAGCAGGCAGTCGCCTTCGAAGGTCTCGGCCTTGCCATTGCCGAGCTTGACGTTCATGCGCACGCCGGCGGCGGTGCGCTCGACTGAGGCGAGGTCGACCTGGGCGTTGGTCTCGCAGCGGATGCCGCGCTTCTTGAAGCTGCGCTCGAGCAGCTTGGAGACTTCCTCGTCCTCGACGGGCACGACGCGCGGCAGCATTTCGAAGATCACGACCTCGCTGCCGAAACTGCGGAAGATGCAGCCGAACTCGGAGCCGACCGCGCCCGAGCCGATGATCAAGAGGCGCTTAGGCGGCTGCTGGAGCCGCAGGATTTCGATGTTGGTGAGGATGATTTGCGGGTCGGGGGCCAGGCCAGGCAGCAGGCGGGCCTCGCTGCCGGTGGCGAGGATGATGTGGTTGGCCTCGAGGACGCGCGCGGCGCTGCCGTCTTGCACTTCAACCTGGCCGCGGCCCAGGAGGCGGGCGAAGCCCTTGACGACCTCAACCTTCCGGCGCTTCATCAGGAACGCGATGCCGTCGGCGTGCTGGTTGACGATGGCGTCCTTACGCTGCAGAACCAGCGGCAGGTCGAGCACGGGGTTCTGACAATGCAGGCCCTGTTGCTCGGGATGCTTGAAGTGCTCCCAAATCTCGGCCGTGTTGAGCAGCGCCTTGGTGGGTACGCAGCCGACGTGGAGACAGGTGCCGCCGAGCTTGGGATCCTTCTCGATGAGCGCGGTTTTGAGGCCGTACTGGCCGGCGCGGATGGCAGCGGAGTAGCCCCCGGGACCGCTGCCGATCACGATCACGTCGTAGGACATCCTTCTTAGTTTAACAGCCGCTAATGCGGCCATAATTGAGTTGGAACGCAACGGAGGCGGGGGGCGGGCGCGTCGTTAGAGATGGCAGAGCGGACGGAGGGGACTGAAGCGAGCATGAGGATTGCAAAGAGCGTAATCGTGCTGCTGTTGGCAGCCGGTGGGACGTGGATGGGCGCGCCGGCGGCGCTGGCCCAGGCGCCGGCGAAGCCGAAAGCCGGCGCAGCGAAGAAGACTACCGCAGCGGGGGCGCAGGGGACGGAGAGGTGGCCGCTTCGGAGCGTGGTTTTCAAAGGCTCAAAACAGTTTACCGACGAGCAGTTGATGGCGCTGTCGGGGTTGAAACTGGAAGCGCTGACGGGCAAGGAAGATTTTGACAAGGCGCGCGAGCGGCTGTACGAGACGGGGTGTTTCGACGCCGTGGCGTACGCCTATGAGCCGGTGGGGACCGAAGGAATGCGCGTGACCTTCGAGGTCGGCGACGTGGAGCAGCGCGGCGGGTGGCGCATCGAGGGGCTGAAGCTGGCGCCGAAGGAGTTCGCGGCGCGGGCGGCCAAGACGCTGCCGATCTTCGGCGCGGTCATCCCGCTGACCGAGATTTACGCAAAGCGCATGAGCGAACTGGCGGAGGCGATGTTGAAGGAGCACGGCGCCGGCGAGCCGGTGATCGTGAAATTCGAAGCGGGACTGGAAGGCCAAGTGGTGGCCGTGCTGCGCTCGAAGACGCCGCCGCCGAACATCGCCGAAGTCATCTTCAAGGGCGGACATGCGGTGCCGGAGCCGGAGGCGCAGAAAGCGATGTCGGAGGTCGCGGTGGGTACGCCGTGGGATGAACTGATGTTTCGGACGTTCCTGGAGACGACCGCGCGCGCACTGTACGACGTCTACGGCCGGCTGGGCGCGAAGTGGGTGGCGATCGCTGCGGAGCCGTCCAAGAGCGGGCGGGGCGTGGCGGTGACGGTCACGGTGGACGAGGGGCCGCTGTACAAGCTGGGACGGCTGGACATCGTTGGCGCGCCCATGCGTGAGGAAGAGGTCAATGCACTGGGCGGAGATTCCTTTAAAAACGGCGGGACGGCCAACCTGAGCGAGATCGGGCGCGGCATGCAGAAGGTGATCGACAAGGCGAAGGAGCTGGGCTATCTGAAGGCCACGTATCACGCCACAAAGCAGCTCGACGACGAGGCCAAAACGGCCGACGTCCGGGTGGAGGTCGAGCCGGGGGCGCTGTATAAGATGGGCCGGCTGGATATCGACGGGCTGGATTTCGAGAGCGAGCCGGTGATCCGCAAGATGTGGGCAATGAAGCCGGGCGAGGCTTACCGCGCGGGCTACCCGGAGATGTTCCTGGCGCAGGTGAAGAAGCGCGGCGTGCTGGACTTCCTGGGGGCCACCAAGGCGGACACGAAGGTGGACGACCAGCGGGCGGTGGTGGATGTGCGGCTGACATTCAAGGGCGGGGCGCAGCAACTGGACAGCCGTCCCAGAAACAAGCGCGGGGAACTGGAGCAGCCGACGGGGCCGGAGCAGCCGCAGGGCCCGCGGATGTTCGAATGAGGCGCGGACTCAACGTCCGGCGACGAAGTCGAGCACCTGTTGGAGCGCGGGCGCGGGGCGATGGGTGGCGGGGTCGCTCAACACGGCTTGCCACGAATTGGCGATGCATTGCTTTTCGCCGGGCGTCAGATGCCAGCTGAGAGGCGGCGATTTTTCACAATCCCCAGTGACGCGATAGCGCAGCGTGACGGTGGTGAACTGGTTGGGGCGTAAGCCGTAGATGTGCTCAAAGCGTGTCTGGAACAGCGAAACTTCCAGGTCGTCGCGGCTGCGCTGGCTGTAGGAGCGGGCGTTGTAGAGCAGGTCGACGGGCGCCAGCAGTTGCCACAGCCGGCCGTGGGAGACGGGCGCAGCGGAGTCGTCGACGGGGAAAGACTCGATGGCCAGAAGCAGGACCTGCAGCTTGTCGGAACGATCCGGGGACAGGCTGCCCAGGGCGTCCTCGAGCCAGGCCATGGCCGAGAATAGGCCGTAATTGTCGAAATAGCCGCCATCGCCAAAATGGCGGAAAGAGGGCGAGCCCTGCGGAGGCCGGGCCGAAGGGGAGACGTAGGGGAAGGTGGCGGAGAGGCGCGCAGCGGTCGGCAACTGAAGGTCCACGCCGGGGTTGTTGTCGGTGTCGAACCAGTCGCGCAGGCCGGTGTTGTTGGCGAAAACGGAAGACGTGGAAAAGGCGACGGGCGAACCGTCCTCGACCGAAGTCGCGTTCAGGATCACGGCGGGGAGCGAGCCGGGCGCCGCCAGCATCAGGGAGGCGTAGTGGCCCAGAGTGACGTGGTTGGCGCCGGCCGTGCCAAGGCAGTCCTCCAGGGCCTGGCCACGGTCGGACCAGGGATAGGCGAGGCCGTGGGCGACGGCCTCCAGCACGGAGGTGCTGCCGAGATCCGCCAGTTCGTCGAGCGCAATGCCGGAGCCTTCCATTTTGGGATACAGGCGCAGGGAGTAGTAAAGGCCGACGGAGCCGCCGGAGACGCCGCTCAGCAAGCGGACCGTGTCGCGGAAGCGCGCATCCTGGCGCTGGAGGCCGGCCATGACGGCGGTGGTCCAGGCGGAGGCCTGGATGCCGCCTCCGGCCGAGGCGACGATCAGCATGCGCGGGGCCAATTTCGAGTTCATGACCACGTCGGTCGGAGTGGGGCGGGCGAGGGGCTTCTCGGCGGGAAACACCGGAAAATAATGATCCTGAGAGGACCAGAAGGCGGTGATGGCGGCCAGCACAACGAACGGCGCCAGCACCGGGATGCGCCAGCGGTCGAGCAGAAACGAGAGCGCGCCGAGCACCCATCCGAGCAGCGTCAACAGGATCACAATGAACGCCAGGGCGGAGGCGATCTGACCGATGACCGGCGTGGCGTCGCCGTGATGAACGGACCCATGGAAGGTCACGCTGGTCCCGCCAATCGCGTAGATCAAGGTGTAGCCGAGGGCCAGAAAAGCGGACAAGGCATGGCCGGACAGGAATCCGCCGTGGACCGGATCCACATAGCCCGGCCCCAGGAAACGGGCCAAGCGGTGACTGAAGCGGCTGCCGGCGGCATGCAGCCGGGGTGTCAGCGGGCGGGCCTGATAGGCCCGCTGCGCGCCCGGAACCATGCGCAGGGGCAGGATCATCTCGGCCGGCGCGGCGGCCGTATCGTGCGGGGCGCCGAAGCGCAGCGCCAGCCATAAGAGGGCGATGGTCTCCAACAGCACGAGGGCCAGCGCGGCCAGGGCGATCAGGGCGTAAAGCCAGACCGGGCGATTGGCCGGATCGAGTTGCGGAGCGGTCCAGACCAGAAAGCAGACCGTGGCGGCGGAAGGCATGGAAGTCGCGAGGATGACCCATCCGCTGGAGGGCGGGTGGCCGTCGGGCAGGCCGATGCGCCGCGGTCCGTAAAGCAAGACGAGGTTAATGCTGGCGGCCAGCGAGGTCGCGGCGCTCCACAAGGCCGCGGCGACGAAGAGGAACTGCCAGGGCGTGAGATCAGCGAAGCCGCGCGACAGCGACATATCGGGCTGCATCAGCAGGATCAGGCCGGGGCCGTACAGCAGCCAGAAAAAGATCGGGACGCGCAGCAGCGACAGCCAGTACAGGAGATTCATAGCGTTTCCAGAGTAGGAGGGATCTGATGAATTGTAAGGGCGTTTTTGCTCCGTGGAAATAGAAAAAGATGGAGAGAATTGTGTAGTGATAGACTCGGGGCGGAAAAGCGCAGGCCCGCGAGCGGGCCAGTTTCAGGAGAACGGGTATGAATCGCAGACAATTCTTGGGCTCCGCGGCGGCGCTGCCGCTGCTCAATCCGCAGCGCGTCATGGGAGCGAACGACCGGATCCGGTTGGGATTCATCGGCACGGGCGGCCGCGGCAGTTGGCTGCTGGGCTACGAGTTGCCCGGCGCGGAAGTCGTAGCGGTGGCCGACTGCGCCCAGAGCAAGCTGGAGGCCGCGGTGAAAGCGCATCCGGAAAGCGCCCGGTGGACCAAGTACAACGACTACCGGCGGCTGCTGGAGCATGAGAAGCTGGACGCCGTGTTCGTCGAGACGTGCACGCACGCGCGCGTGCTGATCCTGATGCATGCCCTGCAGGCCGGCCTGGACGTGTACGGCGAAAAGCCACTGACGCTGACGGTGGCGGAAGGCATCACGCTGCGCCGGGCGGTGCAGAAGTATCAGCGCGTGTTGCAGACCGGCACGCAGCAGCGCTCGATGCCGGCCAACATGTACGCCAGCAAGCTGGTGCGGGAGGGGGCGATCGGATTCGTGCACACCGTGATCGCGTGCAACTTCGAGCCGCCGATGACGTGGATTCCGCGCGCGCCGATGGCCATCCCGGAGGGCCTCGACTGGGAGCAGTGGTGCAACCAGACGGAGCTGCGGCAATATCATCCCGAGTTGCAGTATGGCTGGGGATCGTATCGCGCCTACGACGGCGGAGGGCAGAGCTGGGGCGTGACGGGATGGGGGACGCACGCGCTGGATCAGGTGCAATGCGCGCTAGGGACGGACGCGACCGGGCCGACGGAGATCTGGCAGGAGGAGACGGGCGCGACCAAGCCGGTGTTTCTGCGTTACATGAGCGGGACCGTGCTGAAGCTGATCGGGCCGAAGCGCGACCACGCCGACCTGGGCGCGATTTTCTACGGGACCAATGGCCGGATCGAGATCAAGCGCGGGGTCTGGGAGACCGACCGGCCGGAGCTGATGAAGGGCGCACCGGATCCGACGCCGGAGGGCCGCGGCGAGGATCTGTTCCACCTGGTGAACTTCCTGGACTGCATGCGCTCGCGCCAGTTGCCAAACGCGCATTTCGAGGTGGGCCACCGGTCGACCACGGTGTGCCAGCTGATCAACATCTGCCGCGAACTGGCGCGCCCGCTGCGCTGGGATCCGGGCCACGAGCGGTTCTTCAACGATAGCGAGGCCGACGGGCTGCTCCATCGCGCGCGCCGCAAGGGCTACGAATTGCCCCCGATCGAGGCGTAAAAAAGAAGGCTTCGCCCCGGGGCAATCCGGTGTTACAATCCGCGGCATGAGGAAGCCTCTCGCGATTGTGTTGTGCGCGACGGGATTGCTCGCCGCGCAAGCGCCGCTGCCCGTAAAGGAGGGTGACGCGGTCCTGAAGGAGTTCCATTTCACCAGCGGTGAAACGCTCCCCGAGTTGAAAATCCACTACCGGACGCTGGGTGAACCGAAGCGCGACGCCGCGGGCCAGGCGACGAACGCGGTGCTGATACTGCATGGCACGACGGGCGCGGGGACGCAGTTCCTGGCGCCGATGTTCGCCGGCGAGCTGTTCGGCGCGGGGCAACCGCTGGACACGGCGAAGTATTACCTGATCCTGGCGGACGGCATCGGCCACGGCCGGTCCAGCAAGCCCAGCGACGGGGCGCACGCCAAGTTCCCGCACTACGGCTACCAGGACATGGTGCTGGCGCAATACCGCCTGCTGACGGAAGAGCTGAAGGTGGACCATCTGCGGCTGCTGATGGGCACGTCGATGGGCTGCATGCACAGCTATGTGTGGATGGAGCGCTACCCCGAGTTTGCGCAGGCCGCCATGCCGCTGGCGTGTCTGCCCACGGAGATTTCGGGGCGCAACCTGGCGTGGCGGCGGACTATTATTGAAGCCATCCAGAACGATCCGGCGTGGCAGGGCGGCGACTACACGGCGCAGCCGCCGAGCCTGCGCACGGCGATCGGCGTGCTGGCGCTGGTGAGCGGCAACCCGCTCACCTGGCAGCAGTCGGGACCGACGCGCGAGCGGACGCTGGCGTATCTCAACCAGATGGTTGCGTCGCGGACCCGGAACATGGACGCCAACGATGTGATGTACGCCGTGGACGCCTCGCGCGACTACAACCCGGCGCCCGATCTGGGCAAGATCAAGACGCCGGCGCTGCATCTGAACTTCGCCGACGACACCATCAACCCGCCCGAGTTGAAGATCGCCGAGGATTTGCTGAAGAAGGCTCCGACGGTGAAATTCGAGTTGTACCCTTACACCGGCACGACGCGCGGCCACGGATCGCACACCATGGCGGCGCTGTGGAAGGACCGGCTGGCCAGGCTGCTCCAGGACACGGAGAAAAAGTGAAGCCGACGCCAAAGGCCGCGCGCACTGCGGCAACGCCCCCGCTGCCGGCGGCGAAGCGCCACGAGGACGCGCTGCGCGAGCAGGCCTGGGTCGGCGACGCGGTGCTGGCGCTTTACGTGCGGCTGAAGATCCTCAACGAGGACGGTCGTCTGGACGGGGCGAAAGCGAGCCGCATGACCTCCAACGGCTTCCTGGCCGGCGTGGGCGAGCCCACGGCGGTGGAAGCGGATATCGGCCGGGCCTACTCGGCCGGAGGCCTGGAGGCGGCCTTCGGGCACATCGAAGAGCGGCTGATGCCGCTGTACGCGAAGCAGGCGGGGAAGCGCCTGCGCCAGGCGGGCCGGGCGCGAGACGGATTTACTCACGCCCGGTGATGGGGTATGTTTGGAGCCGGGGTGAGGCATGCGGAAGTTGCCGTTTCTCGGCGGTCTGCTGGCACTGCTGGCGTGGTCCGTGGGGGCGCAGCCCGCGGCCGTGGCGGTTAATTTCGACTCGGTGATCCACCCCATCACGGTGGACGTTCTGACGCACGCCATCGAGCAGGCCCAGCGCGCTGGAGCGCCGCTGCTCCTGGTCCGGCTGAACACGCCCGGGGGCCTGCTGGATGCCCCGCAGTCGCTGGTGGAGCGGATGAATGCGTCGCCGGTGCCTGTGGTCACGTTCGTCACGCCTTCGGGCGGGCGCGCCGCGTCGGCGGGGTTCATTCTGCTCCTGGCCGGGGACGTGGGGGCGATGCAGACGGGCACGCACGCCGGCGCCGCGTCGCCGGTCCTGCTGGGGCAGGAGATGGACGCGACGATGCGACACAAGATCGAAAACGACACCGCCGCCGCCGTCCGCAGTCTGGCGGCGCGCCACAATCGCAACTCGGCGGCCGCCGAATCGACGGTCTACCAGGCCAAGTCGTTCACCAGTGAAGAGGCGCTAGATCAGCACCTGATCGACTTCGTCGTGCGGGATGAGTCCGATCTGCTCAGCCGGCTCGACGGCCGCGAGGTGACGCGTCCCAACGGCGCCCGGCTGGTCCTGCACACTAAGGGCGCGCGGGTGGTGGATTACGAAATGACGCTGCGGGAGCGGGCCGTGTCCGCGATCGCCGATCCCAACCTGGCCTTCATCCTGCTGATCCTCGGCGGATTGTTGTTGTACGTGGAGTTCAACATTCCGGGGGCGGTGGCGCCGGGAGCGGCGGGTGCGATCCTGGTGGTGGTGGCGCTGCTGGCGCTCTCGGTGCTACCAATCCGCGGGGCGGCGGTGGCGTTGCTGATACTGGCCTTCACGCTGTTTATCCTGGAAGCGAAGTTCGCCGCGCACGGGGTGTTGGCGGTGGGCGGCGCGATCGCCATGCTGTTCGGCTCCGTGCTGCTGGTGGAGGGACCTCCGGAGATGCGCATTCATTTCACGACGGCGCTGGCGGTCACGCTGCCGTTCGCCGCGATTTCGGTCTTTCTGGTCTACCTGGTGGTGCGTTCGCGGCTGCGGCCGGCGGTCACCGGCGAGGCCGGATTGCTCAACGAACACGGCGTCGCCCACACCGACCTGGCGCCGGAGGGCACGGTCCGGATTCATGGCGAATTCTGGAGCGCCGTAGCCCCCGTGCCGATTGCCAGCGGCACACCGGTGCGGGTCACTGCTGTGGATGGTCTCAAACTGAAAGTCGAACCCGAGTCAACTGTGCCCGGAAAGGAATAGAACTATGGATCCCGTGTTTTGGGTGCCCGTGGTCATCGTGCTGCTGTATGCCTTGTCGTGTATCAATGTCCTGGCCGAATACGAGCGCGGCGTCGTTTTCTGCCTGGGCCGCGTTCAGAAACAGCCAGTAGGCCCCGGCCTGGTATTCATATTCCGGCCGATCTACCGCATGGTGCGCGTCTCGCTGCGGCTGGAGACGCTGGAGGTCCCGCCGCAGGACATCGTGACGCGCGACAACGTGACGGTGAAGGTCAACGCCGTCGTCTTCTTCCGCGTGATCGATCCGCAAAAGGCGATCCTGGAGGTTTCCAACTTCCTCTACACGACCTCGCAACTGGCGCAGACGACGCTGCGTTCGATCCTGGGCGAGGCGGAGCTGGACGAACTGCTGAGCCAGCGCGAGAAGTTGAACGAGCGGCTGCAAGGCGTGCTGGACACCGACACCGCGCCGTGGGGCATCAAGGTGGCGAAGGTCGAGGTCAAGCAGGTCGATCTGCCCGACAACATGATCCGCGCCATCGCCCGCCAGGCCGAGGCCGAGCGCGAGCGCCGCGCCAAGATCATCCACGCCGCCGGCGAATTGTCGGCTTCGGAGAAGCTGGCGCAGGCGGCCGAAATCCTGCAGAAGCAGCCTGCGGCGATCCAACTGCGCTACTTGCAGACGCTGGTCGAAATCGGCGCGGAGAAAAACACGACGGTCGTGTTCCCGCTGCCGGTGGACATCTTCTCGGGGCTCAGCCGGGTGTTGAACAAACTAGCCCCGCCGGAACAGGCGCCGCCGGAGAAGTGATCAGTAGCGGGTCTCGGTGCGCCGGCCCGAGTCTTCGCCCTGCGGTCCGTACACCAGGGCGGCCACGTCCACGGCCCCGGGCAGCACCTCCGTCCCCGCTATGCGAAGAGATTCCGGACCGACTGGTATATGCTCTGGAGTAGTCCCGATCGGGGTTCTCCCCCTAGAGTGAAACGTTGACGCCGGCCCCAACTCGCAGACCCGCGATCCAATTGACGACCGGGGAAGCGGCCCATCGCGATCGAGGGAACACGCTGGCGTAACCGGCCGGGGGCGGCAGGATGGGGCGGCCAAGCGCCGGCCTCAAGCCGGGTTTGCCTCCCACCGGCTGAGAATAATGAGGCACGAGGTGGACTGCTTTGGTGACGCGAGTGCAGGCGGCAGGTACTCCGAGTTGGGATCAGTTGCGGGCGGCTGAAGAGCCGCGGCAGGGACGCCGGGCAGTGCGGCCGGCCATGGTCGCGGGAGTCTGCCTGCTGATGCTCACGGCGTGCCGCTGGGCGGAGCGCCCCGCCCCAGCCCGGCCAATCCGGAGCGTGGCTGAAGTCTGGAGCCTCAGTCCGGCGGAGGCGCGCCGCGGCTATCCGGTGGAGTTGCATGGCGTCGTCACGTTCTTCGACCCCCAGGTTGAGTTGTTGACCATCCAGGATGGGACGGCCGGAATCTACGTCGCAACTTCCGGTCTTCCTTCGGATCTAAGCCCCGGGCAGCAGGTGGAGGTGCGCGGGTTCACGGGCTATGAAGCCCACGCGCCGGTGATCGTGAAGCCGGCGCTGACAATGGGCTCCGGCGGCAAACTTCCAGCGCCAAAGCGCGTGGATCCGGGCCGGGTCGCCGAAGGGCAAGCCGACTACCAGTGGGTTGAAACCCGTGGGAAACTGCTGGCGCGCTCGGGAGTGGATACGGCGCACGCCCGTCACGCGCTGCTGCTCGGCGGCCGGGCGGCGGAGTGCATTATTCTCACTGAATCCGTCGCCGCCCTGAACCCGCTGGTCGGGGCGGATGTGACGGTACGGGGCGTGCCGGTGACGATCAGAGCCGCTGGGGGTGAGATCCAGCGCGTTCAGCTTTTCGTTTCTTCCCCGAACGATATGGAATCCAATCGGACCGCATCGGCGCCGGGCGAGGCCGGGCAGAGTCCGGCGCAGCCAAGCCACGCCACGCCCGGATTGCCGGTCTTGAATACCGCCGGGCAGGTCAAGAGCCGGACCCGCCGGGACGAAAACCGCTACCCAGTTCGGATTCGGGCGGTTGTCACTCTCACAGAGTCCGATTGGTCGGGGATCACCGTGCAGGATGCGACCGCCGGGATCTATGTCGGGATCGCGGGGAAAGAGGTGGAGCATTACAAGCCCGGCGACGTGGTGGAGATTGAGGGCTACAGTCTCGGCGGCCAATTCGCCCCCTCGATCGTCAGCCAGTCGATTCACGTATTAGGTCATGGCGCACTGCCCGCTGCACGGCCGATCGTGCCGTCAAGAGTGATCGGCCCCGACGAAAATACCAGGATGCGCGTGAGCGGCGTGGTCCAGGCCATTGCGAAGTGGGAGGAGACGGGACTGACGATGAATGTCGCCTGCGACTCAGGCCTGGTCCCATTGCGGATTGTACAGTTGGACGCCAGACGCCCGATTGAGGAGTTGGATGAGTTGATCGATGCCGAAATCAGGGCCGAAGGCGTCTGCAGTCCGCTCTACGATCAGGAACACCGCGTCACTGGATTCCAGGTGGTCGCCCAAACGCTCGATTCGGTCCGGATCACGCAAGCGGCCCCGTACGCCGCGTACGCCCGCCCGTCCATCCCCATCGAGTCGATCATCCAATTCAGCCCTGATCGGATCTTGAACCACCGAGTCAAGGTGGCCGGGACGGTCGTGCTGCGGCGCAACGACGCACTCTTCGTGGCGGACGAGAGCGGCGGCGTACAGCTGCGCACGAAGGAGCCCTCGCAAGTGCAGGCGGGCGACAGGGTGGAGGCGGTGGGCTTTCCGCCGGCCCAACTGGGAAGGCCTGCGCTGGAGGAGGCGGTCCTGCGCCGGGTGGGCCCGGGCCGTATTCCGGCGCCGGTGGATATTTCGGCCGATGAGGCCACGGGCGGGCCGTATGATGCGCGGCTGGTGCGCCTGACCGCGCTCCTGGTCAACCGGCGGGTCTCGTTCGGCGACCACCTGCTGACGCTGCAGGCGGGCCGGAAACAGTTCACGGCTCAGCTGGAGCATCCCCAATACTCGGAGTTCATCGAGTCGCTGCGCGAAGGCAGCATGCTGCAGATTACGGGCGTGTGCGCCCTGGATTGGGACGACTCGCAAGTGCCCCCCAGCCCGCGCTCCTTTCACCTTCTGGTCCCCTCCCCGGCGGACATCCGGGTGGTCCGGCGCGCCTCCTGGTGGACGCTGGGGCATGCCCTGGTCGTTCTCGGCATCATGTCGGCGGCCGTGCTGGTCGTGCTTAGCTGGGTGATCGTGCTGCGCCGGCGGGTAGCCGCCCAAACGGCGCAGATCCGCAAGCAGATGGAGCACGCCACGCGCATGCAGACGCGGCTCGAGGAGGCCGGGCGGCTGGAGAGCCTCGGCCGGCTGGCCGGCGGCATCGCGCACGACTTCAACAACCTGCTGACGGTGATCAATGGATACGCCGACCTGATGCTGAGCCGCGCCGGCCTGAGCGAGGCCGGCACGAAGAGTGTCACCGAGATCCGCGACGCGGGCAAGAAGGCCGCCTCCCTGACCCTGCAACTGCTCGCGTTCAGCAGAAAGCAGATTCTCCAGCCGCGGGTTCTGGATCTCAATTCCGTGGCGCGGGAGACGGAAGCCATTTTGCGGCGGCTGATCGGAGAGAACATCCGTGTCGAGGTAAACCTCGATCCCTCGGCCTGCCTGACCCTGGCCGATCCGGGCCAGATTACCCAGGTTCTGATGAACCTGTCGGTGAATGCCCGGGACGCCATGTCGGGCGGCGGCACAGTGACCATCTCCACGACCCGGACCGACCTGGACGGCCACTCCAACGGCCGGGACTGGCACCCGGTCGAACGGGGCGAGGGCCCGGCGCCGGGGCGCTACGTCCTGCTGTCCGTTGCCGACACGGGTGCGGGCATGGACGAGGTGACCAAGGCGCACATCTTCGAGCCGTTCTTCACGACCAAGGATGTCGGCAGGGGAACCGGGCTGGGGCTGTCAACCGTTTTCGGCATCGTCCGGCAGAGCAAGGGCTACGTGCGCGTGCAGAGCGAACCCGGCAAGGGATCGGTCTTCACCATTTGTCTGCCGCGAGCGGAAACCGGCGCGGAGCGCGAAGCCGGGGACACGCCGGGGACCGCCTCATCGGGCGCTGGCGGGGAGGAGACGATCTTGATTGTGGAGGATCAGACCGAAGTTCGTACGCTGGTGAGCGGCGTGTTGCAGCAGTGGGGCTACGTAACGCTGGAGGCCTCCGGCGCCGAGGAGAGCCTGGCGGTGTTGAAATGCCACCCCGGCCCGGTCGAGCTGATGATCACCGACGTGGTCATGCCGGGCATGTCGGGCGTGCGGCTGGCCGAGGAGGCGAAACGCGTCCGGCCCGAAACGAAGGTGCTGTTCATGTCCGGCTACACGCATTCGGAGATCGACCACCAGGGCCTGCTGCGCGAGGGCGTCGCGTTTATTCAGAAGCCCTTCACGCCCGAGGCGCTGGCAGCCAAGGTGCGCGCCGTGCTGGCGTGATCAGCGGCCCGGCCGGGTCTCGGTCCAACTCGCCCAGTAAGCTTTGGCTGATCGTCATACAGCACCTCCTTGGGGCGGATTGTACTCTGAAAATCCGCTGCAACGCCTGGAACGATTGGGAAACGGAAGGCCGGCTACGAGGCCGCGCTCACCCGGCCTCGCCTTTGATGAAACGGGCCATGCGGCGATCCGAGATCAGGATATGGTCGCGCAACCAGTCGCGCAGGTAGTCCATCATCGAGTCCGAGAGCTCGGCCTTGCTGGCGGCGAATTCCTCCCGGAAGTGCGCTACCTGGGCCAGCAGAAAATCGTGCTCGGCCTTATGCAGGTCGATGTCCGGGTACTCCTTCTGCCGCATCAGCGCTTCTTCGTCCGTGAAGTGCTCGTGGGTCGACTCGATCAGCTGGTCCAGCCGGAACAGCAGGACTTCATGGGGCCGGCCTCCGCGGAAGGCTTCGTTGAGCGCGTTCAGCAGATCGGTGAGGGTCTCGTGTTGGCGGTCGATCTTCTCGATTCCCGTGGCGTACAGGTCCATCCACCGCATCAGTCTCAGGCTGGTACCCATATCTCGCTTTCGTCCAACTCGATAGCCCATGGTATCAGGGGCCGAAATCGTTTCTCAAGCCCTCCGTGCACGATTCGCCCTGAGCCGCCTTCCCTTCCCTGCGAATCGGCGGCACACTATAAGTCGGCGCGGCCGGAAGCAGACTGGCTGGCAAGTTGGTCTGGATGATGTTTTCCAGCCGCCGGCCGGTCATGGAGGACGAATAGCCATGAGTGAAACTGGCGATTCTTTGGTGGAGTTCATCCGCGCGGCGAAGCAGAAGGGCGCGGAGGATGGTTTCGTCGTCGATCTACTGCGCTCGCGCGGCTGGTCGGAAAAGAAGATCCTGGACGCCTTCGCGGCGCATTACGAGACCGAGACCGGCCTGGGCGTGCCCTCGCGCGGCCGGGGAGTAGAAGCGGCTCGCGACGCCTTCCTGCACCTGCTGTCGTTCCTTGCGCTGGGGACGTGGACCACTTCGCTGGGGTCGCTGTTCTACACATTGATCGACCGCTGGTACCCGGCCACCGGCGCCATCTATTCCATGAACCGGTATTCGTTCTCGTACGAGATGGCCGGGATCTTCGTGGCGTTCCCGCTCTATTTGGCGGTGATGCGCTCGATGACGCGCGCCACCGCGGCCAATCCCGAACGGCTCCAGTCGCCGACGCGCAAGTGGCTGACCTATATTGCGCTGCTGATCGCGGCGGCCATCGTGATCGGCGACCTAGTCACGTTCCTGGCGTGGTTCCTGCGCGGCGACCTGACGCTGCGCTTCACCTTACAGGTGCTCACACTGCTGGTCCTGGCCGGCGGAGTGCTGTCGAATTATCTGACCACGCTGCGCGACGAAGCGCCGCCCCGGGCGCACAACCAGATCTACGCGGGCGTGGCAACGGTTCTTGTGGTGGCCGGCCTGACGCTGGGCTTTCTGCATATCGGTTCGCGGGCCACCCAGCAGACGTGGCGCAGAGACGACGCACGGTTGCGCGATTTCACCGACATCTCGCACCAGATCTACGCCCAGTGGGCGCGCACCGAACCGCGGGGGGCATTCCAGCTTCCTGCGACACCGGCCGAGCTCAGTGCGCGCTTCTCGATGGCCGCCCAGCGCAGGGATCCGCTCACCAGGCGGCCCTACCAGTACATCAAGCAGGACGCGACCCATTTCCTGCTATGCGCCGAGTTTGAGGCCCCCACGCCGGGGGACTGGCCCGGCGATCCGATGTGGCATCACGCCGCCGGCCACGCCTGCATCGCGTTCGACTCCGCGAGATTCGACTCCTACTTCCCGCCACAAGACCATTGATTTGGATGGCGGCTGACCCGGTCCTTGGTTGGCGCACGCGGCGTCACAACGTGTCGTGCTCGTGCTGCTGCGGGCAGTCGCAGCAGTCGGT
Source organism: Bryobacteraceae bacterium (assembly GCA_052145115.1). GTDB lineage: Bacteria > Acidobacteriota > Terriglobia > Bryobacterales > Bryobacteraceae > CAIVVT01. Next base: position 58,547 of record JBKQPG010000043.1, read on the forward strand.
GCAGCGGTGGCACTTCTCACATAGATGATTGGGGCAGGCGTCCAGCGTGCACCACACGCAGATGTCATGCGATGGCTCGCCGCACACCGAGCAGGTGAAGGTCAGTTCGGGCGGCGGCGTGGCTAGTTTCGGGGCCGGGGCTGGAGGATTTGAGTTCTGCACCGTTGTGCCTCTTTCTGGGCGACGTCCAATTCCTTCTCACACTGCTGGGCCATCTCGAGCGACTGCGAACGGAGCCATTCCAAGCCCCCTGAAAGCGAGGCGAGAATCGAGTCGAGCAGGTCGGCGACCGCCGGATTCTGGTAGCGCCGCACGCCCTGGCTCAGGGAACTGGCCTGCTGGTCCAGGCTCTCGATGCGGATCAGCGTTTCCAGCATCAGGCTCAGGCGATCGGGCTGGGCCGACCAGCGCGCGATGGCGTTCTGAACGTCGGAAAGGCCGGCCAGGCAGGCCTTGTGCTGTTTCTGATAGGCCTCCGAGCCGCCTTCGACGGTCCAGGATTGGGGCTGCACCTGGTCGAAAATCGGCTTGAGAAGGGCCACGTCGCGCCCCAGTTTTTCGATGCGCGGGCGCTGGTCCCAATCGGGCGCCGCACCGGCGGGAGCCGGGGTCGCGGCAGCCGGCGCCTGGAGGAAGAACAGGAATGGAATCAATGCCTGATACACAATCACTCTTAGTGTAACGCCAGGCGCTATTCGGGCCGCGGGCGATCCCTCAGGCAGGTTTCAGCTCAGTGCTTGGGAGGAGGAGGCGGCGGCGGTGGTGTCGCGCCGTGGTCGCCGGGCAGACCTATTCCGCCGCCGCTGGAAGCGGAGCCTCCGCCGCTGAGGACGGGGCCGGCGCCGCCAGGGTAATGCGGCATGCGCACCATGATCTGAACGAAGATGTTGGTCGCCATCTGGACCGCGCGCATGGTATCGAAATGCCGCGACTCCTCGATCGGCAGATTGCGGTGAATGGTCAATTCCTGTCCGGCGTTCAGGATGGTCGGATTGCCGGAGCGCGGCATCAGCCGGTGCTCCACCGCCACGGTACCCTCTTCCACCAGCACCACGGTGGCCTCTTCCTCGTCGTCCACGGTGACGTCGAAGGTGGTGCCGCGGACGGAGATGATCGCCGTGGGCGTGAAGACGCGGTTCGGGTTGGCCTGTCCTCCAGGACGCTGGACGTGCACGCGGACGCGGCCCAGCCAGACATCGAGCAGGTCGCGCAGGCTCCCCGGATTGGCCCGGAAGGTGACCTGCGAATTGGGGAAGACCTCAAACGTGCTGCCGTCGGAGACGCGGAAGACGGCGTGCCCATCCTCCCCGGTGACCACCATCTGGTGGACGCGCACGATGTCGCCGGTATCGATGGCCCAGTTCGTGTTGTCGCGGTAAATGGAGACCTGGCCCTCGCGCGAGAGCACACGGGCCGCAACGTCTTCCCCGAACACGCTGTCGAGTCCCGGGAAGCCCTGGGCATGGCACAACAATGGGGTGAGCGCAGTGAGCAGCGCGAAACCACTCCCCCATTTCATAGGGTCAATCGCCTCCCTTGTGGACACCCATCCCGCGGCGCGGAACACACGCCGAGTACTGATACCACGATGTCAGTCTATCACTGCTGCAGGCAACTTCAAGCGATAAAAAGCCTGTATAAAGAACACGATGTGAACGTATAATCAATTCACACAAGTCATTCTGACCGATTAGTAGAACTGTGTAACGGGGTAGAATCAACGTAGGTCATGGAGCATTTGGCGCCAATCCGGCCGAGCGGGGCGTTCTCGCGGCTTGCGGCCGTCACTGCGCTGGCCGTGTGCGGACTGCTGTGCCAACCAGCGGCAATGGCGCAGAGCAAGCCCGACTGGCGCCGCGTGGGAACGCTCACGCTGGCCGAGGGCGGGCCTTCTGCGTCCGCGGGCGGGCCGGTGGAGCGGGTGGCGTTCCTGGCTGACGGAGCCCTGGTGGCCGGGCTGCCCGGAGGGCGGTACTGGCAAACCGCCGATGGGGAAGCGTGGAGGCCGGCGGAGACGGCGCCCCAGGCCGAGCCCGAAGCCGACGCGGCGCGGCTGCCGGAGTCCGGCGCGTTGGTCCGGGAATCGCCGCGCGGCGCGGCGGTGCTGTACGCCGGCGGCGAGCAGGTGTGGCGCTCCGAGGATAGCGGGCGGACGTGGCGCAACCTGACCCAGGTGCGCCAGGGCTCGCTGCTGGGCGGGCGGGTCAGCGACCTGGCCGTGGATCCGGACAACCCGGACCGGGTAGCTGTGGCGGCGGCGACCGGGGTCTGGATCTCACTGGACGGCGGACTTTCATGGCAGGGCTGGAACGACAACCTGCCGGCTTTCCGAGCCTCGCGGATTGTGGCCGCGCCGGCTCGCGGGCGGGGCTTGGAAGTGGCTCTGAAGGGAGCTGCCGGAACACGGGTTGTGGAGTGGGCCCCCGGCTTCCGGCTGGGCTGGCTGCCGGTCGACGGGGTAGACAAGGACGAACTGCTCGCGAGCGCCTACGGCCGGCTGCTGGGCGCGAAGCTCAGCGCGGCCGCCGAGGGCGGCGGCGCGCAATACGCCGGCGCGGAGGACGGGCGGCTGTGGTCCAGCCTGGACGGCGGGCAAAGCTGGCGGCTGGCCTTCGTTCCGGGCGCCCTCAGCGCGGTGAGCAGGATCGTCAGCGATGCCCAGGACGGAAGATTCGCAGTGGCCGCCCTGGCGGGCAACGAAGGCAAAGGGACGCGGGTTTTGCGGACGTTGGATGGCGGGGCGACCTGGGACGATCTGACCTCCGACCTGCCCGAGGGACGCGTCAACGGCTTGACCTTCGACCGCGCCACGGGCGCACTCTACGCCGCGACGGACCACGGCGTGTTCCTCTCTTACCAGGGATTGAGAGCGCCTGAACCGGCGGCTCGCTGGCAGGCGCTTCCGGGGTTGCCGGAGGCTGCGGCGAGCGACGTGCGGCTGGACGAGCCCGGTGTCCGGGTGCTGGCCACAGTGGAAGGATTCGGGGTGTTCGAGAGTCCGGCGCCGCACCGGGTGCGGCAGCCGTTGCTGCTGCACGCGGCCGACTACGGGCTACGCCCGGCGGCTCCCGGCGCGCTGCTGACGATCGCGGGCAGCCGCGCGGAGATGGTGACGGCCAACGACGAACCGGGCGTGGTGCTGTCGGCTACGCCGGTCGAGTCGCAGATTCAACTGCCGTTCGACGTGGCCGGCGATTCGGTGCGGATCACGGCGCAACGCTCGGGCGCGGCACCGCTGAGCTTCGGCTTGCCGCTGCGGCCGGTGGCGCCGGCGATTCTGGTGGACGGCGACGGCTTCCCGGTGATCGTCGACGCCGACTCCGGGTTGCAGGTGGATGCCTTGAACCCGGTCCGGCCGGGCGCGCGGCTGCAGGTTCTGGCGACGGGCCTGGGACGGGTTCAGCCGGATTGGCCGGCGGGGCTGCCGGCGCCGGCGGAGCATCCTCCGGCTGTGGTGGCCGGGATGCGGGTGCTGGTGGACGGCGCGCCGGCGCACCTCACGCGGGCGGTGCTGGCGCCGGGCTATGTCGGCTTCTATCTGGTGGAGTTCGACGCGCCCGATTTCCTGAACGCCGGGGTGGCCGAGATCACAGTGGAAGCCTCCGGGCAGGCCAGCAACCCGGTGCGGGTTTACACGCTCCCGCAATAGCGGCGGACGTTGCGCGGGAGTAAGGCGGGATACCCATGAATCGACGGAAGCTGGTGTGCGCCCTGGCGGCCCTGGTAGGGGCCCGGCCAGCGCGGGCGCAGGAGAAGAAGCAGGAGGCCGAAAGGCTCGCGCCGTACTTGCCGACGCCCCCACTGGTGGTGGAACGGATGCTCCAGTTGGCGGCGGTGAAGCCGGGCGAGAAGGTGTTCGACCTGGGCAGCGGCGACGGGCGCATCGTCATCATGGCGGCGCAGCAGTTCCAGGCCGATGCGACGGGCGTGGAGCTGGACGCGCAACTGGTGTTGGAGAGCAAGGAACGCATCCACAGCCTGGGGCTGGACGGCAAGGCGCGCATCATCCAGGAAGACCTGCTGCAGCAGGACTACTCACGGGCCGACGTGCTGATGGTGTACCTGCTGCCCAGCGCCAACGACAAGCTGCGGCCGATCCTGGAGCGGCAACTGCGCAACGGCGCGCGGATAGTGGCCCACGACTTCCTGTTTCGCGGCTGGATCGCGGCGCGGGAGGAGAACATCGAGAACGACGGCGCGGGGCGCAGCCACACGCTGTACCTGTACGTGATCCACAAGTAGCGCTACACAAGTGTTGAAGCGGGAAGTGGCCCGGAAAATTGGAGGAACAAAGCCAATTCCGCACAAGACGTCTGTTTTCATTGGATTATAGTGTTGAAAACGGGTAGGATCGGGCGCTGGGGCCAGGGACACGATTCGACACTTTTCGACATTTTTCGACACTTTGCTACACCGGTGTCGAATTGGCGCAGGGGCGCCGGGGCCGCAGTGTAAAACCGGGTCGATTCGATTAAGTACCACTGTTTCTTCAACTAACGGGGATGCGACGGATTCGATGCGGGAGTGGCAGGGACCGGCCAATCAACACAATTCAACACTTTTCATCACTTTTTTCGACCTTGGTGCAAGCCCAGCGGCGCGCGTTGGCGCACAAAAGGAGAAGAAATCGGCAGGAATCAGGAGCGAAAGCAGGACGAAATGACTCCCCATTCGTACCAATGCCGCGAGTAATGGCGGGAGAGTGTCGCGCCTTATGAGAACTTAACCGCCAGAAGTACTGTTATCCTTCCGCCGCCGTGCCGATGTAGAGGTCAGAGGCTGGATACAACCACCCCGGGCCGTGCTGGTGAACCGAGTTGGGTGGTTGTGTGGCTCGGTGGTTGTCCCGGCTTGGCGGTTTTCATGGTGGCGCAGGATTACGACGAAGCTCTGGCGGTGGAACGGCGGCAGATTGCGGCCGATCTCCACGATGGCCCGCTGCAGAGCATCGCGGCGCTGCACTGGCGGCTGGAGGCGCTGGAGAAAATGATGCGCCAGGATCCGGCGGCGGCGGCGGCGGAACTGGCCGAGATCCGGCCCCTGGCCGCGGGCCAGGTGGACATGCTGCGCGGGTTTCTGGCCCGCCTGAGGCAGGAACAGCACGGGGCGCGGCCATTGGGCGAAAGCCTGGCGAAGTTGCGCGAGAGCTTCGAGCGCGAGGGCGGGCCGCCGGTGCAGCTGGAAGTCGCCAGCGAAGCGTGGAGCGGTAGCGCGGAGCGCAACCCGGAGATCGTAAACCTGGTGCGGGAGGCGCTGACGAACGTGCGGAAGCACGCCTGCGCGAGCGGCGTGCAAGTGAGAGTCAGCCGGCAGGGGGCGACGCTGTCGGTGGTGGTGCGGGACGACGGGCGGGGGTTCCCCATGACGGGAGCGTACTCGCTGGAGCAGCTCGAAGCGCTGGACGCGGGGCCGAAAACGATCCGCTGGCGGGTAAAAAAGAACGGGGGAACGCTGGAAATCGAATCAAATGCGGGACACGGAGCGGTCCTGAGCATCAAAATGCCTGTGTGAGGGTCGGGAAGAAGACGATGGGAGCCGGACCGCCGGCGAGGCAGCCGGCTCCCACGGACCCATCGGCCCTTGCCGGAGGCACGCGATGCGCATTGGAATCACCTGCTACCCCACGTACGGGGGCAGCGGCATAGTGGCGACCGAACTGGGCAGCGAACTGGCCCAGCGCGGGCACGAGGTCCACTTCATTACCTATGCCAACCCGATCCGGCTGGACCCGGCCCAGCCGCGCGTCTATTTCCATGAAGTAGAGGTCAGCTCCTATCCGCTGTTCCAGCATCCGCCATACATGCTGGCGCTGGCGTCGCGGATGGCCGAGATCGCCGAGTGGCACAACCTGGACCTGCTGCACGTCCATTACGCGATCCCGCACTCGGCGTCGGCGATGCTGGCGCGGCAGATGGTGGCGGCGCGGCGGCGGCTGCCCTACGTGACGACCCTGCACGGCACAGACATCACCATCGTCGGGACCGACCGGGCGTACTTCCCGATCACGCAGTACACCATCGAGCAGAGCGACGCGGTGACGTCGATCAGCGAGGACCTGCGGCGGGAGACGGTGGAGGTGTTCCAGATTCAGCGGGAGATCCGGGTGATCCCCAACTTCGTGAACTGCGACCTGTACACACCCGCCCTGGGGCCGCACGAGGGACGGCCGCGGCTGCTGCATATCTCCAACTTCCGGGCGGTCAAACGGGTGACGGACTGCATACGCATCCTGGCCGAGGTGCGCCACCACACGGACGCGGAGCTGTGGATGGCGGGCGACGGTCCGGAACAGGGCTCGGCCGAGGCGTTGGCGCACGAACTCGGGGTGCACGAGGCGGTGCGGTTTCTGGGCAAGCAGAACCACATTGAGTGGCTGATTCCGAAGTGCGACGTGCTGCTGCTGCCGAGCAGGCAGGAGTCGTTCGGGCTGTCGGCGCTGGAGGCGATGGCGTGCGGCGTGGTGCCGGTGGCGACAAAGGTCGGCGGGCTGCCGGAGGTGGTGATTCACGGGGAGAGCGGGTTCCTCGAAGCGGTGGGCGACGTGGCCGGGCAGGCCGGGCGGGTGCTGGAACTGCTGCACAATCCGGCGTTGCGGGCGGAGATGGAGGGCAAGGCGAGAAAGCGCGCCGAGACTGTGTTCTGCAGTACGAAGATCATCCCGCTGTACGAGGCGCTTTACAAGGAGATTGCGGGGTAGGCGGTGCGCGGGTCCGCTTGAGAAAATAACAACCGTGGAATCAATCGCTTGCCGATCCTCCGCGGACGCCGGCGGAGGCGCTGGTGACAGGCGCGCATCGAATAGATATGGGGGGCCATGAAAGAGCAACTGAACCTGGCGATCGACGGGATGCACTGCGACGGGTGCGTGCGGCGGGTTACGGCGGCGCTCGAGAAGGTGCCAGGCGCCGAGGTGGAAAAGGTGGAAGTGGGCGCGGCCAGGGTGAGTTTCGACACCGAGAAGGCGAACAAAGAGGCAGTGATCGATGCCGTTAACCGGATCGGGTTCAAAGCCCGGCAGGCCTGAGGCCGGCGTCGCGGAGGCGGCCTCGGCGCGGGCGACGCTGTCTGTCAAAGGGATGACTTGCGCGGCGTGCCAGGCGTTCGTCCAGAAGACGCTGGAAGGGCAGGCGGGAGTGCACGCGGCGACCGTAAATCTCATGATGGAGAACGCCACGGTAGAGTACGATCCGCTGCGGGTGTCGCCGCAGGAGCTGGCCGGGGCGATCAACGGCACGGGTTACGAAGCTTCGCTGCCGCCGCCGGGGCGGAGCGCGACGGCGGAACAGGATCGACAGGAACGGGAGCAGCAGGAGGGTTACGAGAGGCTACGGCGCGAGACGATTTGGACGCTGGCGGCGGCGGCGGTGGCGATGGCACTGTCGATGCCGCTGATGCAGCACGGGAGTCTCGACCCGCTGCTGCGGCGGGTGGCGATGGGATTGGATGCGCCGTTCAGGGCGCTATTCCCATTGCTCTATGAGCTGCCGGCGCAGGCCTTGCGGTGGACGCTGCTGGTGCTGAGCGGGGTGGTGATGGCGCTGACCGGCAGGAGGTTCTACATCAAGGCCTGGGCCGCGGCGCGGCACGGCACGTCCGACATGAACACGCTGATCGCCGCCGGAACGGGGGCGGCGTTCCTGTACTCGGCGGCGGTGACGGTCGCGCCACGTTTGTTCGAAACGCACGGCGTGCCGGCGGAAGTTTACTTCGAGGCGGTGGTGTTCATCCTGGCGCTGGTGCTGGCGGGGAACAGGATGGAGGCGCGGTCGCGGCGGCGGGCGGCGGCGGCGATGCATGCGTTGGCCGAATTGCAGCCGGCGACGGCGCGGGTGGAACGAAATGGCGCGGAGGCGGAGGTCGCGCTGGAGCTGCTGCGGCTGGGCGAGGTGGTGGTGGTCCGGCCGGGCGAACGCGTGCCGGCCGATGGGGTAGTGCTGGAAGGCACGAGCAGCGTGGACGAGTCGATGCTGACGGGCGAGTCCGTGCCGGTGGACAAACAAATTGGCGCGCGGCTGATCGGCGGGACGACGAACGGACAAGGGCGGCTGAAGGCGCGTGTGACGGCGCTGGGCGGGGAGACGATGCTGGAGCAGGTGCTGCGGCTGCTGAGGGCGGCGCAGGGGGAAAAGGCGCCGATGCAGCGGCTGGCGGACCGCGTCAGCGCGGTGTTTGTGCCGGCGGTGTTCGGCATCGCGGTGCTGACGTTTTCGATATGGCTGTTGAGCGGCCAGGAGATCGCCAAGGCCGCGGCGGCGAGCGTGGCGGTGCTGATCATCGCCTGTCCATGCGCGATGGGACTGGCCGTGCCGACGGCGGTGATGGTGGCGACGGGGCGCGCGGCGCGGATGGGGATTCTGGTGCGCGGCGGCGAAGCGCTGGAACGGATGGCGTCGATCGACACGGTGGTCTTCGACAAGACGGGGACGCTCACCGAGGGCCGGCCGGAGGTGGTGGCGGTCGAACCGGCGGAAGGTTGGAATGAAGCGGAGCTGCTGCGCGTTCTGGCGGCGCTGGAGAAAGCCTCGGAACATCCGCTCGGCACGGCTGTCGTGCGCGAGGCCGAGAGCCGCGGCGTGGGAGAATTGCCGCCGGTGGAGAGATTCCAGGCGCTGGCGGGGATGGGCGCCGAAGGATGGGTGGGCGAGACTGCGGAGACGCGGGTTCACGTGATCGCGGGGAAACGGGCGCTGCTGGAGGAGCGCGGGGTCGCGCTGCCGGGCGAAGGGGAACACGCGGAGGCGGGCAGAAGCGTGATCTGGGTGGCAGTGGCGGGGCGGTTTGCCGGGCTGGCGGCGCTGGCCGACCGGCCGCGCGCGGGAGCGCGGGCGGCGGTTCAAGAGCTGAGGGACGCGGGGTTGGGCGTCGTGATGCTGAGCGGCGACCAGGAAGCGACAGCGCGGGCCGTGGGCGGGCAAGTGGGCATCGAGGAAGTGGTGGCCGGCGTGTTGCCGGAGGGGAAGCTCGAGACGCTGCGGCGGCTGCAGGCCCAGGGGCGGCGCGTGGCGATGGTGGGAGACGGCATCAACGATGCACCGGCGCTCGCCGGCGCGTACGTGGGAGTGGCGCTGGCCACGGGTACGGACGTGGCGCGCCAGGCGGCCGACCTGACTCTGATGCGACCGGATCTGGAGTTGCTGCCACAGGGCCGGGAGCTGGCCCAGGCCGCGGTGCGGTTGATGAAGCAGAACCTGTTCTGGGCACTGGTCTACAACGCCGTGTGCATTCCCATCGCGGCGGGGGCTCTCTACCCGCGGTTCGGGCTGCTGCTGAGCCCGGTGATCGCCAGCGCGGCGATGGCGTTCAGCTCGGTGAGCGTGGTTTCCAACAGCCTGCGGCTGGCGGGGTGGAAGCCTAGCCCGGATGTTTCACCAACAATCGGCTGCGGCGCGCGATAGAGCCGCATCTACTGCGTTGCGCTAGGCCCAGAGGGCGCCCCCCGTCCTCGACGTACCGCCAAGTACGCCTGCGGGCGGCTCCCGCAGGCGCGCCTCGTGGCATCGTTTGATGTTGGGGCCCTCTCATCGCGCCTCGCTGCGATCGTGGTGCAACATCCGGGCTGGGGGTGAATCGTCTTCCGAGGGAGCATTCGCTGCCGCTCGCTGACGGTCGCGGCAACGCGGGCGGGAACAAACGGGGATGGCCGGACGTCCATATTAGAAGACCGCCAGACGGATGGATCGGCGGTATGATGAGTCCTGTGGAGGCTCCCTTGACGCCGAGTCGGAACGGACACGACCGCGTTCGGCTCGATGACCTCCCGGAGACCCCGGGAACGCTCGACGAGCAGGCTTTGCTCGCGGGTTTGAAAACCGGGGACGAGACCGCGTACGAGTATCTGCTGGCGCATTTCCAGCAGCCTGTCTACAGCCTGGTGCAGCGCCTGATCGACGATCCGAACGAGGCGGTCGACGTCACGCAGGAGGTCTTCCTGAAGATCTTCCGCAGCGTGGGCCAGTTTCGAGGCGACAGCAGCCTGAAGACCTGGATCTACCGGATCGCCGTGAACGAGGCCTACAATCGCAGGCGCTGGTTCGGACGGCACCGCAGACCGGAGGTCGGGTTGGAGACGCAAGAGCCGGGACGCGGGCATCTGGACCATCTCCACGATCCATCGCGGACGCCTTTTGACCTGGTGTTGAACGAGGAACGAAAGAGTGCGATTGAGAAGGCGCTGGCAGGCCTGAATCCGGCCTTCCGCTCGGCAGTGGTACTGCGCGATTTGGAAGAGCTGAGTTACGAGGAGATTGCCGACGTTCTGGACATTTCGCTCGGCACGGTAAAGTCCCGCATCCTGCGCGGCCGCGAAGGGCTGCGCAGGGCGCTAACGGCACAGTTCGAACCGGCCCGGGGCTTCAATTTCACGCCTCAGCCGGCGGACTGAAGAATTCGGGGGCGATATGGATTGTCTGCAGGTTCAAGGGGTGCTTTCGGCATTCCTGGACGACCGCGTCGCAGCATCCGGGCGGCGGGCCGTGGAGGAGCACATCCAAGAGTGCGCCGAATGCGGCGCGCGGCTGGCCGGCCTGGCGGCGGTGCGGGGCGCGCTGCGGTCGGCGCCGGTGCGGCCGGTGAGCCGGCAATTGGCGCTGGCATTGCGGATTGTGGCTTCGCGCGAGGCCGCGCGGCGGCGGCGGCAGGTGGATCTGGGCACTCGCGTGCGCTACTTTGGCGAGCGCCTGAGGTTGCGCGTCGAACCGCTGATGAAGCCGTTTGCGCTGCCGGCGGCGGGCGGGCTGGTCACCGCGATGCTGTTGTTCTTCGCCGTCATGGCGAGCTTCCAGGGCATCGTCGCCGGGCCGCGGCCGCACGACGTTCCCACCGTGCTGGCGACCGGGCCACTGCTCAAATCCACGCTGCTCGACACGGTGCCGGATGCGATTTCGGTGTACGTCCTGGTGGACGATCAAGGACGGGTGATCGACTATCTCCCGCCGCAAGACCTCTCGGCCGAGGCCAAGAAGGAGCTGCGCCGCGTCATCGGAAGCTCACTGCTGTTCACGCAATTCGACCCGGCGACGACGTTCGGCCAGCCGACGGCGGGCTGGGTGCGGGTGACCTATCGCAGCACGCAACTCGACGTCCGCGGCTGAGCGGCAGGAAATCGCGGCCGCGCAGAGGGGAAACGCGGGCAGTGGGCCAGCGCCTGGGACAACATTTTCTTTTCGACCGATCCATTCTGGAGCGCATCGCGAGCGCGGCGTGCGGCGAACACGCGTCGACGGTGATCGAGATCGGCCCCGGTCCCGGCGGATTGACGGAACGGCTGCTGGCGCGTTGCGACCGGCTGGTGGCGGTGGAACTCGACCCCACGCTGGCCGAGGCGCTGCGCGCGCGTTACGCCGAGGAGCCCAGGTTTGAACTGGTCGAAGCCGACGTGCTCCAGACTGGCCTGTCGCGCTGGGGCCGGGCCGTGGTGGTGGGCAACATCCCGTACTACATCACGTCGCCGATCGTGGAAAAGGCGCTGGACATGGGCCACTTGCTCGAGCGCGCCGTGTTCCTGGTGCAGAAGGAAGTGGCCGGCCGGCTAGCGGCGGCGCCGGGCAGCCGCGCCTACGGCTACTTGAGCGTCGCGGTCCAGGTGCGCTGCCACGTGCGGACGCTGTTCGACGTGCGGCGCGGCGCGTTCCGCCCTCCGCCCAAAGTGGCCAGCGCGGTGGTGCTGCTGGAGCCGTGCGGCGAGCCGCTGTGCGCGGACGTGGAGGGGTTCCTGCGATTTGCCTCGGCGTGCTTCCGGATGAAGCGCAAGACGCTGAGAAACAACCTGGCCGGAAGGTTCGAAATGGCGCGGATCGAGGCCTTGGAGGAGGCCGGGCTGCGGGCCGAACAACTGTCGGTGAGTGAGCTGGTGCGGCTGTTCGATAGACTAAAAGACTGATGATTCGAGTCCGATTCGCGCCATCCCCCACCGGATATCTGCATATCGGCAGCGCCCGCACGTTCATCTTCAATTGGCTGTTTGCGCGTCACGGCCAGGGGACGATGATCCTGCGGATCGACGACACGGACGTGGAGCGCAACACGCAGGCGTCGCTGGACAGCATCATGGACGGCCTGCAGTGGCTGGGCCTGGGCTGGGACGAGTTTTACCGCCAGAGCGACCGCGTCGAGCTGTACAAACGGGCCGCGCGGCAGTTGCTGGAGCGAGGCTGGGCCTATCGCGACTTTACGCCCGCCGTGGAAAACTCCGAGGACAAGCCATTCGAAGGGAACACGTGGCTGTTCAATGCGGGGGCGCGCGAGGTGAGCCGCGAGGAGAGCGAGCGGCGCGCCGCCGCGGGCGAGCCGTTCGTGCTGCGCTTCAAAGTGCCGCGCGAAGGTGGCCGCGTGGTCAGGTTTCGCGACCTGGTCTACGGCGAACAGTCGAAGTCGTGCGACGATATCGAGGACTTCGCGCTGCTGCGTTCGAACGGCATGGCGACCTACCACCTGGCGTCATGCTTCGACGACGCCGAGCTGGGCATTTCGCACATCATCCGCGGCCAGGATCACCTGACAAACACGTTTAAGCACGTGCTGATCTTCGAGGGGTTGGGCGTCCAGGCGCCGGAGTTCGCCCATCTTCCATTGCTGATCGCGCCGGACGGGGCGAAGCTCTCCAAGCGCAAGCACGGCCCGGTGGTCTCGGTCACGACGTACCGCGACGCCGGCTTCCTGCCCGAGGCGTATATCAATTTCCTGTGCCTGCTGGGCTGGAATCCCAAGGACGACCGCGAGAAGATGTCGCGCCAGGAACTGATCGACGCATTCACGCTGGAGGGCGTCAACCGCTCCAACGCGGTGGTCAATTTCAGTGACGCGGATCCGATCGATCCGAAGGCGCTGTGGCTGAACTCGCAGCACATCTACTCTCTGAGCGTCGAAGAGTTGACCAGTCGTTTGCTGCCCGTCGTGCAAGGCGCCGGCATTGAGATCACGCGCGAGAAAATGCTGCGAATCACGCCGCTGATTCAGGAGCGCATCAAGACCCTGCGGGACATGCTTGCAGTGGCCGATTTCTTTTTCGCGAAAGAATTACCGCCGTATGACCCGGCCGAACTGACGCCGCAGAAGGGTGACGCGGCAATGGCGCTGAAGGCGCTGGAGCGCGGTGCGAAGGTGCTCGAAACGGCGGAGTTCAGCCATGGCGGGCTTGATGCCGCGCTGCGCGCCGAAGCGGCGGCGATAGGCGTGAAGGCGGGACAGATGTTTCAACCGATTCGCGTCGCGGTGTGCGGACGCAAGGTGGCGCCGCCGCTGTTCGAGACGCTGGAGGTGTTGGGGCGCGAGACCTGCCTGGAACGGATCGGCCAGGCAATCTCCATGTTGCGGCCGGCCAATGCGCCGGCATGGGCGGACCGGCCATAGAATGCCGGGTATGAACCCGGCAGGGGTTCAGAGATTTCATGTCGCGGCCGCGTAGCCGCACAGCACGCCGGTTTGATGATTCCGCCAAGCGCCGTGGGGCACGGGTGAGGAGCGCCGGCGAGAGGAATGAAGCAGCTTATGTCCAGTGACACTAAGGGCGACCCGGCAGAAAAGCCGGATTCGACCCCCTCCGCGACGGGAGAGGCGCAGGCGCGCCCCTCCCATTTCATCCGCGACATCATCCTCCAGGACATCGCCAGCGGCAAGCACGGCGGGCGCGTGCACACGCGCTTTCCACCGGAGCCCAACGGGTACCTGCACATCGGCCACGCCAAGTCGATCTGCCTGAACTACGGGCTGGCGCAGGAGTTCGGCGGGAAGATGAATCTGCGCTTCGATGACACCAACCCGTGCAAGGAAGAGACCGAGTACGTCGACTCGATCATCGAGGACGTGCGCTGGATGGGGGCGGATTGGGAAGACCGCCTGTTCTACGCCTCGGATTACTTCCAGCAGCTCTATGAATGGGCCGTGGTGCTGATCAAGAAGGGCAAGGCCTACGTCTGCGACCTCACCGCCGAGCAGGTACGCGAGTACCGCGGAACGCTCAGCGAGCCCGGCCGGGAGAGCCCGTGGCGCAACCGTTCCATCGAGGAGAACCTTGATCTGTTCGAGCGAATGAAGGCCGGCGAGTTCCCCGACGGCTCGCGCACGCTGCGCTCCAAAGTCGACATGGCATCGCCTAACCTGAACATGCGCGACCCGGTGATGTACCGCATCCTGCACGCCGAGCATCACCGCACGGGCGACAAATGGTGCATCTATCCGATGTACGACTACACGCATGGCCAGTGCGACTCCATCGAGCGCATCACGCACTCGATCTGCACGCTGGAGTTCGAGGATCACCGGCCGCTGTACGACTGGTACATCCAGGCGCTGGGCATCTTCCCGCCACAGCAGATCGAATTCGACCGCCTCAACCTTACCTACACGCTGCTCAGCAAGCGCAAGCTTCTTGCGCTGGTGCAGAACAAAGTGGTCAGCGGATGGGACGATCCGCGCATGCCCACGCTCAGCGGCATCCGCCGGCGCGGCTACACGCCCGAGGCGATGCGCACGTTCTGCTCCCGCATCGGCGTGTCGAAGACCAACGGGATGATCGAATTCGGCCTGCTGGAACATGCCGTCCGCGAGGACCTGAACAAGCGCGCGCGGCGCGTGATGGCGGTGCTGCGTCCGTTGCGCGTCGTGATTGAAAACTACCCCGAGGGCCAGATGGAGATGATGGAGGCCATCAACAGTCCCGAGGACGCCGCCATGGGCACGCGGCAGGTGCCGTTCTCCAAGGTCCTGTACATCGAGCAGGACGACTTCCGCGAGCAGCCGCCCAAGCATTTCTACCGGCTCTCGCCGGGCCGCGAAGTGCGCCTGCGCTATGGCTACCTGGTCACGTGCACTGGCGTCGTGAAGAACGAACAGGGCGAAGTGGTGGAAGTGCGCTGCAGCTACGACCCCGCCACGCGCGGCGGCAACACGCCCGATGGCCGCAAGGTGAAGTCCACCATCCACTGGGTTTCAGCGGCGCATGCCATCGAGGCCGAAGTGCGGCTGTACGAAAACCTGTTCCTGACCGAGGATCCCAACGACAGCAGCCGCGGCCAGGAGTGGACCGACAACCTCAACCCGAACTCGCTCGAGACCATCAGCAACCCGAAGCTGGAGCCCAGCCTGAAGGACGCCGAGGCCGGCACTTCCTACCAATTCGAACGCCTGGGCTACTTCTGCGCGGACAAGGAGTCCACGCCGGAACGGCTGGTTTTCAATCGCACCGCCGGCTTACGCGACTCCTACGCCAGAATGGAAAAAGCGAAGGGATGATCATAGAAACCATATGGTGATCGTCGGACTCGGCGGCCTGTCGAACAACCCTGCCTGCGCCGTGCTGCGCGATGGCGAGATCGTCGCGGCGGCGGAGCAGCACAAGATCGCGCGGCGCTTCGAGCTGCATGAGATTCCTGAAGAGGCCGTCGACGCCTGTCTGGAATTGGCCAAAGCATCGCCGCCGGAGGTCGCGGCCGTGGCCATCGCGCGGCCCTTCTCCGACCGCCGCGACAGCCGCATGCAGTTGATGCTGCGCGAGCGCTTTCCCAATGCACGCATCGTCATCGTAGAACACCATCGGGCGCACGCCGCGTCGGCCTATTTCGCCTCGCCATTCGAGCAGGCGACGGTGCTCACGCTAGACCGCTCAGGCGACTTTCGCTGCGGCGCACGGTGGCGTGCGCACGGAATTGCCATCGAACTCGATACTGAAATCTTTTTCCCGGACTCGATCGGCGACCTGTACACGCGCGTCACGGAGTTGCTCGGTTTCCGGCCGCGCAGCGAGGAGCACAAGGTCCAGTGGATGTCGGCCTTCGCCCCCGACGACCTGGCGCCGGTCTTCCGCCGCATGATGCTTGGCGAGGCGTCGGCGTTCCGGCTGGACCGAACGTACTTCGACTCGGACCGCCTCGGAAAGGGCGGCTTCAGCGACCGTTTCTACGCCGAAATCGGGCTGGACGAAGATTCGAAGATCGACGACGGCTGGCGCGCGCGGATCGCCGCCGGCCTGCAGTCGGCCGTGGAGCAACTGACGCTCGAGATGGCCGGCGAGGGCCAGAACCTGTGCCTGGCCGGCGGATTATTTTACAACGCGATGCTGGTTTCGGCATTCGAACGCGGCGGCCGCTGGAAGAACGTCTTCGTGCAGCCCGCCGCGGGCAACAGCGGCACGTCGATGGGCGCGGCGTGGTGGGCCTGGCACGGCGTGTTCGGCCGGACCGAACGCGCTGGGCTGAAAACGCTGGCGCTCGGCCCCGGCTTCAGCGTCGCCGGGGTCAAGGAGGTCCTCGAGAACTGCAAGCTGCGCTTCCAGTTGTTGCTCACGAGTGACGCCATCGTCCGCGCGGCGGTCGAGCAGATGGCCGGCGACAAAATCGTCGCCTGGATGCAGGGCCGCATGGAGTTCGGCCCGCGCGCGCTGGGCAACCGCTCGATCCTGGCGTCGCCGTTGAATCCCTATTCCAGCGAGAACCTGAACATCTATATCAAGCGGCGCGAGCCGTTTCGCAAATTTGCGGCATCGGTCCCCGCCGAGGCGGCATCGCGCTACTTCGAAGCGGGCGCCAACGCGCGCTTCCTGGCTACCGTCAGCAAGGTCCGCCCCGAGCATCGAGAGACTTTCGACGCCGCGCTGCTGGGGCCCGATACGCTGCGCGTGCACGTGGTCGAGAAAGAAGAGAACCCGCTGTTCCACGCGCTGCTGACCGAGTGGGGCGCGAAGACCGGCCTGCCCGTGTTGTACAACACTTCGTTCAACCTGTTCGGAGATCCGCTGGTGTGCTCGCCGCGCGATGCGGTGCGCAGCTTCTACTCATCCGGCATCGACGCCCTGGTGGCGGGCAATTTCCTGCTGGAGAAGTAAAGCATCGTCCTTTCCGATGCGCGATTGCGCCGGCGGGAGAAGAGGCCTCGATCGCTGAGCTTGCGGCCTGGCACGCCGCACGCCGGTGCCCCGCCGCGGGATCAGACTGCCGGGGAAAAGTGACACAATAGCGGCGTGATGCAACTGCCATTTGCCCCGTTCCTCATTTGCCTGGGCCTGGTGGCGCCGCTGGCCGCGGCCGACAAGCCGATTGTGGATACCGCGAAGTCGCCCCAAGCGGTTCTGCACGGGGTCCCCGTAACGGCGGTGCAGATGGGCGACGGCTTCTGGACCGAGCGGCGCCGCGTCAACGAAGAGGTCAGCCTGCCGACGATGTTCGAACTGCTCGAACAGAACGGCATCCTGGACAACTTCCGCCGCGCCGCGGGAACCAAGGATGTGCCGCGCCGCGGGCCGGTGTACACCGACTCCGACATCTACAAGTGGCTCGAGGCCGACGCGTTCGTCCTGCAAAACCACGACAATTCGAAGCTCCGCGCGCTGGGCGAGGGCGCCATCGACACCATCGTCGCGGCGCAGCAGCCCGACGGTTATCTCAACACGCTGTACGTGAAGGAAAACGCCGCCAAGCGCCACACGCGCATGGCGGACAACCACGAGCTGTACTGCCTGGGCCACATGCTGCAGGCGGCCGTGGCATGGAAGCGCGCCACGGGCGAAACAAAACTGCTCGATTCCGGTTTGAGGATGGTCGCCTACCTGCTGGACAATTTCGGCCCCGATAAGAAGCCGTTGATGGAGGGACACCCGGAAGTCGAGATGGCTCTGATCGAGTGCTATCGCGAGGTCGGCGACCAACGCTACCTGCAGTTGGCCCACTACCTGCTCGAATCCGATCCGCGCATCAAGCTGGATAAATGGTCCATCGTGTATCACAACACCGGCCGGCCGTTCTGGGAACGGACTGTCCTCGAAGGCCACGCCGTGCGCGCGATGTACGCCTGTTCGGGCGCGACCGACTATTACCTCGAGACCGGCGACCGGCGCTACATGGACGCGCTCGACCGGCTGTGGGAGGACCTCACCCGCCGCAAGATGTACATCACCGGCGGCGTCGGCTCGCGCGAATCCGGCGAGGCCTTCGGAGAACCGTATGAACTCCCCAACCAGCTGGCCTACACCGAGAGCTGCGCGGCGATCGGGTCGATGTTCTGGCAGTGGCGCATGCTGCAGGCCACGGCCGACGCGAAGTACATGGACGTCTTCGAACGCGCGTTGTACAACGGCGTCAACAGCGGCCTGTCGCTCCAGGGCAACCTGTATTGCTACCGCAATCCGCTCGAGCTGAACGGCGATCCCGAGGACAAGATCCGCAACCCGTGGTACGACACCACCTGCTGCCCGCCCAACATCGAGCGCGTGCTGGCCGCGCTGCCGGGCTATATGTACAGCACCTCCGCCGACGGACTGTACCTGCATCTGTACCACGCCGGCACGCTGCGCTGGCATCTCGAGGACGGCACGCCCGTCGAGGTCCGGCAGGAGACCGGTTACCCCTGGTCGGGCGCGGTCACCGTGCGCGTGAATCCGGCCGCGCAAAAGGAGTTCACCTTCCACCTGCGCATCCCGGCGTGGGCTGCGGGCGCGACGCTGGCCGTCAACGGGACGGCTCTGCCGGCTCCCCGCCCCGCGGCCTACGCGGCGATCCGGCGGGCCTGGAAGCGCGGCGACGTAGTGCAGCTGACGCTGCCCATCGTGCCGCGGTTGACCTCCGCCAACGCACTGGTGCGCGACGACGTCGGCAAGCTGGCCGTCGAGTTCGGTCCGCTGGTGTACTGCATGGAAGGCCTCGATCAGCCGGATCCGCAAAACGTCTTCGCCTGGACGCTGGATCTTCACGACCCCTCGCCGGCCGCGTTCCAGATCCGCTGGGAGAAGGACCTCCTGGGCGGCGTGCTGACACTGTCGCACTTGGGCCGGCACGCTCCCGCGGAGCTGTCGCGGGCGCCGCTGTACGAACTCTTCCTGGCCGGCACGCCCGCTCAGCCGGCGGGCCAAGTCAAGCTGATCCCTTACTACACCTTCGACAACCGCGAACCGACGACCATGCAGGTGTGGATCCCGTACAGGCGCTGAATCCCTGCCGCCGCCGGCAATGCGAGTTCTATAGCGCCTCGAAGACGCCGCGTTCGCGGTTCTTGCGGACGCAGTCCCAGGGAAACCAGCGGCCGTTCATGGCGATGTAAACGCCAGGCGGCAGCGTCTGGACCAGCGCCAGCGCGCTGCCCAGGTTGAACAGCCCGTCCGAGCTGCCGAATTTATAGGGCACCATGGCGCCGGTGAGCACGATGGTCTTAGCGGCCAACGCGCCGGAGGTGAACTCGCGTCCCAGGTGGGCCGCGGTCTCGGTCATGGTATCGGTGCCGTGGGTGATGACGATGCGCGGCTCAGGCGCGCTCCGAGCTTGGCTGGCGATGATGCGGCGGTCGTTGTCGGTCATCTCCAGGCTGTCGATCATCATGAGTGTTCGCACCTGCACGTCCAGCAGGCAGCGGCCCAGACGGAGCATCTCCAGGACGTGCGTGTCCTGGAAGAAGAGCTGGCCGTGCAGCTCGTCGTATTCCTTGTCGAACGTTCCGCCGGTGACGAACAGGCGGATCGGGCTGTGGGCAGCCGAATCACCCTGCACGGTTGCAGGATAGCGCCCTGTGGAGGGCTCCGTCGACAGACCAGTCCGGCGCTAGGCGAGGAAGCGCAGGCACACCGGAGAGCCGCACTGCGCGGCGTTGCGGGTGGGGAGCAGCGTGCCTTTCTTCTTGTGGATCTCCAGCACCTTGATATCGTCGCTGTCCTGATGGGCGGCCAGCAGCCAGCGCCCGGTAGGGTCGAAGTTGAAGTTGCGCGGCGTCTTGCCTCCGGTGGCCGGCGTTTCGACCAGCGTCAGTTTGCCGTCGCTGGCGATGTCGAAGACGGCAATCGAGTTGTGGCCGCGGTTGGAGACGTAGAGATGGCGGTTGAGCGGATGGATGCGGATTTCGGCTGTCGTATTGTCGCTGCTGAACCCCTTGGGCAGCGTGGAGACGGTCTCTATTTCCGTCAGCTCGCCGCGGAAGCGGTTCCATTGGAAACCCGTGACGCTGCTCAGTATTTCATTGCACACGTAGCCGAACTTCTCGTTGGGATGGAAGGTGAAATGGCGCGGTCCGCCGCCGGGGACGGCGCGCACAAAGGGCGGATTGGCGGGCGTCAGCTTGGCGTTCTCGGAGTCGAGCTCATACAGGTTCAAGCGATCCGTTCCCAGGTCGCAGTTAACCACGTAGCGGTTATCGGCGGAGAGTGTGTTGGAGTGCGCGTGCGGGCCGGACTGACGGGCGGTGTTGGGGCCGAAGCCGGTGTCCTGGAAGAAGCTCATCGCCTCGCTCAAATGGCCGTCGGTGCCGATTTTGTAGGAGGCGATGCTGCCGCTGCCGTAGTTGGCGACGAGCGCCACGCGGCCTTTGGAGTCGAGGGCTACGTGGCACGGCCCGCTGCCCATGGAGGAGACCTCGTTGAGCAGGCGCAGCTTGCCGCCGGCCTCGATGCTGTAGGCGCCGACGGAGCCCGTGTTCTTCCCATTCCACATCCCGACCTCGTTGACGGCGTAAATGAAGCGGTTATTGGGATGGATCGCCAGGAAGGTCGGATTAGGGGTGGCGACGGCGAGTTCCGGCGTCGAAATGGCGCCTGTTTTGGAGTTGAAGTGCGCCAATAGGATGCCTTTGCTGGCGCCGTGGGTGTAAGTGCCGATATAGAGGGAATACTCGGCGGCGGGCTCTTCCGCGGCCCGAGAAGCAACTTGGAGCAGCGGCGCGGCGGCGCCGGAAACGAGGAGCTGGCGACGTGTGAGAGACATGGCGACAACTATCCTAGCCTAAAGCGTGGGTACGCGCGCGGGGCACGTGCCTGCCGTGAAGGAGCCGTGCGCGGACGTGGCTTTACTCTGAAAGCCCGTTCGCGGACCACAAAAATGCCACGAAAACCATCCTGATGGTGTGGAAATGGGTGGGGATGCCACCCATTCCCGGCCGGCTCTAAAGGAGCCGTTTGCTGAGGATCACGAGTGCGATCAAGCCGGAACCAAGCAGCAAAGGGGTGCGCGGCTCGGGAGCCGAGCTGCCATTGCCGGGCGCGCCGCTGATGATGACGGTATCGTTCTGTTCCAGGAACAGAAACTCCTGGTTCGAAGCGGCTCCCGGAGTAGGAGTGAGGACCTCCAACTCGTCATAGGCGGCGGCGATGCCGCCACTGGCGACGATGCTCTCCGCGCCAGTGAGTAGCGCAGCGGAACCTGTCGGGCCCGTGCCGTATGTCGGAGCACTGGGATCAAACAAATCCCAGAGGGCGAAGTTATAAGCTCCGGCCGTATCATTACTTACCGCCCCCAGGGCGGCGAATTCGTAGAGCAGAACGGCAGCCGTCTCATAATTCGTCAGTTCCGCTTGCTGGTTCGGCCCAGTCCAGCGGACATTCTGCAGCTGAGGCAGAGACGACAGGTAATAGGAGAATGGGCCGCTCGGGACGTAGGTGGTGTGGTCGATGTCGTCACACAGCAGGTCGATGTCCAGCGAGGCGCCGACCGTGGCCTGCGCAAACCCGACATAGTATCCACCAGCCTGATTGACCGGCAGAGTGGTAAAAGCAACGGTAACCGTGCCGGCGCTGGCCATCGCCAGCGTCAGCAACAGTAAAACCGCGAAGCGCGTTTTCATGCGTAATGCTCCCTTGATTGAAGCCGTGGCCATAGCGCCGCTCTCCGAGCTTGTGGCTGCAGAGGAAATGGTCCGGCGAGAGGGAGAAAGCACGCTTTCGGCCAAACCGGGGGTGGATTCCAAAACTTTTATTATCAGTTAGTTATAGAAAACAGAGCGTCTTGCGTAATCAGGCCGGAACGGATGTCTGCTCCGTTTTGGTTCCAGGCCGGAACAGATGTCAGATTTTGAGACGAGAAGACCCGGCCGGCTGTTTTGAGCGCTACGAAACGGAAGCTGCGGACCCCGCGTATGGCCGAGGGCGGAGCGCGCGGAGCGGCCTTCGCCTACGACGTTTTGGCGAGCAGGACGGCGGTGGCGGAATCCTCCAGATCGAGGGCGACTTCGGAGGAGACGGCGGCACGGCGGAAGGGCACGTTGGCCGAGGTTGTGATGTCCACGACGGCCTCAGTCGAAGCCGGGAAGTGGACGGTGGCACGAGTGGCGGGGCCCCAGTTGTTGAGGAAGGCGGCGTAGCGGCCGGGGGCCTGGAGGGCGTGGAAGGCGACGCGGCCGGAGGGCTCGTCGAGGCGGACGGGGAGGTCGCGCGAGGCCTCGAGAGCGGGGGCCGCGATCCAATGGACGACGCGCGGATCGTCGCGGCGCAGACAGGCGTAGGTCAGGGCCGTTGCGTAATAGATAGCCCGGCCCTGGCCGAAGCGGTGCTCGACGGCGACGGGACGGCCGTCGGGGCCGCGGAGGGTCGCGCCGGAGGTTTCCTGCGGCAGCTGGCAGCGCCAGAGTTCGCCCGCGGTGTCGCCCGATTCGGTCAGAGCGAAGGGCTCCCAGGCGGCCTGGATGTCTTCCACAGTGAAGCCGAAGACGTCGGAGAGCGGGCCGGGAGGAAACTGTTTCGTGGCGCCCTGGTCGTCCTTCCAACAGACGAGTCCATCGGCCCAGATGGCGCCCCCGCGGCGGACGAATTCGCGGATGGCGGCGGCGGATTTCGCCGATAGCGCGTAGCAATAAGGAAGATACAGGACACTGTAGCGGGCGGCCTGGCCGGATTCAAGCTCGGACGTATCGATGAAGTCGGCGGGGACGTGGGCGCGGTGGAGGGCCTTGTAGCAGCCCATGAGGGAGGTCATGATTTCATCGGTCGGGCGGCGCCAGCCGTCGACGGCGTAGAGCAGAAGGGCATCGGTGTCGTAGAGGATGGCGGCGCGGGCGGGGATGGGCTGGGCGTGTTGGAAGAAGTCCTGGTGCTGATTCAAAACGGAGGCGACGGACTGGGTGGCACGGGTGCGGGCGGTGGGCTCGCCGGAGGGTCCGGCGAGGGCCCATTCGCCGGCTTCATTGCCTTCGGTGCGGGGATGCCAGAGCCAATAGACGATGCCGCGAGCGCCGTTGCCGAGGCCGTCCCAGAGCCAACGAGTGATTTCGCCGGAGGTGGGATTGAGGGGGCGGTTGCCGGTAAAGACAGTGGGACCGGCCTGGAGTTCGGTGACCCACCACGGGGCGGGGGCGGAGACGCTGCGGATGAGGTCGCAGCAGTAGGCGTAGGCGAGGCCGAAGTCCGGGCGCGGGAAAATTCCGAAGTTCCAGGCGGCGTGCATCGATGCGCCGAGGAAATGGACCGTGGGCTTGAGACGCCACATGTCGCGGCCATTGGCGGGCATGTTGGTCGTGAGGCCCGGGGGATTGCAGTGGGTTAGAGCGCCGGGGTGGTGCTTGTCGACCTGAGAGTGAATCCAGCGGAGCTGGTCGGCGAGGTGGTCGCAACGGAAGCGGCGCCAGTCGAGATTAGAAGGATAGTCGGGCCAGCCGGAGCGCGGATCAACGGGCGCGCGGGCGTCGGAGAAGCTGCGCAGGCGGGTGTACCAGACCTGGTTGAGCTGGTCCACCGTGCCGTACTTGCGCTCGAGCCAGCGGGCATACCCGGCCAGCACGAAGGGCTCGTTGGAGCTGCTGATGCCGGGCTCGTTCTGCAGCAGCCAGACGCCGTGGGCGGCGTGGTTGCGGTAGCGGGTGACAATCTTCTCCAGATAGATTTCGGAGTAGGGGCGCAGGGCGGGATTGGAGAGGTCGCGCCAGGCATGGTAGAAGGGGGCCTGATCCATCCAGCCGGGAGGGTCCTCGGAGCAGAGGGTATTGGCGATGAGGATGCCGTTCTGGGCGGCAGCGTCATAGATCCAGTCGTAGCCGCTGAAATCCCATTTGCCCTGCTCGCGCTCGACTTGGTCCCAAAGGGTGAAGATGCGGGCGATGGAGAGGCCGGTCTCGGCCATGCGGCGGAAGTGATGGAAGACCGAGTCGCGGGTCTCGGTGCGATTGAGGAAGAACTCGGCGCCGAGGCGCGGATGGTCCAGGATGGAAGCCCCGGATGGCGCGGTGGGAGCAGCCCAGGGTACCAGCAACGAACCGGCGGCGGCAGAGGCGATGAAGCCGCGGCGCGTGGTGAGCGGCGGGGCCGACGTGGCGGAATCGGGGCGATAGGAGTCGGACATGCGGCGCACCTCGTTTTAAAGATCGTGCCTGGCTTCAAAGAACGATCGGACGGGGCGGTCAGGACGAACAGCGTTCGCGTTCCTGCCAAGCCAAGCCGCGGAGCAAACCCATCATAGTGGAGCCGGGAACGAAGCGGCAGCGCAACGCAAACTGGCGGCGATGATCCAGATCCGATAGTCTAATATCGGAACTTCGGCCGGGCTGCCGGCTCCGCATGTCGCGGAGCGGGCGGGCCGCGTCTGGCATGCCCCGGCGCAAGCCTGTTCGGGCTGAGGCAAGTGTGCCGCCGGAAGGGAAATCGTCCGCGAATGGAGCTGTACGTCATGAAACGTTTTGGTGATTATTTGATTCCGCTGCTGGGCCTGGCCGTGCTGCTGGCGGGCGCTGTGCCGGCGCTCAGGGCGGCCGATGCGCCGGTGCGGGTGTGGGAAGAGAAGATCGTCATCCCCACTTACATGGCGGGCGATCCGGAGCCGAATCCGATCTTCAACCTGGGGCGCGAATCGCAGGGGGCGCAGGGGATCGTTTATCCCTACCCGCTGTACGACGTGTTGACCCACACGAAGGTCGATAAGACGTACAAGATCGTTTATCTCGAAAACGAGTACATCAAGATTGGCATCCTGCCGGAGATTGGCGGGCGGCTATTCGAGGGCATCGACAAGACCAACGGCTACAACTTCATTTACCGGCAGCACGTGATCAAGCCGGCGCTGATCGGGTTGATCGGCGCGTGGATCAGCGGCGGCATCGAGTGGAACATCCCGCACCACCATCGCGCGTCGACGTTCCTGCCGGTGCAGTACAGCATCGAGGAGAACGCCGACGGCAGCAAAACGGTGTGGGTGGGCGAGTTGGAGGTGCGGCACCGCACGCGCTGGGCGGTGGGCTACACGCTGCGGCCGGGCACGTCGTACATGGAGGCCAAGGTGCGGATCGTGAACCGCACGCCGGCGGTGGAGACGATGCTGTGTTTCGCCAACGTCGCGGTGCACGTCAACGACAATTACCAGATCTTCTTCCCGCCGAGCACGCAATTCGGCACCTTTCATGGGAAGCGCGAGTTCATCAAATGGCCGATTGCCAACTCCGTGTATTCCGGGGCGGATTTCACCAAGGGCGTGGACGTGAGCTGGTACAAGAATCACATTCAAGCGAATTCGATTTTCGCGTGGAACTACTCGGACGACTTCTTCGCGGGCTACGACCACGGCAAAGAGGCCGGGACGATGGCCGTGGCGGATCACAATATCGTGCCGGGGAAGAAGGTGTGGACGTGGGGCGACGGCCCGCGCGGGCGGATGTGGGATCACATCCTGACCGACACCGACGGCCCGTACGACGAGCTGATGGTGGGCGCGTATTCGGACAACCAGCCGGATTACACGTGGCTGCAGCCCTTCGACGTGAAGTCGTTTTCCATGAACTGGTATCCGTTCCGCGAAATCGGCGGCGTGAAGAAGGCCAACCTCGAGGCGGCGGTGAATCTGGATGTCGACAAGACCGGCATGGCCAAGCTGGGCTTCAATACGACCGCGGCGCACGCGGCGGCCAAGGTGAAGCTCGAGGCGGGCGAAAAGGTGCTGCTGGAAGAGACCGTGTCGATCAATCCGGGCAAGCCGTACCTCAAGCAGGTGGCGGTGCCGGCGGGCATCGACGAACACGACCTGCGGGCCTCGATCTGGGCGGACGGCAAGGAGCTGGTGGCCTATTCGCCGATCCGGCTGACGCCGGAACCGATGCCCAAGCCGGTGACTTCTCCGCCCCTGCCGGCGCAGGTGAAGACGGTGGAAGAGCTGTACCTGATCGGGCTGAGAGGCGAGCAGTTCCACGACCCGGCCGTGGCTCCCGAACCGTACTGGGAGGAGGCGCTGCGGCGCGATCCCGGCGATATCCGCGTGAACACCGCGCTGGGCATCAACTATTTCAAGAAAGCACGTTACGCGGAGGCCGAGAAGCTGTTCCGCAAGGCGCTGGAGCGGGATACCGAGCGCTACACGACGCCCAAGGACGCCGAGCCGATTTACTACCTGGGACTCACGCTGAAGGCCCAGGGCAGGCTCGATGAAGCGAACAAATACCTCTACAACTCGACGTGGGACCTGCCGTGGCGCGCGGCGGGCTATTACGGCGTGGCCGAGATTGCCGCCAGGCGCGGGGATTTCGCGGCGGCGCTGGATTTCACCGCCCGCTCGCTGGACAACAACGCGCTGAATATCCGGGCGTTGAATCTGAGAGCGGCCCTGCTGCGGCACATGGGGCGCACCGACGAGGCGCTGCGGGTGCTGGCCGCCGCGCATCGCCGCTCGGATCCGCTGGATGTGCGGTCGATGGCGGAGCGCTGGCTGGCGTCGAAGGATGCCAGGTCGCGCGGCGTGATGGCGGCGACGATGAACGAGCATCCGCAGACGGCGACGGAAACGGCCTCCGAATACCTGGATGCGGGGCTGTGGCAGGATGGCACGGACGTGCTGCTGGCGGCCGTGGCGGAGGCGCAGGACCAGGCGAAAATCCAGCCCATGGTTTACTACTACCTGGGCTACTTTGCGGAGCAACTGAATCAGCCGCAAAAGGCGGCCGAGTACTTCGCGCGGGCGGAGAAGATGCCGTCGGATTACGTGTTCCCGTTCGAGGCTGAGGAGATTGACGTGCTGCGGGCGGCGATGAAAGCGAATCCGCGCGACGCGCGCGCGCCGTACTATCTGGGCAACCTGCTGTTCGACTGGCAGCCGGCCGAGGCGGCGAAGATGTGGCAGACGGCGGAGGCGCTCGATCCGGCCATGCCGATCGTGCATCGGAACATGGCGATCGCGTGGTGGCACCGCGCGTCGGGGCGCTCGCTGGACAAGGCGATCGCCGAACTGGAGCTGGCGGTTTCGTCCACGCCTAAGTATGCCAAGCATTTCGCGGAGTTGGACGAGCTGTACGAAGCGGCGGGCGTGGCTCCGGAGAAGCGCCTGGCGCTGCTCGAGAAGAACCAGGACGTCGTCGCGCGGCGCGACGACTCGCTGGCGCACGAGATTGGATTGCTGGTTTCGCTGGGCCAGTACGATGAGGCGATCCAGCGCCTCACGGGACGCGAATTCGCGGTCTGGGAGGGCGCCAACCTAAACGTCGCCGACAACTGGACCGACGCCCACATGTTGCAGGGCCGGAAACTGCTCGCGGCCAAACATGCCAAAGCGGCGCTGGCGGAATTTCAAGTCGCCCTGGATATTCCGACGAACCTGCCCTCGGAAGGAATCGATGTGAACGCCCGCGAGCCGGAAGCCGATTACTGGATGGGCAGCGCTTACGCGGCGCTGGGCGACCAGACGCAGGCCAAGAAGTACTGGCAGAAGGCGGCTGATGTGAAGCCGGCGCCGCAAGGGCAGTACCGGCGGCGGCGCGGCGGCCTGACACCCGCCACCGCGCAGGCATACTACCAGGCGCTGGCGCTGCGGAAGCTGGGCCAGGCCGACAAAGCCACGGCGCTGCTGCATCAATTGGTGGATACGGCCAACCAGGCGCTGCAAGGCGGGCCGGCCAAACCGGACGCCGGCGCGCCGCTGGACACGCTGCGCGCGCAGCGTGCGACGTTGGCGACAGCGCACTACGCCGCCGGTCTGGGCTATCTGGGGTTGAACGAACCGCAGAAGGCCAAGACGGAATTCGACAAGGTTCTGGAGGCCAGCCCCGACTACGTTGGGGCGAGAGCGATACTGGCGGAGCTGCGCTAGGCTCGAACTACCGCCGGGCCTTGGCAGGGGCATGCCGGGCGGAATGCCGGTGCCGGGCGCGCAGGGCATCGGCAAGCGCATTGCAGTCACAAGCTCGATGCTAAGATTGGCAGTGCATTTATGAGCTCCACCGCTAGCCCCTTCAGGAGGATTGTCGGCAAATTAGCCTTGGTTCTTACGCACCCGCATCACCATCAGTGGTTGGGACGGTGCAACATATGCGGCCAGCGAACGCCCTTCGTGTCGGATGGAGAGCGTTGGATCCGCCGCTGTGTGTGGTGCCGGAGCACGCCCAAGTATAGGGCCATTCAATATGTGGTCGAGCGGCGGTGCGGAGCGTTGCGCCAGTTCCTCGATGCTCACCAGATTTATGAGCTGACCACCAGGAGTCCCATTTACCGCACCTACGGCGCGCATCCGAATTACACAGTTAGCGGGTATTTTTCGGATCGGCCGTTCGGCGTGCAATATGGCAAAGTGTGGAACCAGGACCTGCAGCGGCTGTCTTTCCCCGACGGCTCCTTCGATCTGATGATCTCCTCGGAGACGATGGAGCATGTCAGACGGCCGTGGGTTGGCTTTCGGGAGATTGCAAGGGTGCTGAAGCCGGGCGGCTACCATGTCTTCACCATTCCGTATAGTGATGACCGGATCACCACGCCACGCGTGGACGCCACGGGCCCGGAAGACGTCGACCTGTTGCCGAGAGTCTATCACCAGGATCCTTACCGGCCCGCGGATTCGCTTCTTTACACGGATTTCGGCCGCGACCTGCCCGCCCTTCTGGAACCGCTCGGGTTGCGCACGGAAATCGAGCGGGTCCTTGTCCCGGAACACGATATTCAGGACGACCTGCGGCCGGTAGTGGTTCTTGTGTCGCAGAGGGTGAGCGGCAGCCGTTGAAGGCTCCGATCGCAGGTCTCCACTGCCCGGCGACTGGCCGGAATGTCACGACCGATCGTTCGGTTCCGCCCTCCCGGCAGGCTTACGGTTCCTTCAGACATGCTGAAACGATCAGCGTACAGTCGTGCGTTTCGGTCTGAATATCCTCGAATCCATATTTGGCCAGTACTCTGCGCATCCCGGAGGAAGATTGCCAGTATTCCCGCCGGCCCAGCAGAGGCCAGGTACGGAGTGTCAGGTGGAACAACAGCCCGTTCAGGGCCACATAGAGCAGAAAGATCCGGCCGCGCCAGCCGCGGTGGCCCATCATCCGCGGAACCATGGAGAACCGGTGCAAGCTGAACCAGATTCTGCCACCAGGCCGCAGAACGCGACGGATTTCGGCCAGCGCCGTCCGCATGTCGACGAACACCAGGGCGACCCGAGAGACGACCCGGTCGAATTGCGGACCATCGAAAGGCAAGTGCTCGGCGGGCGCGTGTTGGAATTGTATGATCCTGCTCCAGGAGCGCCCCAGGCGCAGCGCGGCGGCATCGACATCGATGCCACACGCCCACCCCTGACAGGAGTTGTCCGTACGGGCACAGGTCACGCATCCGCCGCCCGTGCCGGGGATCCGATACGGGCAGGCCGCAATCAGCGTTTGCCCGGCGCCGCAACCGATGTCGAGCACCTTTTCTCCGGCCCGCATTTGCGGCACGTAGCGGGTTGGGCGGGGAGCATCCAGAGCGGCTTCCAATTCACTCAAGTGCTGTCGATCCTGTGGCGTTTGCGCCGCTTCCCGGGCCGCATCGAAGATCGCTTCGTCACACACTCGCAATCAGTATATCAACCGCATTTTCCGCCCCCGCTCCCGGTCGGCTCGGGAAGCCGGAGCTGTGCACTCGAGCCGACGCGCCACTCAGAAGGTGCGCAGACGGATCACGCCATAAATCATGAGCACCGCCGCCGCGCTGACCACCAGGCTGCGGATCAGGCAGGTGCGCCAGGGCAGCATCAGAACGGCGCCGGGACGACGGAGAGTCTCCTGGTAGACCAGGCCGCCGAGCAGGCCGACCAGCAGAAACGACGCCGGCTGGTAAGCCCGCGACAGAAACCAGGATGTGGCCAGAAATGCCGTGAGCGCGACTTCCAAACACACCGCCTGCTGGCTAAGCACAGGATCGGGCGCAGCGCCGTCCGCCGGTGCGACAATCCGCTGGATCTGGTAAAAACAAAGGACGAAAACTGCGACCCAGAGCACCAGGCCGGGCAGCCCCAACTCGACGGCCACCAACAGGAATGAGTTGTGCGCCGTCATTTCCACTGCGTCAGAAAAGCCGCCGTATCCTTTTCCCACCAGGGGCGAGCTTTTGAGCAGTTGCAGGCCGTCGCTCCAGATGTCCAGGCGATCGCCTCCGCCAGCCGCGGACAAGTTGATCTCGCGCCCGCCCGTGAACGTGTTGGCCAGCAGTCCGAGAGCGACGACCCCGGCCACCGCCAATGAGCCCAGCCACCTCAGTTTCCTCCGGAACGCCACGGCGACCATAACCGCGAGGGCTACCAGCGCACCTCGCGAATGCGTCAGGTAGACGCCGTACAACAGAATCCCGGCGGGCAGCAGGACGAGGAAGATATTCTTCAGCCATTTGCGGCTCCACCAGAAGAAGCACAGAGAGGTGGTGACCAGCAGGAGCTGGGCAAAATCATTGGGATCGTCGATCAAGCCCTGCGCTTTCAGGCGATCCAGCCCGGGGGGAGCTTGTATTTCCGTGCTGTCGGCTTCCTCATCGTTCCATGGGCGCAGCAGGAATTTGCTCTCATCCGACGGGTGATAGTAATCATGGATTCCCGGCAGCACGAGTCCCACCATCGAAACAACCAATGCCGCCACCAGGATCTGGCGTCGTAAGATGGTGTCGCAATTCACCGGAATCAGGAACAGAAGGAGCGCTGGGACTGCAACGCCAGGCACGGCCGCTACCACCCCGCCAAACCATCCCTGCAAAGCGGGCGACATGGTCAGATAGGCGCTAAACATCATGAACAGCAGCAACTGGGGAGATGCCTTGAACGGCCGGTGGTCCAACAGCCGGGGCAATGTCCATACGCACGCCAGGCCGGCGACAAATGGTTGAACTCGAATCGTGGCCAGCCATGGTATCCAGGCGGCCGGCGAGATATACATGTAAAGCACGTAGATCAAAGTGAAGATCAGACCCATGAATGCCGCCGGTTCCCTCCCTGATTATCGCTGTGCGGGCGCACTGACAAATGCGAGCACCGGATCCAGGCGCATTCGCACCCACTGCGGGGTTCTGCCCGCCAGTTCGTTGAGCCGGTAGGAGTCTTCCCGGCCGAAGACGCGCAGCAGCCGGAATAGAATCGGGCAGGCGAGAGCCCCGGCCGCCACGCCAACCGCCAGGCGCGAAACCGGCGACGGCAGCCACCTGCCGGCCAGGTAGGCGATGACTCCGACCCCCACACCAGCGATCACGCCCGGCACGATCTCGCGAATCCTCCACTGTATGCCGCACGACCTGCTGGCCCACCAGACGAGGATCGCCGCCGCGGCGGTCTGCGCAACTCCGTTAGCCAGCGCGGCGCCCAGCGCCCCATAGCGCGGGATCAGCAGCAGGTCCAGCGAGACGTCCAGAGCGCCGCAGAATAAGACGATTATGGCGACCGATCCCTGCCGCTCCGCGGCCGCGAAAACGGCTCCCACGACCGGCATGATGCACTTGCCGCCCGCCAACAATGCGGCCACGGCCAGTACCGGACCGGCCGGCGCGTAGGCTTTCCCGTACAGCGTGACGATCAGCCACGGCGACACCGCCGCCAGGCCGAACAGCAGCACGGACGCCAGGATCGAACAGTACTTCAGCCCCACGGCCGCGGTCTGTTGGAGTTTCGCCAGGCTGCGGCCAATCTCGCCGTAGAGCGCCACGCTGATGCTGCTTCCGAAAATCGCGACCAGCCCGATGATCTTCTCCGCAAAGCCCAGGGCAGTGGTGAAAAACGACCAGGACTTGGGATCCTTATCCAGCATCTGCAGGAAGAAAATGTCGGACTTGTCCCAGACCACGAACCCAAGCAGCATCAGGATGGTGCCCTTACCGGAGAAGCTGATCATGCGGCGCCGCAGGGCCGGTTCGATGGCCGCCCTGGGACCCCATTGCAGCCACTTCAGGGTGAACGCCAGCTTGAGAATCAGGTCCGTCCCATAGGCGATCGCATACGCCGCGGCGGCGGCGACCAGGCCCCACCCCGACCACAGGCCCAACCACAACACGCCGATCAGCACCCCGGCGTACACAATGGAGCAGATCAGCCCCTGCCGCAAGCGCTCGCCGGCCAGAAGCGCCGCGCCCGGGATGGACGACAGGAATCGCGGCGCGAGGCTGAGGACGAGGAGCCACGAACTGCTCCAGTAGTCAGGCCGGGTGAAGGCGAAGATGATGGCCTCGCCGATGATCAGGATGCCCAGCGCGATCAGCGATTGGAGCTTCATCGTGGCCGCGAAAATCCCGCGGGCCAGCTCCAGGTCATTCCGCCCCAGAGCCTCCGCCATGTAGCGCCGGGTCGCTCCCGGAACTCCCAAACTCGCAACATTCGTGCCCACCAGGGCCCAGAACCAGACCACCGAGAAGTACCCCAGCTTCGCCGGACCGATGACGCGCGCCACGGGGATGCTCCAGCACATCGCCGCCAGGAAGCTGATGGCCACGTCCAGCCCGATCAATACTGAGTTGTCAAGCGTCCGCCGGGTGGCCGACGCTCGCACTGGTTCCTGGTCTGCCAACACACAACCCCTTTCGCTTTGCCGCCGCTCGCGCGCCCGCTGCCATGCCGCGCTCGTCCCACCCGCTCTCCGGGGATGGCCCAGGCACGTCAGGCCTCAATGCGGCTGATCGGATCCGGCCGTCTGGGGGCGTGATACGTGCCGTCGCGGGCCCCACGTCGTAGTATCGCGCATCACGTTGCGCTCAGAGAAAAGACCCTTGGGGAGGACTCGCGGCGCACCTGCGGATTGCGGCTGCCGCAACCGAGGCAGGCGGCCTTGGTGCCGCAGCAAGTACAATTTGATCCAGTGTGCCGTGGATGTCGGCGCCAGGCGAGAGCGGTGAAATGCCAAGCGGCCATGCGCCGGGCGGAGCGGATTCTATCCTCTGAGCCTGACGGACCGGCGGTTGCGGCGGACGTGCGGGCAATCCTATGACTCTTCCTCCGATCAGCTTCTATATCCACCCCAAGTTCTGGCCGCAGGGGGAGATCCCTTCGTCGCCGGACGTGGCGTGGTCGGGATTCAATTTCGGAGTCTATACCTGGACGATTCAGACGGCGCTGCGGCTGCAGCAGGCCGGGTTGGCCTGCCGGTTGACATCCAAGCTGCCCGACGAGGGCATCGTATTGGCGCATCGCGAGTGCATGACGGTAGGCCGAGAGCGCCTCACGCCCGGGCCGCAGCGGATGCTGATCAATTTCGCCGCGGATCTGGGGCTTTATACTCCGGCCAATTTGCAGGTGGCTCAAAATCCGGTCCAGGCGCGGTTCTTCCGGCACTGTCATTGGATCCGCCACTGGCCCGAGCCAGGGCTTATTCCGCGCTCTGAGGCGCGGGGCGACCGCTTCGAAAACGTGGCCTATGTGGGCAACGAGAAATCGCTGGCACCCGAGCTACGGGGCCGGGAGTGGGCCGCCCGGCTGGCCGGAATCGGATTCCGTTGGATCCCCAAGATCGGCGAGTTTCAGTACAACGATCCCTCGACCTACCGGATCGGCGGCGTATGGTCCGATTTCAGCGATATCGATGTGGTGTGCGCCGTGCGGCGTTTCCTGCCGCGTTCCGCGCGCGCGGCCTTCGACCACAAGCCGCCCTCAAAGCTGATCAACGCCTGGATCGCCGGGGTGCCCGCCATCCTGGGGCACGAGTCGGCGTTTCGGGCGCTGCGCCGCGACGCGCTGGACTACATCGAGGTCTGTTCGGTCGACGAACTGCTGCACGCGCTGGTCGAGTTGCGCAGCCGGCCGGAACTGCGGGCCGCGATGCGCGATCACGGCCGGGCGCGCGTGCCGGAGGTGGACGCCGCCGCCACCGTGCGGCAGTGGCTGCTGTTCATCGAAGAAGTGGCCGTGCCGGCCTACTACAAGTGGATTCGAGTTCCTGGCTGGCTGCGAAGGACCTCAGCCGCGAGAAACGAGGTGGTTTACCAGGCATTGCGGGTCAGAAGAAAGCTGCTGCTGGGCTGAACCGGCGCCGCTCTCGGATATCACTATGCCGGGCCGGCAATAGCCCCAGCCGGCGAATCGATAACAGACCCTCGCGGTCGGAGATAATGTACGTTTGGGCCGGCGTGGATGTTGCGCCGGTCGCAGAGTTCGCTCCCAGAGGGGTGAACGCACGAGCCGTGCCCGGGGGAAAGTAAGCTATGGCCGACTCACAAACTCCTCAGGACTCACAGCAGCCACTCGTCTATGTGTGCGTCCTGAACTGGAATCGGCACGAGGAAACTCTGGGCTGCATCCGCCATCTGGCCGCCCAGCAGTATTCCAATGCCCGGATCGTGGTCGTCGACAACGGATCTTCGCCCGATTCGGTCGCCGCATTGCAGTCCTCCGGCCTGCCATTCGATCTCATCCTGAATCCCGTCAACATGGGCTACACCGGAGGGTGCAACACAGGCATCCGCCATGCCTTGAAGCATGGCGCAGACTACGTATGGCTGGTGAACTCCGACGCCGTGGTGGAGGCGGATACGCTGACCAGGCTGATTCGGGACGCCCAGGACAACCCGGCAGCCGGCCTGCTGAGCCCCGTCATCTACTACAACTCCCAACCCAGACAGATTCAAAACTGCGGAATGCAGGTGGACGTAAAGAACTACGTGTACGACTATTTTGTGGACCTGAATGCCGCCATCCAATCTATGAGCACCGCGCCGCGGCAGTTTTGCCTATGGGGCACGGCGTTGCTGGTCCGGCGGGCCGTAATCGAGCGCATCGGCCTGCTGGATGAGCGGTTCTTCGCTTATGTCGAGGACGTCGATTATTGCGTACGCGCCAACGGGGCGGGGTTCCAAGTGCGGCTCGTGCCGGAGGCCGGGATTCTGCACGGCGCGTCCTGGGTGGGGCGGCCCGCGCCAGTGCCCTCCCCGCTGGGCGCCTTTTACATGACTAGAAACCAAATCTTCTTCTGGGCAAAGCACGCCACTGGGCTGAATCGGCTGCGGTACGTTTACTGGCGCACCAGGTTATCGCTGCGTTACGCCGGAAGCGGCATAGTGGATCCGGCTACTGCTGAGCTGGTGCTGGACGGCATCTGGTGTGGCCTCATGCGCAGGACCGGAGCCGGGTCGCGCGATGACCGCAGGTTGAAGGCTCCGGCTGTGGTGCGAAGGATTCTCCGCTTCGGCTCCCGCCGCCTGGCCAATCGCCGGGCGTACGCCCCGCCCGGCGTCATTCGGGCGCCGCAGCGCTATCCTCCCGGCGGGACTGGCTCTACATAGTCCGGCCGGACCTCCCACTTCACTGGGATAAACCGGAGCAGCAGGCGTACCGCACCACCCACATACCGCACATTGCGGGTCCAGATCTCCAGACTTGCCAATGGGAAGCTAACCATTCCGCGCACGCCATATACTCGGTAGTAGAGCGCCCTATGTTTCCAGCAGAGGCTGACGCGTGAGCGGAACATCCGCCACCTGTGCATTGTCGTGCCGTCATGGCCCTGCCGGCGAAAGCGAGCCAGCGGTTCTGGAATGCTTTCGATCCGGCATCCGGCAGCAGCGCATCGGATTGTGAATTCGTGATCCTGTGAGCGGCGAAAGCGCGGATCGTACCCTCCCAGAGCGCGCACCACGTCCGCGCGGATCAGGAGAGTCGGATGTATCACCCAGTAGTCATGCGTCAGAGCCTGCGCCAGCGTCAGAGGGCCCGGCCAGTCGCGGGTGATGAGACGGTCCGGCCGGCCCGAGAAGAAGGCCCATGCCGCAGTGTGGACGGCGTCGCAGCGGGGATGCTCGGCCATGTACCGGCGCTGCTGCTCCAACTTTTCGGGCAGCCAGATATCGTCGTCATCCAGAAAGGCAATGAACTCGCCGCGCGCCCGCCGGATCCCTTCGTTACGCGCCACCGCGGCGCCCATGCTCGCCGGCAGATCGACGATGGTGCAAACTCCCGCATAGCGGTCGAGGTATCGGCGCGAGGATTCGCGGGAACCATCGTTGACAATGATGATTTCAAATGGCTGGATGGTCTGCGCCAGGACGGATTGAACCGCCTCGTCGATGTACTGCTCGCGATTATGATAAGGAATGACGACTGAAATGTCGGACTTCTCGCGCGCCATCAAATGTCGATCCCCCCTGTAGAACTATTAAATGACGCAATGGTCTGGCGGAAAAAACGGCACGTCGTCAGCAGTCCCATTATCGGGCTATATTTGCCTTGATGACCCTATCCGAAATGAAAACAGGGTTTGTGCGGCGGAGGTGAGGTTTCCTTGTCGGCCACTCATTCGTTTGCTCATAAATACCAAATACGAAATAGTTTTTGTCCTCAAAAAATCTACCGAATGCATCGAAAGGGACATGCCTCTCGTTCCCGCTGTTCATACCAGCTTCCACTTCCACAACATCCACCTGATGCCGGGTTAGCATGCGGTCCGCGCCCCTCAGTACATCGAGGTCGCAACCCTCCGTGTCTATCTTTAAAAAGTCGATGTGGGCGATATTGTTGTCACCGCAAAAGTCGTCAATCGTCTCCAACTCCACCTCTTCGAGGCGTGAAGCGCCGCTCGCCTGCTGGCGGGAGGCCCGTATAAGGGAAAGCATATCGGATCTGCCTTCGGTGATCATTTCCCCCATTCCCCTGGCCGCCCCAAGCGCCAATTTGAAGCTGTGAACATTGTCGTGACCCCGCAAGTTTTCCCGAAGCTGGAGGAACGTATTTTCCACAGGCTCGAAGCAGTAGATGGTCGCGCCTGGGAAATTACTAAGATACTTCCGTGCTGATTGTCCTTGATGCGCCCCTACGTCGAAGACCACATTCACCTGAAGCCCGGGCAGATCAAGTCTGATGTCATGGAACAGATCGGTGCCACGGGGCACAGTGCGGTAAACATGTGTACCGGTCAATCCCTCAAATATTCGTTTAATTGCCCTTTTTGCACCCATTACGTGCCCATAGCCATGAGGGGGCAATTCCCATCCGGAATCATCTTGGAGTTTCCCTCCTCGTCAGGATACCTCAGCCTCCGCGGCGGCGGGACGACCACCACCGGGCTGGGCGGGCGCGTCGCGGTTCGAGGCAACGGCCACCATGGCCTCCGCCATTAATCCACGCGGCGCGGAAAGCCGATGGGCGGCGCTGCGGGAAAGGCCTCCTCTTGGACCGGCTCTACATAGTCCGCTCGCACCTCCCACTTCACCGGGATGAGCCTGGCCAGAAGGCGTGCGGCCCCACCCACATACCGCACTTTGCGGGTCCAGCGTTCCATCCTGTCCACAATGAAGCTCACGATCCCACGCACACCGTAGACCCGGCAATACAGTGCTTTATGCTTCCAACACAGGCGGAGACCTGCGAGAATCACCCGCCAATTCTGCTCCGTGAGGCTCCCATGGCCTTGCTGGCGATAGCGGATCAGCGGTTCTGGAATGCTCTCCATCCGGTAGCCGGCAGCGGCGCAGCGAATCCGGAATTCAAAGTCCTCCGCCGGGGAAAACCGCGGATCAAATCCTCGTAGAGCTCGCACCACGTTCGCGCGGATCAGTATCGTTGAGGGCGTCACCGTGTACTCCTGCCTCATAGCCGACGGCAGGGTCAGCGGCCCAGGCCCATCACGTGTCCAGAGACGATCCGGCCGGTCCGAGTAGAAGGCCCATAGCGCGCAATGGACGAGGTGGCACCGGGGGTGCTCGGCCATGTACCGGCGCTGCTGCTCCAACTTTTCGGGCAGCCAGATATCGTCGTCATCCAGAAAGGCAATGAACTCGCCGCGCGCCCGCCGGATCCCTTCGTTGCGCGCCGCCGCCGGCCCACCATTCACCGGCAGGTCGACGATGGTGCAAACTCCCGCATAGCGGTCGAGGTAGCGGCGCGAAGGCTCGCGGGAACCGTCGTTGACGATGATGATTTCAAGTGGCTGGAGGGTCTGCGCCAGGACCGACTGCACCGCCTCGTCAACATACTGCTCGCGGTTGTAGTACGGAATGACGACCGAGATGTCGGCGCTTTCGTGCTCGATCAAGATATTTCTCCATTCGTCGTGTGGGACACCACAGGCAGGTCCAAGGGGGAGACTGCCCTTTGCACCGGCTCTTGATAATCCGGCCGCACTTTCCACTTCGCTGGAAGGACCCGGGCCAATAGACGTACGGCACCGCCTACATACCGCACCTTCTTGCTGTCGATTCTCATACTCTCCAGAGTGAAACTCACGATTCCGCGCCAGCCGTACACCCTGCGGTACAGCGCTCTTTGCTTCCAACACAACCTGAGATGCCCAGCAAACATCCGCCAGTGCCGCCTTGTCAGGCTGGGGTGATCTTGCCGGCGAAGGCGGGTCAGCGGTTCCGGAATGCCTTCGATCCGGTATCCGGCGGCAGCACATCGCAGCGTGAAATCATGGTCTTCGGAGCTCCGGAACCGCGGATCAAATCCGCCCAGCGCGCGCGCCGCGTCCGCGCGGACCAGCATCGTAGA
This sequence comes from Bryobacteraceae bacterium, assembly GCA_052145115.1. Classification (GTDB taxonomy): domain Bacteria; phylum Acidobacteriota; class Terriglobia; order Bryobacterales; family Bryobacteraceae; genus CAIVVT01. The sequence continues at coordinate 96,865 of JBKQPG010000043.1, forward strand.
AGGCATCACCCAGAAATCGTGCGTCAAAGCCTGCGCCAGCGTCAGCGGGCCCGGCCAGTCCCGGGTGAGGAGGTGATCAGGCCGGCCCGAGTAGAAGGACCATGCCGCACTGTGGACCATGTCGCAGGGGGGATGCTCGGCCATGTACCGGCGCTGCACCTCCAGCTTCTCGGGCAGCCAGAGGTCGTCGTCATCCAGGAAAGCGATGAACAGGCCCCGCGCCCGGCGGATCCCTTCATTGCGGGCTGCCGGGAGCCCCACGTTCACCGGCAGGTCGACGATGGTGCAAACGTCCGCATAGCGGTCGAGGCAGCGGCGCGAGGATTCGCGGGAACCATCGTTGACGATGATGATCTCGAGAGGCCTGAGGGTCTGCGCCAGGACGGATTGCACGGCCTCGTCAATGTACTGCTCGCGATTGTAGTACGGGATGACGACCGAAATATCGGCGCTTTCGTGCTCCATCAGGACATTGCCCCATTCGTCGTGCGGAGCACCACGGGCAAGGCCACGGGGGCGTCTGCCACTGGCACCGGCTCCTGATAATCCGGCCGCACCTTCCACTGCACTGCAGTGAGCCGGGCCAAAAGGCGAATGGCCCCGCCCAGATAACGCACTTTGCCGCTGTCGTGCTCGAGACTCGCCACCAGGAAACTCACCAACCCGCGCCAGCCGTACACCCGGCGGTACAGCGCTCTGTGCTTCCAACACAACCTGAGATGACCGGCGAACATCCGCCCGGGCTGCCCTGTCAGGCTGGCGTGGCCCTGCCGGCGCATGCGGGTCAGCGGTTCCGGAATGCTCTCGATCCGATAGCCGGCGGCGGCGCATCGAATCTGGAATTCGTGGTCCTCGGCGCGACGAAACCGCGGATCGAAGCCTCCCAGGTCCTGCATCACGTCCGCACGGATCAGGAAGCTCGAGGCCATTACCTCGCCGGGCTGCTGGAGGGCCTGTGCTAACGTCAGCAGGCTGGGCTTCTGGTCGAAGATCCGCTCAGACCCGTCGGCGTAGAATGCACGAATCGCGGTGTGAATTGCGGCGCAGTAGGGGTGATCGCGCATGTATCGGGCCTGGAGTTCGAGTTTTGCGGGCTCCCAGATGTCGTCGTCATCCAGAAAGGCAATGAACCGGCCGCGCGCCCGCCGGATCCCTTCGTTGCGGGCCACCGAGAGCCCCATGTTCACCGGCAGATCGAGGATGACGCACAGTTCCGCGTACCGGTCCAGGTAGCGGCGTGACGACTCGCGGGAACCATCGTTGACGATGATGATCTCGAGAGGCGGGAGGGTTTGCGCCAGGACGGATTGAACCGCCTCGTCTATGAACTGCTCGCGGTTGCAATAGGTGATGACGACCGAAATGTCGCTGGCCGCTGGCGTGGTCACCGCTTCATCCCCCCGATCTGCGCGTCATGCTAACGATCCTTCGATGGAGCAGGCCGCGGGATGGTCCGCGCCTGTTTCGGCTGCATCATGGCGCTCGCGCGCCGCAGACGGATCCGCGGCAGCGCCGGAGGAATCCCGCGATCTCCCTATGATAGAGCATGTTCGCCGCGGATCGCAGGGTGAACTGGGCCGCCGGGGCGGCGCTTTGGGCCTCGGGGACAGGCGCGCCGGAAGGCCATGGATTGACCGGCGCGGAGGTTGGGCTACAATGAGAACGGTGCGCGCCCGTAGCTCAGATGGATAGAGCGTTTGCCTCCGGAGCAAAAGGTCGGGCGTTCGAATCGCCCCGGGCGTACCACTTTTCTATCACTTAGCGGCCGTCCTCCCCTTCAAAACGCCCTCTGGACCTCTTGCTCGGCCGGGGTCTTGTCCTCGTATCGTCCATTTCGACGTGGAGTTCCCTTCTGGGGGTTGGGTGGGTAAGTAACTCCTCGAAGTTCAAATCCAAGCACGATGAGGCGCCGCAACCAGCGGCGCATTTCGCTTTTCCAGAGGCCATGAAATGCGATCGAGCGGCGAGGTGACGCGAGGTGCTGCAGGCCGCCTCCTTCCGGTGGCCACGATTCAGGGGATGGCGTCAAGCGCGAGATTGCCGTCTTCCGCCGTCACGGATTCAGTCCGACTCGGGGCGACAGCTGTAAGTGGCTGATATGAATATGTTAAGGAGTGGGAGACGGGGCTCGAACCCGCGACGTCCAGCTTGGGAAACCGCTCAACAATCGTGTATACAACGACATGGCGGCAAACGGCGGTCACAGAAGTGCGCCGAGTTTCCGCAGATTCCACAGGACACCCCCTGAATGCCGTCACAACGCCGTCACGCACAAGCCACGTTGGCTCCCTAAGAGCGACGCAGGTACGAAATGTGAAATGGAGTATTCCGCCAGAGCGGTTTTCTCCGTGATGTTGACCAGCGAGGGGAGTTTCGGAGGTGCATCCCAAGATCAAACGGACCCCAGGAGTGGCAGCATGGCGCCCCTCTCAACCCTCCTCGAACTTGCTCCACGCAGGAGCGCGTGTCGGGCTGTTTAGAGCGCGCACCTCAATTGCCAGTGGCGGGGATTTCGTCCTCTTCAAACCGCTCTTTGTAGTCCATTTCATTCGGCTTACCCGGAGCGGTGAGGGTTAGCGTGGTTCGACCCATTTTGAGACCTGGGGACGATGCGCTGACCACCGCTCCGCCGGTTCTCGATGTGGCTCGAAACGCAATCCGCGTCATGCCGGCCACGGCGTTCCACGTCAGACCGGTTTCGTGTCCGGGCCATGTCTGCCGCAACAGCTCGCCCGGGCCGTACCAGGTGAACGCAATCGGCGCCGCCGAGTCGGGGACCGGCGTTCCATCCCTGTCCGCCACAACCGCCGTGATGTAAGCCACGCTTCCCCGATCGCCCGAGCGCAATTCCCGCGCGTCCGATGTGAGGATGATCTGCACAGCCGGGCCGGCGGTCTTGCGGATGTCGCTGACGCGCTGAGCTCCGAATTGGGCAACGGCCTCTAGTGTGCCACGCTGGTATTCCAAGTTCCACACGCGCGGTGGGTGCAAAAGATCACCAGCGCCGGTGGCGTCCTCTTTGATGCCCAGCGAGCGGCCGTTCAGAAACAGCTCCACCCGCGGCGCGTTGCTATAGACCTTCACGGCGCGAGAACGGCCTTCCTGGCCAGGCCAGGTCCAGTGCCCGACAATGTGCACCATCGGCCTCGTACTCCACTGGCTCTGGTAGAAGTAGTACACGTCTTTCGGGATACGCCAGATGTCGGCCATGCCGAAAGAGACGATGTGCGGGATCACCGGGTCGTACGACTCGCCATCGTAATCGATGGCGTTCCAAATGCAACCGCCCGCCATCCAAGGCCGGCGATTGAGCTGCCGGAGATACTCTTCGTGCTTCTCGCAGGCCACTTCTTCGCTGTTCGGGCCGCCATCATACAGGCCTCGGCCCGGCAGCGCGGCGCTGTATTCCGCGGTCAAATACGCGCGCTGCGGAAAGAGTCGGTGCTTCTTGTCGGTTTCCTCACCCGCTCCGAGACCGACGACATCGACCATCGCCTCCATCGCCTCTCCGCGCGGCTCGTGCATCGCCACCGGCCGCGTCGGATCCAACTCGCGATACTCTCTGGCCACGGCGGCCACTACCTGTTGGGAGATCCTCGCCGAGGCATTGACTTCGCCGGCAATTCCCCACACCACGACCGATGGGTGGTTCCGATCTCGATCGATCATCTCTCGGGCCATCTGCCGCGCGTTGGCGATGTACTCTTCCGGATTCCCGATCTCTTTGTTAATCGGCAGCTCTTCCCACACCAGCAGGCCCAGCTTGTCGGACGCATCCATCGTAGCGGGAGCGGGCGGATAGTGAGAAGTCCGCCAGAAGTTGGCGCCCATGTCGCGGATGAGCTGCATATCTTTCCACTGGCGCGAGTCTGGCAGTGCATTGCCCATGCCGGGATACGATTGATGCCGATTCACTCCTTGGATCTGGACCCGCTTGCCATTGAGGAAGAACCCGGCCTGCGCGTCGAATTGGAACCAGCGGAAGCCCAGGGGCACCCGAACGATGTCGATGGTGCGCTCGCGTTCTCGCAAGGAGCTGCGGATTGCGTACAGGTTAGGCGTCTCAGGCGACCACAACTCGGGCTTCTGCACGCTCATGCTGTGATCGAACGGGACGGCCGAACCGGGGGCAACTGTGACGTTCCGCTCCGTCGTCGCGACCACCTTTCCACTTGGATCGACGATTTGGTGGACGATCGTGAGCCTCCGCTCAGCGTCTGTCGTATTGGTCACGTTGCCCCGTATCCGCAGTGCTGCCTCCTGCTCACTCACCTGCGGCGTGGTCCAGCGGACGCTGCTCAAATACACTGGCTCGTTGACCCGCAACCACACATTGCGATAGATGCCCCCGTAGAAGTTGTAGTCCGTCTTAACCGTGGGCGGGATCGCCGCGTGGTAGAGGTTGTCGACCTTGACAGTCAGCACGTTCTCCCCATCGCCGAAGTGAATGTGCGGCGTGAGGTCCAGTTCGAAGCTCGTGTAACCGCTCTTGTGCGCGCCCAGATACGTACCATTCAGCCAGAACTCCGCGACCTGATTGGCGCCTTCGAATTCAAGCACCACGCGTTTGCCGGACAGTTTCGGGTCGAGCTTAAAATGCTTGCGATACCAGCCGATGCCCCGCCAATAGCCAGCCACCGCATCCATAGTGTCCTGGGAGTTCCAGGTATGTGGAAGCGTGATACGCTCCCACGCCGAATCGTCGTAGTCGGGCTGGATTGCATCCCGGAACCGGGGCTCGATTTGCGACGCCGCCGCTGTGTCGCGATCGAACGAGCCGAGTTCTCCCGAGCCAGAAGATTGGCGCTGGAACAGCCAACCCTGGTTGAAGTTCTCCCGCAGGCGTGGGACCGACTCGGCGCGGGTCGAGACGGCGGCCAGCGCCAGAACAGTCACGATTGAAACTCGCCTTAACACCAACTCAACAGTACAACACAGCAGGCGCTGGCTCGCGGGAGTTCGAAACCCTTCCGCTGCGTGGCAATGGAACCGTGTCATTCATCCTTGGACCGGTCGGACGAGCTTCCCGCCAGCACCCTTCCAATTCAGCGAGGCTGGGATAGCGACCGCGCAGGGACGGCACAGAGAGGGCAGCGCGCGCGGGTCCTGGAGCGGCCCGCATCTGACGGATCATCCGTAATTGAGCAGCTGGATCAGTGCAGCTCGGCCAACGCCGCGCGCACTTTGGGGATCTCGGCCTCATATTGCGCGAGTGGCGCTTTCGCCAGGAACTGTTCGAAGCTCGCTCGCGCGCGCGCTTTGTCGCCCACCATCTTGTAAAGCAGGCCGAGATTGAGATACGCGTCGACCAGGTCCGGATCGAATTCCACCGCCTTCTCGAAGTGGGCGCGCGCGGCCGTGCCGTCCCGCCGTTGAATCGCCAGCACACCGAGCTCGTTCTGGGCGGCCGCGTTGGACGGTTCGATGGCGACAATGCCATTCAGGACGCGTTCCGCATCGGCCAGCCGCCCCTGCTCCATGTAAGCGGTGGCCAGGTTGGCCTGAGTTGCCACGTCGGTGGGATTAATGCGGACCGCCTCCTCGTATTCGGGAATCGCTTCCGCTTTCTTTCCGGCGTGCACCAGCAAATCGCCCAGGCGCGAGTGCAACCGCCCGTGCCCCTTGTCGATACCGTTTTGAAGTGCCGCCCGGTACAGCTTCATGGCCTCGTCATAGCGGCCTGCCTTTTCCAATTTCGCGCCGAGAGTATAGTACAGCAGCGGGTTGGAGGGGTCCAGGCGGAGCGCCCGCTGCAGCAGCTCGATGCGGCGCGCCGGGGAAAGCCCGGAGTGCGGTTGATCGGCGTCGTCCATCATCTTCAGGATGGCCACTTGATCCTTGGGATCGGCCCCCTGGCCATTCAGATCGTAGGAGCGCGAAGTAAAGCCCGACGTGTAGCCCAGGGATTTCAGTTGCGCCAGCGTGTGCTCATCCATCGGGGTCGTTTCGACCTTCTCCGAACTCGCCGAGCCGGTGGCCGCGGCAAGTCTCGCTTCTAGTTTCCGCACCTCGGAAGGATGCTCCGCCAGCACGTTGTTGGTTTCCCCCGGATCGCGGCTGAGATCGTACAGCTCCGGCCGCGGGGCCCGAATGTACTTCCATTGATTCGTGCGGATGGCGCGCAACTCGGCCCAACCCAGATTGATTTTTGGATATAGCGTTTCGGCGTACGAAACGGCCGTAGCGGCGTCTCTGCCGCTGAATAGTGGAACCAGGCTCGCGCCTTCGATCCCCGCCGGCGCCGGAGCGCCCAGCAGCTCCAGGATGGTGGGCAGCAAATCGATGGTCCGGGCTTGTTGCGGCACGCGCAGCCCAGGTGGCACTCCCGGGCCGGAGAGCAGGAACGCAATGCGCAGCGTCGAATCGTAGAGGAACACGCCGTGGGAGAATTCGCCGTGTTCCCCCAGGCTCTCGCCGTGGTCCGAGAGTACGGCCACCAGCGTCTTTTCGGGCGGCGACTTGCGCCAGAGGTTTTCCATCAGGCGCCCGAGTTCGTGATCGGCGTAGGCGATTTCGCCGTCGTAAAGGCGATCCTTGTACTGCTCGCGGAAGGGAGACGGCGGATCGTAAGGAGCGTGCGGGTCGTAGAGATGCACCCACAGGAAGAAAGGCTTTTCGCCGCGGCCGTCCAGCCACTCGACGGCGTGGTCCACGGTATCGCCGGCGCGGCGTTCGGCGTCCTCCAGGAACTCCTGTCTACTGCCAGGCTGCGGCATCCGATCGTCGTAAACGGCGAAACCGTGATCGAATCCAAAGCGCTTCTTCAACACCGCCGAGGAGACGAAGGCGGCCGTGTCCCAGCCGTGCTGCTCGAGCAGGCTCGCGAGGGTCGGCGTGGATGGAGAAAGAACGAACCCTCCGGTATTCCGCACTTTGTGGGTGGGCGGGTTGAGGCCGGTGAAGATGCTGGCATGCGAAGGCGGAGTTAGCGGTGTTTGGGTGACGCCTTTCTCGAACAGAACCCCACTCTGCGCGATGCGATCGAGCGTGGGAGTCTCTATCTTCGAGTAGCCGTAACAGTGCACATGATCCGGACGCAGCGTGTCGATGGTGATGACAACGACGTTGAGCGGGCGTAGGGGTTGGGAAGCCGATCCGCCGGGCCGCTGGCAGGAGATCAGTGCGCCGAAAGCGCACAGGCATAACAACAGCGCTTTCGGGCGAACGCGGAAGGGAAGCCGCATCGCTTCAGGATATATCCAACGGTAGAAAGCGGAACGGGTCTCCGTGTGGGGACCCGTTCCGCTCAGGGGATAGACTCGTGGTCAGAAGGTCAGGCGCAAGGCCACTTGCATCTCTCGCGGGCCCTGCTGGACATCGATGACCTGGCCGAACTGCGGGTCCCCGACCGTGGTGTCCGGATCGGCAAGCCCGGTCCGGTTAAAGGCGTTGAAAGCGTCGCCACGGACCTCGAGAAATCTACTCTCGCCAAAGTGGAAACGCTTGAATATGCCAAAGTTCTCCGATGGCTGGAAGGGGCCTCTGAGGTTGCCGAAGTAGCGCGGAGAGTTGCCCAGGCTCAAGATCACGCCATTGGGTGACTGCGGGGGCGCCGCGAAGGCGTTGGGATTGAGGTACTGTATGCCGACCCCGCCGGCGACATCAAGATGCCCGGACAGGGGGACCGTCAGCGGCTGGCCGGATACTACATTGGCGCGAACGTTGCCATCGAAGAGATACGAGCTGGCACTGACACCCGCGCTGATCGAAAGCGGATCGCCGGACTGGTACTGCTGATTGCCCGTAATGGTCCAGCCGCCGAGAACCTGGTTTACGAGGCCGCCCTTGTTGAGGAAGGGATGGCCTTTGCCGAAGGGCAACTCGTAGATCCAGGTCAATTTCAAATTCTGGGGGTGGTCGAAGGCAGCCACCGATTTCTCCAACCCCCGGTTATAGACGTCCTGTGCGTATCCGCTGGCGCCGGTATAGACGCTGGCGCTATCGGTGTTGGTGAGGGTCTTCTGGAACGAATAGCTGATCAGGAACGCGAGCCCCTTGGAGAGGCGGCGCGTGGCCACCACTTGCAGCGCGTTGTAATTCGAGTGCCCGAAGTAGGGGAAGTGGTAAAACACACCGGAGCCCGTCGGGATACCCGGGGAACCGCCGCCGGCGAACTGCGGATAGGGCAGCAGGGCCTGTGCGACTATCGGGTTCGGGTTGGTGGCGGAGAAGCCGGCGTAGGGCAGAGGGACGCCTGGGACGCAGGTGGTTGATGATGTCGTCGAGCAGCTTTGCAGCAGCGTGTCGCCCAGGGACAAATACTTGGTATTGAGCTGGTTCATGTTCGCGAAATTACCCGCGTTCAATCGGGAACCGATGTCGCCGACGTAGCTGGCCTGGATGATCGTCTTCTCCCCGAGCAGGTACTGCAAACTGAGGGTGTAGTTCTGGGCGTAGGGTTGGCGGGCCGAGTTCGGCGTGGTGTAGGAGATGGTATTCCCGTTGTCCTGCGACGGGTCTCTGTTCGGCAGCGGAAAAGGATAGGCCGGATAGCCGTTATCCCAGTTGAATACTGGATTGAAGGTTGTAGGAGCGAAGTTGTTTTGGCCGACGAAACCGTCGACTGTAGCCTCTCCAAAGGCATTGCCGATCGGCGGGGTGTACATCAGACCGTAGCCGCCGCGCAATACCAGACGCTTGTTGATCTGGTAGGCGAAGCCTAGGCGCGGGCCGACCTCGCCGTAGTACCAATTCTGGAAGGAACTGCGACCCGCGCTCAGGAAAGTCAACGCTCCCGGGTAGCCCCCTGCGCCGGGGTTGGGCGCGCTGGGGCTTAGGGTTGAGGAGACGCCCTTTTGTTCGGTTTCCGCCCCTGCGATCTCCCAGCGCAAGCCGAAGTTGATCGTAAGACGGCGGTTCACTTTCCAGTCGTCGGTCACGTAGAAAGCCGGGTTCCAGGTGTCGGTGGTCGTGACGTCGACGTATTCCACGGGCAAATTGGAACTGGTTACGGCGCCCAACAGGAAACTGGCATAGGAGTAGCCGGTGGTTCCCAAATTGTTCGGGTCGGCGGTCGTGTTGGGACCGAAGTAAAACTGGCCCGAAGAGCCCCAATTCTGGGGCTCGACGTAGTAATACTTGCGGACTTCGGCGCCCCACTTTACGGCGTGGCGGCCGTGGATCCAGGTGGTCTCGTCGCTGAAGATGTAACTGCCGTTGGGCGAGTCGCCGGTAGAGTTGTTCCCGAGTGGGGTCATGGATCCGCCTTGAGAGGACGGGATATTACCGTTCGGATTAAAGTTGATCCCTGGGAACGTGTCTTGTTCGACGCCGGTCAGACCGAGCTTGCTGGGCCAGTTCTGCCCCGTTGAGAGAGAGAAGTGGTCGTTGTCGAAGTTGTTGTAGCCGGCGGCGAAGTGGTTGAGGATATTCGGAGTGATGGTCCAGTCGTAGCCCAGACGGATCATAGTGCCGTAGACGCTCTGCAGGTTGTAAGTCGAGCTGGCGTTTCCAGGCACTGGCAGGTATCCTCCACCGCTGCCGTTGTAACGCACGCGGTTGTTGTCACTCCAGTAGAACGACAGCTTCTGCTTGTCGGTGATTGTCTGGTCGAATTTACCGGTGTAGCTATCCAGATTGAATATCGGCGAGCCAGGGAGACTGGGGATGTTCCGTCTAACGCCCGGCAGGGTCGGATCGGGTGTCGGCGCCTGCTGCAGAATATTGGCCGAGACCTTGCTGAAGTCCGCCGTAGGAATGATGTTGTTGGGGAAAGCACTGCGGGTATAGGTGCCATCCGGCTGCTCGGCGGTGCTGGCGGGATCGAAGATCGGCTCCACCGCGGAGAAATCGCCCTTCTTGAACGCCGGGGTAGCCACGGTCCGGCAACAGGCTAGGGAGCCTGTGCGTTTCCGGTCGCCTTCGTAGCTGAAAAACCAGAAGCTCTTGTTCTTGCCGTTATACACCTTCGGCAGCAGGATCGGGCCGCCAACGGCGGTGCCGAAGCTGTTTTGCTTGTAAGGCGCCTTCGGATTGCCGTACGCGTTGTTGTCGTAGCCGTTGGCATTGAGAACGTTGTTTATCACGTAATCGTAAGCGGTGCCGTGCAGTTGATTGGTGCCGGACTTGACGTTGAAGTTCGCAACCGCGGTCAAGCCGCCGCCGTAGGCCGCGTTCAGGCCGCCGGTCTGAAGGCGGAATTCGCTGATTGCGTCCACGCTGGGCTGGAACTCACTGGTGGCGCCGGAGACGTCGGCGCGCCCGATCGAGATGCCTTCGATGTACACCTCGTGCGAGCCGGTTGGCGACCCGTTGATGCTGCCATAACCTCCACCAGCATTTGATTCGTCGGTCCCGGGCAGGGAATTGAAGATAAAGCTATTGATCTGGCGTTGGCCGTCATTGTCGCTATTGATTGGCCAGTCGTGGTAATCCTCGGCCGAAACGTTGTAGCCGAGTTCCGAGCTGGATGATTCCAATTGGGTCGCATTGGCGCTCACGGTGACGCTCTCGGTGGTGGCGCCCAATTCCAATTTCAAATCCGCCGTCACCACGGTCGCCACCGCGACCACCACCGGTTCCACCACCGCGGTCTTGAATCCCTTCACCACGGCCGAAACCCTGTAGTCGCCGGCCGGCAGGTACGGAATGCGGTACACGCCCACCGAGGTAGTGACCGCCTTGAAGACAGTGTGGGTCGCTAGCTGCGTGGCTGCCACTTGCACATTGGGGACCACAGCGCCGCTGGCGTCTGTGATCACGCCCGTGATCGCTCCGCGATCGCCTTGCGCGAAAGCCGGCGCAACCAGGCACATGAGCATGATCGAAAGTACTGAAAGCGAGAAGAGTCGAGTCTTCATAATCCCCCCTTGACTGAGCTACGATGGATCCGGCCTGCCGTCCGAGGTGAAGATGGGCCACAACTTGGACTCTTCTCCTGGTTCAGCCCACCGACAGCGGCGCCAGGCACAACTGCGCCCCTCGATTCCAGGATTGTGTCCCTGAACGTTCTGGACACACCCTCTCCCCATAGGCTAAGCAAAGACTATTCCCGTTGCACTTGCGTGTCAAGCGGTCTTTATCCTTGCGTTCTTTTGTATAGAATGTTAATTCTAGTGTGCAGAATTGAAGAATGGCTGCAAGAAATTACATCGAGCTTGTCGAAAAGACGCTGCGCGTGCTCGAGAGCCTGGGCGATAGCACGGCCGGTTTCAAGCTGGGCGAGCTTGCCGGACGCGTCGGTCTGGTGAAGAGCTCCGTATTTCGCATTCTTTTCACGCTAAATAAGCTCGGCTACGTGGAGAAAGTGGGCCCGGAGGGCGTTTACGCGCCGACGCGTCGCCTGTTGGCGCTGGGGCGCAGAACGGTCCGCCGCCCGGACCTCATCAGCATCGCGCGCCCCCGGCTGCAGGAGACGTGCGCCAAGCTGCGCGAATCGGCGTGGCTGGCCGAGTGGCGTAACGGCACGGTGATTCTGATCGACGGCGCCGAGTCGGCTTCGCATGCGCTGCTCCTGGCGTTCAAAATCGGCGACCACTGCCCGCTGCACGCCTCCGCGCTCGGTAAGGTGATCGCCGCATATTTATCGCGTGCGGAACTCGGCATCGCACTTGGCAAACACCGTCTCGCTCGCTACACCGAGCGCAGCATCTCCAACCGTAAGGCGCTCATGGCGCAACTGGCCTCGATTCGTCGCGATGGCTACGGCATCAACAACGAGGAAACGATACGGGGCGCTTTAGCCATCGGCGCCCCGGTGTTCGATTCCACAAGCCGCGCCTTCGCCGCCGTGAGCGTTACGGCGGCAACGGCGCGCTGCGTTCGGGCAAAGAAACGGGAGATGATTGCCGAGACGATCCGCCTTGCATCCATCATCTCCGAGGACCTGGCGCACGCTGAATTTGTCGCTGATTTTCGGGTGACCGGCACGGGAACGGAGCAGACTTATGGCAGTTGAATGGGAGCGCTTCGCGTTCGCCGCAGCCGTTGCCCTTCTGCTCGCGAAACTCGCGCTGGACCAGACGATGTGTTACGGCGCGTAGACCCGAATGCAAGTTCTCACAACCCAGCACCGCAACTGAGGCGCGGTGCGGCGGATGCGGGCCGGACGCGCCATCCCGCTTCCTCCACTTGCTGGGCCGGCCCTCACTGTTTGATTGGTCCCGCCAGCTTGCCCGAGTGGGCGCCCGTCGCGACCACTTCGAAGTCGGAGCCCTTCACCCGCTCCAGGGTTTCCAGCCCCTTTAGGCGCGCATCGGGCGAAATCGACATCAGCCAGTCCTGGCCATTGTCGGCGACAAACATGCCATATTTCTTCAACCCCTCGAGGATCGCGCGCGCATGGGGCGGAAATCGCGAAGTATCGAAGTCGCGCCGCAGACGCAGCCGTTCGCCCATGCGGGGCAGATTGGCGTCCGAGAATCGGCTGGCGAAGTGGGTGGCGGGAAGGACGTAGGCGCGCTGGCTACGGCGGACAGTGAAGCGCATGGCGTGCTCCACCAGGCCGCGCTCGCACTCGTCGAAGCGGACGGAGGCGGGGAAAATCGGGAGGCCTGCGGCGTCGGCGGAGGTCCAACCTTCGGGTCGCAACGCTCCCGTCCGCAGATCGAAGGTAGCTGCATTCGCCGCTTCCCAGCCGGCATCCGTTCTCCGCGCCTGCCAGAATTCGTGGAGCTTTCCGTTGACCGGGTCGACGATCAGGAGATGGCGGTCGCCGCGGCCGTGGCGCTGGAGATCATCCAGGGTCTGGCCGGGACGCGGGAGAGCCTGCACATCCTCATTTCGGGCGAGGGGCCAGTTTTCGATGGGGGCGTTGTCGGGAACGGGGAAAGGCCCGGGATCGGAGTCGGCGGGGTATTGCAGGATCTTGACCGGAATCCGCGTCTGGTCCGGAGGCACAATGACGAAGTTCATGTCCAGGTTGTAGCCGAGGTTCTTGTTGGCGCCAATCGAGGCGATGATGCGCGTCGAATTGGCATGCACCGGCATGGCGGAGATGTCCTGGTTCCAGGGATTGTCCGGGGGAAACACCTGGAGGGCCGAGAGGATGCGATCGGCTTCCGGAGTCCCGAAAAGCACGGGGTGGGTGATCTTCGGCATGGCTGGCCGATGGCGTTCGGCTCTGACTCCACCGACTACGGCCACGCATGCCACGACGATTCCAATAAAGTTCAAGCCGGCACGATGAGTCATAGATATAAGATGCTCCCTTCGAGGTTTGGGCGGGGAGTGCTCCAAAGGGGCCCACTGCTGCCCGCAAACGGAGGCGCCCAGTTGCCCTCCATTGCATGCCGACTCGTAAACGCACGATGCTCCCGCCGGAGGGTCCGGAGCCCGAAAGGGGGTGCGGTGAGCCACATCGCCAACGGTGCAATCGGAATCACCGTATTCACCACTGAACCACGGCCAGCGTGTATGTCTTCACGGGGACGGCAAAGCTCACTTGCGAGGCGCCACTCTTCATCTCGATCGTTCGCGGCGCTTCCTGATCGGGTGAGTAGATCCGGACTTCTTTGGCGGTTTGGCCGCGAGGCAAGCGGCAGACCACTTCGGCCCGCTCGAGCGACGCCCTCCACTTCGCGTTGTAGTTCACCAGGTGCAGCATCATGCGCCGCTTCTCTGGCTGCTCGACGAGATTTGACGCGAGATAAGCTGGCCCACTGACCTGCACCGGAACGTCGTCCCGGGCGGCCCAGCGCAAGCCATCCGTGATCTCCTGCGCGTTCTTCGGCAGCTTCCAGAAGCGACCGTCGACACGGAAGAAATTGCCGAATTCGGGGAGCCGCCCATCAAACTTCACTCCGGGGATGTAGACAACCCGCCCCTTTTCGTACTCCTTGCGCACGGGCGCTCCCGTGACAGCGACCGGCGCGACCTCTTCCTCGTAATCGCGCACTTGCGGTTGGGAATCGATCAGGCCTTTGAGGCCGGGCGCAACGCGCAGCCTGCGCCACTGGTCGTAGAGACCTGCCTGCCCCGTCGCCACCAGTCCGCCGCCGGCCGCCACGAACTTACGGATCGCCTCGAGCTGTGCGTCGCTCAAGCATTCCGATTCGGGCAGCACCAGCACCTTGTACTTCTCGAGGTCCCCCAGTTGCTCGTCGAACACCAGGTTGAACGGAATCCTAGCCTGGATGAGAGCCTGCTCGACCAGAATCGTGGAGAGCTGCACGTGCGCCTGATCGTAAGTGATGGAGGGATACGAGCGCAAAACCGCTACCGTCGCCACATCCTTAGAACCAGTGTAAAGCTCCCGGTTTTTTCGGTAGAACGCGATGTAGCGCAACATGTCGGGCGTCAGGCGATCGCTGCCGGCAAAGCCGATGGTCTGATTGAACGCCAGACTTTCGGCCATCGCCACCGGATCGTCTGAGATATAGGTCATCAGGATGTTCCTATAGGCCCTGGCCAGCTTATAACTCCTGATCCGCGACAGCAGCCGACCGTCGACGGTGTAACCGGGTTCGGGGTCCTCCTCGGTCCAGAACGCTTCGGTCCATTTGAGAATGCGCGAATGGTCGATCGCGGCCTCCCATGCCCGGTTACCGCCGGTAATGCCGTGGGGATTTACTTCGATCGCAACTTCCGGGTTTAGCGACTTGGCGTACAGCGCCATTTGCCGCAGAGCGTCCGCCATCACCTGACAACGGTAGTCGATCCACTCCTGGATCATGGGATCGAAAATGATGCGCATGCGCGAGGGTGGGTTGGGCGCATTCCACTGCGGCGGATTCACGAAACTGACGTCCTCAAAGCCGAATCGTTCGCGCCGCTGCTCCGGAGAATACTTCTGGTTCAGATATCTGCGGAACCCAAGTTTGCACGCCGTGTCGTGACACGAATCAGGCTCGGGGTTCAGATCGAAGTTGTCGAAGTGAATGAAATCTGTTTTCACTTCTTCGACCGCATAGCGCACAATCTTCTTGAGGTAATCCAGGTATTCCTGGTTGGAGAAGCAGGGCCGGTACCGGTACGACTGCTGGTAGCCATAGGTGAGCAGGATCGGCAGGCCGCCGGCGTCCCGCTGGATCCAGTCTTGCGCGCGCGGCTCCTCGGCAAAGAACGTCTCATACATCATGGTGTTCCACTGGATGTAGGCGTCCACCTTGAGGCCCAGGCTGTGCGCGATCGCGGCAACCCGCCTGGTCTGCTCCATCTCGGGCATCTCCGCGGCCATGCCGAACCCTTTATACAGGTGCGTGTGGAACACCTCGACCCCTTGGGATTTCAACCTGCGGAGGACCTCTTCGCTCTGCGCTGCCTCGATTTGCTGCCGCGAATCCAGGCGCTGGCCGCCGCGCCGAACCACGAAGATGTTGGGCTCGTGGTTGCCGCCCGCGTCAATGAGTCCGTTCTGGATCCAACTCGCGCGCGGCATCTCTTGGGCAGCCGCCACGGCGGCCATCGCGAAAAACAGGTAGGCCAGACGCATGAGTAGAATCTCGAACGACGATTCTCTCTCACTTGCGTGTGCGGCTGTCAAGGACGGAGCAAGAGAGGACCGCCTGGGCGGGGCAAGGGGGGACCACTTTCGGCGGTCGATGGCCGAAGGCGAATGGTGTCTTGGGACACGCTACAGCGGAGCCCTGCGAGACCATAGGCCAAACTGAGTTTGCGCGTCATCCTGCAATTCGATACGAACTCGTCCCAGCGCTCTTCCTCTCCGCCACGACTGTCAGCTCCGATCTGCAGAAGAAGAAATGAGCGCTGCAGAAACTCGAAGCCGCGGTGCTTCGAAAACCGGAAACCTAGCAGCAGTCAGCCTGAGCAGTCCTGGCTTAATGGAGTAAACGGAGTAACGAGGGATTTGTGAGGATCGTGTGAGTGTTTGAAAAGTTGGAGCGGGAGACGGGGCTCGAACCCGCGACGTCCAGCTTGGGAAGCTGGCATTCTACCACTGAATTACTCCCGCTCGTCGAGAGGCTACAAGCCGATTCTAACAGATCGATGCAAGAGCCAATCCCGTGCGATGCGGGACCTCTGATCAGGCCGGCGCAGTTCAGCGGGTCAGCGGGTCCTCCACCCATGGCGGCGTGGCTTCGATCAGCCGCCCCAGCTCGGGTTCGATTTCTTCCATCCGCAACTTCATCTGCCACGCGATTTCGCGGTAGCTGAAGTGGCCCTTCACGCCGCTGCGCAGCTTGGCGATATACTCCGCCTCCGCGAAATCCATCTTGAACAGGAACCTCGAGCGCGCTCCCAGCGCCGTCATGTACTCCCGCCCAGGCGACGGCAGGCGCCCGGCCGCCTCCGAGGCGGCCCGCATTGCCGAGTGGTAGATCTCATCCGCGCCCGATTCGGCCACGGCCGGCGGCGTCTCCCAGCCGTGCTGCCAGCCGTAGGCCTGGCGGAACTGGTGACAGCGGCGATGGCGGTGCAGGTCTCGATACGCGCCGATGTCCATCGTCATGTCGAACACGTACGGCCCGCCGCGAAAGGCGCGCAGCAGCTCATCGCGGCGCGACCGCGCTCCCAGCGCCACGCCAATCACTTCCTGCAGCCTGGTCCGCGGCCACGCGCAGGCCAGTTCATACAGCTCGCTGTAGGGCCGCGTCGACACCGGGTACAGCAGCGTGGCCACGATGTCGGCCAGCGTGTCGCTGGCCTTCACCAGTTCCACTGCCCGCGTCGCGCCGCCGCTGGGAACGGGCAGGTTCTGCTCCGCCCAGAGCTTCAGATCGGCCTTCGCCCGCGCGGGATACGGATCGGGATCCACGTACTTGGCGAGCGTCGGCGCGCTGGCCTCCCCGGCCTCGCCTTCCTTCCATGCCACGCCCGGCGGAGCCGCGCACGCCGCGGCCGTCTCCGCGCCGAGCTCGCGCAACTCGGCGTACTGGGATCCCTTCCAGCGCCGGATCTGGCGTTCCAATGTGCGGATGCTGGTCACCTGCCCCACGCCCGTCGGAACGCCCAGGAACAACAGGTAGCGCGCCACGTCGTATGCCCGCGCGGCGAGGTTCCGCTCATAGGCGGCGGGCTTCATCTCCGCCGGCCGCGGCAGTTTTTCGTATAGCTGCGCCAGGACCTTTTCATGCACGGCGCGATACGCCGCGAGCAACCGATCCCCCGCGGCCTGGTATAGCGCCGCGTGCTGAGAGTCGAACTCGGGCGGCGTCACATAGCCCGCGCGCGAGAAGTCCTGGTAGCGCGAGGAGCGTGCCTGCCCGTCCCACAGCGGTTCGTCTTCGATCTCCGTGGCGGCCAGTTCGGAGATGCCCTCGAAGCACACCGCCAAGTGGCCCAGGTCGGCGATGGAGGCGTGGCCGTACTGGAAGTAGAAGCTCTCCAGGAACTTCGACGAATCGTGCCGGCGCACCCATTCCAGCGACTCCTGGATGGAATCCGGCGAGCGGCTGTAGCGCGCCAGCGCGTAGGCCAGCCGCTCGGGCGGCATGGGCGCGAGTGTGAAAACGCGGGGCTGTGCTGGCGAGTCGGCCAAACCGTTATCATAACGGGTTGCCATGAAGATCCGCGTGAAACGCCTGCATCCGCAAGCCCGCCTGCCGTTCTACGCCCACGGCCCTCATGAAGACGCCGGCCTGGACATCTGCGCCCTGGAGGACACTCTGCTCGAGCCCAATCTTCCGGCCATCGTGCCGACCGGGCTGGCGTTCGAGATTCCGCCTGGTTTCGAGGCCCAGATCCGCCCGCGCAGCGGCCTCGCCCTGCGGCACGCCGTCACTCTGCCCAATGCCCCCGCGACCATCGATCCGGGCTACCGCGGCGAGTTGAAGATTATCCTGCTCAACCTCGGCCGCAGCCCCTACCAGGTCCATGCCGGCGACCGCATCGCCCAGATGGTGATCGCACGCTACGAGGCCGTCGAATGGGAGGAGAGCGAGCTCGCCGATTCGGCCCGGGGCGAGGGCGGATTCGGCTCCTCCGGGCGTTAACCCAGGGCGTCGCGCCCGATGCCGAGCTGCGCCGGTGGCGCGGTTGACCGACTTCCATGAGGGAAACGGCACAGCCTGACCAGTCACAGAGGCGCGGGCGCGGGCCGGGCGGGGGTGGTGGGCGGCGGGGCCGGGGTGGCGGGGATGGGAGGGGGTCAGGGGCGGGTGGAAGCTCCTTTGTGGTGGGTCCGGCGGGCTCCGTCAACGCATGCGGGGGGCGGTGGGGCGGGCGGGAGGGGGGTCGCTGGGGGATTTTGGCGAAACAAAGCCAATTTGTGGGTTAGTCTTTTGGGATGAATGGGTTGGAGTGGGTTGAGAGGGGCTGGCGGGGGTCGAGGGGCCAGCGCTCGTTGACGGCCGGGGCTCCGAAACGGGCGGCTCAGAAACGCAGGGGGGAACACCGCTCCCTGACGGTCGCGGCTCT
>JBKQPG010000044.1:0-130955 GCA_052145115.1 Bryobacteraceae bacterium
CCGAGGCCGCCCAACGCGTGCAGGCCGCGCGGGATCGGTTATTCGCTCCGGCCTTGTGGCCGGAGGTGCCGACGTTGCTGCTGCGGGGAACGGGGGACCAGCCCCTCTCCCCGCACCCCACTCCCCAAACAAACAACGAAAGGAGGGTCAGAACCCCGAAATCAGGCCTTGAATTTCAGGCTCCTCTTGTATTGGAATCACTCTCCGATTTGAGGCTCATTTGTGGATTGGATAATGCTGTGCGGATGCGGAGTGGCCGAAGCGCGGAGTGATCGGCCTGGCATTGGCTTGCGCTGGGCGCGGAGAGGCAACACGACGGGCGCCCGCGTCTCAGGGATGGGGTCCAACCCATCCTCCTCCCATTTCCCCCGTTTCCGTGCCCTGCCCTCTACTGCCAAACCACCTTGGGACAGTTCGAGCCGCGCTCTTCCCCTTTGACCCTATTCTCGACATTCGAACTCTCCCTGCCGAAGTTTGAGGGTTTAATGTCGCCGAAAGGTCTGATGTAAATGGTATTTTTACCCGCATCCAGATCGAAAATGTAGTCTGCATGTTCCTGCAGAGACCAGTTTACGCGCGGCAGGGAGGAGTCACCACCAAAAGGCGCGACGTATCGCTTTGCCGCACGGGGACTGCTGAACATGAGAATATACACAGATTTGCGACTTGCATACTTCCGCCTCAGCGAGCCCGCCAGACAGATCAGGCGGCCTGGCGTGAAGTCGGCCTTCCGTATACTGATGTTCATCATAATGCTTGATGGGGTGTCCTCCCAGATGTGGCCGGCCCTATAGGGAGGGACACCGCAAGCTTCCGCAGCACATCCCTGGACGCACAGAGCCCGCGGCGAGGACAATATCAACCAAATTACTGCCGTCAATACATCGCGAGTTCTAATCATTTGGGGCACAGCCATTTTGTATTAGCACCTTATTGATAACGTCCGTCGGATACCCTTGTGATGCTGTGGGAGCCAGACAGAGGTATTCTTCCAAGCCATCGTCGTCCAAGCTTGTTAAGTTATGGAGGGCTTCGTGCAAGATTGTGCTTTGACTTAGGTACTTGCGGAGCACGTTGCGTCTCGTATTTATGTATACATCGGTCGCAGGTGATTGAATCTGTGCCTCGGCAACAATCTTGTCCGAGTTCATGTTTGAGCAAACTGGTGTCTTGCGCCATTGCACGGGGAAGGTTGGCTTGCCCACGTCGGCCGCTGCCCACAAACCAGCGTCATACATGCTAATTGTCGTCTGGTTGCCATCATACGGGGCTTGATCCGTAACTGCGGTAGCAAGCTGACTAAAATACGCAGGGCCGTTCTGGAGGGGAGCAAAAAGAAGTGAACACGTCTGTGAATTGAGGTAGTTTCCCGCTAGAAGGCTTTGCCTTAGGCTGCTGTACGATTGAAGAGCGTCGCCCCCAAGCGGTACCTTGTTGCCGCCCAGCTGGCATTGGGGGCCTCTCCCCGAGCCCCAAAGTGCAGATCCCTCCATCCAGGTCAGGAACGCGACAGAGGTGAGGTTTGCCGAAGGATTTCCGCCTGCCACTGTCTCAAACGTCGAAGCCCACTGAGTTGGCGACTGAACGATAGCGGAGACATCCCCAGCGGCCGAGGAATACGCCTGACCGATCCACGAGGACGAGGACGCCGCGCCCACTTGCCCCGTCGCGTTGCCGTTCTGGTCGTACGCGATGCCCGACTGCCCGATGGTGCCGCCGTCGGCGGTAGCGATTTGGGGCTGGTCGTTCGACACGCTCCAGCGCACGTTTCCGCTTGCATCGAACGAGATCATGTAGGGTGTCCAGGTGTCCCCGTTCCAGGCGGTGCCGACAAAGGAACCGTCCTGAGCCTGCAGGACCGGCTCGACAGAGCCGTACTGGCCGGGCATGAACGGGGCGTTGAAGACCGTTGCGCTCCCACCGGCGATTATCGCCATCTTGTATTCCTCGACGTCGTCGCCGTTTCCGTCCCCGTAGGTATCATCCCAGGTGAGCACGACGCCGGTGTCGTTGTTCGCAATCGTTGCGCCCCAGAAGATGGGGACCAGGTCGTACAATGGGGAAGCCCAGTCGTAGACGGGGATGTCGGCGTAGGAGCCGCCGCTGCCAATCTGCAGCACCCTGACGTGGTTGATTGCCAGTTCCCCGCCAATCCAGTCCCTAAAACCGTAGGATACATAGGCATTGCCATCGCCGGCGATGATCGGTCCCCGTGTCGTGGCCCCCTCGTCGTCGTCTGATGACATTGAGGGCAGTGGAATGGCGAACTTCAGACCGCCCGTGGTGCCGTCTAAGCCGATAACCTGTGGCGGACCTGGATTCTCGCTCCAGTCCTCCTGAACGGCGAAGACTGTTCCGTCGGTATGGAGGGCCAGGCTCCATTCCAAGTGACTGGTGCTCGGCGCGGTATAGGTCCAGATCGCCTCTCCGGTCGTACCGTCCAACCGCGCGATCGAGCCGCCCCCGGACCCCCACCCCAGGGTAACCAGACCGCCCAGGAAATCTGGAAGGACGTTGGAAGCCTGGCTCACGTCGGCAGTCCAGGCTGTTGTTCCGTCGCTCGTGATGGCCTGGACCGTGCCGTCACCCTGGAAGGCGAAAACGTCCGCCGCTCCGGTTGGGCTGGGTACGGCAGGCACAATCTGGTAGACGCCCGATGCATTGCCGGGGTTGGACCAGAGAATCGTGCCCAAAGGCAGCGGATCGGCAGAGACGGTGACATCGGCCGAGGCGTTACCCGCCGTTATCGTGACGTGGCCGGCGGCGACAGCGGCAAGGAGGGGCGGGTCGTCGGTCGAGAGGCTGACTACTGTAGTGTCGCTCGACGACCAGGTAAGTCCGGTGACCGGCTGCCCGCTGGCGTCCAGCGCCTGGATCGCACGCGTATCTCCTGCCATCATGGTGAGAGCGCTCGGCACGAGCGTCTGGGCAGGGACGCCTTCCACTGTCACTGTAAACGCAAGGGCATTGCTCCACGCTCCATTCTGCTGGACTCGCGCGACGCCGGTGACCGAGGCGGATGCGACCGTGGCGACTATCTGCGTATCACTCCAACTCACCACCACGCCAGCCGTACTGCCCAGGACGACAGTGCCGTTCCCCTGGGAGGAGCCGAAGCCGGTTCCGGTGAATGTCACCGAGGTACCGGCGGCTCCGGAGGCGGGGTCGACGGAGGCAACGTGGAGGGTATTTACGGAAAATGGGACCGCATCGCTCCACACGCCGCTTTGCAGGACCTGCGCATTCCCGGAGTTTGAACCCGTGGCCACAAGGGCAACCACCTGAGTGTCACTCCAGCTTTGCACTGTGCCCGGGGGCCGTGCCAAGCAAGACCTGACCGGCACCTTGGCTCGATCCGAAGCCAGAGCCAGAGATCGTCACGCTGGTGCCTGGCACGCCGCTAGTAGGAGCAACAGTTGACACCGTCGCGGTATTCACGCTAAACGGCACGGAATTCGAGATCGCTCCGAGTTGTTGAACTTGAACCGATCCAGAAATAGAGTTCGCGGCAACGGTGGCGACAATCTGAGTGTCGCTCCAGCTGACGACTGCACCCAATGTACTGCCGAGCCAGACGAATCCGGCGCCCTGCGTCGCTCCAAAACCGGAGCCAACGACTGTGACTGTTGTGCCGGCCTGCCCGGCCGTCGGAGACACGGAGGTGATGCTTGGGACCGCTGTCACGATGACGTAGGTCGCCGTGCTCACGGGGCTGTTGTCCATACCGCTGGCGTAAGCGATTGCGTTGACGGTGGTCGTCGTGCTTATCTTGAACGGGCCAGTATAGAGCGCGCCCACGGTGTCGCTGGGCGTGGTGCCGTCAGTGGTGTAGTTAATCGATGCCCCACTGGTGGCAGTAGTTAGCGCTATCGTGCGGGCCGTGGTGTAGGTCCCGCTTCCGGGACTGAATGTTGGCGCTACAGCGGTGTCCGCACGGACTACCGGGAATCCGACTAACACCATACCAATATACAGTATGGATGAACACATAAAGCTTTTCACTGGGGCCTCCGTACAGTAGTGCAGCTTGTTGTTATACCAATTGGTTGTTATAAGGAAGTCAGACTGGTTGCTGCCTCCCGAGATCCTAGTAAACTGCTGCCCAAGATATGCTGCCGATTGCTTCGGCTGTCAATTGGGGAGATCATACTAAGCGAATTTGACTAGAAGCCAAATGATGTAGCTGAGGCGCATCCGCTGTCCCACTGGTGTCGTGATTGTTTAGATAGAGTGGTTAGGCTTGCGTCCTGCACTCTTTTCGTGCACACCGATATGCATCCGACTCAGCAGTTCTGCGCACTCCTGCGGCTTGCCCGCCCCGGGAGACCGCCGCAGGCCTGTAATCTTCTGCCTATCTACCCCTTCAGGAACCGCTCGATCCTCGCCGCCGCCTCCATCAGATTCTCCATCGAATTGGCATAGCTGAAGCGCACGTACCCCTCGCCGTAGGCCCCGAATGCCGTCCCGCTCAAGGCCGCCACGCCGGCCTGCTCCAGCAGCGCATCGGCCAGCGCCTTCGACTTCCAACCCGTCCCTTCGATGTTGGGGAAAGCGTAGAACGCCCCCTCCGGCAGCGCGCAGCGCAGTCCCGGAATCCCGTTCAGCGCTGCGACAAACGCATCCCGCCGCCGCCGGAACTCAGCCACCATCGCCTCGGCCGGCTCCTGCGGCCCCTTGAGCGCCGCCAGCCCCGCCCTTTGCGTGAAGCTCGCCGTGCACGAGTTCGAGTTCACCATCAGCCTGTTCACCGCCTCCACCAGGAACTCCGGCAGCACGCCATACCCCAGCCGCCAGCCCGTCATGGCGTAGGTTTTCGAAAACCCGTCCAGGATGATCGTCTTCTCCTGCATGCCCGGCATCGAGGCGATCGAAACCGGCGCCCTGCCGTACGTCGTCCGCGAGTAGATCTCGTCCGACAGCACGATCGCGTCCCGCTCCCGGAGCATCCCCGCAATGGCCTCGATATCCGCGGCCGGCATCACGCCCCCGGTCGGGTTGGCCGGCGAATTGAGGATGATCATCTTGGTGCGCGCGCTCAAGCTGTCGCGGAACAGGTTCAGGTCGAAGCTGAAGCCCCGCTCTTCAATCAGCGGCATCGGCACCGGCGTGGCCCCGCAATACTTGATCATCGACTCGTAGATCGGGAACGACGGATTTGGATAAATCACCTCGTCGCCCGGCTCCAGCAGCGCCAGCATCGGGAAGAAAATTATCGGTTTCGCGCCCGGCGTCACGCACACCCGCGCCGCGCTGACCTCGATCCCGCGGGTCCGTGAAACCGTCTCTGCAATCGCCTCCCGCAGCTCCGGAGAGCCCTGCGTCGGCCCGTAGTGTGTCCAGCCCTCGTCCAGCGCCTGTTTGGCCGCTTCGACAATGTGCCGCGGCGTCGGAAAATCGGGCTCGCCGATCTCCAGGTGGATCACGCTCCGGCCCTGCGCCTCCAGCGCCCTGGCCCGCACCAGCACCTCGAACGCCGTTTCCGTACCAATCCGCGACATGGCGCTGGCGAGTTTCATATCCGTTCATCCTTTCAACGCGCGGCCGCCCTGCTTTCAATAGCTCAAAACAAGCCCCACCCGTTCGTGGTGGAAATCCTTCGCGGGTCCCGCCACAGCCCGCCAAACCTTACAATTTGACCATAACGCCGCTCCGCCCCACTTGCACGTTTCCGGACCCCAAAACCGGGAAACCGGACCGCCCCGGTTTCCGGTTCCGGGCTTCTGAGCGGGCGCGTAGGGTATGTTTGGGTGAGAGCCAATGATCTGGGAGTCCAAATATTGGAAGGCAGATCTGTTGAAGCAGGCGGCAGAATTGAGGCGGAGGACCACCCAGAGGCGTTGGCCTGAGGCCTCCAATGCGCGTTGTGAACAGGCAGTCATGCTTGGCTTCTACTCAATCCGCAAACTCATGGATTCAGGGAAGCTCACCGACGCGGTGGCTAACTCCACAGTCTCTGCGAAGTCCATACCGTGCAAGGTGCCCGTTGTCCACCTTCTCAATGCGCATCGAGTGGACGAGCTTTACGACTGGGAAAGGCCCAAGAGGCAGCCGCTCCGGCTTCGGTTCTTATGCAACCAAGTGATTCACAGCTATGTGTTCTTCCTGATCTTCGATGATGAACATCGTCTAAGTGGATTCGGCGTGAGCTCGGACAAGGACCGTTGTCAGCGGGCCATAACTGTTCCTGTCGCCGAAGTGATTCGACTCTTCATTCAAGTCGGGCACGACCACATTGCGTCGGCGAGATATCGGTTCGACGAATCAAAGGGCGACTACACGGTTCTAAGGTGAGAAGGGGCGACCGATCAATGAAGCTCACCCTGCTCCCTTTTGATCTCCTGCATCGCTTCGCGAACTAGCTTTTCGATCGATTCCCGCCGCAGAACACCTATCACTGTGGAAGTGATGGTCAATCTCAAAATGGCGTCGACTGGCCGCGATAGCGCATCCTGCACATTAAACGCGAGTTGATTGACGAGGCCACGGCTGAAAACCTTGCCCCCATCCCTTCGCTTCGTACCAGCGGCGATTCTCTCCAGACTCGAGACGTCGACGCCTTCATCGACAATAACCTCCCGACACCTTGCGTAGTCCAGTTCGGCTTTGTTGTGCGTTTCGACAAAGGTCGCGTCAATCCCTCTGTTCCAGTCGAACGGAGAATCGTCACCATTGAGCGCAAGTCGTGCCTTTTGGGCCACCAGTGGAACAAGTTTCCGCGGCAACCGGGCGCTCGCGTCTCGTCCATGTTGCTGGAATGCCATGCGATTCGCAACATGGAGGAAGAAGTAGAGGAACTCGTAATACGCCTCCAACGACAGCAGAGTGTGCTGGTCTCCCCCATCTACGCGCTCTTGAACTTGCTCGCCTAGAGCGCCAGTGCAGCAGCCGGCACTGTGCGAAATCTCATCGGCCAATCGCCCAACAGCGGTCCGCTGTCTGTCCAGCCAAGAACTCAACAGCTCCATAGTAGTGTGTCCCAGGACATTTGATATCGAGACCCAAGGCCGCGTCAACCTGCGAGGCCGACGATCCGGGGAAAGTACAGCTCTGTCCTAGGCGCTCACAACCCTCCTGATCCACGCACTAAGTCCCCTGCGCCGTGTGGATAGAGCGGTCTGTCCCCGGTTTTCGCTCCAGCGACCCGCCCCCGAGCCTCGCCGAACTTCCACGTTTCGGGCGCCCGATGCGTCTGGATGTATGAAAGATCATGCCCAGCTGCGTCACAATGGTATTGGCAGTCGGTGCCATGGACGAGCCGCTTGAAATCCAGGCTGGCGGTTCCGCCCCCGTCTGGGGCGCGGCCGAGGAGGAGTTCCTGCGCCTGCACCTCAAGCGCATCTTCCTGCTCATCTACCACATCGTCGGCAACGTCGAGGACGCCCAGGACCTGGCCCAGGAAACCTGCATTAAGGCCCTGCAGCGC
This sequence comes from Bryobacteraceae bacterium, assembly GCA_052145115.1. Lineage (GTDB taxonomy): Bacteria > Acidobacteriota > Terriglobia > Bryobacterales > Bryobacteraceae > CAIVVT01. The sequence continues at coordinate 7,424 of JBKQPG010000044.1, forward strand.
CGCGGCCAGCTCCGCGACCTCGCCAAGGCCGGCCACTGGCTCTCGCGCATCGCCTCCAACACCGCCATCGACTTTCTGCGGCGCCACGGCCGCGCGGCCTCCATTTCGCTCGACGACCTCGCCCGGCCCCTGCGCGCTCCGGCCGAGCTCGACCCCGAGCAGCAGCTCCTGCGCGCGGAGCGCGTCCGCGGCCTCCAGGCTGGCCTGAGCCGCCTGACCGAGCGCGAGCGCCTGGCCCTGTTGCTGCGCGATGTCGAGGATCTGCCCGCCGAGGAAGTCGCCGGCGTGCTGAATTGCGGCACGGCCACCGTGCGTTCCCACATCGCCAACGCCCGCGTCAAATTCCGGCGCTACCTCGAAACCCGCCCCCAAACCGCGTACCCCCGCCGCGCCGCCGGCGATCTGCCTGCCGAGGAGGACCTGGATTAACATGTCCCTCCTGCGCACCCATCCCGACGCGCCCACGCTGGCCCTGCTGGCCGGTGGCGAGCTCCCCTTCTGGCCCCGCTCGAGGGCCCGCTGGCATGTCCGCCTGTGCCCCCGCTGCCAGGCCGCGCTGGACCAGTTCCTCTCGTTGCGCGCGGAGCTCCGCGCGGAAGCTCTCAAAGCGGCCCCGGCGGCCCTCTCCGGCCTCGACTGGAGCGCCTTCGAAGCCGAAATGCGCGCCAATATCCGCCTCGGCCTGACCGCTGGCGCTCTGGCCGGCCAGCCGGATGGCGCTGCGCCGCCCCTCCCTCCGCCGTCCCTTCCGCTGTGGCGCTGGGCCGCGGTTGGCGCTGCTTTGGTCTTCGTGTTGGGAGCCGGCTGGTGGCTCGGCGTCCCGCGCCATGCCCCAACGCCCGTCGTTTCTTCGGTGCTGAAGGACGTGGCCGAAGCCGAGCGTCCTCCCGCCGCCCCGGCGCCCCGTTTCGAACTCCTGGCCCCGGCCTCCGCCGCCGTGCGCACCGAGGCCGATTTTAATGGCGGAACGCACGCCCGCCTGATCGATGGCGACACCGGCCAGGTCACTTTGCAGCAGGTTTATGCGGAATAAGCGCTCCATCGCCGTCCGGTTGAGCCTGGCCCTGTGGGCCGCCGCAGCCCTCTCCGCCCAGCCCCAGCCCGGCGCTTACCGTGTCGATCTCCCCTCCGACGCCCCGCTGGCGCTGGTCTCCGCCGACTGGGGCGCCTCGCGCGCCACCCCGCGCGGCGGCGCCATGCTGCTGGAGCTGCATTCCACCCTGCAACTGAAAAACAGCGGCGCGCGCCGCATCCGCGCCGTCTCGCTGCTGGTCACCGCTCAGGATGCCACCCCCGGCGGACGCGCCTCCGTCACCGTGCCCAGCCTCGACATCCCGCCCGGCGAAAGCTTCCCTCTGCGCATCGACCTGCGCCTGGTGCGCCCCCTGCAGACCGCGCCCGGCGCCGTGGCGGACGTCCAGCTCGATGGGGTTTTGTTTGACGACCTGAGCTTTTACGGCGCCAACCGCATGAACGCCCGCCGCGCCATGCTGGCCTGGGAACTCGAGGCCCGCCGCGACCGCAACGCCCTGTTGGCGGTGCTCGAACGCGGCGGCGCCGACTCGCTGCGCGCCGAAATGCTCTCCGCCATGGCCCGCCTGGCTTCACAGCCCCGACTCGAGGTCCAGGCCGCGCGTCCCGGCCGCGCTACGGCTTTTGAGCCCGAACACGAGGTCGCCCTGGCCGCGCTCGCGCTGCCCGCCTCGCCGGTCGAATTGCTCGGCGGCTCCATCCGCCTGGCCGGCGACGAGGCCCGCGCCCCGCACCTGCTGCTGCGCAACGTCGGCTCCCGGCCCGTCCGCTCGGTCGAAGTCTCATGGTTAGTTCGAGATAGCCACGGCCAGGAATACGCCGCCGGGACCCTCCCCGCCGACGTCTCGCTGGCCCCCGGCGAAACCCGCCCCGCCGCCCGCGACGGCGCGCTGCGTTTCTCCCTGCCGGGCGGCGCCCCGGCCAGCGTCTTGGGCCTGACCGGCTTTGTCAGCTCGGTCGAATTCGCCGACGGCGGCCTGTGGCTGCCCACCCGCCAGGCGCTCGACAATCCACGCCTGCGCGGCGTGCTGCCGCTCTCTGGCGAGCAGGAGCGGCTGGTCGAGCTGTACCGCCGCAAAGGTCTCGAAGCGGTCGTCCAACAACTCCAGAAGCTGCGCTAGCCCGGATGTTTCGCGTGCGATCGCAGCGCGGCGCGATGAGAGGGCCCCAACATCAAGCAACGCCACGAGGCGCGCTCGCGGGAGCCGCCCGCAGGCGTACTTGGCCGCACGTCGAGGAAGGCAACCGAGCGAAACGAAGTAGATGCGGTCCTATCGCGCGCCGAAGCCACCCCCTCACTGCCGGACCCAACCCGGCCGGTCACGCCTTCTTCCAGGCGAACATATCATTAAGAAACCGCCCCGGCACCTCCACGCGGCAGTGTCCTGTCGAAATGTCGCGTTTGGCCTCCTGCCCAGCCGCTTCTTGACTGTAAACAATAGACTTACTCCACGCGACACCCTGTCGGATCGGGACCGCCAAATTCGACACTTGTGTCGAAAAGTGTCGAATTCGGCCCCTCGCCGTGCTTAATCTTATCTTCGCCCCACCCCCGGAAACGCTTGACACAGCCCTCTATCCTATTGATAGGGATTGACTTACGCAACTCCGGCCTGATCGGCCGCCGAGCGCGCTTTTGCCGTCCGAAGTTCTTTGACAACAGCACATGAAATGCGCAGAACTATCCTTGGATAGCCATTTCAAGCCAATGAATCTAAAGACCAAACTCGACATTTGGCTTTGTTCCTTCAAATTTGTTTTTCGCATCTTCGCCGGTCCGTATTCCCCGCCCGGGCCCGCGCGGACTACAATCCAAGCAGCATGCTCATTCCTCGGTGGATCCTCCCGGCGGCCCTCGCCGCCCTGCTGACCCTCAGCCCGGCCTTCCCCCAGACGACGCCTCCGCCGCCCGCCCCGCAGGTCTTCCGCATCCAGCCGGTGCGGCCGGTGGAGGAGCTGCAGCGCCTCGCCGCGCTCGAGAAGCCGCCTTCAGAAACTGGTTCATTCCTGCCCTTCGATCTGATTGATTTGACAGGACTTGATCCCCTCATCAAGCTCGATATCCGCTACGCCACGGCGAACAATTTCCTGGGCACGCCGCTGTACACCGCCGCGCGCGCCTCGCTGCAGCGCTCCGCCGCGGAAGCCCTCGAACGGGCCCATAAACAATTGCAAAAGCAGGGCTTCGGGCTGCTGATCCACGATGGTTACCGGCCCTGGTCGGTCACCTGGATCTTTTGGCAGGCCACGCCGCCCGACAAGCACAGCTTTGTCGCCAACCCCGCCACCGGCTCGCGCCACAATCGCGGATGTGCCGTGGATCTAACACTTTACGACCTCAAAACGGGCCAACCCGTCGTCATGCCCAGCCTGTACGACGAGATGACCGAACGCGCCTTCCCAACCTACCAGGGCGGTACGGCCGAGCAGCGCCGCCTGCGCGACCTGCTGCGCGCCGCCATGGAGGCCCAGGGTTTCACCGTGGACAGCGGCGAATGGTGGCACTTCGACTACCAGGAGTGGCGCCGCTACCAGATCGGCAACGTCCCCATCGATTCCATCGCCCGCCCCAAGCCGTAGTAACCGGGCGTGGAACTGCATTGTATCCGCTGCCGGCCGGGACTATAATCCAGCCATGAGAAAGCTGGTCTGCTGCTGGCTCGTGTTGGGCGGCTTCCTGATTGGCGGGGCCGCCGGGCAGGACAAAGGCACAGCCGCGAGGCCGGAGGCGGCCCGGAATTTGCGCTCAGCCCTTCAGGCGCTCAAAGACCGGGGCGCTTCCCGGACAACGCTCAGCCGCCAACTGGCCGATGCAATCCTGTCGCTGGCGCAGGCCGGACACGAGCCGTCGCGCTCGGCCGTCGCGAGCTTCTCCGAGGAACTCACCGCTGCGCTGCTGGGCAAGGATCTGACCAAGGAGCAACTGACGGCGGTGGAGCAGTCCATTGGCGAAGTGTTGCACGTTACCGGCGCAACGTCGATCCCGGCCAGCCGCCTGCGAGAGACTTTGACCGCCCTGGGTGTCGATGCCACGATGTCCCAGACCGTCACCCGACGCCTCATCGCCATGGGAGAAGAAGTCCGCGGCCCAGACGATATGCCGGCCAAATGAGCGGGGGTGAGCTCGTTCTCCAGGCGCTCGCACGAAGGTCACGCTGAAGAGCCGGACCTGGAGGTCCGGCGCAGACGTGGCCGTCTGCCCCACCAACTCGGTCGCGGCCCACAAGAACGCAGCCGTGCCTGGCCCCGCGACTTCGATGTGCTGCGGCGGCCCTCAGTTTTCCAGGATGCGGCCGTCCCTCATGCGGGCGATGCGGTGGGCGTAGGCGGCGGCCTCGGGGTTGTGGGTGATCATCAGGATGGTCTGGCCGAGGCGTTCGTTCAGGTCACGGAGGACGTCCAGCACGGCGATCGCGTTTTCGGTGTCGAGATTGCCGGTGGGCTCGTCGGCCAGCAGGATGGCCGGATGGTTCACCAGGGCGCGGGCGATGGCGACGCGCTGTTGCTCGCCGCCGGACAGCGCGCGCGGCTTGTGATGGAGCCGCGCCTCGATCTTGAGCAGCTTCAGCAGCTCCAGGAAGCTCGGGTCCAGCCGACCTTTATGGCGGGCGATGGCGCGCGCGATCTCGATATTGCCCATGGCACTCAGCGTGGGCAGTAGATTGTAGCGCTGAAAAACGAAGCCGACTTTGTTGCGGCGCAGGCGCGTGCGGCCGGAGTCGCCGAGTTGGGCCAGATCCTCCCCATCGACGATCACGCTGCCCGCAGTGGGCTGGGTGAGACCGCCGAGGATGTGAAACAGCGTGGATTTCCCGGAGCCGGAGGGACCGACGACGGCCAGGAATTCGCCCTTCGGGACGTCCAGACTGACGCCGCGCAGCGCCGGGACGTCGACTTCGCCAACATGGTAGGTTTTGCGGAGATCGCGGGTGCGGATGATGGGTTCAGCCATATTCGTCCTCACTCGTAAGACAGCGCCTCGATGGCGTCCTGGCGGGCGGCGCGCAGGCCGGGATAGATCGCGCCCAGCAGCGACGCCACGAGCGCGATGGCGGCCACCTTCGGCCACCAGTCGGGCGTGATGACCGATTGCAGGCTGGCGCGGACGAAATGGTTGATCGCCCAGTTGGCCAGAAACGAGAGCAGGATGCCGGCGATCCAGCCGCCGGCGGCCAGCACGATGGTCTCGCGAGCCAGCATCCACAAGATGTCGAGGGGCGAGGCGCCGAGGGCCTTCAGGATGCCGATCTCGCGGGTGCGCTCGAGCACCACGGTGTACATGGTCAATGAGACAACCAGGAAGCCAACGACGATGGAGAGGGCGGTGATGACATAAATGAACGACTGCAGCATGGGCAGGTTTTCGGGCGCGAACTGGCCCAGGAACTCCTCGATGGAGTAAATCTTGTAGCCCGGCTGGGCGGCTTTCAACGCTTCGATGACCGCATTGGTGTTGTGGCGGTCGTCGAGCTTGAGGAACACCTGGGTCAGCTTGCCGTGGTTGTTGGTGGCGTCCTGCAGCGTGTCGAGGGGGACGAACAGGCGCGAGAGTTTGCCCGGTTGCACGACGCCGCAGACGCGCCAGTCGCGGTTGAGAATCTTGACCGTGTCGCCGACGCGCTTCTTATTCTGTTCGGCCCACCAACTGTCGATGATGATGTCGTTGGGGCTGCTGAACGGGCCGCCCTCGACATACTGAAACGGCCCGCTGAGGGCGATGAAATCGTCGATGTCGATTCCGTTGACGGTGCTGATGCCGCCCACCAGCGCGATCAACGAGCCGGCGACGTGGGCTACGTGGGGCTGCTGGGCGTAGTAGTCGAGCAGGGCCTGGGGCATGGTGCCGCTGCTGAGGCTGATGATGGAGGCGTCCGGCGACTTGACCCAAATGTCGGCGCCGACGCCGCGAGCGCGGTTGGCGGAGTCCTGCAGCATGCCGCGGCTGAGGCCGACGATGGTAAGGATCATCACGACCTGGAAGCCGATGGACAAGGCGGTGAGGCCGGTGCGCAGCTTGCGGTGGCGCAGGTTTTCGAAGACGAGTCGATTGATCAAGAGAAGGCGAATCCTTGGCAGGCATGGCGGCAGAGAGCCGGGCCCGCGGACGAACCCTTATTCTACCGCGCGGCAGCGGCCAGACCTTTAGGAAGAGGCGGGGGATGGGGCGGCAGCGCCGGCGTCGGCGTCCACAGGGGCCGGGGCCAGCAGGCGCGCTGTGTTGAGGATGCTGGAGACGAGGTGCAGGGCCAGGACGGCGTGGAAGCCAGCGCCTTCGGAAGCCTCGAACTGCAGCAGCGGGGTGACGGCGAGGGTTTCGAGGGCAATCAGCCAGGCGGGGTCGTTGGAGCAGCCGGGGAACAGGACGGCGTCGAGGGAGTCGGGGGCGACGGAGCGGGACACGAGGGCGGCGACGGCGCCGCAGAAACCGTCGGCGAAGACGGGCAGACGCGCATTGGCGGCGGCCAGCAGAAAGCCGGCCATGACGGCCAGATCGAGGCCGCCGAAGCAGCGCACGGCGGCCAGCGGCGAGATGGCGTCCAACTGGTGGCGGATGGCGCCCTGGCTGACGGCGTTGCGGCGCGGGGCGATGGAGTCGGGGTCGAGGATGTCGTCGAGATAAGTGGTTTCGATGGCCGGCCGGCCGGTGAGAGCGCCCAGGACGGCCGAAGCGGCGACGCTCGAGCCGGAGCCGAGCTGGGCGATGGCCACGCAGTCGAAGCGGCGGGCGGCGTCGTCGGCCAGGGAAGCGCCGAGGTCGAGCGCGGTGTTGAGCTGGTCCTCAGTCAGGGCGGCGCCGATGGTGAAGTCGAGCGCGCCATCGCAAACGCGATAGACGTGGGTACCCTGCTCGGCCTCACCGGTCAGGCCGCAATCAACGACCAGGCGGTCGATGCCGAACTGGCGGGCGAGGATGGAGGCGGGCGAGGCGCCGCGCAGGAAATTGGCCAGGTCGCGGCGGGTGCCGGCGGGGCCCTCGGCGCCGACGGGCGCGGCGGCGACGGCGTGTTCGGCGCAGATGAGATACAGGCCCAGGCGGGAGCAGGCGGGCAGCGTCTCATTGCGCACCATGGCGACGTGCTTGGCGAAGTCCTCCAGACGGCCGAAGCCGCCGGGGAGGGTGGGGATGGAGGCCCAGAAGTCGTTCAGCGCCTGGGCGGCCTGGTCATTGAAGAGCGGCTGGATGGAGTCCGCGAGTTCGCGGATGCGAGGGGAAATCATGGGGATTTGAGTCCTGTCGAGAGGGGGTTTCTATCGATTGTCTCAGAGCCACAGGCTGCGGCGGCGGCTGCGCAGCAGGGCGATGAAGCAGGGACCGCCGACCAGGGCGGTGAGGACGCTCACGGGAAGCTCGACGGCGAAGAGGCTGCGAGCGGCGGTGTCGCAGACGGCCAGGAAAGCGGCGCCGAAAAGGAACGAAGCGGGCATCAACAGACGATGGTCGGAGCCGAGCTTGAGGCGCAGAGCGTGGGGCACGACCAGGCCGACGAAACCGATGGGGCCGGTGACGGCAGTGACGGCGGCAGTCAGAAAAGAACCGGCGATGTAGCCGGCCAGCAGCAGGCGCGCCGGAGAGACGCCGCGGGCGGCGGCCCATTCCTCTCCCACGGCCATGAGGTTCCAGCGGCGGGCGGCGAGGCACAGCGCCAGCGAAAGCGGCACAACGGCGATGGCGAGATAGACGAGAGTGCGCGTCTCGGGGGGATCGATGTTGCCCATGAGCCAGTGGACGATAGCGAAAGACTGGCGCAGGCTGGCGAGGTTGTGCAGCAGCATGATGAGCGAGGTGACGATGCCGTTGACCATGACGCCGCCGAGCAGCAGAGTGAACGAAGAGAGGCGGCGGCCCTCACTGGCAACGGCGAGCACGATGACGAGAGTGACGGCCGCGCCGGCCATCGATGCGGCCCACAGGCCGGGCAGGCCGGCCACGGTCTGGAGGCCGAAGCAGATGGCGACGACGGCGCCGAGCGAGGCGCCGCCGGAGACGCCGAGGGTGTAGGGCGTGGCCAGAGGATCGCGCAGCAAGGACTGGAAGAGACAGCCGGCGATGGAGAGCGCGCCGCCGCACAGCAGCGAGAGCAGCAGGCGCGGCAGGCGGACGCCGAAGAAGACGCGGCTGTCGGGCCACTCACCGGCGAAGGCGCGGCTGAGGCTGACATGGGAAGGGCCGAAGAGCGGGCACAGCAGCGCGCACAGCAGGACGGCGCAGAGGCCCAATGCCAGGACCAGGGCCAGGCGGCGGGGGGTGACGGGATGGGCCTCGGCGGGATGCATGGTTTAAGCGCGCATGGGGTCAGGCGTCATAAGCGATAAACGGGCGGCCGCCGGCGCGCTGCACCCACTCGGCGCGGACGTGGAAGACGGCCTGGATGCGGTCGGTGGAGAGGGCCTCGCAGGGGCCGGCATCGGCGACGACGCGGCCTTTCTGAAGTACGACGACGCGGTCGGAGTAGGCGGCGGCGAGGTTGAGATCGTGGGTGGCGGCGATGACCAGGATGCCGTCCTGGCTGAGGCGCCGCAGGAGCGAGTAGATGGCGAACTGATGGGACAGGTCGAGGAAGGTGGTGGGCTCGTCGAGCAGCAGGACCTGGGGTTCCTGGGCCAGGGCCGAAGCGAGAACGACGCGCTGGCGTTCACCGCCGCTGAGGGCGCGGAAATCGCGGTGGGCGAACTCGCCCATATCGGTGAGCTCCATGGCGTGGCGGGCGGCGTCGCGATCGCGGCCGGATTCGAAGAAGCCGCCGGCGTGGGGCGTGCGGCCCATGTAGACGACCTCGCGGGCGGTGAACGGGAAATCGAGGCGCAGGCTCTGGGGCACGAAAGCGACGCGGCGGGCGAAATCGCGGCGGCGCCAGCGCGGGGACTCGATTCCGAAGAGGCGGCAGGAACCGGTGTAGCCGGGGCGCAGGCCGGCCATGATGCCGAGCAGGGTGGATTTGCCGGCGCCGTTGGGACCGGCCAGGGCGACCATTTGGGGAGCCTCGAAGCGCAGGTTGATATCCGCGAGCACGGGCGTGGAGCCGTAGATCATGCCGACGGAGACGGTTTCGAGAATCGGGTTCATTGCGGCTGGCGCGGAGGCGGGGCCTCAGGATGAATCAAGGCGAAAAGCTGGCGGGCAGCCTGGGCCATGCGCGGGCCGGGGCGCACGAAGACGTCGGAAGCGATGACCTGGACGCGATGGTTGGCGACGGCGCGCAGGCGCGGATAAGCCGCCCAGAGGGCCAGGACCGGCTCCGGCGGCTGGCCGGGACGGCCCTCGGCGTGGGCGTCGTCGCCCATGTCGAGGATCACGTCGGGATCGCGCGTGAGGATCTGCTCGAGGGAGACGTTGGGGTACTGCATGGGCGAGCCGGCGAGGACGTTGGAGGCGCCGGCGATGTGCAGCAGCTCGTCGATAAAGGTGCCGGGGCCTGCGCCGACCATACCCTGCAGCGTGCCGGGGGCGCGTCCCACCAGGAAAAGTACGCTGCGGCGCGGAAGCGGGGCGGCGAGGCGGCGGACAGAGTCGAGCTGGGCGCGCAAGCTGGCGGTGAGGCGGGCGGCGGCAGCGTCGCGGCCGGTCAACTGGCCGATGCGCGAGAGGGAGGAGAGAATATCGGAGATCGAGTCCTGGTCGAGCTCTTCGGCTCGCAAGCCCAAAGAGCGGAGTTTTGGAGTGATGCCGACAGGGTTCTTGATGACCAGCACGAGATCGGGGCGCAGGGCGAGGATGCGTTCGAGATCGGGTTCGAGGAATGTGCCGATCTTGGGCTTGGTGCGGGCGTCGTCAGGATAGGTGCAGTAGATGGTGTCTCCGGCGACGTTGGGGCCGAGGCCGAGGGCGTAGAGCATCTCGGTGATGCTGGGCGCGGTGGAGACGATGCGGGTGGGAGGAGCGGCGAATAGGGCTGCATACATCAAAGGAAGCAGCGTGAGCAATCGGCGGGAGAAAGCGCCGCTCACGGAGTTTCCACCACAGGCTGGTCCGCGGCGCAAAAGAACTCCCGGGCGGCGGCGACGAAGCGCTCGTTTTCGGGGCGCGTGCGGATGGCGAAGCGGATGGCCTGGCCGGGGATGCCGGGCTGGCCGGTGCAGTTGTGGAGGAGAATCTGGCGATCGAGGAACCAGTCGACGACCTGCTGGGCGGGCCGGGCGGTGGAGGCGAATAAGAAATTCGCAGCGCCGGGCGTGAGTTGCAAACCGTCGAGGGCGCCAAGCTGCTCGAGCAGCCAGCCGCGTTCCGCGGCGATGAGAGCGCGGGAGTGGGCGGGGTAGTCGGCGTCGGCCAGCGCGGCGAGGGCGGCGGCCGCGGCGAGAACGCCGACGGTGAAGGGCTCGCGGCGGCGGCGCAGGCGGGCAATCGACTGCGGCGAGCCGACCAATGCGCCGACGCGCAGGCCGGGCAGGGCGTAGAAACCGGACAGCGAACGGAGCACGAGGAGGTTGGGGTGGTCGGCGCACCAGGCGACGGCGGAGTCGAGCGGAGTGAAGTCGATGAACGACTCATCGACCAGAACGGGACCTTCGCGCGAGGCGATGGCGCGGCGGAGGATGTTGGCGGGGATCTCCTCGCCGGTGGGATTGACGGGCTGGCCGAGGGCCAGCAGACCGCGCTGGGGCCAGCAATAAGGATCGTCCAGCGGAAGATGGAGGGCGTGGGGGAAGGCGCGATAGAACGCCGGCCAGACGGGCGTTACCAGCGCCGCGGGGCCGTGCCAGCCGACGCGCGCGAAGAAGTGCAGCAACTCCGTGGCGCCGCCGCCGGCGAGGACCATTTCGGGGGCGACGCGCCAGGCCGCGGCGAGGGCCGATTCCAGCTCCAGGGGCATGGGGGCGGGGTAACAGGCGATGCGATCGAGAGCGGCCTGGATGGCCGGGCGCACGCCGGGCGGGGGCCCCAGGGGGTTGATACTGGCGCTCAAATCGAGGACCGCGCGCCAGTCCCAGCCACGCGTGCGCGAGATGGCGAAGAGACTTTCACCATGCATGATCGTCAATCGGGTTCCTCCCGGAGGGCCGCAGGCGGCCGCCGCAGCGGGGGCCTGGCAAAGCGCGGCGACCCCAATCGAACCGGCAGCAGAGTCCGGAAACTCCTACTGTACTACGAGCCGAGGCAGCGCTCACGCAAACGCGCGGCGCCGGCGTGCAGCTCGAGCCAGTCGGCCAGCGCATCGAACTCGCTTTCTTCCGGATCGGGCGATGGCAGGTGGCGGCCCAGAGCGAGGGAAGCGGCACGGAAATCGCGCAGCGCGCCTTCCGCCAGCGCCGGGCCAGGACCGATGCGGCCGAGGGTGCCGAGGATTGAACAACCCTGTTCGCACTGGCGTTCCAACCAGGCGTCCAGACCGGTTTCGGCGAGCCACTGAGAGTCGAAGTCCTCGTCGGCCGAAGCGGGCACAATGAGCAGATTGAAGAGACCGTGGGGCGGCGAGGAGATCCACTCGGCGCCGCGGAAGAGGCGGAAATCGGCAAAGTTGCGCAGATGGGGCAGCGAAAGGATGCCGACGCGGGGCGCGTTTTGATAGGTCCACTCGGGCAGATGGGCGAGCGCGGGCGGAGGCTCGGGAAACAGAGCGGAGGCGTCGTACCAAGGGGCCAGCCAGACGTCCCCCGAAACAGTGTCCAGCAACTCAAGCGGGGCGGCGGGCGCGTTGAGGAGATCGAAACGCGGGCCGGGGAGCGGCGCCGTGGCGGGCGCGCATTCAACGACGATGTAGTCCCATTGCCCGGCCAAGGCGGCCAGAGAGTCCGGGCCGCCGAACGGAGCCAACGATTCCAACAGGCCCGCGGCGCCGGCCAGGAGGTGCAGCGAGCGGGGGTCGGGCGCGGGGTCCGGGCACAGCGCGAAGGGACAAACAGGATGGTGGCCGCGATGCAACCAGCGGCACAGGGCGGCGGCGAGGAGGGTCTTGCCGGAGCGGGGCGAACGGCTGGTCACGGAGACGATGTGAGCGGGCATTCGATTTCCAGTATCGGACGATGCGGTATCGGACCTCAGGTAATTGAACTGCGAGCATGCGTGCGGCCAGCCGGGCGAGGAGAATCACGAAGAAAGAGGAATTGGGTCGGCGCATATCGACTTGGCAAATCTCGCTCCAACTGAGAAAACAGAGTTGTGGGATCCTACGACGTAGGATTGGATCAACAAACATGGAAAATTTGGGGATTTCGCAATCCAGAGCCGCCGTTGCACTTAGCACCGTGTGCCTGCTCTGGCACACTGATTCGTACGGTGACGAGAAGCTGATTGGAGTGTACGCGACAAGGTCCGATGCATCCCTAGCCATCGGGCGGTTTAAGGACAAACCCGGTTTTTCAGAGGGCGGTGAGTTCGAAATCGCCGAATACGAGCTAAACAAAGATCACTGGACTGAGGGGTTTTATCGGCGCGACGGGCTCAGCCTTCCAACTTGGTTTCGCCCCGGTGATACGAATGAGTAAGGCCGTCTATCCGTCCTTTGGGTTTCTCAAGTCAATATGTGCCATTGAGTCACGCGGAGGGACACTGCGAGTGCTGGCGGAGCCGGGCGGCGGATGGAGACAAATTAATCCTTAATGAGGATCTGCCCGGCTCGAAGGCGACAACACGCGCCGCCGGGCCTCAGTGGCCGTTGACGCGAGCCTCGGCCATAGCGACGGCCTCGGCCTGGAACGGCAGGGTCTTCAAGAACTCCACCATGTCGGGTTCCGATCGCAGCAGATCCCGCAGGGTGGTCTTCTCGAGGATGCCGTCGAGGGTAGTCTGCACGGTTCTCCACAACATCCGAACCGTGCAATCGCCGCTGTGCATGCAGGCGCGTTCGAGGCCGGCGTGACGGCCGCAGAAGTGGTCGTTGTAGAAGCTACCCCCTAGCATCGCAAGCACTTCGGCAACGGATACGCGATCCGCGGTACGGGACAGAGTGTAGCCTCCGGCCTGGCCGCGGACGCTGGCGACGAGCCCTCCGAGGCGGAGAATTCGCATCAGTTTGGCGACATTGGGGACCGACAAGCCCTCGGCGCGGCTGATTTCGGGGATGCTGTGACTGCGCGTCTCGCCATGGCGAGCCATGTACAAGAGGCACCGAAGGCCATACTCTTCCTGAGCGCTCAGTTTCATGTACAGTATTTTAAGTCTTTTCTAATCAGATGAATAGAGAAAAATGAATAGTATCTAAATACTAGTAATATCGGACTATGTACTCTTAAATCATGTTAACGCTTCCCCACGAGGCGCGGCGATCCGGCAGAATAGGACGATAGACAGAAGATTGGGACGCGCCGCGCGACGGGCAGTCGGAGGAGGCGCGCGCGGCGGGAGAACAGATGTCGTTTGAGATTCACCCGGTCAGGGAATTCGTGGTCAGTCCGGCGCTGCCGCCGCCGTTGGCGCGGCTGGGCGAGCTGAGCATGAACCTGCTGTGGACGTGGAATCACACCATCCGGGCAGCGTTCCGGCGGCTCGATCCGGCGCTGTGGCGAGGGTGCGGCTACAATCCGGTCGCGATGTTGAGCCGGCTGCCGCAGGCGGCGCTGGACAAGGCGGCGGCGGACCGGGTGTATCTGTCGGTGTACCGCAAGGCGTGCGGGGCGTTCGACGATTACATGGCGCAGAAGCCCGAGAGCCTCGGCGGGAACGCGATGCAGGTGGCGTATTTTTCGATGGAGTACGGGCTGATCGAATCGCTGACGATCTATTCCGGCGGGCTGGGGATTCTGTCGGGCGACCATCTGAAAGCGGCGGGCGATGCGGGACTCAACCTGGTGGGCGTGGGGCTGCTGTATCAGACGGGGTATTTTCAGCAATACCTGAGCCCGGACGGATGGCAGACCGAGCGCTATCCGGTAAACGATTTCTACACCTGGCCGGTGGAGCCGGCGCGGGATGCGGCGGGCGGGGAGATCCGCGTCGAAGTGCAGATGCCGCGCGGGCCGGTGCAAATCAAAGTGTGGCGGCTGAAGGTGGGGCGGGTGAGCCTGCTGCTGCTGGATACGAACGTGGCGGAAAATGCGGCGATGCCGGAGTATCGCGACATCACGGACCAGCTGTACGGCGGCGACACGCACGTGCGGATGCGGCAGGAGATCGTGCTGGGCATCGGCGGGCTGCGGGCGCTGAAGGCGCTGGGGCTGCATCCGACGGTGTTCCACATGAACGAGGGCCATTCGGCGTTCCTGGCGCTGGAGCGCAGCCGGCTGTTGATGAGCGAACAAGGGATGAGCTTCGACGAGGCGCTGGAGGCCTCGCGCACGAACAACGTATTCACGACGCACACGCCGGTGCCGGCGGGCATCGACATGTTCGACCCGAGCCTGGTGTACGAGTATTTCGGCCACTACTGCCGCGAGTACGGGATCCCGTTCGACCGCTTCCTGGAGCTGGGCCGCAACGGGAACCGCGAACAGGGCGACCGGTTTTCGATGGCGGTGTTCGCGCTGTCGGCCTCGAGCTACCGCAACGCAGTGAGCAAACTGCATGCGGAAGTGTCGCAGGAGATGTTCCAGAACCTGTGGCCGGATCTGCCGGTGCGGGAGGTGCCGGTGACGCCGATCACCAATGGCGTGCACCTGCCGACGTGGCTGAACGGCGACCTGGCGCAACTGTACGACACCTACCTGCAGCCGGATTGGCGCGAGCGCTACACGGAGGCGGCGGTGTGGGACCAGGCGCGGGAGATCCCCAACAACGAAATGTGGGAGGCGCACCGGCGGCGCAAGCGCAAGCTTGTGGCGTTCGTACGCGAGCGGCTGCTGCAGCGGGGCGAGCAGCGGCGGGCCTCAAAGACGGAGCTGAAGCGCATCTTCGAGATGTTCGATCCGGACGTGTTCACGATCGGATTCGCGCGCCGGTTCGCGACCTACAAGCGGGCCACGCTGCTGTTCCGCGATCGCGAGCGGCTGAAGCGGCTGGTGGCGAACGAGAAGATGCCGGTGCAGATTATCATCGCCGGCAAGGCGCATCCGCAGGACAATCCGGGCAAGCAGTTCATCCGCGAGGTGGTGCAGTTCACGCGCGATCCCGAGCTGGCGCGCTACGTCACGTTCATCGAGGACTACGACATCCAGGTGGGGCGCGAGCTGGTGCAGGGCGTGGACCTGTGGCTGAACAACCCGCGGCGCGGGGAGGAGGCGTGCGGGACGTCGGGCATGAAGGCGGCGATCAACGGGGTGCTGAACTTTTCGATTCTGGACGGGTGGTTCGATGAAGCCTTCGAGAGCTCGGGGGGATGGGCCATCGGGGACCGGTCGCCGTACACGCCGGACCAGGACGAGCTGCACGCGTCGTACATATATTCGGTGCTGGAGAACGAGATTGTTCCGATGTACTACCAGCAGCGCGAGGAGGGGGTGCCGAACGCCTGGATACAGCGGGTGAAGCAGTCGCTGATGAACCTCAGCCCGCAGTTCAACTGCCAGCGCATGATCCACGAATACACGGCGCTGCTGTACGCTCCGGCGCATGACGGCTACGCGGGGGTGCGGCGGGACGGCTTCCAGGCGGCGCGGGAGAAGGTGACGTGGATGAGTGAGGTGGACCGGGTGTGGGACGGCGTACGGATCGAGGACGCGACACCGGAGACGGGGAATTCGCTGCTGACCGGGCAGACGGTGCTGTTGCGGGCGGGGGTGTATCTGAACGGGCTGCAGCCGGGCGACGTGCGGGTGGAAGCGGTGGTGGGACCGGTGAGCCCGGATGGTCTGCTGGAGGAAACGATGGTGGTCTCCCTGCCGCCGACAGCCGAGCAGGGCGGAGCGCACGTATTCGAGCGGGAATTCGCGCCGCACCGGACGGGACGGCTGGGCTACACGCTGCGGATTGCGCCCAATCACGCCGAGGACCCGCTGTCGCGGCCGTGCCGGGCGCCGATGAAGTGGGCGCGGTAGCGGGGCGCGGCAGGAGAGAATCGGGCGGTCAAGCGCAAGACTATAGATTCCTGGCGCGAACCGTGGTAAGAAGGAATTGAGCCGCTGGAGATGCGCGGGACGACCCTGGGCCCGCGAGAGGTTCCCGCGGAAGGCCAGCTTCGCAAATCCGCACTCACCGAGGACGGCGGCTGAGTACTCAGCCCTCCGGATCAGCGCGAAGCGGCGTGCAACGATTCGATTCATCCCCCGGCGAAGGAGCGCATGCCCCATGGATGGCGACCGCAAGTACAGGCAACGCGGCTACATGGATTCCAACGACGCGCAGGACGCCCAGTCCTCGCGGGATGGGAAGCCGAAGCCTAAAGGGCCCAAGCCGCCGATCGACATCACCGGTCCGCGGCTGCCGCGCCTGGTGGAGAGCGTGACGGCGTCGCGCTGTTACAATTGCGCGACCGCGCTGCCGGCGGACATAGAGTTCAGCGGCAATTGCCCCAAGTGCCACGCGGCGTTGCACTGCTGCAAACAGTGCAGTTGGTTTGAGCCGTCGACCCGTTTCCAGTGCACCAAACCGATTAAAGAGCGCATTGCGGTGAAGGACGCGGCGAACCAGTGCGAGTTCTTCCGCGCGCGCGTGACGGTGGCGCGGGACGGCGCGGCGGGAGGGAGCATGGTCCGGCCGCCGATGGGCGACCGGCCGCCGGTGCTTGCGCCTAAGACCGAGAGTGACGCGCGGATCGCGTTCGATAATCTGTTTAAGAAGTGAGGCGCGGGACGGGCGCCGGCGGCCGGGGCAAGGTCCGGAGCCTTCAATTCAGCTATGGCGATTGCAGAACTTTCCGCGCCACGGCGCTTCAGTTTGCGCGAAAATGACCTGCCGGACCCGCCGCCGGGCGAGGTGCAAGTGCGGGTGGAGGCGGTCGGCATCTGCGGCAGCGACCTGCACTACTTCTCCGAGGGACACACCGGCGATACGCCGGCCATATACCCGATGGTGCTGGGCCACGAGCCCGCCGGGACGGTGCTGCGTCTGGGGGCGGGGGTGACCGGGTGGACGGCCGGCGACCGCGTGGCGCTGGAAGCGCCGATCTATTGCTACCACTGCGAATTCTGCATGAGCGGGCGGCACAACCTGTGCGACCACGTGCGCTTCATGAGTTCTCCCACGGAGCCGGGCTTCTTCCGCGAGAGGGTGAATCTGCCGGTGGAGAACCTGCTGCGGCTGCCGGCAAACCTGGACTACGCGGAGGCCTCGTTGTGGGAGCCGCTGGGCATCATTCTGCACTCGTTCCACTTCGCTGAGCCGAAGGTGGGCGACACGGCGGCCGTTTTCGGCGCGGGACCGATCGGGCTGACTACGATCGCGGCGCTGAAACTGGCGGGCGTGCGGCGCCTGTGGTGCGTGGAGCCGGTGGCGCACCGGCGTGAGTTGGCGCTGCGGCTGGGAGCCGATGAAGCGATGGATCCCGGCCAGGCCGATCCGGTGCGCGAGGTGCTGGCGGCGACGGGGCGGCGGGGCGTCGATCTGACGATCGACTGCGCGGGCAAGGGCGGCAGCATCAACCAGGCGATCGGCATGACGCGCAGCGCCGGCCGGGTGGTGGTGACGGCAGTTCCGTCCGAGCAGCTGGTGGCTATCGAGTTTCACACCCTGCGGCGCAAGGAACTGAGTTTTCACACGCTGCGGCGGGCCAATCGCACGGGCCACGCGGCCCTGGAACTGCTGTCGCAATACCCGCAGCGGTTCACGCCGATGGTGACGCACCGCATGGCGCTCGGGGACGTGCAGCGGGCCTTCGAAACGCTGGAGAGTTACTCCGACGGCGTGGGCAAGATCGTGCTGCTGCCCGAAAAGTAGTGCGGGGACCGGCCGCGCCGGGCGATAAAAATCCGCGACGACAGTTGTACGTATGAAATTGGTCTTATGATACGTATAGGATGTCAAAATTAACGTTGAGCATCGACGAGTCCGTCATTACGCGCGCCAAGGAATATGCGAAGAGCCGCGGTATCTCCGTATCGGAGATGGTGGAAACCTACCTGGCACGCGCGGCGGCCCCGGCGGAGGCCGCGAATGCGCCGCGGATTCTGCGCGCTCTCCGGGGCAGCCTCAAGAAGGCGCATCCGAAGGATTACCGGAAGCACCTGGTTAAGAAGTACCGATGAGACGGGTGCTGCTCGACACGAATGTGATTCTGGACGTTCTGCTGGACCGGAGTCCGCATGCGGCGGCGAGTTCGGCGGTGTGGGCTGCGGTGGAAGCCGGTCAGGCCGAGGGTCTGCTGGCGGCGCACGCCGTTACGATGATCCACTACCTGATCGAAAGGGAGCTGGGCCCGGCCAAGGCGCGGCGGATGATGACCAATCTGCTGCGGGTTTTCGGCGTGGCGGCGGTGGACGGGACCGTCATTCAGGAAGCGCTCGAGATCTCCGCCCCCGATTTCGAGGATGCGGTGGCCGCGTCGGCCGCCCGGCGGGCCGAGTGCGAGCTGATTGTGACTCGCGACCCGCGTAGATTCAAGGATTCGCCAATCCGCGTTCTGACGCCGGAGGCCGCGCTGCCTCTGCTAGCGTGACGGCCGGAAGGCGCGGCAGCGGCCTCCCGAGCGGCTAGGCCAGCGGCTGCTCCAGGTCCATGAAGTAATAGCACAGCATGTGGGCAACGATCATGTGGGCGTCCTCGATGCGGCCCATGTGCGGCTCGGCGACGTTGATGTCGAGCTGCACC
Source organism: Bryobacteraceae bacterium (assembly GCA_052145115.1). GTDB lineage: Bacteria > Acidobacteriota > Terriglobia > Bryobacterales > Bryobacteraceae > CAIVVT01. Next base: position 26,010 of record JBKQPG010000044.1, read on the forward strand.
AGGCGCCCGAGCTGGCCGCCATCGCGGCCGGTCAGGCCGATGGTCTTCAAGCCGGCGGCGTTGGCGTATTCGACCGCGCGCAGCACGTTGGGCGAGTTGCCGGAGCCGCTAATGGCCAGCAGCACGTCGCCCGGCCGGGCGAAATTCTTCAACTGCTCGACGAAGACGCAATCGTAGGAGACGTCGTTGGAGTAGGCCGTGATGGTGGGGAGGCTGTCGGTGAGCGCCTGGATGCGGAAGCGCGCCGGGCGCTTGTAGCTGGCGCCCTTGACCATGTCGCAGACGAAGTGCGAGGCGGTGGAGGCGCTGCCGCCGTTGCCGCAGGTGAAGATGGCGCGATCGAGCGCGCGGGCCTCCTTCAGCCATTCGATGGCCTGTTCCACGCGCGCCAATGGAATCGCGTCGATGGCTTGGAAAAGCCGCGCCTTGTAGTCACTCACAAATGCAGTCATTGCCCGTTTCCCTTTCAACCCTCATCCAACGCCAGCGCCAGGGCGCCCCACAGCACGCTGTCGTCGCCCAGCGCGGCCGGCACGACGTCGATGCGGGCGCGCGACCAAGCCGTGATCTGGCGGCCCAACTCTTCCCGCAGCGGGACGAACAGAGCGTCGCCGGCCTTGGAAATGCCGCCTCCGATCACCAGTTTCGCAGGATTGAGGAGCATGATTGCGGCCTTCAGACCCAGGGCCAGGTCGACGACGTAGCGGCGCACAAAGGCCGGGTCGCGCAGCAGGTCAACGGCCGGACGCCCGTGGTCGCGCTCGAGCCCCATGCCGCCGCAAATGCGTTCAAAGCAGCCACAAGCGCCGCACAGGCACTCCGGTCCGCCGGGGCGGATGGTCATGTGGCCGATCTCGCCGGCATAGGAGTCGGCGCCCCGCAACACGCCCGCGGCCGTGAGAATGCCGCCGCCGATGCCGGTGGAAAGGGTCATGTAAAACAGCGGGCGGCAGCCGCGGCCGGCGCCATAGAGGCCCTCGCCGAGGGATCCCGTATTGGCGTCGTTGTCCATGCGGACCGGGACCTGGAAATGGGTGCGCAGCCACTCGACCAGATCGAAACCGGGCCAGCCGGGGACGTGGGTGGAGAGAACGATTTTCTGGGTCGCGAAGTGCACCGGCCCGCCAAAGCCCACGCCGATCCTCTCAAACTCGGTGTCTTTTTGCCACGCCGCGGCGATTTCAGCAATGCGTGCCGTCATCCACTGCGGCCCGCCCGTGCGGTCGGTGGTACGGGATTCGCGCCGCGTCATGAGCCACGCCGCACCGCGGTCCGCGCCGCGGACGGCGTCCGCGGGTTGAGCCGCGCCGGGCGCCGCGCGTTCGAACAGGGCGATGGTGAACTTCGTGCCGCCAATGTCGATGGCGAGAATGGACATGGAACTACGACTCCCTCCCGGCGGCGGGTCCGGCATCGCAGCCGGACGCAGGGTTGCGGCACAGGCCAACACAAATTGTATAAGGGTTCGGCCTCCCAATGCCGGGGCCGCGGCGCAGGGGTCAGGCGGTCACATCCAGTATTCCCAGTGCCGCGTCCCGATGACGAACGCCGCCAGCGCGGCATTGGTTACGGCGTGGGCCAGAACCACGTCGCCGAGGCTGCGCGTGCGCACGGCCCACCAATTGTAGAGTAGGCCGGCGGCCAAGCCGACGTCCCAGTAGGACCCGTGTTCGAGGGCGAACAGGACGGCTGTGAGAAGGAACGCACGGGCCTCCCAGGCGCCCACCGGGAGCGACTCAAAATCCTCGCGGATCAGCCAGCGCATGAACCATCCACGCCAGAACAGCTCCTCGGCCAGCGGCACCACCGTGCAGGCGCGCAGGGTGCGCAGCGCCAGGTCGAACGGAGCCGGCAGGCTATAGCGCGAGCCGGCGAGGCTCAGCCGGCCCATGAGGGAGTTCTGCAGCAGCCAATGGCCGCGCCAGCCGGGAAAGAGCGCATCGGGCGCGATCCAGACGGCGCAAACTGCGACGCCGACGAGGACGCTGGAGACTGGCCAGCGCACGCGGATGGGCGGCAGGGCGCGCCAACCCCAGGCCAGCGCTGCGGCGGGCAGCAGCAGCCGGACAAGCAACTCGGCGCGCGCGCCGAGACCCACGGCGGGACACAGCGGGATCAGCGCCACGAGCACTGCGAAGGGGACGACAAACGGCAGGGCTGTACGGTTCAGACGCCCGTCTCCAGTCTAAAAACCGAACCGCGAAGCGTGGCGCAAAGAGCCCGGCCGCTCAGTAGGTTTTCGCCATCCACGTCCGAATTCCCGCTTCCTCCTCCTTGTCGGGCTTCAGCGCCAGCGCCATCTGCAGGCTCTGCCGGGCGCCCGTCACGTCGCGTTTATTGTAAAGCGCCACCCCCAGGTGGTAGCGGAACAGGGCCTTGTGGGGGTCGCGCTTGACGAGATCCGTGAAGATCGACAGCGCATCGTCGTACAGCGCCTTCTTCAACATGATCCAGCCCATGGTGTCGGCGATGTTCACATCGTCCGGGTACTGCTGCTTGGCCTTTTGTATGTAAGTAAAGGCGGTATCCAGATCGCGCCCCTCCTCGGCCATGAGAAACGCCAGATTGTTCAGCGCCACCGCGTTGCCCGGCTCCAGGGACAAGATCGTCTTGTAGTAGGGCAGCGCTTCGTGCCGCATGCCGAGCGATTCCATGGCCAGAGCAATATCCAGACTCAGCCGCGGGTGCTTGGGCTGGAGCGCCTCGGCCTGGCGGTACATATCCAGCGCCTGCTGGGTTTGACCCCTCACATAGATCACTTCCCCCAAGCGCACGAACAGCTCGAAGTTCTTGGGCTGCACTTCCAACAGCTGGCGGTACTCGCGTTCGGCGAGATCGAACTGCTTCACAATCACCGCGGCGTTGGCCGTGACCATCCGCATGCCCTGGTTCTGGGGATTGCGGCCCAACTGCTCCTGCAGCAGCTTGAGCGCATCGGGCCCGCGATTGCTCTTGATCAGCACGTCGGCCATGGCGTAGACCAGCCGCACATCGGTTGGATACTTATCGAACAGGCCCTTGAAGACCGCCAGGGCCTCGGGGTATTTCTTGTCGGCGTAATTGGCCAGGGCCAGCTGGAACTGCAAATCGGGTGCATTGGGAGAGCGCTTGATCGCCTCCTGTAACTCGTTGCGAGCCTCGGTGATGTTGCCCAAATTGATCTGCGCGTTGGCCTTGAGGGAGATGGCCACAGGGTTGGTGGGGTCGATCCTGAGGGCGTCATCGGCGCTCATGATGGCGTGCTGGAAATCGTGCAACTGGAGGTTCACCTGGGCCAGACCAATCTGCGCCGCCAGAAAGCCCGGGCGCTTGGCCGCTTCCTGATACTGCATCTTGGCGGCGGGCCAAAACTCCTGGCCGCGGGACTGGTAGGCACGGCCCAGGTTGTAACGAACCACCGGGTTGCTGGTCTGCCGGCTGAGCAACATCTGCAAATCGTTGATGGCGGCTTGGGTCTGTTTATCATCGCCCGAGTCGAGCCTCAGCCCGGCGCGCAGGGACAATGCAGTGTTGTTCTTCGGATCTTCCTTCAGCACGGTCTCGACGGTCTGGAACGCTTCGCTCTTGAGGCCCATGGCGACTTGAGTCATGGCGATCTTCAATCGATAGGCGCTGGTCCGGTCGCCGCCCTGTTTGACGCCTTCCTCGAACACCGCGAGGGCCCGTTCGTAGTTGCGCGTGCGCCCGTAGAAATCGCCCACCCGCACGCGGGCGTCGGGGAAGTCCTTCTCGCGCGCCAGCAGCGATTGCAGGACCGCTTCGGCCCGATCCTTGCGCTGGATGGCGTAGTAGAAGCCGGCCTGCTCAACAACCACGGCGGCGTTTTTCGGATCGTTCGCCACCTTCAGTGTCATGATCTGCTCGGCGTTGTCGGGCTGCCTGTGGCGCAGATATTGCAGGATCAGATAGTCATACGCCAGCCAGTATTTCGGGTTCCTTTCCAGAAGGCGGCGGGCGATGAGCTCGGCCTGATTCCATTGATTGTTCCGGTTGAGCGTCTGTGCCAGGGCGAATAGAAGATCGGGCTGGTTGGGACGCGCCTCGTCGGCTTTGCGGAAAGCGGCGATGGCGGCATCCATGTGGGCCTGCTTGTTTTCGCTATCGGCATCCGACCGGGCCACTTCCAGAAAACCCGTGAGCCGCTGGCCGTTGTAGGAGTTCGGATTGCGTTTCAGCAATTGCGTGGCGAGGCTTTCCACCTGCGCCAGCGTTTTTGCGTTGTGTCCTTTCGGGGCTCCATAGTAGGCCAGCCAGATGTCCGCCAGGCGGCTGGGAGGGTTTTCGTCATTGGGCGCCAGTTCTAGCGCCCGCGTGAAAGCCTGCAGCGCGGTCTGAATCTCACCGCGGCGCAGCTCGGACTCACCCAGCTTGCTGTAGGCCTCGCCATACTTCAGGTCCTTGCGCAGCGCGCTGCGGTACATGAGCGACGCTTCCCTGTACTTGCCCTGGGCGAAATACTTATCGCCGTTGGCCACGTACCGCCGTTTCACCGTAGCGGGATCGCGCCAGCAGCCCTGCAGCACAACCAGCAGGCACACGAGCGCCCACAACCAGCGGAATTTTCTGCGGTTCATCCTTTCTACACTCCCGTCCATCGGTCCCCGTCCTCGACTATCAATCAGTTACAGGATACACGGCACGCCACAAGCATGCACCCCTATTAGTACTAAGGGTGGCGCGGCCGCCGGCGCGCCGATGGCAGGCCGGATGCGAGGCCGCGGGGCAGTCCGCGCATGAACCCGGCCCAGCCGCACTCAGCGCAGCGCGGCCACCAGCATTCTGGTCTGCCGCAGCAATTGAAACTGCGCATGCTCCAGTCCGGTGCGGGCGTCGTAGAGCTGCATCCAGCGCTCATGCTCGGCATAACGGCCCTCCTCGACGTCCTTCAGCGTCGCCTTCCCGGCTTCGAGCTGCGCCAGCAGCAGATTCACCTGCTCGCGGGCCAGGTCGAGGTCCAGGCGCGCCACTTCGGCGGCCGTCCCGGCCTCGCGGATCTCCTCCCAGGCCTCCCGCGTATCGGCTTCGACGCGCCCGCGCAGCCGGTCCAGCTCGGTCTTGATCCGCTGGCTGTCGACACTGGCCTGCGCGGCCTGGGCGAGGTCCTGCGCGTTGGCGAAAATCGGAACGCTGACGGCGACGCCGATCTCGCCGTTGTTCCTCTGGAAGGCCCGGAAGAATTCGGTGTAGTTATTGAACTTGGCGAACAGGCCGTATTCCGCGACCAGGTCGACTTTGGGGTAGCGCATCGCCTTGAAACTTCGCATTTGCAGGTTCTTGGCGGCCAGCTCGGACTCCAGCTTGCGGATCTCGGGATTGTCCCGCAGAGCCTCCAGCACGCTCGCTTCCACGCTGGAGGGCAGCTCCGGACGGGCCCGCTCCTCGTTGGCCGGAATGATCCGATCGGCCCCGTTCAGACCCAGCACCGTGGACAGCGAGGCGGAGAGCCGGCGGCGCTGGCTCCTCAGCAGCTCAACCTTCTGCCGCGCCCGCGCCACGTTCAGCGCGGCCCGCCGGGCCTCGATTTCCTCCTCTTTCCCTTCGGCCACGCGCAGCCGGACCAGCGCCTCGACGCGGTCCATTTCTTCGGCCTGTTTAGAGGCCAGATCGATGGCCCGCGTCGCTTTTTCCAGGTCCAGGAACAAGGTGGCGGTGCGCAGCGCCACCTCCTCGCGCGTGGCGGAGGTCGAGTAGCTCGCGCTCACGGCCGTTTCGCGGGCCTCGGCCACCAGATAACCCTGCGGCCGGGAGTACATCGTGCGTTCCGCCCGGGCCTGGAGGACCGACGGCGCCGAGCCCTCGATGCTCATCGGGAAGCCGCTCGAGTAAGCCAGCCCGCTGCCGGCGAAAACCCGCGGCAGCAGCGGTTCCCGCACCGCCTGGACGCCCAGCACGGCGCGTTGCTCCTCCAGGCGGGCCAGCGCGATGTCGGGATTCTGGCGCAAGGCCATATCCACGGCCTGTTTCAAGCTCAGAGTTACATTCTCCGCCGCCAGCGAGCCGGCGGCGAAGGTGAAGCAAAGGACGAGAATGGGTCTCTTCATGGCGCTACTCGTAGCGTAGCGCCTCCGTGGGATTCAGCCGCGCGGCGCGCTGGGCCGGCAAGATTCCGAACACGATGCCCACTGCGAAGCTCACCACAAAGGCCACCGCGATGGAGAGCGTCGAAATCGGGATCTGCACCTGGTCCTGCAGCAGGTTCGCCGCCAGCGGCAGGGTCAGGCCGGCTACGATCCCCAGCACGCCCCCGCCCACGCTGAGCAGCACCGCCTCCAACAGAAACTGCAGCAGCACATCCTGCTGCGAGGCTCCCAGCGACATCCGCAGGCCGATCTCGCGGGTCCGCTCCGTCACCGTCACCAGCATGATGTTCATGATGCCGATGCCGCTGATGACCAGGGCGATGGCCGACACCAGGATCAGCACCACCGTCAGCACGTTGGCGATGGCGCCGGCCGCATCCAGCAGCGCGCCCAGGTTCTGCACGATGTAACGCGCGCCCGGCCGGTGGCGCGAGGCGATCACCCGGGCCACGACCTCGGTGACGGCGGGCACGTCGCCGGCCAACCGCGCCTGGATGTACAGCGGGTCCACGCGCTCGATCCGGTCGAACATGCGGTACACCGGGATCGGGATCATCGCGGCTCCGCCTTCGCCCAGTTCCGAGAGGCCGAAGGTCGAAGTGCGTTCCTTGAAGACGCCCACCACGGTGAACTGCAACTGGTGCAGCTTGACGATCTGACCGACGGAGACCTGCGGCGAGCCGAACAGCTTGCCGGCCAGCTTGTCGTCGAGCAGAGCCACCTTCTGGCGCAGCGTGACGTCGGAGGGATCGAAGAAGCGCCCGGCGAGCAATTGCAGATTGCGCACCGCGGCGTAGTCCTCGTCCGAGCCGATGATGTGCACGTCGCGCTCCTTGCCGGCGATCGTCAGACGGTCATTGGAGGCGATCACGGGCGAGGCGGCGATGATGCGCGAGCCGAGGCTGCGCCGCACCGCGTCCACGTCGGCCAGCTTGATGAAATCGGCGTCGTACTTAACGGCATCGACCGGGCCGGAGTCGTACTGCGCGTAGATCAGGTTCGACCCCACGCCGCGGATCTTATCCAGAATCAGGTCGCGGCTGGTGATGGAAATGGTGACCACTAGGATCACCGAGGCGTTGCCGATCAACAGCCCCAGGGCCGTCAAGGCCGTGCGGATCTTGTTGGCCCGCAGCGCCTGAAAGCTGAAATTCAGCGCCTCGCCGAGGAATGGAAGACCAAGATGCATTCCGCCTAGTCGCTTCCGCCGGAGGCGCGCTGCAGAAGTTCGCGCACCTGGTCGCGGGACGGATCGTCGGGGGTCAGCGGGGCGCGCAGGTAAGCTTCGAGGAGCTGCCTGGCCGTGCCCAGGTTGCGGCCGCTTTTCACATACGTTTCGGCGCGTCCGAACAGCAGCTTCTTGTCGCCGGGATCGATGCGCGCCGCCCGATCGAAGGCCGCTTCGCTTTCCCCGATGCGGCCCTGGCCGGCCAGGAACCTGGCCAGTTCCACGAGCCGGCTGACCTGCCGCGGCGCCAGGTCGACCGCTTTTTTCAACTGCCCCTCGGCCAGATCGTACTGGCGGCGTTCGATCGCGATCTGAGCCAGCGCCCAGTGGTATTCGACGGGATCGTTTCTGTGGATGACATCCGACAGCCGCAGCGCGCGGTCGATACCGCCGCCGAGGAAGCCTGGCGCACTCAGGTAATAAGAGAACAGATCATCCACCGCGTCCTTGTTGCCGGGATCGAGCTGCACCGCCTGCTCAAAGTTCTGGCGCGCGTTGGCCGCGTATTTAATCGCCATGAAGAAGACGCTGGTCTCGGCGCGCCGGCCCCAGGCGCGTCCCAGCCACAAATAGTGGTCCGATGAGGCGGGCTCCAGGCGGACAGCTTTTTCGAACAGATCGGTGGCCGGCTTGAAATCGCCCAGCATGTAGCGGCAGCGCCCCTCGAGTTCCCAATCCGCGGCGCTCTTGGGCTCAACTTTCTTCAGGATGGCCAGCGCTGCTTGGTACTCGGTCCGGTCATACAGCCGCTGCGCCGCGGCGGAGTCGTCCTGCGCCACGGCCGCCGGGGCCACGGCCGGGGCCACGAACACAACCGCAACGACAGCTCCGAATCGCATTGCAAGAGGAGTAAATCTCATTGTAACGGACCCTCCGAAATCCCTCGCGGCCAGTCTACTTCTTTGGATGCAGTTGGGTGCCGGAGAGGTACAAATCCAGCGCCGCAGTGTCCATGTCACCCTTGAAGGGCAGTTGGGCCTGCGTGTCGCGCGCCTCGGGCGGGATCAGGTCCACCGCCCGGGCGCCGGTGAACTCGATGTTGGCGCGGGTGGTGTCGAAGTGCGTGTTGTTGGGCACCACGCAACCGGGCTTGCATAGCACGCTGAACAGGATGCGCTCCGCGGCGCGGCCCTGGTGCGTTGGGATCACGTGCCGGAAGGCCATCAGATCGTCGGCCGCGCTCTTCAGCCGGAAGTAACTGGCGCTGCCGGCGTAACTTTCATCGCCGCGCATCATCGCCGCCCACTGCTCAGTGGACATGGCGCTGGTGCCCGAATCGGTCAGCAGGTCGATCAGGATGTCGGCGGCACGCAGCCGGAACAGGTTGTAGCCCGCCTCGGCCAGCAGTGCCGCGCGCTCATCGGCCGTGGTCTGCCGCAACGGCTCGACACTCTTAATGCGGAACGGCTCGATGATGGTCCTCAAGCGCAGGCGCCTCCGAGCGGAGGATAGCATTTCACGCCTGGAACGGACCGTGACGTCAATCATTCAGGGCGGCCACGGGAGGAGGAGGAAGTCGCGGCCGCCCCTGGTAAGTACGAAGCCTTTGAGGACTGCCTCGTACGTCCGATTCCATTGTAAAGCATGCCCGCCGCGCCGAGCATTCGCTCGCGCGGCCCCGTAGACTGTCTTTCATGAGCCCGCGACGCCTGTTATGTGTCCTGCTCCTGGTTTCCAGCTCGCTGCTCGGCCAAGGCTTGGAATGGATCCGGGCCAATTACGCCCAGCAGGAGTTCCGCATCCCGATGCGCGACGGCGTGCGATTGTACACGCTGGTCTACACGCCTAAGGTCACTGCGCACGCAGTTCCGATTCTGCTGGAACGCACGCCCTACGGCGCCGGCCCGCGCGGCGAGAACAGCTATCGTTCCACGCTGGGGCCTTGCGCGGCGCTGGCCCGCGCCGGCTATATCTTCGTGTACCAGGACGTGCGGGGCCGCTACCGCAGCGAAGGCACGTTCGTCGAGATGCGGCCGCAGCTCAACGGCCGGCATGGGCCGCGGGATATCGACGAGAGCACCGACACCTACGACACCATCGATTGGCTGCTCAAGAACATCCCCGGCCACAATGGCCGCGTGGGCCTGTACGGCACCTCCTACCCCGGCTTCTACGCCGCGGCGGGGCTGCTCGCGGGGCATCCGGCCTTGAAGGCGGTCTCTCCGCAGGCGCCGATGGTCGACCTGTTCCTGGGCGATGACTATGCCCATAACGGCGCGTTTTTCCTGGCCGCCAATTTCGGCTTCTACTGGTTCTTCAACATGACCAGCACCGCGCATCCCGACGAGCGTCGGGCGCGCTTCGATTACGGCACCCGCGACGGCTATGCGTTCTATCTCGGCATGGGTCCGCTCTCCAATGCCGAGGAGCGCTATTACCAGCACCGCAATCCGTATTTCAGCGACCTGCTGGAGCACACATCCTACGACGAGTTCTGGCGCTCGCGCAGCCTGGAGCCGCATCTGCACGACATTCAGCCCGCCGTGCTGGACGTGGGCGGATGGTTCGACGCCGAGGATCTGCAGGGGCCGCTGCGGCTGTACCGCGCCGCCTCCACGCGCAGCCCGCGCTCGCCCGTCGTCCTGGTGATGGGCCCGTGGATGCATGGCGGCTGGCACGACGAGGGGGTCGACCACCTGGGCCCCGTTCAGTTCGGCCAATTGCCCGCGGAGTACTTTGAGAACTCCATCGAGACGCGGTTCTTTGAGAAGTGGCTGCGCGACGGCGAGGACCCGAAGCTCCCCGCCGCGTGGGTGTTCGAGACCGGCACCAACCGCTGGCGTCAATTCGCCGCCTGGCCGCCGCCGGCCGCGCATCGCCGGACCCTATATCTGCGCCAGGGCGGCGGGCTGGCCTTCGATCCACCGCGCGAGTCCGCTGGTTTCGACGAGTACGTCAGCGACCCCGCCCGGCCGGTCCCGTTCACGTCTTTCATAGCCCTCGGAATGGTTCCGGAGTACATGGTGGACGACCAGCGCTTCGCCGCCCGCCGGCCCGACGTTCTGGTTTACCAGACCCCGCCGCTCGACACCGCCCTCACGCTGGCCGGACCGCTCGGCGTGCGTCTGCAGGCCTCCACCTCCGGCAGCGACTCGGACTGGGTGGTGAAGCTGATCGACGTCTATCCCGGCGATACGCCCAACCCGTCGCCGAACCCGACCCGGGTGCAGTTGGGCGGCTATCAGCAACTGGTGCGCGGCGAGCCCTTCCGCGGCCGCTTCTGGAAGAGCTTCGAGCATCCCCAGCCGCTGCCTGCCAACCAGTTCGTCGAGATCGACTACGACATGCCGGACATCTTCCACACCTTCCGGCCGGGCCATCGCATCATGGTCCAGGTGCAGAGCTCCTGGTTCCCGCTGGTGGACCGCAATCCGCAGAGGTTCGTGCCGAGCATCCCCTTCGCCAAACCTGAGGATTTCGTGCCCGCCACCGAGCGGATCTCCCGTTCAGCGGCGGCTCCGAGCCGAATCGAAGTGCTCGTTCTGGAGTAACCCGGCATCCTGCGCCGGGATGGTCCCTAGGTCGTGGGGCGCCCAGGCGTTCCAGGCCCGTTCCGGGAGGTCGCCGGCAGCCGGTTGCCGCTTCAATAGCGGCGGTCCAGGGAGCGTTGCGGCGCGGCCTTGCGCAGAGGCGAATCGTCGGCGCTCCACCAGCGGCCATTGTCCATCCGGCCGGCGAGTTTGCCCTTGTAATCAGAGTCGCGCGTGGGGTTGACGGTGTACAGGATCAGATCGGCCGGCCCGCCGGGCTTGAGCGGCTGTTCGAGGCTCGAGGGGAAGACGAATTTGCCGCGGCCGTCGATGAGGTCCGCGTTGCGCGGAATGGCGACCTCGGAGGCCGGCCCCATGGCCGTGATCCGGCCGTCATCCACAACCACCGTCGCGTCCTCGATCGGCGGCTGCACCTCGCCGTCGATCAGCGTCGTCCCGGTGATCGCGTAGACCAGGCGCTGGTGATACAGCCGATCGCAGCCGGCCAGGCTGAGCAGCAGGGCCGCCAGCGCAGCGGCGCGATTTATCGCCCGTGGCACAGCAGCGTCTCCAGATCGAGCCCGCGCAGGTCCTCGAGCAGAATGTCGGGCGCGTGCGGGCGCAACTCTTCCCATGGTACGACGCCCGTGGCCACGGCCACGCTGAGCATGCCGTTGGCGCGCGCCGCGGCGATGTCGTTGGGATGGTCGCCGATCAGCGCCACGCGCGCGCCGGGGCGAACAAAGCCCCGCCGGCGCGCCTCGGCCCAGGCCCGCCCGGCGAGCTCCGCGCGCGTGCGGCCCTGCTCGGAGAAGGCGCCCAGACGGAAGTAGCCGCGCAGTCCCGCGCGCTCCATCTTGCGCCATCCGATGCGGCTGAGGTTGCCCGTCACCAATCCGGCCGGCACGCCGCTGCGCCGCAGAGTTCGGAGCAGCCGCCGCACGCCCGGGCAGACCCGCGCCCGCAGATCGGGGCAGGTTTTGCGGTACAGCCGCTGGGCCTGGCGCACAATCGCGGCCATGTGGCGCTGCATCACCCGCTGCGACGCGCCCGCCGCGCCGAGCATGGCGCGCAGAATGTCGCGATCGAGCATCCCCTGCACGGGGATGCCCTCCGTAGTGGCTCGCAGTCCCGTTACCCGCAGCAGCGCGCCCTCCAGCGCGGCGCGATGCTGCGGCCCGGCGCGGCGGATTAGCGTGCCGTCGATATCGAACAGGATCAGCGCCGCGCCAGCAGTTTCCAGGGCGTGCATTCACCGCCCATCATAAGCCGTCCGCGGCCCGGCCCGGCACAAGTCTTGGTCGCAATGTCGTTTTGAAAGCTATCCGCACCCTTGCCGAGAGTCTAGACTGGAAGTACACGATGCAGCTCATCCAGGCCGGGAAGCACCAGTACGTGGCCCTCGAGTTTGACCAGGAGCTCCTGCGCCAGGGGGCGCACGAGAGCGGCTTCGAGATCGAAATCGACGACCAGCCGCGGGTGCTCAATGTGCTGCTGAAAGCGCCTGACCGCGAAGGTCCGCTGCTGGTGTTCGACGCCGCCGACACGGCCAACACCGGCTGGTTCTCGCGCTGCACCTTTTACATCGATGGCCGCACCGGCGCCGTCCTCCAGACCCCCTTCTTCGTGGCCAACCGCTTCGATGCGCCCGGCCGGGTCAACCCCAAGGCACTGTCGATCCAACTGTTGAAAGAGCTCCCGGCCCATTTCCGCCTGCCGGGCCGCCAGCCGGTGGCGGAAAAGACCATCTACGCCGTGTTCTTCAACTTCCTCACGGCGCTGCAGAAGGTCGGCGTCGGGCTATGCGGACCGGGCGCGGTGCGGCCGCTGGCTGGCCGGACGGACGCTCCGGCGCGCTGAGGGTAGGGCGGTCAAGAGCGCGTTTGGACCACCGCCATCGCCTCGGCGACCACGGCTTCGACCTCCTGGCGATAGGCGTCGCGCAGCTCCGGCGTCGTCGCCTCGAACCGCAGCACCAGCACGGGCTGGGTATTGGAGGCGCGCACCAGGCCCCAGCCGTGCGGGAACAGCATGCGCACGCCGTCCACGTCGATCACTTCCTGGCGCGTCTGGAAGTAGGCCTTGACGCGTTCCACCACTTCGAACTTCCTGTCGTCGGGGCAGTCGAGACGCAGCTCCGGCGTCACGAAGAGCTGGGGCAGCATCTCGGTCTGCGCCGAAAGCGGACGGCCGCTGGCGGCCACGATCTCGATCAGCCGGCAGGCGGCGTAGAGCGCGTCGTCATAGCCGTAGTAGCGGTCAGCGAAGAACATGTGGCCCGACATCTCGCCGGCCAGCGCGGCGTGCAGCTCCTTCATCTTCGCCTTGATGAGCGAGTGGCCGGTCTTGTACATCACGGCGTTGCCGCCCAGGCGGCGCAGCTCGTCGTACATCACCTGCGAACACTTGACCTCGCCGATGAAGGTCGCGCCGGGGTGGCGCGTCAGGATCTCGCGGCCGAAGATCAGCAGCAGCGTGTCGCCCCAGATGACGTTGCCGTGCTCGTCCACCGCGCCCAGCCGGTCGCCGTCGCCGTCGAAGGCCAGCCCCAGCTCGGCGCCCGTAGCGGCCACTGCGCGCTGGAGGGCTTCGAGGTTCGGCTCGAGGGTCGGATCGGGATGGTGGTTCGGAAAGCGGCCGTCGGGTTCGAAGAACAGCTCCACCGGTTCCACATTCAGCAACGGCAGGAGCTTGCGCAGAGCCGGTCCGGCCACGCCGTTGCCGGTGTCGAAGACCGCCTTGACGCGGCGCGGGTATTTGAATTGCGGCGCAATTTCGGCGACGTACGGAGTGAGCGCGTCGAACTTGGCGAAGGCGCCGGCGCCGGTTTCAAAGTCGCCCTCGCGGACGATGCGTTCGATCTCCTGGATCTGGGCGCCGTAGATGGTGCCGTCGCCCATCATCGTTTTGAAGCCGTTGTACTGGGGCGGATTGTGGCTGCCGGTGATCATGACGCCGCCGTCGGCTGCCACGCGATGGACCGAGTAGTAAAGCAGCGGGGTCGGCGCGGCGCCGATCGAGGTCACATCGCAGCCGGCTGCGCGGAGGCCGCGCACGAGGGACTCATGGAGTCGCGGCGAACTGAGGCGCACGTCGCGCCCGACGTTGACGCGCGGGCCTTTATTCCGGCGCAGGAATGTCCCCAGCCCGCGCCCCAGTTGCTCGACGCCCGCAGCGGGCAATTCGAGGTCGGCCAGGCCGCGGATGTCGTATTCGCGAAAGATAGTGGGCGGCAGCATAAAGGGAGTAAGGGGTCTGCTTAGCTTCCATCATGCATGATGCCAGACCACTTCCAGCTAGGCCGCCGGTTTGGGCAGGTTGTCGCCTTCCAGTTTGGTAAAGCGATTGACCTGCCTGATGACGACGAAGATGGCCAAGGCGACGATCAGGAACTGGACCGCGTTGTTGATAAGGTTGCCGTAGCCCAGCACCACCACGCCCGCTTTCTTGGCTTCGGCGAGGTTGGTGAAAACCGCGTGCTTGGGATTGCTCAGAACCACGAACTGGTTGGCCAGGTCGACGCCGCCGGTGACGATACCGACGAGCGGGTTGATGATGTCCTCGACCAGGGAGTTGACAATTTTGCCGAAGGCGGCACCGATCACCACGCCGACGGCGAGGTCGATGGCGTTGCCCTTGACGGCGAATTCCTTGAATTCCTGCACAAAGCCCATGGGTGGGAGCATAACACGAAGCCGCTACCGGTCGGCGAGATTGTGATGGGAACGGGATCCCCGGCGGGCTCCCTGCGGCAGCCCAGAAGGCGCAAAAAACAAAAAAGAGAGGAACAAAGCCAAATGTCGACTTTTCTTTTTAGAATAAGGGACTTAAATGGCTATCCTCCGATAGATTATTCGCTATATATTCATTTTTCGAAGAGCACTGATGACGGACCGCAAGAGCGGGCTACCACCCTCAGCTTAGACCCGCTGTCAAGTTGTTTTGACCGGGGCGTCGGCCGGTCGAAAGACCAGGCGCTGAAAATGGAACCCGGCTGGGGGGACCAAACGTCGGCAAGAATGCCGACGCGGCAGACAGGAATGTCTGCGCCACGATGCAAAAACGCGTTTTGAGAGGATCAAAGCCAAATATCGACTTTGCTTTTTAGATACAAAGACTTAAGAGGCTATCTTTCGGGCAGATATTCGCTAATTGTTCGGTTTTCAAAGAACATTCTTGACAGGCGCGCAAATGCGGACTCCCTGATTGATCTTAAGCCCGCGTGTCAAGCACGGGAAGCATGCCGATCCCCCCTACGGCACCTGGACTTTGGTAGCGCGGTCAATTTCGTGCTTTTGGGCGAGGGTGAAGGGGGAGGAGAGGTATTTGCGGGCCTCGTGGGCAGGGTCGGAGGCGGGGGTGAAGGCAATGGCGGCGGTGTAGGCCTGGAGGGCGTCCTGGCGGCGGCCGCGGATGTCGTAGCACTGGCCGAGGCGGAGCCAGGCGGAGGGGCCGGAGTTGGGGTCGAGGGCGGCGGCGTGGGCGGTGGCGCGCTGGAGCTGGCCGATGGCGGCGTCGAAGTCCTCATACCAGAAGAGGAGATTGCCACGGGCGAACTGGATGCGCTCCTGGGGGAGGGTGCGGAAGCCGGGGGCGCCGGTGCGCTTGAGGCGGTCGATGTCGTCGAGGGCCTGGAGGGCTTTGTCCTTGTCACCCATGTCGGCGTACATCTGGGAGAGCTCGAACAGGACGAGGAAGTTGCGCGGGTAGCGGGCGTGGAGCTGCTCGATCAGAGGGATGACCTCCCACGGGCGGCGCTCGCGGCGGGCGATGACGCCGAGCAGGATCCGGGCATCGACTTTGTTGTCGACGCCCTTTTCGGCGACCAGGCGGAGGGCGCGGATGCCCTGCTCGCGATCGCCGTGGAAGCCGGCGAGGAAACCGATCATGCGGTAGAAGAGGGGCAGCGAGCCGACCAGGTAGTCGTGCATGCCCTGCATCATGCGCGCGTCGACGCGGGCGGGGTCCATCTCGGTGACGCGGTTGTGGAGCTTGCGGGCAGCGGTAGCGTCGCGGAGGGCGTCCAGCCAGGCCTTGCGCACCAGGTATTCGTAAGTGCTGCGGAAGCCGAGGGCGATGCCCTGGGCGTAGTGGGCGTCTTCGTCGTTGGGATGGGCGGCGAGGGTCTTGTCGGTCAGATCGAGCACCGTGTCGATGGAGCTGGAGAAGAGGCGCTGCTCGTCGGGGGTGGGCTCCATTTTGGGCCGACGGAGGAAGGGGTTGCCGCCGGTGACCATCTGGCTTTCCAGGGCGCCGCAGCGGTACATCATGCCGAAAAGGACGGCTTCGGCGAGGTGGTTGTAGCGGTCGGGATCGGCGGGGCGGGCGGCGATGGCGCGCTGGAAGATGGAGATGGCTTCGGGGTATTCGATGTTGTAGAAGTGTTCGAAGCCCGCGGCGACGAGAGGGTCGAGCGGCGGCCGGGGCGACGGCGGCGCGCTCCGCGGCGGCGCCGCGGCGAGCAGCGCCAGCAGAAGTGTGACGGCCCGCATGCGCTCTCCATCCTTTCATATTGGCAATTCACAGCGGCATTTCAGGCCGGCATTCCGCAGCGGCGTTGGGCTTGGGATTTTCAGGCTGGAATTCGATGCCGGCGGGGCCGGGAACCGGCGGCGCGGCGGACTGCCCGAGGCGCCGGAGAGCCCAGCGGGCGTGTTCGGCGACGCCGGGATCGGAAGAGGCGGCGAGGCGCTCGAGAACGGGGCGGCAGCGCGGGTCGCCGGAGTTGCCCATGACGGTGGCGGCGTTGCGGAGCAGGCCGGAGCGGCGGGCGCGCCAGAGCGGAGTGCGGCGGAAGCGGGCGCGGAATTCGGTGTCGGTAAGGGAGGCGATGGCGACGGGGTCGGGGCGGGCGTGGAGGGGCTGGAAGGCGGGTTCCGCGGTGACGGGCGCGCGGGAGTTCCAGGGGCAGACGTCCTGGCAGATGTCGCAGCCGAAGAGCAGGTCGCCGGTGGGGGCGCGCAGGGGCTCGGCCGTGGGGCCGCGCTGCTCGATGGTGAGGGTGGAGATGCAGAGGCGGGCGTCGAGCTGCCACCTCGGGCCGGAGGGGCCGGGATGGGGAACCAGGGCCTGGGTGGGGCAGGCGTCGATGCAGCGGCGGCAGACGCCGCAGCGGCCGGGTGGGGACGAGTCGGGCGGGAGGGCGACGGAGACGAGGATCTCGCCCAGGAATAACCAGGAGCCGAGGGGCTGGTTGATCAGGCAGGTGTTCTTGGCGATCCAGCCGAGGCCGGCGGCCTGGGCATAGGCGCGCTCGAGCAGCGGCGCGGTGTCGACGCAGAGGCGGGCGTCGAAGGCACCCCAGGCTGCTTGCAGGGCGTCGAGGAGGCGTTGCAGGGCGGCGCGGAGGACGTCGTGGTAGTCGCCGGAGCCCCAGGCGTAGCAGGAGACTCTTCCGGAGCCGGGCGCGGGTTCCGGCTCTTTTGTTTTGTATAACTTGCCGACGCAGAGGACGCTTTTCGCCGTGGGCAGGAGCTGGCGCGGGTCGGCGCGGGCGGCGAGGCGATGGTCGGCCAGGTAGTCCATCGGGCCAGCTAGGCCGGCCTCAACCCATTGCCGATAAAAGACAAACTTGGACAGGGGGAGGGCCGGGGCGACGCCGGCGAGCTCGAAGCCGCAGGCGCGGGCGAGTTCAATGAACCGTCGCCGGGTGGGGGTCTCGCGCTGCGGCGCTATCTCCATGCAAATCATGCTACTACGCTCCAGGGCCTAGTACTGGGGGTGCCGTTCGGCGCGGGATATCACCAATCGGGGTCTATTCCTCCCCATTCGACCAGAGTTGGTATTCCCTGGCGGTCGATTTGCGTAAAATTCAGAGGAGAAGAAATCCGTCCGGATCATGGTGGTGAGGGAGCCGTTTGAATCATGCATAAACCTGTAAAGTATGTCGAGAAGGCTGCGTCCGTGGCGGCGAACGTCGTGTGGCAGGCCTTTGACACACTGAACCAGATCAAGCAGAACCCGGGCTTTACGCCGAAGTGGTCGGAACAGCCGCTACTGAAATCGTACGAAAAGATGAAGCCCAAGCTGGGCTGGCCGCGGACGACGGATTCGCTGTGCCCCAAGTGCATTCCGGAGATCCGCCAGCAGGTGATTGACGGCAAGAAGGAGCTCAGCATTCTGGTGAACGAGCGGCCGGGCGAAATCAAGGCCCAGATCATCGAGCGCGACGGCAAGATCCTGATGGTGAAGGAGTGCCCGATTCACGGCCGCTTCGAGGACGTGATGGCGATCGACACGGCGTTTTTCAAGCACCTGGAAGAGGTCTTCCCGGGGCGCGACATTCGCGCCCACAACGACGCCGACCTGCATCATCACGGCTCATCGACGATCACGCACGGGCGCGGCGCGGTGCTGACGATCGACCTGACCAACCGCTGCAACATGATGTGCGACCCGTGCTTCATGGACGCCAACCAGGTGGGGTTCGTACACGAGCTGAGCTGGGAAGACATCAAGACGATGCTCGACAACGCGCTGCGGATCAAGCCGCACCGCCAGATGTCGGTGCAGTTTTCGGGCGGCGAGCCGACGCTGTCGCCGTATTTCCTGGACGCGCTACGGTACTGCGTGCAGGTGGGCTACAAGTCGACCCAGGCGGCGACCAACGGGATCGAGTTCGCCAAGTCGAAGGAGTTTTGCGAGAAGGCGGCCGAGGCCGGCCTGCGATACGCCTACCTGCAGTTTGACGGGATCGGCAACGCGGCCAATTCGCACCGCAAGGTGGGCAACCTGTTCGACGTGAAGCTGCGGGCGATCGAGAACCTGCACTCGGCGGGGGTGGACATTGTGCCGGTGATCACGCTGATCAACGGCATCAACAACGAGCAGGTGGGACGGATCATCCAGTTCGCGCTCGACAACCCCAAGAAGATCAGCTTCCTGAGCTTCCAGCCGGTGTCGTTCACGGGGCGCGATGAGGCCGTCACCGACGAGCGCCGCCAGGCCCAGCGCTACACGCTTTCGCACCTGGCGCACGACGTCAAGAAGCAGACCGGGCTGGGCGAGCCGACGCGCGACTGGTACCCGATATCGTTCATGGGCACGTTCTCCGACTGGGCCGACCTGGTGCACGGGCCGGCGGCCGACTGGGGCCACCTGAGCTGCGGCTGCCATCCCAACTGCGGCGTGGGCATGGGCGTGATGATCGACAAGGAAACCAAGGAAGCGGTGCCGGTGACGGCGTTCCTGAACGGCGACCGGCTGGCGCGCGACATTCAGCGGATCAACGATGCGGCGCGCGGACGGTTTCTCTCGGTGGCGGGCATGGCGCTGTCGCTGATGCGCAACTACAACCCGTTCACCGCGCCCAAGCACTTCAAGCTGGCCGACCTGCTGCAGAAGTTCGACAAGACCTTCGGCGCCACGGGCCAGACCTATGGCAAGACCGGCGCGGGGCGCACCAAGGAGGACATCGAGCGGCGGCGCAAGGACCGCTGGAATTTCCTGTTCATCGCCGGGATGTGGTTCCAGGATCTGTTCAACTACGATTTCCGGCGCACCGAGCAGTGCATCATTCCCTATGCCACTCAGGAGGGCGAGATCAGCTTCTGCGCTTACAATACCGGCGTCGGCTGGCGCAATATCGTCGAGAAGATGCACATGACTGCCACTTTGACCAAATGGTACGAGGAGCACGGGCGGCACGAGATCTTCGCCGGCGGCAAGAAAGTGGCGCTGAATTCCACCGAGCATGCGCTGGTGCTGCGCGAGGAGATCGTCACCACAGAGGTGCAGCACGACCTGGACAAGCTGGGGATCGCCAAGACGGCGCGCGAGGAGAAGATGCGGGCGCGCGACGAGCGGCTGAAGAAGATGCAGGATGAGGAGAACGCCAAGATGCTGGCGCTCTACAAGAAGCACATCCTGAAGGAGCCCGAGTTGAACCTGGTTCAGATTGCCGGACCCAACGGCGGGATCCAGGCCGCTGCCAAGCCGGCTGCGGCGGAGACCGAACAGCGCGAGGAGATCGGCAGCTTCGGCGACTGAGCGGGCGCGAACATTCACATGGCGAAGGAACGCCCGGCGGCAAGGCCGGGCGTTTTTGTTGCCGCGGCCGGGAATGTGGCGGGCGGCGGCGCGGGCAGGCGCGTTCAGGCCTGCAACACTTCGCGCACTTTGGCCGCCAAGGCGGCGGGGGTGAAGGGTTTGTCCAGGTGGTGGAAGTTGTCGCCCGCCAGGGGTTCCTCCAACTGGGCGCCGGCGGCATAGCCGGAGACGTACAGGACCTTCACCGCCGGGCGCTGAGCCCGCAGCTCGCGGGCCAATTGCGGCCCCGTCATGCCGGGCATCAAAACGTCTGAAACGAGTATCTCGATGGCGCCGGAATGGGCGGCGGCGACGGCCAACGCCTCGGCCCCGCTGGCGGCTTCCAGCACCGTGTAGCCGTGGCCCCGCAGAATCGTTGCGCAGAGCTCGCGCACCTGCGGCTGATCCTCCACCAGCAGCGCCGTCTCGCGTCCGGCCGAGGCGACATGCATGGGCGCGGCTTCCGGTTCCGGCGCTGCCGTGCCCGTCGCGCGCGGCAGGAAGATGCGGAAGCAGGCGCCGGCTCCGGGCGCGCTCTGCACTTCGATCCAGCCGTTGCTCTGATGGACGATGGCGTACACCGTGGAGAGGCCGAGTCCCGTGCCCACGGTCTGGGGCTTAGTGGTGAAAAACGGCTCGAAGACGTGGCGCAGGGTGTCGGCGTCCATGCCGACCCCGGTATCGGAAACGGCCAGGCGGACGAAATCGCCGGGCCGCGCCCCGACGTTGCGCGCCGCCTGCGCCGCATCGACCTGCAGGTTGCGGGTTTCGATGGTCAGCCGCCCCCCGGCGCCCATGGCGTCCCGCGCGTTGACCGCCAAGTTCATCAGGATTTGCAAGATCTGCGTCGGGTCGGCCAGGACGTCGCCCAGCCGCGGGTCGAGCACGGTTTCAAATTCGACAGATTCGCCGATCAGGCGCTCGAGCATCCGGCGCGACTCCAGCACCAGGTGGTTCAGGTTGATCTGTTTCGGCTCGATCACGCGTTTGCGGCTGAAGGCGAGCAACTGCCGGACCAACTCCGCCGCCTGCTGGCCCGCCGTCCGGATGCTGGCCACCTCGGCCCGCATCGGGTCGCCGGCCGGCAGCGCCGAGAGCAGCATCTCGCAGTAGCCGTTGATGACGGTCAGATGGTTGTTGAAGTCGTGGGCCACGCCTCCGGCGAGGCGGCCCACGCTCTCCATTTTCTGCGCCTGGAGGAACTGCAGTTCCAGCCGGGCCCGCTCTTCCTCGGCCTGCTTGCGCTGCGTGATGTCCATGAAAAAGACCAGACGTGCGGCCTGCCCATCCATCTCGACCGGCACGGCGGAGACCTCCACGTCAAACGTCGTCGCATCCAGCCGTACATAGCGCTCCTCCATGGTCGGAGAAGAAGTGTCCGGGCCGTAGCCCGCGCGCTCCCGGACAGCCTCGTGGCAGTCGGGATGGATCAAGCTGTAAATCGGCTGGCCCACGACGTCGTCCAGGGAAGACGCCCGGAACATGCGCAGCCCGGCGGGGCTCATGTAGACCACGCGCGCTTCGACGTGGACCAGGATGCCCACGGGCAGGCTCTCCACCAACTGGCGGAAACGCTTCTCGCTGACGCGCAGCGCCTCCTCGGCCTGCTTGCGTTTGCGCTCCTCCTCCAGCCGTCCCACGGCGTAGGAGATGTCGGCCGCCATCTCCTCGACCAGCGCGACCTCCTTGGCGTCGAAGAAGTGCGGTTCGGCCGCGAAAATCGCCAGGACCCCAACCACGGCTCCCTCCCCGCTGAGCGGCACGCAGACCACCGAACGCAGCCCGAACGAGCAGGCCCGAACTTGCCACGGCGTGCGATCGGGATCCGTAGCCAGGTCGTCGACGACGCTCACGCGTCCGGTGAGGAAGGCCCGGGCGGTGGGATGATCGGCCGGCGCGCCTGGTTCGGCGGAGAGCGGCAGGGGGCTCGGTGAGTATTCAGAAACTTTCGCGCAGGCCACCGGGCAGAGGAAGGTCCGGGCCTCGTCCGGCAGGCCGATCACGACCAGACTGAAACCGCCCTCCTCCACGCCGATCCGGCACACGCTGTCGAAAACCTCCTGTTGCGTGGCGGCCTTGGCGATCGCCTGGTTGTTTGCGCTGAGCACAGCGTAAAGGCGGTTGGCGTTTTCCAGTTGCATGCGCTGCCAGTTGCGCTCGGTGATGTCGCGGACGATCACCTGGTAATATGTTCTGCTATCCACTACGATCGGGCGGACGTTGGTTTCGACCGGAAAGACCGACCCGTCCTTGCGCGCCTGTTGCGTCTCGAACAGCAGCGCCGATTCCGACCGCACCCGCCGCCACTGTTCCTGGAACGCAGCGCGCCCTTCCGCGCTGCGCAACGCCGCCATATGCAGGTCCAATAACTCGTCGCGGGAGTAACCGTACATCTCCAGCGCCCTTTCGTTGGTCTCCAGAATCCGGCTGTCCTCATCCACAAGCAGGATCGCGTCCAGGGCCGAGCGGCTGAGGTAGTTGTAGTGACTCGCGAGCACCTCCTTTTCCAACTCGGCTTTGTGCCGCGTCTCCAGGAATCGCAGATGCTGCAGCCTCCACAGAGAGGCGACGCCCAGGCCGGCCGCCCCGATCAGCAGCAGGATGACGATCACAATCGGAATGGCGCGCTGGCGGATCGGCCCTTCAATGCGCGCCAGGGGAATCCTGGAAATCAGCAGCCACTCGGACTCGGGCAGAGCGCGCACGACGGCCATGATCGGCCGCCCCATTGGGTCCACTCCCGACACCAGTCCTCGCTGCCCCAGAATGGCTTTGACGGCGACGACTTTGGTACGGCTCAGCGGAATGTGCAGCAGCTGGCGGGCGACTCCTTTTTCCGCCAGCCAGCCCAGCAGCAGGGCTTCGTCACCTGCGCGGCGAACCAGCACCGTCTCCCCTGCGCTGACGGGCCCGAGTGGCCGGTCCAGAATGGGGAAAAAAGTCCGGTCGGGATCGATCCCCAAGGAGAAAACACCGAAGGGTTCGCCCTCCGCCTTGAGCCGCAGCGGAACGTTCAAGCCCAGGTGGAGCTTGCCGCCGCGGCTGTCCGCGTGCAAATCGCGCAGCAAGGCGAGTTTGGCGCCCATGGCCTGCTCCACCATCTCGCGGAATTGCGTCGCGTCGCTGTACGCACCGCCGGTGTGTGCCATCAGTTTTGCATGGCGGTCGAACAAAAATGCGCTGGCATAGCGCGAACCTGCGCACAGCGTCTCCATCCAATGCACAACCGCCTGTTTCTGTTGCGGCGCAGCCCGGCCCTGGGCGACCGCGCGCAGGGCGTTCATCATGGGCCTGTTGGCGTTGACGATTCTGGCGTCCTCGAAGCGCTCATCCGACCACGTCTGAAGCTGGCTCAGCTTCAGGTCCGCCACGCTGGTCAGCTGGTCGCGAACCTGCCGCTCCGCGGCCTCGCGCATCTGCCGGTAGGTGAAATAGCCCGCCACGCAGACGGCCGCGGCCGTCGCCAGGAAGATCGCCAGCATCCAGCGGGAGATGCGCTGGTAATACGAATCCGAGGGCATGACATGCACCAGACGGACGGGATCCAACCCGCCGGCGGAACTGCGACAGGCCTCAGTCCGCGCGTACCGGCGTGGCAGGCGTCACTGCGAGTATACATGGGCGCGTGGGTAAAATCAGTCAGTCCATCCGCTGTAGTTCGACTCCGAGCAGTCTTCCATAGTGGATGCGATCCGCCCCGAGCGCCGGCAGGAATGAGAGCCGGTGTTCCGGACTAAAACACCTTCCGTAATCCCTGGCCGGCCAGCAGAAGGCCCAGCAGGACGGCCCAACACAATACGATGATGCGCAGCGGGCGCGACGGAACCCGCCCGGCGAGAAACGCCCCGGCCAGCGCTCCCACGACACCACCCGACAACAGCCGGATCAGCACGGCCTGGTCCCAATTGCCCCCTGCCAGATGCACTCCCCCGGCGCACGCCGAGACCGCCAGCCCAAACATCAGATCCGTGCCCACCACCTGCGCCGGCTCGAGATTGGTCAGGTGAAACAGCACCACCGTGCCCAGCGCGCCCGCTCCGGCCGAGGAGAACCCGACTTCCAGACCGATCGGAAAGCTGAACAGCGGCAGGATCGGGGAACGATCCCGGCGATGCTCGCTGCCGTTCCAGGCGCGCAGCAGCCCGAAGGCCGCGGTCACCATGACGGTGGCGCCGACAATCGCCAGCACCCACGGCTGCGTCCCTCCCACCGCCAACTTGCGCAGCAGCAGCGGCCCGATCAGCGCGCCCGGCACGCCGCCCGCCAGCAGCAACGCAAGCGTCCTCCCGTGCACCTTCCGCCGCGCGGTGAACAGGCCCGCCGACAGGATTTTCACGCACGACGAGAACAGCAGCGCCGTGCCCACGCTGGGCCCCGGCGGCATGCCGAAAAACAGCATCAGCAGCGGCGCGGTGAGCACGCCGCCGCCCACTCCCGTGATGCCGATGGCCAGTCCTATGAAGAGACCGACGAGGGTCAGCATGCACGCACCGCGGCCACTTCAGAGACTGGGATGGTCAGTGCGCTCGGGCAGCGTGGTGACAACAGGTAATCCGCGACTAACCTCACGTTGCTCCTACTTTATCGGACTTTGCCCGGCCTGCAGGGGACCCCGCGGGCCCCGCGATTCGACCATGCCGGGCAGCGGGTGCTCGAAGGGAAAGACAACCGCGCGCGGCTCGGTTTCACGCCTGAACAGCCCAGCATAAACTAAAAGCTTATGACCTCTCCGTCATCCGTGATCCGTCCGCCCGCCCGGCTGCTGCTGGGCCCCGGCCCCTCGCCGCTCCATCCGCGCATTTATGCCGCGCTGAGCCAGCCCATCGTCGGCCATCTCGACCCCTACCTGTTCGAAGTCTTCGACCACATCCGGGGCGGGCTGCAACTGTGCTGGGGCACACGCAACGAGTTCACCCACGTGATCCCCGGCACCGGTCACGCCGGCATGGAGGCCGCGGTGATCAACTTCGTCGCGCCCGGGGCGCGCTTCGCCGTCTTTGTCAACGGCATGTTCGGCGAACGCCTGTGCGAGATGGGCCGCCGCCGCGGCGCACAGCTATTACGCTTCGACAAGCCCTGGGGCGAGGTTTTTTCAGATCAGGAGGCCGCCGATTTCATAACGCGGGAGCGGCCCGACGTGGCGGCGTTCGTCCATGCCGAGACCTCCACCGGCGCCCTTCAGGACGGCCGCGCCATCGCCCAGGCGGCGCGCAAAATCGGCGCGCTGACCATCGCCGACTGCGTCGCCAGCCTGGGCGGCATGCCCCTCGAGCTCGACGCCATGGGCGTCGATGTGGCCTACAGCGGCACCCAGAAGGCCCTCGGCGCGCCTCCCGGCCTGGCGCCCATCACCTGCTCGCCGCGCGCAGTGGAACGGCTCCGCGCGCGCCCGGCGCCCGTGCCCTATTACCTTGATCTGCGGCTCCTCGCCGATTACTATGAGCCGTCGCGGCGCTACCATCACACGCCGCCGGTCCCATTGTTTTACGCTTTGCGCGAGGCGCTGGCCATCATCGAGGAAGAGGGTCTCGACAACCGTTTCGCGCGCCACCAGGCCAATCACGAAGCCTGCGCAGCGGGTCTTGAAAAGCTGGGCCTGAGGTTGTTCGTCGCCCAGCCCCATCGCCTGTGGACGGTGATCGCACCGCGCGTGCCCGCCGGTGTCGACGATGCGCTGCTGCGCCGCAGCCTGTTCCAGAATCACGGCATCGACATCGCCGGCGGCATCGGAATCCTCGCCGGCCAGATCCTGCGCATCGGCACGATGGGCTACGGCTCGTCGGCGGACAATATAAAGCTGCTGCTGGCCGCGCTGGAAGAAGCCCTGCACGAGCAAGGCTATCGAGCCTGAGCGCCGGGCCCGCGCGCTCACTCCACCTGGCGGTACACCAGGTTCACCACCCCCGGCCGCTCGCGGATTGTCACCGCGAGTCCCGGGTCCATCATCTCGCGGCCGGTGTGCCACGTCTCCTTTTGAGAATCGAGGTCGCGCACGGCGTAGCGCGAGGACGGATCCAGCCCGCGCAGCCGGAATTGCGCCGTTTCAAACGGGCTCTCCGGCCGCCGGAAGGCCTGCACCATGCCCCTCTTCTCAACGGGCGAGTCGAACTGCCACGCCAGCCACGCTGACTGCTCGGTGCTGTACGGCGTCAGCGGATAATAGTCGCCGTAATACAGTTGCGCCACTTCGCGCCACTGCCCCAGCAGACGCTGGATCCGGGCCGAGTCCGTCTCCACCCGTTCCACGTCCAGGCCGATGCCCACCGCCGGCGTCATCTGGCTCCAGAAGATGTACGGGTCCAGCGAATTGAAGCCAGTGCCGAAATACGGCACCCACATCGCCAGACCGTAAGTGAACTGCTGCATCGACGCCGGCACGTAGGCGAAATCGCTGCGCCACAGCGGTACCGCGCGGCGCAGCGTCTCCAAGTCCAGCCGCCGCCCGCCCGAGGCGCAGGTGTCGATCAGCATCTTCGGGAAGCGCCGCCGCAGCTCGTCCCAATACGCCAAGTACCCCATCACGTGTTGCATCTCCGTGATGCCCTGCCGGTCCACGGCGTCGTGAGCGCGCCACAGTCCCAGGGGCTCGAAATTGAAGTCCTGCCGGTACAGGTCGATGCCCTGCTGGGCGATGATTTTGCTGACGTGCTCCGTTAGCCACTGCCGCGCCTGCGGGTTGCCCAGGAACAGCAGCTTGTCGTGATCCTCCTGGCCGATCAGCCACTCCGGGTGCTGCTCCCACAGCCATGAGCCCTTGGTCACGCGCTCCGGCTCGAACCATACAATCGTCTTCACGCCGCCCTGGTGCGCGGCCGCCGAAATGGGCGTGAATCCGTGCGGGAAGCGGCCTGGATCGGGATCCCACGTGCCCGTGTTCCACCAGCCTTTTTGGAATGCGTACCAGCCCGCGTCCATCCACCAGTAGTCGATCTTGACGCCGGTCTTGAGCATGCGCGCCAGGTAGTCCAACTGGTTCTCTTCGGTGGCGTCCTGCATCTCGATGGTCTCGCGGCCCGTGCCCCCGGCGATCTGCGGCGGCGGCAGCCGGCCGCCCGGCCGCGGCAGATTGTCGGCGATCATCCAGCGCCGCCACACGTTCTGCGCGGCCGTCCAGTCGCCCTCCCAAAATTGCAGCGCCACCAGCGGCGTGCGCACTTCTTCGCCCGCGAGCAGCCGGAAATGCGTCAGCTCCTGCCCCGCCGTCACCCGCACGCCGCGCTGTTTATCGCGCGCAAACTGGGCCGCCCACTGCCCCGGCCAGCCCAAACCGATAATGATTCCCTGCCCCGGCCATTCCAGATTGAAGTAGCACATCGGGCCGTCGGTCGGCCGCCCGCCCACGGAGGCCAGCCGCTGCGACTGGCCCGCCCCAAGCACCGTCGTCAGCGGCTGGAAATCGGTTGGCGAATACGGGCTGCCCGTAGAGTGATGCAACACGAACTCGCCCTGCCCGCCGCGTTCGAACTGCGTATCCAAAGCCTGCAGATTCTCAATGATCGGCGTCGGCACGGCGGATGTGTTCTTCAGATACACGGTCCACTCGACCACCGGAAAATCCGAGTACTCGACGGCCACCGCGCGTACCACCAGGCCGGTCTGCGGATCCGTGTAAGTCGCAACGTGCTCGCTGCGATTCGGGCCCAACGGCCGCGTCGTGCGCTCTATGGGCCAGTCCTTCAAAAACTCCGCCGACTCGCGCCCGTCGTAGCGGAACAAGAACGGCGCCGCGGTGGTGTACGCCCCGGCCAGCGGCCCCTGTTGCAAATCCGCCAGCCACAACCTGGTCCCGTCCTGGAGCGTCACCCGCGCCTCGGCCCAATCCGCCTGGTCCCACTCGCCCTGCCACGTCAACCCGTGCTGCCCCACTGCCTCCAGCTTCAGCTTGAATTCGCGCGCGCCGTGCAGCTCCACCGCCACCGGCACGCCCTTAAGCCCCTCGTGCAGCACCGGCGAGCGGAACAGCTCCTGCCCATCCGTCTCCACCGTCGCCACCACGCTGCCCCGGCCGCCATTCGAGTAATACCCCAGGTCGTTGCCGTCGACGCCCGCCACGGCCTCGAAACGCGCCGCCGGCGCGGGCAGGATCACGCTCACCTCGCCCGGAGACGGCATCGCCACACCGCGCTCGTATTTCGTCCCGGCGATGGAGAATGCGCGGTCCTTGATGCGGTTGCGCTCCAGAGTCCCGCTGCGCAGTTGCACCAGCAGGTGCGCCGGCGCAACGCCCGCATCCGCCTGGGCCAGGAATTTCGCGTTGGTCCAGCGCCGCGCGTTGTCGGCCGGCCCGGCCCCAGCCAGCACGCCGGCCAGCACCAGCGTCAGCCCGGCGAGTCTTGGGAATAAGGTGTTACGAGTGCTCATAAGCTGGCCGGAAGTATATCTCAACTCACTCCGCTCCAGCGTTCATCCAGGTCGCCTTATCGCAACGGCAGGTTCAGTTGCACGATCGCCGCGGCGTCGTGCCGATCCCAGCCAGCCTTCATCAGGCCCGAAGCCGAGTGCGCCTGCGGCTAGCGTCGGGAAATGTGCCACCACGCTGGGGTGCTGTTCCCTTGCGCGGCGGCATCCGATAATGTGAGTAGTGAGCCCACGCCATGTTGCGGCATGTCTTCATCCATCTTTCTGAACACCGGCGGCTGCGGAGGTGGATGGAAACTTCGCGCCTCACCGAGAGCCTGACGCGGCGCTTCGTCGCCGGGCAGACGCTGGATGCTGCCATGAAGGTCTGCCGGAAGCTCCACGCCGAGCGGCTTTCGGCCACGATCGACCAGCTTGGCGAGAGCGTGACCACGACCGCTGAAGCGGCCCAGTTCCGCGCCGGCATCGAGGGGATCTACCACGCCATCGCGCAAACTGGACTGCCGCTGACGGTTTCCATCAAGCTCACACAGCTGGGCTTAAGTCTTTCCACCGAGCTGTGCCGGGCCAACACGGCGATGCTGGCGAAAATCGCCGCCGACCAGGACAGCCGGCTGGAGATCGACATGGAGTCGAGCGAGTATGTGGACCGCACGCTGGCCATCGTCGAGGAGATAGACCAGCAGTACGGCCACGTGCGCTGCGTGCTACAGGCCTACCTCTATCGCAGTGAAGACGACCTGCGGCACATGAATCGCCTGGGCATCCCCGTCCGGCTGTGCAAGGGGGCCTACGACGAGCCGGCCGCGGTGGCCTTTCCCGAGAAGCGTGATGTTGACCGGAACTACTTGAAACTAAGCCGGTTGCTGATTGCGGAAGGGGCCTTCCCGGCGATTGCGACTCACGATCCGCAGATGATCGAGGGCACGCTCGCCGCGGTGCGCGAGACGGGCCGCAAAGCTGAAGATTTCGAGTTCCAGATGCTGTACGGCGTGCGCCGCGACCTGCAGGCCAGCCTGGCCGCGAGAGGGTACGGCGTGCGGCTGTACGTGCCTTTCGGCGACGCCTGGTACCCGTACTTCATGCGCCGCCTGGCCGAACGCCCGGCCAACGTGATCTTCCTGGCCAAAAACCTGCTGCGGGCCTAAGTTCCGAGGCTCTCGGAAAGCCTTGGAACTTCGCGCCCCGGCATCAGTCTAAACAAGTAGCGGAGGGCAATGAAGTACTGGGCGTATTTGGTAGCAAAACTGGCGGCCGTGGTGCTGTTCATGCGCGCGGTGTGGGACGGCTTGGCGTGGCTGCTTCCCGAGCCGGAGCCGTTCCTGACCCATCGGCCTACGTGGTTCGGCCAGGACTTGGCCTGGACCTCATTGATTTTATTGTACTTTCTGTTCGGCATCGGCCTGGTGTATGTGGCCGTGTGGGACCAGCGGATGCGCTGCCGGACCTGCCTGCGGCGGCTCAGAATGCCGCTCGAAAAAGGCTCCTGGAGCCGGGCGACGCTGCTCAGCCCGCCGCAAAGGGAGTCGATCTGTCCTTACGGCCACGGAACTTTAACGGAGCCCGAGGTGCATACCACCGGCCAGAAGGCGGCCGAATGGACCCC
Source organism: Bryobacteraceae bacterium (assembly GCA_052145115.1). Taxonomy (GTDB): domain Bacteria; phylum Acidobacteriota; class Terriglobia; order Bryobacterales; family Bryobacteraceae; genus CAIVVT01. The sequence continues at coordinate 55,779 of JBKQPG010000044.1, forward strand.
GCACGACGACGACATCTGGAAGGAATTGGAGAGCCTGGACAAGCGGAAATAGCCCTCTCGGCCGGGTCTCGATGAAATTCGGCTAAATTCGCATGAGTCCTTTAGAAAAGTGTAGATACACGGTGAAGTGCGGTTTTTGCCCAAAAAGCAGTGGTTTTTGCCACAAAGTCCTTTAGAAAACCATGATTACACAGCCTCGCAATAACACGGTGTTTTCACGGTGGAGACGCGGTGTTTTCACGGTGAAATCGTGATCGGCGCACGGTGACTCCACGGTGAAGCGGAGCGCGATTTCCACATTTTCACAGGCACGAAACCGAATGATAGATCGACCCTGGACCTCAATCCCGAGGCGACTCCGTCCTTCCAGCCCGCCCCAATCCGAGTCCTGTCGAGCGGGCTTGGGCACTGAAAATGGGGGTTGGGTGCACTCCCTGTTTTGTTTTCTGTCTCGCGCCAGCGGCTGTGTTCAAGTGGCGTTTCGGGACAACTGGCCAACAGGTCAGAGGCCCAGGCTTATCCACAAGTCACAGAACTAGAAGTGAAAACCTACCGTCGCGGTTAGCGCCCGCGGCGTGACGTAGTGCGTACCGCTGAATGTGGAGAGGAAGTTGTACAGCGCCTCATGGTTGGCGAGATTCACCGCCGCCAGGCGAATGCTCCACTTATATCTGTCGCCGTGGAGAAGGTTGTCATGCCCAATCGCCAGATCGAACAGGTTCTTTTGCGCGATACGCGGCGGATTGTGATCGTCGTTCTCTGTGCCTGCCGCGGGTATCGAGGTGTATTTGGAACCGTACTGAGACGCCGCGCAAAGTCCGTTCGGGCTGATCGGCGTCGTCGGCGTCGCAAAGACGCTGCCGCAATAGAGCCCGCCTTCGTACTGTTGATCCGGGGTCAGGCCGGACACGTCCACGATGGAGTCCGTCCCGTTCGGCCCGTTCGCGCAATTGCCCCCGGCGCAGGGCACCGGACCGGCCACCAGGCCGCTGTCATAGCGCCAGTTGAAGCCGATCCATGGCCCTCTCTTCCCTCCGATCTGATACTGCAGGTGGGTGGTCATGTTAAAGGCTTCATCGTGGTCGATGCGGAATACCTCGCTTCCAACCGGGGCTGAGCCGATTCCGCTGACCTGCGGTTGAAAGAACCGCGCCGCCACGTGCGACATGACGACGAACGCCGTCAAGCCGTGGAAGTTGGGCACCGAAGTGCGAATCGCGTAACCAGGGATCTTGGAGTTGTGCCATTCGATCGGGAATGTGATGGGCGAGTCGCCGAGCACGCTGAAGTCATAAGCCTTGTGCGTGTACTTCCAGATGTACTCGCCGTCGACGACAAGATACCGTCCGAAAGCCTGCTCGAGGCCGGCGTGGAACTCATTGCGCCAGCCCGGGCTCAATGGCGTCGTGCTAACGCAAGGAGTGATGGTCGACCCCATGATCGCGGCGATCACAGGGTCGTTGCATCCCAGGCTCGAAAGGACCAGGTTCTCGTTAAAAGGCGTTTCGAGCACGCGGGCGTAAGAAGCGCGCAGCACGGTATTGGTTTTCTTGATGTTGTAAGCAACCCCCAACCGTGGCTCAATTTGACTTGAACTGACAATGCCATTGTACATATCGCCGCGCAGCCCGAGGCTGATACTCCAGTTGTGCGTAGTGATGACGTCCTCGATATACAGCGCCAATTCCCGGATGTCAGCGTGACCGTTGTAGGTGTACAGGCCGCTGGTTGAGTTCGGGCAGGCGTCGGATGCCGGAAGCGGCCCCGTCCTGCTCAGGTCATAGCAGGCCAGAAGAGAACTGAAGCCGGGATTCGATTGCAACCCACCGCCGCAGGCCGACGGATCCGTCAGGCTGGGATCCAGGACTGGGCTCCCCGAAGCATCCAGACAAGGTGCGTTGAGCGTCGGATCGACAATCCCGAAGCCATCCTTTTCCGTCAGGATTGTGTCCTCGTAGTTGACTCCCACTTTGATGTTGTGGATGCCCTTCACATACGACAATGTCGCGCGTGTGCCGAGGTTTGTGAGCTTGCGATTCTGGCCAATCGTCTGGAGCTGAAGATCCGGGATGAGGTCGGAGAAAGGATCCCGGCTGGGATAGTAGTTGTACTGATCCCGGCGCACGTAGGCGCCGATGGTGAGCACGGTGTTACTGTTCAGCAAACGCGTCCAGCTCGGCGCAAGATTGAACGTTCCGATTTTCGAGCGTTGATCCGTGGGCCCGACCACCTGGCCATCGGGGCCGAGGCCGTTGCAGGCGGTCGAATAACTCAGATAATTTTGACAGACCGGCCCGGACCATGCCGTCGCGTTTTGGGCGTCGAACGAATTGGGCGTCTGGAACCAGGACCGTGTATACCCGAAATTCAGGCTGAGCGTGTCATTCGCACTCGGTTTGTAATCGAAGCGGTCCCAAAAGTTTTGCTCATTGCCGCGGTCGTGCATCACAGTGAATTCCGGCCCATCGAGGAACCGGCTGGTATCCATCCCATTGCCGGAGATGAAGTTACCCCACGACTTGCCGCCGTAGGAGAGATTGAATCCGCCGTTCACGGTCCCGAAGGAGCCATACGAGGTGGTAACTTCCCCGTGGGGCTGAGTCACGCCGAGGCCCGAACGTGTGGTCACAACAATTACGATGCTGGTCTTGTCGCCGTATTCGGCGGGGGGCGCACCTTCCATCACTTCCATCGACTGCACGGAGTCGACCGGAATCTGATTCGAGAAGACCTTGCTCTGCTGGTCCGTAATCGGCTGGCCGTCGACCGAGAAGGAGTTCTCGGCGTGATCGCCGAGTCCGTGAAAGAGACCGTTCGAGTCGGCCGCGATGCCTGGCACGCTCAAAGTCACCAGAGAGCTCAGAGATGACGATTGACTTTCGAGTGGCAGTTTGTCGAACAGGTTGCGGTCCACATCGGTGTGCGTCGTCGAAACCGTCTCCAGCAAGTCTGCTGAATCCGTGACCGTCAGCGTTGTCTTCGATGTGCCGATTTCCAAGCTGACTTTCACATCCAGTGGAATCGCGGATCGCAGATCGACATCCTGCGTCGCGGTCTGGAATCCCGCGGCGGCGGCCGTCAAATGGTAGTTGTTATACGGCACGTTATCGAATTCGAACGCCCCTTGCCCGTCCGTCTTGACGCTTTCCTGGTAGTGGGAAACCGGGTTCAGAATACTGACCACGGCGCCCTTGACTGCCGCTCCAGATGGGTCCAAGACCGCTCCGTGGATCGTGCCCGCGGCTGAGTGGCCATAACTCAAGACGCCGCAACTTAAGGCCAGAACGACGCAGGAGAGATCCCGTAAAGCAAGCTTAATCATTCTTCGATTGTGTAGGACACTTCTAAGGACCCCTCGAAAAATCCGATCGATGGGCGAGTGGCGGCGGTAGGAGAACTATTCCTGAAGATGAGCGGACACGCTTTCACCTCACTAGAGTTCGAAGACGCAGGCCGGATCTGATTGCGATCGGGAACTCGCCCCTCGACGGCGATCCGCCACTTCCGGATTCGCTGGAAAACTGCGCGTCCCGCTGGCGCGGTGACTCGGCTCGTTCATTGCTGGGATTCGCCCGCCTGCCGGAAATTGCTTTTGAGCAACGCCGCATACCCCTAGTCTCCATTGAGTGGGCGATCTGCGCAGGGCGAGCAAGAGGCGCGCGATATCGCGCGCTGAGGACATGCGCACGCTGGCACTGGTGCTGGTGGCGTGCCTCGTGCCCGCTGTGGGAGTGACGATCGGAATCGTCGCGACCACCCAGCCAGATCTCTCGTATCTCGTTCCCATTCGTCGTGCGGAGAAGGACTCTGTTCTCCTGAGCTGGTCGAGTCTGCTGCGGGATGACGACGGTGACACCGCCCTCCGGCCGGACCTCCGCATGGGGATCGAGGTCCGTGTTCTCGGATACATGGCGGATGGTGATCGCGTCCCGCGCGAGGGAGAGTGGGTGCGGGAGTTCTGCCTGCTCCCAGACACGGGGAATTTGCTCCGTTCGTCTCACCGCTACACTGACCAGATGATCGCAGTGCATCTCGATGACGGCATCCGCATCCGGTATTCCTCCAAGGAATTGGTCTGGGCATGGGGATCGCTGCAGGCTCTGCAAGAGGTTGCGGGCGATGCCAGACCGCTCTACACTCTGGATCGAGCGCACGCTCAGCCTGCTGAAAAGGCGGAGATCCGGAAGTATTTCCATTAGCGCAAATGCCAGTCGCAGTTCGCTCGCGGGAACGCTCCGGGGTGATGCGTACCGTCAGGCGAACATGGCTCGTGTGGCTCCTCACCAGTGCAGCAGCTCGCGAATGCTCCGGGCCTGCCTTTTGCTGACAATGAACTGCTGGTCGTTATTGAGCGTGACCAGCCATCGCTGGCTGCTGAGAGCGCTCATCTTGCGGACATGATCTACGTTGACGAGGGCGTTGCGGTGGATTCTACGAAAGCTCGTGGATTGGAGACGCGGCTCGATCGCCTTCAGTGTTTGCGTAGCCATGTACTTCTTCTTGGCAGTGAAGATCCAAATCAGGTCGCCATCGGCCTGGAAGGCGAGGATCTCGCCGGCGCTCAAAAGAAAATACTCTTCCCCCACTTTGCCCACTATCTTCCGGCTGAGGGGCCCTTCCAGAGGGCCGGCAATCTCCTGAAGTTGCGCCAGTCTCTCCGCGGCTCCTTGGCCGTTTAGGCGCGCCGCCCGTTCGATGGCCTCAGTCAGGCGCTCCCGCCGGACGGGTTTGAGCAGATAATCGATGGCGCCGGCTTCGAAGGCTTCGAGGGCGTACTTGTCATAGGCCGTGACAATGACTACGACCGGAATGTGGGTGCCGCACTGGATCGAGCGGATGACGTCGAGGCCGCTCATCACAGGCATCTGAAGGTCGAGCAGAACGAGATCCGGACGCTTGGCAAAGATCTCGTCCACGGCAGCAGCGCCGGTGTCCGCCTCACCGACAATCTCGATGTTGTCTAGGGATTCGAGCTCCTCGCGCAGAACCCGGCGGGCAAACGGTTCATCATCAACGATGAGCGTTTTCAAGGGCAAGGGGGAGCCCCACGGCTCAGATACTCTTAGCACGCCGGCGCCAGAACGCCGTAGGGATTTCAGATGAGCGGGCAGCGGGAGAAGGCGAGCGGCCTGGAACTGGCACCAAGCGGACCTTGCAATTCCCTGCGCGGCCTCTGAAAAGGCGTGGCGAGGTGTGGCAACGGAATCAGGGGCGCGTTCAATCCACTTTGGTGACACCATCGGCCGAATTGGCTGCAACGATGAACCCCTTGCCGTAGCATGCCGGCAGGTGGCTGCGGATATTGCAGAGTGCGATGCCGCCGGGCGCCGAGAGTTTGCGGATTACAATGGAGCATGTTTCCGTATGACGCTGCGCTGCTAGGCGCTGTTGGGGCCGCGCCGGAGTCGATCCCGGACGTTGTCCAGATTCTCCAGACCGTGGAGACAATTTGTGCCGACGGCGATGGCCTGAAGTGGTTCAACTGGCTGTACCTGCAGGTGACACAGGCGGTCGCGGCGCGCATCGCGGGCGGCGAATTCGCCGATTCCGCATGGCTGGCGCAACTGGACGTGCAGTTCGCAGGTTTCTATTTCTCGGCCCTTAAGAGCTCACTCTCGGGCGCGGCCACGCCGGCGTGCTGGCAGGTATTATTCGAGAGCCGCAACCACGACGCGATCGCGCGAATCCAGTTCGCGCTGGCCGGCATTAACGCGCATATCAATCACGATCTGGCGGCGGCCATCGTGGCTACCTGTCAGGCGACCGGCACAAGTCCGGATGACGGTGGAGCGCACTACAGCGACTACACGGCGCTCAATTCCACGCTGGACGGCCTGATCGAATCCGCCAAGCTGACGCTGAATGTCCGGCTCCCCGGCGGGGCGCTGCCGCCGGTCTCCCAGCTGGAAGATACAATTGCCGCGTGGAGCGTGAGCGCGGCGCGGGAATCGGCGTGGCAGAACGCCGAACATCTGTGGCAACTGCGCTCGACTGCGTTGCTTACTGCAAGCTTCATGGACGTGCTGGACGGCTTCACCACCGTGATCAGCAAGACGCTGTTGGCGCCAGTGCCATAGACGGAAAGAGGATGAGCCGGGCAGCGGAGCAGTATGGAGACCGCTCGCTGAACAGTCGAGGCACGGTAAGGGGGGAGCGCGCGTTGACACTCGCGGCTCAGAAACGCAGGTGCGGCTAGTAGGAAAGGCAGCTTGGGACGAGGCTAGTCGCCGGTGGCGGGTTGGGCCAGGGGCTGGCGGACGGAGGCCCACCATTCCTTGAACAGCGGCAGGACTCCGGGGAAGCCTTTCCAGCCGGTGCGCGCCACCGAGAGCAGGACCATGAAGGCGATGACGAAGAGTGCCAGCAGGACGGTCTGCGGGACGCTCAGGTTCTCCTTAAACGCCCCCAGCCAGCGGCCATAGACCAGCTCAGTGTGGACCCAATAGACCAGCAGCGAGGTGGTGCCGAGCTGGCGCACGAAGCTCCAGCCGTTGGGGTTGAGGTAGTTGTTGAGCAGGAAGGCCCAGCAGCAGATCAGCAGAATGACGCCGGTTTTGATAAAGATCAGGGCCGGACTGTTGAGCCAGAAATCGGATTGCGGATACAGGCTGAAGGGCAGGTCGGCGGCGAAGCGCGCGGCCAACATCAGGACGATGCCGCCCAGCGCGACCCATTGCATCACCCGGCTCAGGTCTTCTTCCTTCACCAGGCGCAGCCCGGAGCCGCAGCTCAGGCCGAAAGCGAGGAAGGCGCCCCAGGGAAAGATGGGGAAGCAATTGGGGTTGGGGACGAAGTAGTCGCGCAGGAAGGGATGGAGCCAGGTGAAGCCCAACTGCGAGATGAAGGGCGAGGCGCAGGCTATGGCCAGTCCGGCCAGCGCGCCGAAACGCAGGCGCTCGCGGGTATCGACCAGCGCCAGCGGGGCCAGGACCACGACCGAAGCGGCCATGCAGTTGAGGATGTCCACCTTGAAAACGTTCTGCCAATCGCTCTGGCCGAAGGCGGTCAGCCATTGCTGCAGGCGGAAAGCCAGGCCGATCAGGATCAGGTAGCGCGCGCGGTAGATGGCGGCCAGGACGCGGCGCCAGGCCGTGGGCTCCTTGCGGCTCTGCGAATCCATCAGAAACGCCAGCGTCACGCCGGTCACAAAAAGGAACACGGCCGGGGTCAGGCCGCCGAAAAACTGGCTCAAAACGTATGGGCTGTCGGAGCGCAAGTCCTTGTGGGTAAAGGAGTGGAAGACGTGCCCCTGGAGCATGATGACGGTGGCGCAACCACGAGTCCAATCAAGGAATGAGAGGCGCTTGCCGCTGCTGGAGGAGGATCCGGCCATTACTGTCTCTTGATGCTCACTCCGCTGCCGCGATTCCAGAATGCAGGCCGATGCCCAAATCGGCGTCTCGAGTTGTCGGCAGCATGGCTGTAGTCTGAACCTCGCGGGGGCCCGTCATTTTCCGGCCGAACCCAGTTCATGCTCCGGGCGCACCTTCTTGACGCCCTTGGGCAGCTTCATATGCACCGAAGCCTCTGTAACAGAAGGCGAATTCACCTGTACATTGGTGTACTCCGCCAATTGATAATCTTTCGATGGCTGGTGCAATTTCAGCCGCAGCGGGTAGCCGCCGTCCTGGGCGATCCACATTTCGATGCGCGGAAATTGCTCGCGGGCCTCGGGGGATTTGGGCACCAGCTCGAGCAGGTCGGCCGGGCGATCCTGGACGGTAGTCATCTCTTCATATCTGATGCTGTATTTCTTGCGAAGATCCGACGCGGATGCGCCGAACCCGAGCAGCAGGTATTCGTCGATCAGGCGGCTCTGCTTGCCGCCCAGGTCGTACTCCTCGACCTGAGCGAGCTTGGGGTAATAGATCAGCACCTTCTTGTCAGCAAAGGAAATCGCGCCGGGGTCGGGCTTCTCGATTTCGATGAGCACGCGCACATCCTTGCCCGGCGCGCGGAAGACGGTGAGATGCCCCGAGGATTCGTCGGATAGTTTAATGACGGCGGTATAGGCGATCTTGTGGACGTCGGCGGTGAGGGCGTGGAAGCCCTTGGAGAGGCGATCCACCCGCCCCAGGGCGGCGTTCAGGTTCTGGGCGGGCGAGCAGGCGGCGACGAGCAGCGCCGCGCCAAGAAGACGGCTGATGCGGGCGAGAATCATGGTGTCGGAGGTTTCGTGGGTCCAGCCTAGGGCTTAAAGAAAGCCATAAAACAAGTCACTTCTTCGTCCGGATCGGTTACCGTCTCCAGCCGAATCAGTTGCATTTTTTTGCCGGTGCGCTTCTGGACGAGGTCGATGGCGCGCTGGCCGCGCAATTCCGGGGCGATGTCGCCCATCAGGCTGGGGTCGATCAAAAAGACCGATTCCGAGGGCGCTCCGGGAATCTGGACGACGCTGACGGCCCGCGGCTGGTCCTTGAAGAAACCCCGTGGAGTCAAAAAGATAAAGCCGAGAATCAGCGCGACAACTACGTCGTACTGCCAGCTGGCACGAGGGAACTCCCAAAATAACAGCCGGCGCATGGCTTCAATTTTCAGTGTAGCACCCGAAAAACGGAGCGCGCCGCCGTGAGAAAGAGGTTGAAAAGGCAGGTCTACTCGCGCACGCGGGCCTGGTTCCAGTTGCGCTTCCCGCAATGCGGACATCGGGCGTACTTGGAGCCGGGCGTGTGCGGGCTCAGAAAGTCCTGCAGCGGCGTCAGGGTGAATTCCTGGCCGCAGTCGGCGCACACGTAGGCCGTGGCGCCGGCGTTCCAGCGGACCAGCAGAAAGACGACAACCAGCGCCGCGCCGATCAACACCACCGGATGGGTCCGGCCCAGCAGGAGGCCGGCCACGCACAATCCGCCCACGGCGAGGGCGACGATGAAGAGGTTGACGATCCAGTCCTCGTGGTTGGGCACGCGCGAGACGGGCATGGGGCGTTTCCCGGTCTTATTCTACATCCGCCGGGGAAAACGCCGATGCCTGTTCCGCGGTGGACCTGGCCCGGGATCGCGCGGCCGTCATCAGGTCTTGGAAAGCGGGGAGAATGGTCTGCGGCAGGGGGAATCAGCGCTTCCGGCGGCGGGGCCTGGCGGGTGCTTTCGCGGGCGGAGCGGGGGGCGCGGCGGGGTGCTGGAGGACGGACTCGATCTCCTGCTGGCGCAGGGCCTGGCAGTGGGAGCAGTAGCCGCCGATTTCGGTGCGGGCGATGAGAATCTGGAAGCCGAAGGTAGTCTCGATCTGGTGGCGCAGGCGGTGCAGCGGGGGCCCGTAGAACTCCTCGACGCGGCCGCAGCGCAGGCAGATGATGTGGGCGTGCTCCTGCTTGCGGCGGGTCTCGTAGTAGTGCTGGTCGCCGACGAAATGCATCAGGTCGAGCTCGTCGACCAGGCCGCCCTCCTTCAGCATTTTGAGGGTGCGGTACACTGTGACGCGGTTGAGCTTGGGGTCGCGCTGGCGGGCCAGGCTGTAGAGCGCTTCGGCGTCCAGATGCTGGCCGGACTCCTCGATCAGGTCGAGCAAAAGTTGGCGCTGGCGGGTCAGCCGGATGCCGCGTTGGCGGAGGGTCTGGCTGGACGTGTCGGACTTCATCCGTTTAGATGATTGTACACGCGGATTGAGGGAATGCAGCGGGGATTCAGCCAGATGCGCCGATTCGGAGCGGCCGGCGCGCCATTCATCGGGCAATGGCCGGCCCCCAGGCCGGGGCGACGGGAAGACGGGCGCGTGAAGCCGCAGGGGGCGGCGTGAGATAATCGTCGGCTGGACGTCGCTGGGAGGTTTTAACTGCAATGAAACAAAAGAGTTGGCTCTTCGTGCTGGGGCTCGCGCTGAGTTGCGGATCGGCGCTGGCGCCGGGCGCCGAGAACGCCGCGCGGTCAGCCGCCGAAAAGCCGGCCAGGCCGAAGCTGGTGCTGGCGGTGGTGATCGACCAGTTCCGCTACGACTACCTGACGCGCTTCCGCGCCGATTACCACGCCGGGCTGGCGCGGCTGCTGAATGAGGGCGCGGTTTACACCGAGGCGCATTACATCCACTTCCCGACAGTGACCGCGGTGGGCCATTCGACCTTCATGAGCGGCGCGACACCGTCGGTGAGCGGCATCATCGGCAACGAATGGTACGACCGGGCGGCGAAGTATTCGGTGACCAGCGTATCGGACGAGACGACGAAACTCCTCGGCGGCGTGCCGGGGGTTACGGGCTCGTCGCCGCGGCGGCTGCTGGTGAGCACCTTTCCCGACGAGCTCAAGATGGCGGCGCGCGGCGGGCCGCAAACCAGCCGGGTGATCGGGATTTCCATCAAGGACCGCAGCGCGATTCTGCCCGCCGGGCACATGGCTGACGCGGCCTACTGGTTTGATGGCGACTCCAGCCATTTCGTGACCAGCGACTACTACATGAGCGAACTCCCCGGCTGGGTGAAGGCGGTGAACGACGCCCGCCCGATGGCGCAATACCTCGGCGCGGAGTGGAAGCCGCTGAACGCCGGGCCGCATGACAAACCATTCTGCACACTGGTGGCGGGCAACGAGGAGGTGCCGTACTGCGGCTCGTTCGAGGCCACGCCGTTCGGCAACGAGCTGCTGGAGCAATTCGCCGAGAAGGCGGTGGCGAACGAGCAACTGGGGCGGCACGAAGGCACGGACGTGCTGGCGCTGAGCTTCTCGTCCAACGACTACGCGGGCCACCTCCTTGGTCCGGACCATCCGGCGATTCGCGATATCTCGATCCGCACCGACATCGCGCTGGGCAAGCTGCTGGACTTCATCGACGCGCAGATCGGCAAGGGCAACACGCTGGTGGTGCTGACCGCCGATCACGGCGTGGCGCCGGTGCCGGAGGTGAACCAGGAGCGCCACATGCCGGGCGGGCGGCTGGACGCGCTGGTGATGGCGCGGGCGGTCAACCAGGCGCTGAGCGATAAGTTCGGCAAAGGGCGGTGGATTGTCTCCGGAGGGAGCGAGACGTTTTATCTGGACTACGAAACGGCAGCCAAGAACAAGGCTGATCTGCGCGAAGTGCGGCGCGTGGCGGCCGAGACGCTGCGCGCGATGCCGCACATCGCTCGCGTGTTCACCCGCGATGAACTGCAGGCCGGCCAGGGCGCGGCCGACCCCGTGGGGCAGGCCGTCGTGATGGGTTATTACGGCGCGCGCTCGGGCGACATCACGGTGATCCAGGAGCCTTATTACCTGTTCGGCGGGACGTCCGGCACGTCGCACAGCACGCCCTACAGTTACGACACGCACGTGCCGGTGATCTTCTATGGCGCGGGCATCCAGCCGGGCGTCTACCGGCGGCGCATCGCAGTCAACGACGTGGCGCCGACTCTGGCGTCGATGTTCGATGTGGAGACGCCCAGCGGATCCTTCGGACAGATCCTGCGGGAAGTGGTGAAATAGGCCGCGCGTGCCGCCCGCTCAGCCCAGCCGGTGCAGCGCGTAGGCGTAAGCGCCGATGGAGACGGCTTCGCTGGTGCCCAGCCGTGAAATGCCGACCGCGGTGCGTTGCAGCGGGTCGTAGGCGATTCTGCGCACCGAGCCGGGGACACCGATCTCCCGCGCCTGGCCGCGCAGGAACGTGTCCCGCTGTTCCGGATTCTCGATGTTGAAGGCGCGCGGGATGAGCCGCCGCAGCGGCTGGCCGTCGCGCTCGAAGACGGCGTTCATCGCATCGACCAGCGCAGGCAGGAACAGCGGGTGCGCGGCGGAGATGCCTCCGCCCACCACCACCAGGCCATCCACCAGCGTCAGCGCCTGTGCCACGGCGTCGCCCGCCACCTCGCCCATTTGGCGGAAGGCCTCGCGCGCCGCCGCCGCGTTGCCGGGCGCGCGGCCGAGACCGATTTCGCAAATCTCCTTCGGCTCGGGCGCGTCTTCGAAAGCGATGCCCGCCCTCTCGGCATATACGCGACGGACGGCACGGATAGATGCGCCCTCCTCGGCGTTCATGCGCGGGTCGAGCTTGTTGCGCAGCAGCCAGGCCTCGCCCGCGGCCGAATTGTCTCCAATCAGCAGTTCATTGCCTATAACGATGCCGCCGCCGAATCCGGTGCCCAGCGTGATGCCGAACAGATTGCGGTAGCGCTTGGGACTGCCCGCGTCCTCGAGCAGTTGGTTGACGTATGGCAAAAAGCCGGCGATCGCCTCGCCGTAGACGAACAGGTCGCCATCGTTGTTGAGAAACGCGGGAATGCCGAAATGTTCGGCCAGCATCGGCCCCAGGGCGACGCCCTGGCGGAAGGCCGGCAGGTTGTTCTCGTTGGTGACGATGCCGTGGGGATAATCGGCCGGGCCGGGAAAGGCGAAGCTGATGGCGGCGGGCGCGGCGGGCAGCGCGGCGCGGATATCTTCGAAACCGCCAACGATATTGGCCAGGCAGCGGTCGAGATCGTGGGCTTCGGTCGGACGGCTGATGGGGCCGGCCAGCAACTGATTGCCGCGGATGGCCGAGAACTTGAGATTGGTGCCGCCCGCATCGAGGGTCATGACGATGCGCGCGTCGGTATCAAATCGGATTGGCATGAGACGAACTCCGCACGAGATCAGGCGCGCGCCGTGCGCAGGTTCATCACGGCGGTCCAGGTGATGTAAGCCAGGCACAGCAGCGGCACGATGAAGGAAAGCTGGACGGACTTGTGCGCGTCGGCCACGAGGCCCATGACCGGCGGGACGAGGGCCGCGCCGACGCACGCCGTCACCATCAGGCCGGAGAGGGCATTGGTGTGTTCCGGCAGCTTGTCGATCACGATCGAGAAGACCAGCGGGAAGATGTTGGCGAAGCCCAGCCCGATGAGCAGGAAGCCGGCCACGGCCGCCGCCCGGCTGGGAAGAAACATGGCCAGCAGGCCGGCCAGCGACAGCAGGCAGGTGAGGAGGAAGAACGTCCGCGGCTTCATCCAGGTCAGCAGCACGCCGCCCAAGAAACGGCCGATGGTCAACGAGAGGAAGAACAGGCCGGTGCCCAGCAATCCGACTTTATTGAGGTCCAAGTGGAAGCGGTCATGCAGATACATCGGGATGCCCGAGCTCACCGACACCTCCGCGCCGACGTACAGCAACAGCGCCAGGACCATCATCGCGACGTAACCGTTGCCCAGCATGCCGAGCGACGAGCCAAACGTGGCCGGCTGGTGGTCCGGCGCGCGCTCTTCGTTCACTTTCAACGGCAGAGTAGCCAGGACCGTCACCACCACGAACGCGCTGTAAATGGGAAAAATCACGTTCCAACTGGCGCCGAAGTAGCGCGCCGCGACCACCGGAATCACTGGCCCCGACAGCGAGCCGATGGCCTTGACGAATTGCGCCAGCGAGAGATTGCGCGAGTACTTTCCCGGCGCCGAGACGTCGCGCATGATGGGGTTGCCGGCGACCTGCAGAATGGTCGCGCCGGCGCCCAGCAGCAGCACCGTCACCAGGAAAATCGGGAAAGTCGTCAACCCCATCAGCGCGGGAATGAGAATGCCCGCCAGCATGACGAACAAGCCCAGCAGAAGAACCGTCTTCTTCCCCACGCGGTCCTGGAAAACGCCCATCGGCAATGACAGCACGCCGAACATCAGGAACCCCGTGAAGGTGACCAGTTGCGCGCTGAAGTTCGAGAGGTGGAACTGTTCCCTCGCCAGCCCGACAAACGGTCCCGCGGCGTCGGCGAAACCCATCGCCAGAAAGGCCAGAAAAACGGGGAATGCGCTGCTCTTTTGCGGTTGCGTCATGGTTGTCTCATCCCTACGGGGAGCTGAATTGGATCGTGGGGCGCGCGGCGGCGCTCCACAAGCATATCCAAACCCGTGCCGCGCCTGCGCGACGGCCGAAAAGGAACGTAGGGCCGGCACGGCACGAGCCGTCGGGGCGGGGCGGTCAGGAGAGACGGGCGGGCGTGGCGGGCAGGCAGTGCGGAATAAAACTGCTCACGAGCTCAAGCGCGGATGGCTATTGCGCCACGGCGTCTGCGGACAACAGGTCGTTGTTGCGCTTGGAGACGATGTTCACAATCTGCGGAGCAATGCCCACGTAGGCAGCGCCGGCAGCCAGTGCAACCAGAGCAAGCAGCAGCGTGTACTCGACCATGTCCTGCGCCTGCTCGTCGCGAAGGAATCTCGTCAGATAAGTCACTGCTTGACATCCCCCGTCTGCCGCATCGTACGAGCCCCCCGGCCGGGCGTGAATACATGCGGCTGTAATACCACCACCATCCCCGCGGCCGGCTGGCTGTGACCCGACCAGACCCGCGCGGGCCGCCGCTGCGGATTGCGCTGCTTGGCGCTCCAAACGACGGCGGATTCGGAACATTGAGCGCGACATCCTTCTGCGAGGGCCGCACCCATCGCCAAAACTGCAAACCCCGGGCTCGCCGAAGTGAAGGCCCAGGCAAGGCCATTGTACACCAAGATTATTGTGATCGAAAGTGACATTCTCATATCACCGCTGAATTGAACTATCTGTTTAGTACTGGTAGTGCTATCAAGAACTAGTACCGTCGATTCATCAGACCGGTTTATTTTGCGCACTCAAGTATTGCGTCCGCACCAGCCGAACCATGAGCATCCGGTCGGATCCTGGCTCCGGCGCTGGGGTTGCACGGCCAGCCCGCGGTACGGCGCGCGCTGCGAACTTGGAACGACCGTGGCAGGTTTTGACAACCGATTTCAGCGCGCCGCGTCTAAGGAATCATGAGCGGATGAAAGCAGCGGCACTAAACGTGCGCGGGGCTGGAGTTTGCAGTCCACTCCGGATCGTCCCTTCATCCGAAATTGCCACTGCCCGGCGCGGCCCCAGCGCCCAGCGCCGGCGTCCGGCCGGGCGTCAGCGGGGAGCGGGTTGGACGGCGCCTGCTATACTTCGAAGGTAGGAGCACCCCCGGCTCCACTGGGAAAACGGGATCGATATTGCACCGCCATAAATCCATGAACCGAGCATTCAAGTACGTCGTTGTGGGCGTTTCCAGTCTCCTGGTGGCGCTGATTCTGGCTGGCTCGCTGGTGGGCCAGAGCCGGCAGGCGGCCGAGGATCCGTCGGCGCCGTACCGCCATCTGAGCGTCTACGCCGAGGTCTTCGCCAAAATCAAGTCGGATTACGTGGAAGAGCCCGACATGAAGAATGTCACGCTGGGCGCGATCAACGGGCTGCTGGTCTCAATCGATCCTTTCGCCAGCTATCTGAACGCCGACCAGTATCAGCAATACATGCAGGCCAAGCAACTCCAGCGCGCCAGCGTCGGGCTGGTGCTCAGCCGCAAGTACGTCTATGACATCAATGTCGTGGACGCGATTCCCGGATCCCCGGCTGACAAAGCGGGCTTTTCGACCGGCGACATGATCGATTCGATCAATGGCATCCAGACCCGTGACATGCCGCTGGCCTTTGCCGACCTGCTGCTGGAGGGCGATCCAGGAACGACCGTCGATGTGACGGTCCTGCGCCTGCGCAAGCCCGACCCGGTCACCATCAAGCTGACCCGCGCTGAGATCAAGTCGCCGCCACTGGTGGCGCGGATGGCCGACGACCAGACCGGCCTGGTGCAGATCTATGAGCTGAACGCCGGCGCGGCGGACCGCGTGGCGGCGGCCGTCAAGGATCTCGAGAAACGCGGCGCCAGGCGCCTGGTGTTGGACCTGCGCCACGACACGGTGGGCGCGGAGGACGAGGGCATCGCCCTGGCCAATCTGTTTCTGGACAAAGGGACCATCGCCACTCTGCAAGGCCAGAAGTTTCCCAAGCAGACGTTTGAAGCCGGCCCGTCGAAGCGGATCTTCAGCGGCCCGGTGGTGGTGCTGACCAATCGCGGCACGCTGGGCGGAGCGGAGATCGCCGCCGCTGCGCTGGCCGACAACCAGCGCGCGCAGGTGGTCGGCGAGCGCACTTTCGGCGATGCGGCCGTCCGGAAAATCCTCCGCACCGAGGACGGCGGAGCGATCTTGATGGCCGTGGCGAAGTATTACTCGCCGGCCGGCAAGGCCATCCAGGACACCGGCGTCGTGCCGGCTTACATGGTCAACGATATCGAAGGCCAACCCCTGGAAGAGGAAGAAGTCGGACCGCCGGAAGAGCCGGCCCCGCAGGCTCCCAGAAAGCCCGGCGAGGACCCGGTGCTCAAGAAGGCGCTCGAGGTGCTGAACGGCGCGGCGCCGGTCAGTGCCGCCAAAACCTCAACCGAATCGGCGGTCCCGTCGCCGCCCGTCACCCTCCCCACAGACGCGGTGAAAGACCACGCCGACCAGGGGAAGAAGAAACTCCCTTAGCCCGCGTTTCATCTGATTCGATTGGACGGCCATCTCCGGCGGGCGGCCCGAGCCGCCGGGGCGGGATGCGCACGACACGCTGCGAAGGCTCATAATGGAATTGGGAAGCAAGGTTGGGAACGATCGACATGCCTTTGTATGAGTACAAATGCGGCAAGTGCAATGAGGTCTTTGAAGTTCTGCAGAGGTTTTCGGATGCCCCGCTGAAGGTTCACGACGGCTGCGGCGGCCGGGTCCAGCGCCTGATGACGGCGCCCTCTTTTCAATTCAAGGGGAGCGGCTGGTACGCGACCGATTACGCCAAAAAGGGCGGGCCCAACGGCGGATCGAACGGCAACAAGAGCGAATCGGACGGCAAGCCGCCGGCGGAAACGGGCAAGGAAGCGGCGAAGGAAACCGCTTCCAAGACCAAGGAATCTTCCTCCAGCAGCTCCACGAGCAACACTTCCACGCCGCCCGCGGCGCCGCCCAAGTAGCCCTGCCAAGGCTGCGGCGGATCCGCTCAAGCCTAGAACATCTCCTCGCGCCCTCTTCTGCCGAGTCCCGCCGGCCGCGCGAGAAGAAAAGCGCCGACCCCCGCCAGCACGGCCACAACAATTCCCGCCACCACGTCCGCGGCAAATTGGTAACGGCCATAAACACCCGCCAGCGCCGCCAGCAAGGCTAACGCCAGCCCGGCCCAGCCCACCGCCCGCCACCGTTTCAGCAGCCGCAAAAGGGCCAACGGCACGGCGAAAGCCACGGCGATGCGTGCGCTCGGGAACGTGCCGCCGCGGCCGCCGGCGTAGTTGACCAGCCCCAGCGTGACGCGCCGCAGCCACGTCTCGGGCGGCAGCAGATCGCCGGGGAAAACCAGGCGCGGCGGCTCCATCGGGATCCACGGCCAGATGGCGAACACGCTCAGCGCGGCCAGCAGCACGGCGCTCCAGGCGTCGTCGATCCGCTCCCGCTCATCAGCCCTGTAGAACAGCAGCACCATCGCCACCGGCAACATGGCGGCCAGCAGGTACGCCGCTTCGAGCGTGCCCGGAACCAGCGGCGCGCCGCCGTCCAGCAACTGTTTCAGACCGCTGTCGACCAGCACCGCCCGGTCCCATTGCCGCAGCGCCATCTCCGCATCGCCCGGAGTGTGGACCACGCTCAGCCAGGAGGCCTCGCGCAGAGCCACCAGCAGCGCCGCCAGCGGCCACCAGTCGCGCACTCGGTCCAGCAGGTGGAAGCCGCGCCCCGGGTGCGCCCAGGCGAACAGGCAGGACCACCCCGCCAGCGCCAGGTTCAGCGGCAGGATCAGCCACTGCGGCCCTGCCGGCGCATGGATCGCGAACGCCGCCGCGGCCATGTAAAGGAAGAAGAAGTCGAGCAGCAGTTCAGAGCGCCGGAATCGCATCAGGAGTCGTTCCCCTGTTCCCGCGCCGGCTGGGCCTGTTTTCGCATCGCGGCTCTCAGCTTATCTCATCGGCACGACGCCTCCGCATCGCCAGACTCGATCCGCAATAGAATAATTGCCATGGCATCTTCCCGCCGACATTTTCTGCAAGCCAGCGGCGCGGCCGGCCTCGCGCTTCCGGCCGCCGTGGCGCGACAGGCCGCCTCAAGCCCCAACGGCCGCATTCAATTCGCCACCATCGGCTGCGGCATCATGGGCCAGGGCGACACCGCGACCGCCATCAGCGTGCCCGGCACGAAGCTGATGGCCGTGTGCGACGTCTACCAGGGCCGCCTGACCCGCGCCCGCGAGCAGTGGGGCCAGGACATCTTCACCACGCGCGACTATCGCCAGGTCCTGGCCCGCTCCGACATCGACGCCGTGATCGTCGCCACCCCGGACCACTGGCATGCGCAAATTGCCGCCGAGGCCATCGAGGCCGGCAAGGACGTCTACGTCCAGAAGCCGATGGTCAAGCGCTGGCAGGACGGCCACCGCCTCATCGAGGCCTCGAGGCAGAACGGCCGCATCCTGCAGGTCGGCAGCCAGAGAGTCAGCTCGGTGGTCTACCAGAAGGCCCAGGAACTATTCCGCTCCGGCGCTATCGGCACGCTGAACATGGTCGAGGCGTGGATCGACCGCAACTCGGCTCAGGGCGCGTGGCGCTACTCGATCCCGCCCGACGCCAGTCCGCAGACCATCGATTGGGACCGCTTCCTCGGCAGCGCGCCCCAGCGACCCTTCGAGCCGCAGCGCCTGTTCCAGTGGAGAAACTGGAACGACTACGGCACCGGCGTCGCCGGCGACCTGTTCGTCCACCTGTTCACCGGCATCCATTTCATCACCAGCTCGCTCGGTCCCGTGCGCGCCTTCGCCGCCGGAGGCATCTACTTCTGGAAGGGCGATCGCGACGCGCCCGACATCATGCTCGGCCTGTACGATTACGAGCGCAGCGACCAGCATCCGGCCTTCAACCTGGCCCTGCGAGTGAACTTCGTCTGCGGAGGCGGAGAGACCGCCGGATTCAAGTTCACCGGCAGCGACGCCGTCATGACCATCGGCAACGGCGTCACGCTGAGCCGTCCGCCCAAGGAGGCCGGGCCGGGCACGACGGCCGGTGGATTCTCCCGCGCCACGGCGCAAACGATCCTCGCCGAATACCGTCGCAAATATCCCGAGAAGCCGGTCACTGCCGGGACCCTCGAGCCAGTCGAAGAGGAGCACTTTGCCGCGCCGCGCCGCTATTCGGACGACTTCGCGCATCACACCACCTTTTTCAACGCGGTCCGCTCGCGCCAGCCGGTCATTGAGGACGCCGAGTTCGGCCTGCGCGCCGCCGGTCCGGCGCTGCTGGCCAACATGAGTTACTACGAGGGCCGCATCCAGCATTGGGACCCCGTGAAAATGCGGGTCGTCGAGGCCTAGCCGGGAGGACAAATCATCATGATGGCCAACGACAAAATCAGAGTTGCCGTGATTGGACCCGGCGGCATGGGCCAGGGCGACACGCACGACGCTTCCATCGTTCCGGGCGTCGAGATCGTCGCCGCGGCCGACATTTATGACTCCCGGCTCGAGCGCATGAAGGAGACTTATCCCGGCATCGCAACCACCCGCGATTATCGCGAGCTGATCGCGCGCCGCGATATCGACGCCGTCATCATAGCCACGCCCGACCACTGGCACGCCCGCATCTCCATCGACGCCCTCGCCGCGGGCAAGGACGTCTATTGCGAGAAGCCGATGGTGCAGAAAATCGAGGATGGCCGGCGCGTCATCGAGGCCTGGAAAAAGAGCGGCCGCATCTTCCAGATGGGTTCCCAGTACGCCTCCGCGCTGGCCTTTCAGAAGATCCGCCAGATGCTCGCCGCGGGCGCCATCGGCGAGCTGAACAGCGTCGAATGCTGGCTCGACCGCAACACCGCCATGGGTGCGTGGCAGTATTCGATCCCGCCCGACGCCAGCCCGCAGAACATCGACTGGGAGCGCTTCCTCGGCCCCGCGCCCAAGCACCCCTTTGACCCCATCCGCCTGTTCCGCTGGCGCAACTACCGCGACTACGGCACGGCCGTGGCCGGCGACCTGTACGTGCACCTGTTCACCGGCCTGCACACCGCCACCGGCGCGCTGGGTCCGCACCAGATCTTCTCTACCGGCGGATTGCGTTACTGGAACGACGGCCGCGATGTGCCCGACACGCAGGTCGGCATCATCGACTACGCGAAATCGGAACGGCATCCGCAGTTCCAGTTCATGCTGCGGGTCAATTTCAAGAGCTCCAAGGCCGACGAGGATTTCGGCTACCGCTTCATCGGCAGCGAGGGCACGATTACCACCGACACTGCAACCGTCACCCTGAATCGCGTCCCGCGCGAGAAGGAGCCAGGCAACACGGCCGACACGTTCTCCAAACAGACCGAGCAGGAGTACCTGCGCGCGTATCGCGAAAAGTATCCGCTGCCGCCCGTCACCTCGGCCAGCCTGGGCGGCCCGTCGCTTGAGAAGTTCACCTCGCCCCGCGACGCGCACCGCATTCACGTCGCCAATTTCTTCGAAGCCGTGCGCACCCGCCAGCCGTTCTTCGAGGACGCCGAGTTCGGCTTCCGCGCCACCGGCCCGGCGCTGCTGTGCAACACCAGCTACTTCGAGGGCCGCATCTGCCATTGGGACCCCGTCACCATGACGGCGTCCTGATCCGCTTGACGCGCGGGTGTAGCATCAATCAGGGAACCCGCATTTGCGGGCTACCAAGAGCGTTCTTTGAAAACCGAATAACTGGCGAAACATTGCCCGAAAGATAGCCTCTTAAGTCTTTGGATCCAAAAAGCAAAGTCGATATTTAGCTTTGTTCCTCCAAAAATGTGTTTTTGCATCGTGGTGCAGACATTTTGTCTGCCGCGTCGGCGTTCGTGCCGTCGTTTGGTCCCCCCCAGCCCGGTCCCATCTTCAGCGCCTGGTCTTTCGACCTGCCGACGCCCCGGTCAAACCAGCTTGACAGCGGGCGTAGCATCAATCAGGGAGTCCGCATTTGCGGGCCAATAAGAGTGTTCTTTGAAAACCGAATAACTGGCGAATACCTGCCCGAAAGATAGCCTTCTAAGTCTTTGGATCTAAAAAGTAAAGTCGATATTTGGCTTTGTTCCTCCAAAAAACGTGTTTTTGCTTCGTGGCGCAGACATTCTTGCCTGCCGCCTCGGCATTCGTGCCGACGTTTGGTCCCCCCCAGCCCGGTCCCATCTTCAGCGCCTGGTCTTTCGACCTGCCGACGCCCCGGTCAAACCAGCTTGACAGCGGGTCTACGCTGAGGGTGGTGGCACGTCTCTGCGGCCCGCCATCCCCGCTCTTTGAAAATTCGAATAAGTAGCGAACATAGAATCGAAAGATAGGAACGAAGTCATTCATTTTAAAACATATAAATGGCAATTGGCTTTGTTTCGCATTTTTTGTTTTTTCGCGCCGCCAGCGCCGCCGTTGTCACAACTGCAAACTCCGGCTGGCGCCGTCCCGGAACCCGGTCACAGCCCCGTCACACGCCTTGACTCCGTTCTCGATCGAGCCCACGATGGAGGTATGCGGAGAACATTTTTGTCGCTTTTTGTTCTCGCCTGCATCGCCCTGCCGCTGCAGGCTCAGCTGCCGCTGGGCTTCGGTTTGAAAGGCGGCGCGCGCCTGACGGACTTCACCGCGAGTTCCAGTGACGTCACCACGGCGGACCACGTTTATACGATCGGCCCCTACGCCGAGCTGAGACTGCCCTTCGGTCTCTCCATCGAGGCCGACCTGCTCTATAAGAAATCCGGCTCGACGCTCGTGAACATCGTCCCGCTCACCGGCCTGGCGTCGCTCCAACAATTCGACATGGATTCCTTCGATGTGCCGCTCCTCTTGAAGAAGAAATTCGACACCGGCATGATCTTTCGCCCGTTCGTCGAAGCGGGCCTGGCCAACCGCTATTCCACCGGCATCCCGGGGCCATTTTTCACCATGCCCACGCCGATTGGCGGCAACCCGGCCTATGGCCTCTACACCTCCACCACCAGCGGCTGGCAGGAGGGCCTGGTGCTCGGCGGCGGCGTGCAGTTCAAGATTCTGATGGTGAAGATCTCCGGCGAATTACGCTGGTCGCGCTACGGTAACATCTCGGCCAGCACGGTGCCCAAGCTCAACGCCAACCAGGCCGAGCTGCTTCTCGGCATCGGCCTCTGAAGCGCGGCGGCCCGGATTAAAGCGCCGGCCGCCGCGCTCAGCCCAGCTTTGCTTCCACGCTGCGGATCTTGTCTTCCATCGTCTGCTCGCGGTCCACGCGCGTTCCGAAACGCAGGCTGCTCGAGATGCGCGCCACGCCCATCGCGTGCAGCGCTTCGTGACAGCGTTTGATCGCGCCGAAGACGTCGTCCCACTCGCCTTCGAGGTTCGTGCCGTAGGCGTGGAGCTTCGTCTTGAGGCCCGCCGCGGCGAAGATGCGCTCGCAGACGCTGACTTCCCTGGAGACCGAGACGCCGATCCCGATCGGAATCACGCACACGTCGGCAATGACTTTCATGCACCCTCCTTGTGCCATCTTCTGCGTTCTGAAGGCGGGCGGCTAGCGCCCAGTGGAGTCTGCGGCCGGCAGGACTTCGTTCATCGATCCCTGGCGGTAGCCGTCCAGGTCCAGCGTGACGTATTGGAAGCCTAACCCCTTCAGCCGGCGTGAGATCTCGTCGAAGACCTGCAGCGATAGAGCGCGCGGCAGCTCGGCGCGGGCGATCTCGACCCGCACCAGCTCCGCCGAGTGGTACCGCACCCGGAACTGGCGGAAGCCGAGTTCCTTAAGCGCTTCCTCGGCGTTTTCGACCAGCCGGATGTTGGCTGGCGTGACCTCCGTGCCGTAGGCCACGCGCGAGCTGAGGCAGGCCGCCGCCGGGCGGTCCCAGGTGGGCAGGCCAGCCAGCCGGGAAAGCTCGCGAATCTCGGCCTTGCTCAGGCCAGCCTCCACCAGTGGGGCTTGCACGGCGTGGCTTTGCGCCGCCTTCTGGCCCGGGCGATAGTCGCCCAGGTCGTCGGTGTTGACACCGTAGACGATCGCCTGGCCGGCGGCCAGACTCAGCTCCAAAACCGGGGCGATCTCCTCCATGCGCCGGAACAGCTCGTCCTTGCAGTGGAAACAACGGTCGGGATTGTTGGCCGCATAGGCCGGATTCTCAAATTCGCGGGTCTCAATGATCTCGTGGCGGATGCCGAACTGGCGCGCGAATTCGATCGCCTCGCGCATGTGCGAGCGGGGCACCGAAGGCGAATCGGCGGTCACGGCGACGGCATTTCCGCCCAGCGCCTGGTGCGCGGCCCAGGCCAGGTAGGCCGAATCGGTCCCGCCAGAGTAGGCCACCAGCACGCGGCCCATGGCGCGCAGGATCGCGAACAGCCGCTCCTGCTTGGCCTGCAGCGCGGACGGGTCCAGCGCGGCCGCGGCGAGAGTCACCAGTCCGCTCATGCAGTCATTATAGCCATTTAAGTCCATTTAGCAGGTTCTGCCTGCCGGCATCGGAACGAAATCACCCCAACGCTGCAGCGGCCTCGGGCCAGGCCTGATGCGGGTCGGGACGGGCGCCTACTCGTACCAGTTCCGGATGCGCACTTCGACGCCCGAGCCCTTCAGCGCGTCCTCGAAAACCTTGAGGTCGCTGCCGCGGTAGTGGTAGGGGTAGACGATTTTGGGGGCAAAAGCGCGCACGCCCGCGGCGGCTTCCGCCGGGGTCATGGTGTACGGCAGATTCATACACACGAAGGCGACGTCGATGTTCTTCAGCGCCTTCATCTCGGGCGTGGCTTCGGTGTCGCCGGAGAGGTAGAAGCGCTTGCCGCCATAGGTCAGCACGTAGCCGTTGCCGCGGCCCTTGGTGTGATAAAACTGGCCGGGCGCGGGACCGCGGCCGGAGGTGAAGTTGTACATCGGCACGGCCTCGATGGTCCAGCCGTCCCAGCTCTGAGTCTCGCCGTTGCGGATGATCGTGCCGGTCTTCAGGCTGGAGGTGACCACCTCGGGCGCAATGATTTTCGTGCCGGGCTTCCTGACCCAGGCAATGGCGTGCGAGTCCATATGGTCCCCGTGGACGTCGGTGATCAGGATCAGATCCGCCCTGGGGCTAGCCGCGTAGCGGGCCTCGGTGCCCTGGCTGAAAGGATCGACTTGGATGACCTTGCCGCCGGCTTCGATCATCAGGCTGGCGTGATAGATGGGAGTAATCTTGACGGTTCCGGCCGCAGTGGAGAACTCCTCGGCGGCATACAGGCCGCAGGCCGCGAGAACGAGTGCCAATGCAAGACGCTGGATTCGCATGCGGTCATTGTATCTCCACGGCAAATGCGGGTGATACGCCCGGGCCGCGGCGGCCGGATTTCGGTGCAAAGGCAACGCGTTGCGGCCGCCCGAGGAGGTTCTATACCACAAACGGCGCGGCCGGGGGCGGATTGACTTAGGCGAAGGCGGGTCCTTATCCTGTGAGTCGGAGAGTGGTCTTGCCCGAAAGGGATTCGTCCGAAGGATTCGTCACTACGGATTCGTCGAGATGAATGGCACGAAGACGGCTCTCGTCCCACATCCATAAGAGGGATGGAACCATGATTAAGGTCGAAGGACTGACTAAGCGTTACGGTCGCACGGTCGCCGTTCGAAACATCGATTTTGAAGTCGAAAAGGGCCAGATCGTCGGCTTCCTGGGGCCTAATGGCGCCGGCAAGACGACGACCATGCGCATCCTAACGTGCTTCATGCCGCCGTCGGAAGGCACGGCTTCGGTGGCCGGATACGATGTGCTGAAGCGGCCGATTGAAGTGAAGAAACGAATCGGCTACCTGCCCGAGATGCCGCCGCTGTACCCGGAGATGGAGGTGACGGAATACCTCACCTTCGTCGGCAAACTGAAGGGCATCCCGAGGGCGGAACTGTCGCGCCGCGTGAAGGAAGTTGTCGAGCGCTGCGCGGTGACCGACGTGACCGGCAAGCTGATCGCCAAGCTGTCCAAGGGCTACCGGCAGAGGGTCGGCCTGGCGCAGGCGATCATCCACAATCCCGAAGTGCTGATCCTGGACGAGCCGACCGCCGGACTGGATCCGAAACAGATCCACGAGACGCGCGGACTGATCCGTTCGCTGGCCGGGGAGCACACGATCATCCTGAGCACGCACATTCTGAGCGAGGTCGAGCAGACGTGCGACCACGTGATCATCATTTCCAAAGGCGAGCTGGTGGCCAAGGATTCGGTGGAGAACCTCACCAGCCGGCTGCGGGGACAGGCCACGGTGGCGCTGGAGATTGAAGGACGCAGCGGCACGCTGGAAGCCGCCGAGATCCAGCACAAGCTGGAAGAGGTGGGAGGCGTCAGCAAAGTGCACGAGCGCGAGACGCGCAACGGGCGTCACAGCTTCGAAGTGGAGACGCAGCCGGGACAGGACATCCGGGCCGATTTGGCGCGCGCGGTGGTCGAGTCGGGGTGGAACCTGAACGAACTGCGGGCCGCGGCGCTGAGCCTGGAACAGGTCTTCCTCGAGCTGACGGCGGCCGAAAAGTCCACGGAAGGAGAAAAGGCATGAGAAACATCTGGACGATTTGTCAAAAAGAGCTGAAGAGCTACTTCGCGTCGCCCATTGCCTACCTCGCCATGGCGATGTTCGCCGTTATTTTCGGGTTCTTCTTCTGGAACGTGGTGGCCTACTTCGTGGAGATGAGCCTGCAGTCGCAGATGATGGGCCGGTCGTTCCCGATGGACGTCAACGAAATGGTGATCCGTCCGCTGCTGATGAATACCAGCGTGATCGGGCTGTTCCTGATCCCGATGATCGCGATGCGCCTGTTCTCCGAGGAGAAGCGCTCGATGACGATCGAGCTGCTGCTCACCTCGCCGCTGCACGACGCCGAAATCGTGATGGGCAAATGGCTGGCGGCGATGGGATTGTACGCCACGCTGCTGTTGATCAGCGCGCTGGACATGGCTTTCCTGTTCGCCTACGGACGCCCGGATTGGAAGCCGCTGCTGGCCGGTTACCTGGGCCTGCTGCTGCAGGCCGGCGCGCTGCTGGCGCTGGGCGCGTTCATCTCGACCCTCACCAAGAACCAGATCATCGCCGGCATCGTGACCTTCTCGGTGTGCCTGCTGTTGTGGGTGTTCGAGTGGGTCGGCGGTTATGAAACGGCGGTCTGGGCCAAGGTGATGGCCTACATGAGCGTGATCTCGCACTTCGAGCCGTTCGCCAAGGGCGTGATCGACTCGAAGGATGCGGTCTATTTTCTGTCGTTGATTTTCCTGGGTCTGTTTCTGTCGGTGCGGAGTCTCGAGTCGCTCCGCTGGAGGTCATAAGCAATGAAAGCCGATTGGATGAAAACGCGTCAGACAAAGTACTCGGCCTACCTGGCGGTCTATGTTCTGGTGGTGGTGGCGCTGCTGGCAGGGCTGAATTATCTGGCCAGTATCCACAACAAGTCGCTGGACCTCACCTCGGGCAAACGTTACACGCTGGCCGATCAGACCGTGAAGATCGTCAAGGGCCTGAAGGATGAGGTGGACATTTACTACTTCGACGAGACGAAGCAGTTCCCGGCGGCCAAGGACCTGCTCGACCGTTACGACAGTCTCTCGACCAAGCTGAAGATCCAGTACGTCGATCCTTACAAGAAGCCGCAGATGGCGCGGGAGTTCGGCGTGCACGCGGCGCCGACGATCATCCTGCAGCACGGCGCGCGGCGCAGCGAGGCGCGCAGCCTGACTGAGGAAGAACTCACCAGCGCGCTGATCCACGTGCTGAAGAGCGGCGAGCGCATAGCGTGCTTCGCCGGCGGCGCGGGGGAGCACTCGCTGGCTGAATCCGGCGCCGAGGATTACTCGGGCGTGAAGGACGCGCTGGAAAAGAACAACTACAAAACGAACACGATCAACCTGCTGGAGAAGCCCGAGATCCCGGCCTCGTGCACGGTGGTGGTGGTCGCCGGTCCGCGGTATGACTATCCGCAGCCGGTCGTCGATGCGCTGAAGAAGTTCATCGAAAACGGCGGCCGAGGGCTGTTCATGCTGGATCCGCCGCTGGACGCCGGCAAAGACAAAATCGCGCCTAACGAAGCGCTGGCGAAGGTGCTGGAGGGCTGGGGCGTCACGCTCAACAAGGACCAGGTGCTGGACACGTCGGGCATCGGCGGCCTGTACGGCCTGGGGCCGGAGGTCGCGCTGGCGAACAAGTACAGCAGCCACCCGATCGTGAAAGAGATGAAGGGCTCGGCCACGGCGTTCGCCATCGTGCGCTCGCTGGATGCGAAGTCGGCCACGAGCACCAGCGCGGAGGCGATCGTCTCCACGACCAGCAACAGTTTCGCGACCAAGCAGCTCTCGGGCCGGGAGCGCAAAGTCGATCTTTCGAAGGGCGAGAAAAAGTCGTTTGACGTCGCCGCCGCCGGGACCTACAGAGTCCCCGCCGCAGGCAGCGAACTCCCGAAGGAAGGTCGCTTCGTGGTGGTCGGCTCATCGGACTGGGCGGCCAACTATGTGCTGGGATTCGCCGCCAACCGCGACTTCTTCCTCAACATCGTGAGCTGGCTGTCGAACGACGAAGACCTGATCTCGATCCGTCCCAAGGAGCCCGAGGACCGGCGCATCCAGTTGACGCGAGCGCAGATGATGCTGGTGCGTCTGGTGAGCCAATTCCTGATTCCGATCATCGTGATACTGGCCGGGATCCTGGTGTGGCTCAAGAGGAGGTAGCGCAATGCAAATCCGCGGTTTGCTGGTCGCCGCCGGGCTTCTGATCCTGCTGGCCGGCGGCATCTGGTGGTCGAATCGAGCCGCCAAAGAGAAGGAGTCGAAGCCGCCGGCCGACGCTTCGCCCAAGATCCTGTCGGTTACCGAAGGCGACATCCGGCGCATAGAAGTCGCGCGCCGCGACGGCGAGAAGACGGTGATCGAGAAGGACGCTTCCGGCGCTTGGAAGATGACTTCGCCGGCTTCCTACCCGGTGGATAAGATCACAGTCCAGTCGTTCGTCGCGGCGGCCGCCAGCGTGTCGTCCGACAAAGTTGTCGAGGACAAGATCGCCGATCCCGGCCAGTACGGCCTGACGCAACCGGCGTTGACGCTCACGCTGAGTCTCAAGGACGGCAAGACCAAAACGCTGCGGGCGGGCGACGATGCGCCGGCGGGTTCCGCCTCCTACGCCTCCGCCGAGGGCGACCCGCACGTTTATACGATCGCCTCCTACACCAAGGAGAGCTTCAACAAGACCGCGGCCGACCTGCGCGACAAACGCATGCTGACCTTCGATACGGAGAAGCTGGCGCGCGTCACGCTGGCGGCGAAGAAGACTGAGACCGAGTTCGGCAAGAACGCCCAGGGTGAGTGGCAGATTCTCAAGCCGAAGCCCTACCGCGCCGATGTTTTCACGGTCGACGATCTGACGCGCCGCCTGGAGGACGTGAAGCTCGACGCCGCGCTTTCCGCCGACGACCTGAAGAAGAATGCCGCCGCGTTCAACTCCGCCGCACCGCTCGCAGTAGTGACGGCCACCGATGCGGCCGGCACGCAGAAGCTGGAAATCCGCAAGACCAAGGACGACAAGTATTACGCGCGATCGAGCGTGGTGGACGGAACCTACACGGTGGAGGCGACCACGGCGAAGATCTTCGACAAGTCCACCGACGATTTCCGCAACAAGAAGCTGTTCGACTTCGGATTCACCGATCCGAGCCGCATCGATTTCCACGGCCCCGCGGTTCAAACCAGCGTCGCCAAGGGGGGCGAGAAGTGGTTCCGCAATGGGAAGCCGCTGGAGTCTGCCCCGATGCAGATGTTCCTGGATAAGCTGCGCGATCTTTCGGCGACCAAGTTCGCCGAGACGGGCTTCGGCGCGGCGGCGATCGACATCACGGTAGTATCCGGAGACGGCAAGAAGACGGAGAATATCTCGCTTTCGAAATCGGGCCCTGACTGGCTGGCGCGGCGCGTGAACGAGCCGGCACTGTACGTTGTCCCGTCCCAGTCCATCGAAGAGCTGCAACGCGCCGCCGCCGATCTGAAGGAAGAACAGGCCAAGCCGCCCGCAAAGAAGTAATTCGTGATCAACGGTCTGCTCACCGACCTCTATCAGTTGACCATGGCCGCCGGCTACTGGCAGGCGGGCAAGACGGGTGAGACGGCCGTTTTCGAACTCTATGTCCGGCGCCTGCCGCCGAATCGCAATTTCCTGATCGCGGCGGGACTTGAGCAGGCGGTAGAATACCTGCTCAACCTGCGCTTCGGCGAGGAGGAGATCCGCTACCTGCGCGCGCTGCCGCACTTCGCGCAAGTGGGCGCGGGGTTCTTCGATCAGTTGCGCTCGTGGCGCTTCACGGGCGACCTTTTCGCGGCGCGCGAAGGCACGCCGTTGTTTGCCGGCGAGCCATTCCTGACCCTCCGGGCGCCGCTCCTGGAAGCACAGATCCCGGAGACGTACCTGTTGTCGACCATCGGCTTCCAAAGCATGATCGCCACCAAGGCGGCGCGCATCGTCGATGCCGCCGGCGGACGCTCGGTGGTCGAATTCGGCACGCGCCGCGCACACTCGCCCGAGGCCGGCGTTTTGGCCGGCCGCGCGGCCTTCATCGGCGGCTGCCTCGGCACTTCGAATACGCTCACCGGCTTGCGCTATGGCATCCCCGTTTTCGGGACCGCCGCACATTCCTGGGTGCTGTCGTTCCCCACGGAACTGGAGGCCTTCCGGCGTCTCCAACAACTCCTGGGCGAGCAGACCGCGTATCTGATCGACACTTACGACACGCTCGCCGGAGCGCGCCGCGCGGCGTCGCTCGGGCCGCCCTTCTGGGGCGTGCGGCTGGACAGCGGGAACCTGGCGGAGCTCTCCCGCGCCGTGCGCGCGATCCTGGACGAGAGCGGGCAGCCGCAGGCCAAGATCATGGCTACCGGCGATCTCAACGAGTACAAGATCCTTGAAATCGTCGCCGCTGGCGCGCCCATCGATGCATTCGGAGTGGGCACCGAACTGGCCACTTCCCACGACGCGCCGAGTCACGGCGCGGTTTATAAACTGGTCGAACTGCGGGCTGGCGAAGAGCGCCGCTACGTCGCCAAGTTGAGCGCCGAAAAGTCGACGATTCCCGGCGCCAAGCAGATCTTCCGCTATGCGCACAAGGACCTGCTGGCCTGTTCGGCGGAGTCGCATCCGGATGCCCGCGAGGCGCTGCTCGAGCCGGTCATCCTCCACGGTGAGCTGGTGCAGAGGTTGCCCTCGCCGCAGCAGGCTCGGGAGCATGCGCGCCGCTCACTGGACCGTCTGCCGAAAAAGCTGCGGAGTTTGTTCGAGTGCGATCCACCGTGGCCGGTTGAGATCTCGCCCGAGCTCGAGCGACTGACGAATGAGGTACGGCAGGCAGCGCGATGAGCACCATCCTATTCGACGTCGATACGCAGAACGATTTCATTCTGCCCGCGGGCGCCCTGCCCGTGCCTGGCGCGGACCGCATCCTCCCGATGATCGTCTCCCTGAACCGCTGGGCGGGCCGCCAGGGCGTGATCGTCGTTTCGACCATGGATGCCCACGCCGAGGACGACCCCGAGTTCCGGCTGTGGCCCCCGCACTGCATCGCCGGGACGCTGGGCCAGCACAAGGTCGAGCAGACGCTGCTGGAGCGCCGCGTCACAGTGCCCTCTCAGCGCGCGGATTTCGACCTCGCGGGCGCGCAGCAGGTGATCCTGGAAAAGCAGGCGCTCGATTGCTTCACCAACGCCAACATCGGCGAAGTTCTGCGGCGCCTGAACGCGCACCGCTGCATCGTCTACGGCGTGGTGACCGAGTATTGCGTGCGCCTGGCCGCGCTGGGTTTAGTGAAAATGGGCCTGGCCGTGGAAATCGTCACCGACGCGGTCGAGACCCTGAAGCGTGAGGACGGTGAAGCCGCGTTGCGCGAGGTCACCGCGGCCGGCGGGTGGCTGACCACGTATGACGCGATGGTCCAGGAATTACAGGTGATCGGCGATAGACCGTTGTACTCGCCGCGTTCAATTTTCTCGCCGCGTTCCTGAGACACGCCCGCGCGCCGGATTCAGCGGCTTCGCCACGCTTCTATCCGCTATCAGCGCGCGTCTGCGCACTACGAGCGAGCACGGTAAGCGCGGGCGTGCCGGACACGTCTAGCCGGTCAATGAACTGCTGCCCGCGCATCCACTCGGGTGTATCGGCCCTATGGGCGGGCGCCCTTAGTTCGACGTTGCGGCGGGCCGCGCCTCGCCTGGCAGCGGCGCATCCTTGGCGTGGCGCCACAGCCGCTCCAGGTCGTAATACGCCCGCTTTTCCGGCGTGAAGACGTGGACGATCAGATCTCCGAAATCGCCCACAATCCACTCGCCGTTCGAGTAGCCCTCGACGCGGATCGCCTTTTCGCCGAGCTGCTCCTGCATTTGCTTGGCGATCTCGTCCCAGACCGCCTGGGCCTGGCGCTGGCTGTTGGCTGAACAGATGAGAAAATAGTCGGCCAGCGTCGAAATCTCGCGTAGATCGAGGACCCGGCAGGAGGTTGCTTTCTTGGATTCCGCGGCTCGCAGCACGGTAAGCCACGAATGGGGTTCAGTGGTGGGGGGGAGCGGAGTCCCCGGGGTGGGTTCAGAGCGCAGTTGAATCAGCTTGAACGTCTCCTGAGCAGTATCGTAGCCTCAATTAGTACACGGTGCAAGTCTTTTGTTTTTTGCTGTTTGGTGACAATTGCGTGGCGCCCGCCAGGCAAGTCCCAGGCGGGAGGCGGAACATGGCGGCCACAATTGTTTCCGAGCTTCTGCTTCCGCGATGCTGTTGGCAGGCCGCCGTTTCTCAATCGGGGGACGGGCGAGCCGGCCATGCCAGGGTGTTTTCCCCGGCGCGCCATTAGAATGGCTGCATGGGTCAGCCCAGTCTGGAGACTCTTCTATCCGCCGAGATGATTGCCGCGCGCGTGGCCGAGATGGGAGCGCAAATCAGCGCCGACTACGGTGACCGCCCGCTGGTGCTGGTCGGCGTGCTCAAGGGCAGCTTCATGTTTATGGCCGACCTGATCCGCCACATCCGCTGCCCGCTGCGCATCGAATTCATCGGCACCAAGAGCTACGCCGGAACTTCGACCTCCGGCGAAGTCCAGCTCACCAAGGACCTCGACAAGCCGATCGAAGGCGAGGACGTGCTGCTGGTGGAAGACATCGTCGATACGGGTCTCACGCTGAACTATCTGCGCCAATTGCTGGCGCAGCGCGGACCGGCGTCGCTGCGCACCGTCGCCTTTCTGGACAAGCCGTCGCGGCGGCGCATCGAGGTCCACGCCGATTACGTCGGTTTCCGTATCGAGGATCGGTTCGTTGTCGGCTACGGGCTGGATTTCGAGCAGCGCTACCGCAACCTCAGGGACGTGTGCGTGCTGCTGCCTTGACCTCTCAGACGCGCGCGGACCCCTTGGGGGGACCGTCATCGCCTCACGCGCTGGCCTCGGGAATACCGCCACTCCCGACCAGGCGGGCGCGCGGCGCCGGGTCCGCGCGCGTCGTTGAAATCCGCCCTAGGCATGCCGCCGGACGGTATGGTGGGGCAAGTGGAAGAGGCGGAAGAAGGCCTCGCTGACGCCCCACGCAAACAGAAAAGTGAAAACCGCGCCAACCGACAGATCGAATCCCGACCCGGCGAGCTGAGGCGGAGGCGGCGTCAGACCGATCGCCAGCGCGACCATCACGGCCACGACACGCCAGTACCAGCCCACCCTGGGGAATTCATAGTCCATCCAAACCGCCAGGAAGAACGCCACGGCGTAGACCAGAAAAACCAACCAGCCGGGCATAATATCTCCTTTCCAGCGTCATTCAGAATAACGCCGCGTGCGCGGAATGCAAGCCCCTCCGGGCGGACCTATCAAGGTCCCGTCCAAGCTACCGCCGTCTGTGGCGGAGGCCGGCCACTTCCCGGGCCGTCGTCATTTCTCGTTGCGGGGCTTTCTCCGCTGCAAATCGCGCCATTGATCGGCGGTGAGAGCGGCGCGCAGACGCAGGCTCAACTGCGCCAGCGCCTTGCCCAAATCGCCGCGCGCCTCGAGCAGGTGGTCGACCGCCGCGGTGGCGCGCCTGGCGTCGAAGTTCTCGTCATTGAAGGCGTCTTCGACGTCCAGCTCGGCCTTTTGGACGGCGCCGCGGAGATCGATCAGCCGCGGCCGGTACTCGCGCACCGTCGTATGGATTCTCTGGAGCTGCTCCTGGCTCAAATTCATATCCCGCACCACCGGAGAAGTCCACCATGCCCACGAGCTGCCCGGAATATGCTGCGCCGCGGCCGGCAGCGTGGCCAGAAGAAAAACCAACCCCAGGGATCGCATCAGAAAACCACCTCCTCTTCTTCCGTCTCCCTCCGATCCTCGAATAGAGATCGAATCGGCGCCGCGGCACGCGGAGCCTCGGGCGCCGACAACGCCGCGACGTCATTGAACAACTGCGCGTCGCTCAGTTGCGCCGGGCTGCTCTGCGCGGCGAGCCGCCGTGGCGCCGGTGCGAACCCCGGCGGGTGCAGCAGCAGAATCGCTGCCGCCAGAATGCCGGCAGCCGCGGCGGCCGGGACCCATTTCCATGTCCAGAAACCCTGCCGCCGTCCGGTTCTGTCCCACACCGCCGCCCGTTGCCGCTGCAGCCGCTCAGCGCTGACGCTCTCCGCGCTCGAGTCCTCGAGCGCAGCGCCGCGCCGGCTCTGCAGCTCCCGCCACCTGGCGCCGCACTCGGGGCATCCGTCCAGATGGGCCTCCGCAACTGCGCCATCCGATTCGAGCCCGTAGAGTCTCCGCAGCAGATCGTCGTCGCTCCAGTGTGTCGTTTCTTCCCTCATAAAGCAGTCAATGCCTCCGCTTTCCCAGCGTTTGTTTTCGCATCCCGTACAAGTCCTTCAACTCCTCGCGCAGCTTGGCCAACGCCCTGCTCAGGTGCGCCTTGACCGTCCCCACATCCAGATCGAGAATCTGCGCGATCTCCTCCAGACCGCGGTCCTCGTAATGACGCAGCGTGAACACGGCCCGCTGGCGGCCGGAAAGACCCTCCAGCCCCCGCGCCAGCCGCTGCCCGACCTGCCGCGCAAACGCCTGGTCCTCCGCGTCGGGCGATGACGAGGCCGCCATAGCGAGAATCGTCTCCTCGTCCGCCGCGGCGGGACGTTTGCGCCAGAATTGCCAGCGTTTCGACCGCAGGCGATCCAGGCACGTGTTGACGGCGATCCGGGCCAGCCAGCGGCCGGGATCATCGAGCTCGCCGGTGTGCCGTTCCAGGGCCTGATAAGCCTTGAAAAAGGTATCCTGAACGGCCGAATCGGCCTCGTCGGCATCGCTCAACATCCTCTGACAAATGAAGAAGATACGCCGTTGCTCGGCGGCCATCCAGGAGGCGAAGCGGGCCAGCAGCGCAGGCGCTCCACTCACCGCGATCGCCTGTTCGGCCATCATCATGATCCTAATCCATAGGACGAGAGCCTGATGACATCGGATTACAACACCCGCATGCTACACTGCGATTCACCATGAGCATCGTGATTCTGCTGGCGGTTGGATTGGCGGCCGGGATCCTGGCGGGGATGTTCGGCATCGGCGGCGGGGTAATCATCATTCCGGCGCTGATGTACATCGTGAAACTCAAGCCGGTGCAGGCAATTGCCACCTCACTGGCGGCTCTGATCCCGCCCGTCGGACTGCTCGGCGCGTACGAGTATTACCGTAAGGGCGACATCAACCTACGGGACGCCGCCTTGATTGCCGCCGGGCTCTTCGCAGGCGCTTTCTTCGGCGCCAAGATTACGCTCGCCCTGCCTTCCGATGTCGTGCGCAAGGGCTACGCGGTGTTCATGCTCTTGATCGCTGTGCGGATGCTGCTTTTCGACAAATGAGCTAGGGCCTGCTCACGCTACGCGGACTTCTGGCGACGGGAGCCGTTTTTTGAAGAGTTCCAGGAGCGAGGAGCGATGCATACCGGGCGTCTGCGCGCGACGAGCGACGCGGAAATCGGGGAAACGGCGCGCGTCCCTGCGGGTTGCGGCGAAAACCGCCTCAGCCTTCGTTGTCGTCCTCGCCTTGGAATGGCCAAGGCCAGCGTCCTCCACCTCGCCTGAGGCGGTTTTCGCGCGCAACG
The DNA here is from genome assembly GCA_052145115.1 of Bryobacteraceae bacterium. Taxonomy (GTDB): domain Bacteria; phylum Acidobacteriota; class Terriglobia; order Bryobacterales; family Bryobacteraceae; genus CAIVVT01. Next base: position 90,556 of record JBKQPG010000044.1, read on the forward strand.
CCATCCGTTCGGGTAGCGTGAACAGGCCCTAACCCAGGATGCCACCCTGCGTGCCGTCCACGCGAGCGCCGGTCAGGATGCCCAACGCCAGCCGCAATCCGTAGCCCGGCTCCCGGAAGACCGTCCCCACCGCGCCGGATGCCCGCCCCAGCACGAAACCCAGCATGGCGAAAAAGCCTTCATGCTTGCCAATGTAAGAGGCGGCCGCGGCGACCCGATCAGCCGCCAGCAGCGCTTGTTCCGGACGCGGGACCTGAAACGTGGCGTGCCACGGGTGAACCGTTGCCGGCGTTTCCACGACCAGAATGCGTTTGCCGGCGACGCGGATTTGCCAGAACAATTCGAGTTCCGCCCAGAATTCCGAGAAGCGCTTCTCGTCGAAGTAGTTCATCCCTCGAATGAAGGTCTTGCGGACCATCAGCGCGATATCGGAAGTCGCTTCCACGGTGCCCGAGGCGGGGCCCAGAGGCAGATCGCGATTTTCCCTGCAGGCTGCGGCGAGTGCCCTCCTGTCAGGCAGTCCGCCGCCCAGCGGAAGGGCTTCTCCGGCGGCGTCGAGAAGGCGCGGAACGGCCGCGACGGCGCGTTCATCCGCTTCCAATGCGCGGCTGAGCGCCATGACGGCGCCGGGCGCGACCTCCACCTCCGGATCCAGGAAGAACACCAGTTCCGCCAGCGCGGTGCGCATGCCGATGTTGCGGGCGCGGGTGCGGCCGAAATTGCGCGGCAGCCGCAGCACCATCACGCCGTCAAATTCCGCGTCCACCTGGCCGCAGCCGTCGCGGCTGCCGGCATCCACCACCAGCACCTCGAATTGGTTGCGCTCGCGCGACGCGTTCAGTGCCGTGAGGCATCTGCGGAGCGACTCGATCACATTCCAGGAAACGACGATGACGGAGACCTTGAGCTCCGGCGCGGTCTCCGGCGGAGGACTCTGTTGCGGTTGCACCGCTACCGATCATATCCCGCGCGGGGACTGGCCGAGCAACGATTTCTTGAACGGCGCGGGCCCTGTTTCGCGCCGTGATGGGGATCAAATGCGCCTGGCGCCGTTCCAGGGCTTTGAGGCCGCCGCCGCTTCCGGTTACACTTGGCCGGAGGCATCTCGCACGCGCCTTCTTCCTGTTCTTCCGGGCATGCACCGGCCCGGCCGAGACGGCGCCAGATCAGCGCATCGGATGGAAGCTAATCCACCAGCCCCTTGCGGACGGCGAAGCGCACCAGCTCGCCGGTGGAGTGCAGGTTCAGCTTCTCCATGACGCGACCGCGGTGGGCGTCGACGGTATAGACGCTAAGGTTTAGCAATGTAGCGATGTCCTTGTTGGTCTTACCCTCGGCGATCAACTGCAGCACCTCGCGTTCGCGGCTGGTCAGCAGGTCGATGGGATCGGAGACGTGCTGGCGGTAGTCGGTCAGCACCGCGTCGGCCACGCCGGGACTCAGATAACCCTCCCCGCGCGACACCGCCCGCACGGCCGCGATCAGATCCTCATCCACCGCGTCCTTTAACAGGTAGCCGCGCGCGCCGGCCCGCAGAATCTCGCGGACGTAGACCGAGTCCTTGTGCATGCTCAGGGCCAGCACGCGGCTGTGCGGGGTCGCCTCGCTCAGGCGGCGCGTAGCCTCGATGCCGTTCAACTCGGGCATGGCCACGTCCATCACGACGACGTCCGGAGTCAGCTTGGCGGCCTGTTCCAGCGCCTCGCGGCCATTCGAGGCTTCGCCGACGATATCCATGTCCGGCTGGGCCTCCAGGATGCGGCGGAATCCTTGCCGCACCACGCTGTGGTCATCAGCCAGGATGATGCGTATCTTCTTCATGATTCCTCTTCAGGCTTCCTCGCGCTTGCGATACGGGAAACTCGCCTGCACCACCGTGCCGGTTCCCACCTCAGAGCCGACGGCCAGTTCTCCGCCGGCGCTGCGGGCCCGCGCACGCATCCCGACAATGCCCAGTCCGCGCGGCTGCTCAGGGTTCAAGCCGGCCAGGGCGGCAGGCAGGACCCCGCGCCCGTTGTCGCGGATCTCCAATCTCATTTCTCCGTCCACGCGCTGCAAATGGATATTCACCTCGGTTGCTTCGGCGTGGCGCGCCACGTTGGTCAGCGCCTCCTGGGCGATCCGGAAGAGGTGCGTTTCGGTCTCGTCGGCCATGCGCGCCTCAAAATCCGAGTCAAATTTCACGTCCAGGCCCGTTCTCTGCTGGAACCGGTCGCACAGCCAGCGCAAACTGGCCGCCAGGCCGAAGTCGTCGAGAATCGTCGGCCGCAGGAGTTGCGAGAGCTCGCGCACGTTGCGTATGGCTTCATCGACGAGCTGTATGCAATCCTCGACCCGGACCTTCCCTTCCCCGGGGGCTTGCGCCAGCGGCGTCAGATTGGCTTTGAGCGCACTGAGGGATTGCCCCAGCTCGTCATGCAATTCATGTGAAAACCGGCGGGCGGTGGTTTCCTGCTTTTCCAGCAGTTGCCAGGAGACGCGGCTCAGTTCACCGGTCTGCCACTCCAACTGGCGGACCAGGCTGCCGGTCAGGCGCACAGTGACGAAGGCGAACAGCAGCGCCAGGATCAGGCCGCCGCCCAGCAGAACGGAGGACTCCCTTAACAGGCTGCCGCTCAGCTCCTCGAGCTGGCGCTTCAAATCCTGGCTGCGGCGGGACTCGACTTCCACTAACTGATCCACCAGCGTGAGCACCTGTTGGTGCGTCTCCAGCAGCCGCAGCGACGGCCCGGCGACGGGCCCTTCCGTCGCCAGAAGCTTGCGCGCCTCATCCGAAAAGCTGGACGCGTCCGCGAAAAGCCGCTTCCATAGGCCCTGGTCGGGTTCATCGGAGGCCGCCTCGACGATCTCCGACAGGTCCTTGTCGGAATCGACCAGTTGCTTGAGCAGCTGATCCCGATCCAGCTCCTCGGGACGGCGCGCAATGGCCGAGTAGATGGCGTTGATGGTGCGCTGCTCGCGCAGCACCGCGTTCAGCAGGTCGAAGGAGCGCACCTGCTCCTCGAGCAGATCGGTGGCCGTGGCACGAATGGAGCCGATGTTACGGACGCCCAGCAGTCCGGCCGCCAGCAAGAGCAGGATCACGAGGCCGAATCCGACCAGCAGAACGCGAACGATGAACCCGCCGGTAATCGCACGCTCGGCGGTCGTACCCCACAGGCTGAGTTTCCTGAGCCTCCGCAGCCAGCTTCTGACAAACCGGTTCACCCGTGGACCCTCGCTTCCATGGTCGGCTAAAACGAACCCCAAGCGGAATCCCCACTATCGGGGATCAACCGCCCCTCAGCGGAGGGGGCTGGAATGTGCGGGACTGCGGCACTCAGCGGGCGTCGATGGAGATTCTGCCGATGCCCCCGTGCACCTCGACGCGGATGGTGGCCTTGTCCCTGCCGGCCGCGGCATTGCGCCAATGGTCGCCTTGCTTCTGCAAGCCGCGAACGTCGATTTCACCCAAGCCGCCGCTAGCCCGCGCCTCGATCCCGGCATCGGCCGGCAGCAGCAGGTCAGCCTCTCCGACCCCGCCATGTACCTCCACTGGGTAGTCATGCTGGGGCGTTTTGCCGCGCAGGTCGAGCTCGACGCGCCCGGCGCCGATGTGCACCTCCACGCCGCGCAGGTCGAGCTCGCCCAGATTCAGCCGGTTCTCTCCGGCGCCGCAATGGAGCGAGAAATCGAGCGGAATGGTGTCGTTGAGCCGCAGCCGCCATTCGTTCTTTGTATTCCCGATCGTGGCCGTATTGCCGCCTTGGTGTACACGCAGCGAGCTGCGGAAGCCGCTCTTATCAAATTGAATCTCCGGCTTCCATGAGGCGACGTTGTAGATGAAATCGGCGTCCATCAATTGCTTCGCTCCGCCCTCGACCCTCAGCTCGCCGGCGTTGAGTTCCAACTCCACGCGGACACGCTCGGAGCCCTGGGCCTGGGCCAGATCGACACTGCGCGACTCGCGGATCGTCTCGCCAATGCCGGTGACCTCGCGGTCGTCGGTGCTGATTTTCAGGTCTTTGCACCCGGCCAGCGTCACCAGCAGCCCCATGGCGATCCCCGTCCCAATCGTCTTTAATCGCATCAGCATCCTCGCTGTTCTCTACCTAGAAACGCTTTCGCGGCGGCGGAAGTTCCGGAATGCAGCACAGCGCGAGCGTCCTGGGCTGGGGCCCCGCATCCTGCAATGGGTCAATTCTACTCCGATTGGCCCGCCTACGATCCCGCCAATGAGGCGCGTGGTCCGGGCCGGCAGGCAGGCTCCCGAATCAGCTCTTGGGATTCTCCGGATTCGTCTAAACGGTTTCGGGCGCGACGGCTTTCTCGATCCGGCCTGACCTCAGCACAACACTGCGGAAGACGCTGAACAGGGCGGGATCGCGCCAGCCCCGATCGACCTCCTCCTGCAGCAGGCCGAGGGCGTGGTCGGAGGTAAAAGAGGCCTTGTAAGCCCGACGGCTCGTTACGGCATCGTAGATGTCGCCCAATTGAACAATGCGCGCCAGCAGCGGAATCTCCTCACCCCCCAATCCGTCGGGGTAGCCGGTGCCGTCCCAGCGCTCATGGTGGGAGCGGATGATCGGCAAGACCGGGAGCAGGCTGCGCATCGGCCGGCACAGCGATTCGCCGACGATAGTGTGCTGCCGCATCTGGGCCCATTCCTCGCTCGTCAAAGGGCCATTCTTACGCAGGATCGTATCCGAGATCGCGATCTTGCCGATGTCGTGAAGAAATCCACCCTGGCGCAACGCGGACAGGTCCTCGGCCGGCAGGCCCAGGGTCGCACCCACCAGCACACTCAGTTCCGCGAGCCGCTGGCAGTGGTCCCCGGTGTCGTTGTCGCGCGTGTCGACGATGCGCGCCAGAGCAAACAGAATGGACTCCGCCTCCTCCAGCGAGTCGATGACGTGCTTGGTTCGGAGCATGGCGCGGATCCGGGTCCGGAGCGCCATTGGCGAGACCGGCTTCACCAGGAATTCGTCGGCGCCGGACTCCAGACCGGCGATCTCGCTTTCGATGGCATGCACGCTCGTGACGACCAGGATTGGAATCAGGCGCGTGGCCTTCTCCGACTTCAGCTTGCGGCACAGATCGAGACCCGAAAGATCGCGCAGGACGAGGTCCGTGATCACCAGGTCGACCGGCGTGTCGCGCAGAACCGCTACTACCTCAGCGGCGTCCGCGGCTTCCAGAATTCGATAGTGCGCGGCCTTAAGAACGCCGCGGAAGATCTGCCTTCCGACAGGATCACTGTCGACGACCAGCAGAGCTGGCGGAGCACCAGTCGGCGCCGCCTCGCGCAAGGACAATGCGGGCCACGCCTCCAGCGGACCTGGACCGCCGAATCCATTCATATTCATTACATCGGCAGCGCGCAGGATTTCTATTCCTTCTTTTGAGTTGCGCCGCTCAATTGCATGCCATGAATCGAATGGTCGCGTTTCTCCACCGGAAATCAAGGCTTAGGCTGACTTTCCGCAGCGGAAATCTTCTGCATTCGAGTCAGCACGCTCTCGACGTAGTTCTGCGTTTCCACGATGGGCGGAATACCTCCGTAAGAGTCGACCCGGGAAGGCCCGGCGTTGTAAGCCCCCAGGGCGAGCGTGAGGTCGCCCCCGTAGTGGTCGAGCAGCAGTTTCAGGAACTGACCACCGGCCTGCAAACTCTGCCAGGGGTCGAGCGGATTGGCCACGCCGAATTCAGCCGCGGTGGCCGGCATCAACTGCATCAGACCAACAGCCCCGGCACGGCTTACGGCGCACGGGTACAGGCCGGATTCCTGCCGGGCGACGGCCTCCAGGAGCCCCGCGGGCAGGCCGTTCTGCTGCTCCCCCGCCTGGAAGTGCGTTCTGGCCTCCTCGGCCTCGAGACTCCTGCAGGCCGGATCGCCACCCGGCCCAGCCCATGCGCCAGGTTCAGCGGCGGCCGTCGTCCAGGGCTCATCGTGGGTCAGGCGATCTGCCGCCGCACGCTGCCGCGCCGCCGCCGCCTCCTGCCGCTGCGAGGACTGCTGGGAGCCCTCCCTCTGCCGGGCGGCCGCGGCCAACTGCCGCGCCAGGCTGCCGGGCGACTGGGCCGCCACGCTGGCCGTTATCAGAATCGCCAGTTCGAAGGATCTCACTGACCACACTATCGGCCCAACGCGCGACAACTTTATGCCCCTTGTGTACTTTCGGCTGGAATCGCCGGGCAAATGATGAACGAACCATCGCAAGCGCTGAATTTAATGCGTAAACCCATGCGCTGAACCCGTGGGAACGCCTGGGCGCCGGGCCTGGAGGCAGCATGAGTACGACAACTTCGGCCGGGGGTGTAATCCGGACGACCGCAAAGTCGCCTTATTCTTCGATTGGAGGCAACTGGTTGATTCTGCAGCGCGCAATTCTGGGATTGTGTCTTGTGAGCGCCGTTCTCCCGGCGATCGACCTCAGCGGCCGTGTCACGTCGGGGGGGCGTCCGCTACCCGGGGCGGTGGTCACCGCCCGTAGTGGCACGGTGAGCCAATCCACATCCACCGGCGAGGAAGGGACTTTCTCTTTGCAACTGGGCTCGCCGCCAGCAGGAACGCCGCCAGGGGCGGCGGCCGGCGCGGTGCAAATCGAGGTCACGCTGTTCGGTTTTCGTCCGTTGAGACAGACCCTCAGCGGGCCGGACGCGGCTAAGCCTCTACAGCTGAATATGGAGTTGACCGCTCCCCGGGCTCAGAACCGCGCCGCAGCGGGAACTCAGACGCCGGATTGGCTGCAATCGCTGAACGGCCAGAGTACCGAATCTCTCAATACAACGGTTGCGGCCCCGGCGAGCGCCGCTCCCGAGGGTGCGGAGACGGCCGATTCCGTGCTCGTCCAAGGCAGCATGCAGCAAGCGGCCGCGGACGTAAGTGGATTCCCGGGCGGTCCAGGCGGCTTCGGACCGGGTATGGGCGGTCAAGGCCCAGGCGGCGGGCCGGGGTTTGGCGGCGGACCGGGTGGCGGCGGACCGGGTGGCGGCGGACCGGGTGGCGGAGGAGGGGGCTTCGGTGGTGGTGGCGGCGGCGGTGGAGGACGCGGAGGAGGCGGAGGCGGTTACGGCGGCGGCGGATTTGGCGGCGGAGGCGGCCGTCCCGATTTTGCGAACATGTCGCCTGAAGACCGCCAGAAGCTCATCGCACAATTGCGCGCGCGGCGTGGCGCGAGCGGCCCGGCGGTTTTCGGCAACAATACGACCAACCGCGCCCAGCAATATCGCGGTAGCGCATTCTGGAGTTACAGCAATTCCGCACTGGACGCCTCACCGTACGCTCTGAACGGCGCACCAGTCGTCAAGCCGTCGTTCTATAACACGGGCTACGGAGCATCCATCGGCGGTCCGCTGCCGCTGCCTGGCAAACTGGCCAGCGGTAGTTTCTTCTTTATCAACTACACGGGCAACCGTGGGGCCAATGCTTACTCACAGTTCGGCATCGTCCCTACCGAAGCGCAGCGCAATGGCGACTTCTCATCCACCCTGGTTCCGCAAACGCAGCAGCCCGTTGCGCTGTTCGACCCCACTACTAAGGCGCCGATCTCCGGCAACATCCTGCCCGCCACAGAGATCAGTTCCATCGCTAGCGGCCTGCTGCCGTTCATTCCGCTGCCCAACCAGCCCGGTGAGACTCAAAACTACCGCTTGGTCTCCACGACGCCCCAGGATACCGATGCGCTCAACACGCGCATCAATAAATCCGCGCACAACAACCGCTTTGACTTCATGCTCAACTACCAGCGGCGGTCCGGCTACAACCTGCAGCCGTTCGGCTTCAAGGACATCACCTCCGGCTATGGCATGAACTCGAGCCTGGCGTATAACCGGACCTTCACGCCGCACCTGGTGCTGACCCTCACCTCGCGTTACAACCTGAACCGCAGCGACAACACACCCTACTTCGCCAACGGCGCCGACATTTCAGGCCAACTGGGTATCGAAGGTGCATCGACGAATCCGCTGAATTACGGACCGCCCAATCTCAGCTTTACCAACTTCACGGGACTCTCGGACGCGAATCCAACGCTACGCCGCGTGGAGACCCTGACCGAATCGGGCGGGTTGCGCTACACGCGCGGCGCGCACGCCTTCTACATGGGCTTCGATTACACGCGCAACATCTGGGATCTGCTGCTCGAGCAGAATGCGCGCGGAACCTTGTTTTTCGGCGGCGAGGCCACGGCCGAAATCGGGGCCAACGGCTACGCCATGGCCGGTACCGGTTTCGATTTCGCCGACTTCCTGTTGGGCGCGGTGCAGCAGTCCACGCTGCGCTCCGGAGGCTACGACACGTATCCGCGCTCGAACATGATGGACGGATATTTTCAGGATGCGTGGAATGTGCGCAAGAACCTGACGGTCAACCTCGGTGTGCGCTACGACTACGCGGCGCCGTTCACGGAAAAGTACGGCCGCATGGCGAACCTGGACATCGCCCCCGGCTTCACGGCTGTGGCGCCGGTGCAGCCCGGACAGCCCGGCGTGCCGGCGGGTATGGTGAATCCGGACTACAACAAGTTCTCGCCGCGGCTGGGGCTGGCCTACCGGCCGGGATTCAAGCGCCGCACGGTGATCCGGGCCGGCTTTTCGCTGTTTTACGACAACACGGTCTACAACCGCATTCCAGGATGGCTGACCGCGCAGCCGCCGTTTGCCGAGTCCTCGACCTTCACCAGCGCGGCGGGCAATGTCCTTGCCCTAAGCGATCCCTTCACGGGTCCGGCGAACGTGACCATCACGAACAGCTACGCCGTGGACAAGTACCTGCGAACACCCTACGCCACCACCTGGAACTTCAGCTTCGAACATGAACTCCCCGGGTCGCTGGTCAGCAGTGTGACCTATCTGGGCACAAAAGGAACCCATCTGCTGGACGGGATCTGGCCGAATGTTCTTTCTTCGTCTGCCACCGGCAGTGCGGTGATCAGCAACGCCACGGGCTTCACTTATTACGAGGGGGTGGGCAATTCGAGCTTCAACGCCCTGCAACTCCGCCTGAACCGCCGCCTGCGGAGAGACTTGCAGTACACGGCCTACTACCAGTGGGCGAAGGCCATCGACGACGCCACCACGATCGGCGGCGCGGGTAACACGCTGATTCAGAATCCCAACGATATCGAAGCCGACCGCGGGCTCTCTTCTTTCGACCATCGGCAAACGTTCACCTTCAGCACCCTGGCCACGTCGCCCTTCGGCCCGCGCGGGCTTTACATGAAACGGGGCGACACATTCCTCGCCAGGCTTCTGAGCGACTACAGCGCGACGGCCAACCTGACGTTGCAGACCGGCGCTCCGTTGACCGCCACAGTGCTCGGCACGTCGGCCGACATCTCCGGCACGGGCGCCGTCGGATCCACGCGCGCCGATGCCACCGGACTGCCCATCAACGCCGGTCCGGGGCCGTTCAATCTGCTGGCCTTCACGGTTCCGGCGCCGGGTCAATACGGCACCGCGGGGCGCGGCACGATCCCCGGTCCGGGGATGATCTCGCTGAACGCAACTTTCGGCCGGACCATCTACTTCGGCGAATCCGCGCGCCGCACACTCGATTTCCGCCTGTCGGCGAACGACGTCTTGAACCACGTCAATATCACTTCGTGGGGCACAGTGGTGAACTCCGCCAGCTACGGCCTGCCGGTCGCCGCCGGCTCCATGAGAACGCTTTCCCTGATTGTGAGAATGAGGTTCTAATCCGCCATGCGCCGCTTTGCCGCCCTGTTTCTCTGCCTGTTGTTTGCCAGTTCGTGGAGCGTTGTGCCCTTGCCTGCGGCCCAGAAGCCGGCCGCGCCCGCCGGTGATATCCCGGTCTTCAAGACCTCCTCGAACCTGGTCCTGGTCTCTGTTTACGTGCGCGGCAAGGACGGCAAGCCGGTCGAGAATCTCAAACCCGAGGATTTCACCATTTTTGAAAACGGCAAGCAGCAGGCCCTCTCGGTATTCGATTTCCAGCGTCTGACCGATACCGAAGCGCCCCCTCCAGCGGCGGCGCCGAAGGCGCTCGAAGTGCGCCAGTCCCCGGAGCCCGCGCCCGCGCCCGCCGCCCAGCCGGAGACCAGTGCGCGCTTCAAGGACAAGCGCCTGCTGGTTCTGTTCATCGATTGGACTTCCATGGATCCCACGCAGCAACTACGCGCCAAGGAGGGCGCGGAGAGGGCGGTCCGCGAACAGCTCGGTCCGGGCGACCTGATGGCGCTGCTCAGTTTCGGCAATTCGGTGATCGTCGACCAGGAGTTGACCAACGACAAGGATCTGCTGTTCGCCGCGCTGGCCCGTCATACGCCCGGCCTGTCGCCCGACATGACGCAGGTCACCGACGACAATGACGACTCGAGCGCGGACAACGCCCAATTCAGCGCCGACAACTCCGAGTTCAACCTGTTCACCACCGACCGCCGCATGGCCGCGCTCGAGGAAGCGGCCCGGCATTACGCCGCGCTGCCGGAGAAGAAGGCGCTGATCTGGTTCACTTCCGACGCGGGCGCTTCGGGCCAGGACAACCTGGCGTGGATCCGATCGGCTGCCAACATGGCCGTTCGCTCCAACGTCTCGATTTATCCGGTGGACGTGCGCGGATTGCAGGCCACCATACCGGGCGGCGACGCCTCGACGGCCACGGTGCGCGGCTCGGGCATGTACACCGGCGCCCAGCAGAACACCGAGCGGGACCGCTTCACTGGCTCCCAGGACACTCTGGTGACAGTCGCCCAGGAGACTGGCGGCAAGGCGTCCATCGACAACAACGACTTGACCGAAGGAGTCACGACAGCCCGGCGCGACCTGCGCAGTTACTACGTCCTGGGTTACTATTCCAGCGACGACCGGCGCGACGGCAAGTATCGCAAGGTCGACGTGAAATTGAATCCGAAGATCGCAGCCAGCCTGGACTACCGCTCGGGCTACTATGCCCAGGCCGAATTCAAGGCCATGGATTCCGAGAGTCGTGAGAAACAATTGCAGGATGCGATGCTGCTAGGGGATCCGGTCACCGATCTGCCGCTGGCCGTCGAGATCGACTGGTTCCGCCACGGCGGCAATAACTGGTTCGTCCCCGTGGCCGTGAAAATCCCCGGCACGGAAATCCCGCTGCGCAAGAAGGGCTCGGCGGAGGAGATGACCAGCTTCGACTTCCTGGGCGAGGTTCGCAACTCGAAAGACGCACAGGTGGCCATGTTGCGCGATAACATCAAGATCCGCCTGAGAGACGAGCAGGCGGGCGCGCTCAAGTCGAGAAACCTGCTCTACGAGACCGGATTCCAGCTCGCACCCGGTTCCTACCACCTGAAGATGCTGGTGCGCGAAAACGAGACCGGCAAGATGGGCACTTACGAGAAGGTATTTCAGATTCCGCAGTACGGACCTAAGGACCTGTCGCGGTCGAGCGTCGTGCTCACCGCGCAGCGCGCAGCGGCCTCCACTGCGGTCGTCGCCGCCGCCGGCAAAAAAGCTGCCAAGGGCGTTCAGAGCCATCCGCTGATCGTCGGCGGCCAGCGCCTCGTGCCATCGGTCACGCATGTGTTCCGGCGGGCGCAGACCCTCTCGACGCTGGTCGAAGTCTACGATTTACAACAGCCGCCAACGGTCGCCGCGACTCTCAGCCTCTTCAACTCGGAGGGCAAGAAGGTGTTCGAATCGGCGCCCGCCCAACCGGCCTCGGGCCGCCTGCTGTTCGAGACGCCGCTCAAGTCGCTGGCCCCCGGCCGCTACATCGCGCAACTGAACTTGATCGATTTCGGCGGCCAGAAATTCGCTTTCCCGCGCTCGGCGCTGACCGTCCATTGACGAGCAGCGACCGGAATATCAAGGTCCATCCGCACCACGGGCATCGCGGCCGGCGGCAGCAGGGGAATCGGCCTGAGCCGTCCGGCTGGTCGCTCTTGCGACGGCATCGGCTGGAGCCATGGGCTTCTTAGTCCCCTCCGTGAGCACGCCGTACATCACGCCGCGCCCGCTGCGCGCGACGTAAACCAGGTTGGGCGTGCGCATGTCTCCCTCGACCCAACTGGCGCCGGATAGGTCCTGGGTCGCGGAGTTATTGATCGGCGTCCAACTCTGGCCAAGGTCTTCGGACTTGTACATGGTGTCGACCGTGGCGCCTCCTACCCGGCCATACAGGTAGACAAACGGAGTGCCCGGCGACGTGCCGGCGCCGAAACCGACGTATTGGGCGGAATCGACGCTGGCAACCGTCTGGAATGTGGCCCCGCCATCCTGCGAGCGATACAGCGGGTGCGTCGTGACATCCCCGGAGTTGCGCGCGAAGGTCACCCACACGTCCCCCTGCGTGAGCGGATTGGGCACCACGGCCGGCTGCACCAGGCCACCGGGGAAAACATTCGTCGCTCCCGCATTCCATGTGGCACCGCCATCAGTGGACGTATAAAAGACGCTGGGGCTGGTGCTCGAGTAGTTCGCTGAGTAGAGATAGTAATACGTCGTGCCGGCTGGATCGGCGCGGTCCGCCGCGAGGATGTTGTTTACCACCCACGGCGACGGGGCGTTGGTCCAGGCCTGCGGCAAGGCATTGTAATGCACGTCGTTGTTGTTTTGCGAATTGTAAGGATTGGGCTTGGCCGGAGGGTTGGCCAGCAGGCACAGCGACCACGTCCGGCCGCCGTCCCTGGTGTAATGCGGCCACGGCGCGTTGGCGGCCGAAGCCGTCGCGGCGGTCCCGCCAAAAGTGCCCCACCCCGGCACCCACACCATGTTCTGCGGGTTGGTCGCCGACATCGCAATCTGCCCGGCGATCGGCTGCGCGAGCATCTGCGTACCGTTGGACCACAGCATTTCGGAGGGTACCGAGGGAAAGGCGGTCCAGGTCTGGCCATTGTCACTCGAAAACCCGTAATTCGACCAATACTCCCATTCGCCCCAACCCACATAGGCAAGGTTGTCCGGCTGCGTGTAGCAGTAATCCAGATTGTTGCCCATGGAAACATTCGGCCACGGCACCGGATAAGTACTCCCCCCGAACTCGCTAACCTCCCAGCTAGCATCAACTGGATCCAAAGGAACCCCCGCCGGACTGATCTTCGTCGTCGGAACCTGATCTCTATCTGCGTGCCGGAAGCCGATCATGTCCATCGCCATCGACAGCAGATCCGCACCGCCCGCGGACTTGGGTTTGGGAGGAACCCGCACTCCAACCGCCACTAACTCCTCCAGGTTTTGCATGTGCCAGGCCCAGAAGGGCGTCGTGGCGCCCACATCGTCCGTCCGCGCCACGCCCCAGCCGTTGGTCCACCAGACCTGTTGAGGATACGCCGGATCGATCATCAGCGCCGCCATCCCGCCGTTGCACCCGGCGGTGGTGGCGATGTAATACAGCGGCGCCGATGGGTTGGTGCCAGGCGTGAGCGGATCGTGGCCCTGCATCGACATCTGCTGCGAACTCCACGCGGATCCGCCGTTAGTGGACCGCCAAACCGTGTTGGTGCTGCTGTTGCCCACCATGACGATCTGGCCATTCGTCGGATCGCTGGTAATGCCGGTGTAAGGGTTGGATTGCGGCGCCGGCGTGATGTTCGTCCATCCGCTATTGGCATAGCTCCAGACCGTGCCTGAGACGTTTTGCGTGCCGCAGCTGACGTATATCGTTCCATTCGCCGTGATGGCGGCGCGCACGGGGTCCGTAGGTCCGCCGCTCAGCAGGCTCCAACTGTTGCCGCCGTCCTTGCTCCGCCACACTCCGCTGGAATGCACGCCCACATAGATCGTCTGCGTGTAAGGCGCGCCGCTCACCGGGTTATAGGCGATCGTAGACTTATCCAACAGCACAAAGGTGAATCCCGGCTGGTCGCCGCTCCCGCCCGCGGCCGGCTCGTTCAGGGAAGCCGGATTGGGCAGGCCGCCCTGCACTTCGGTCCACGTGTAAGCCGGCGCGCCCGGCGAATTGCGGACGCCCTTCCACAAGCCATTCGTGCGCGTCGCGAAGTACACCACGCCGGCGGCGTTGGGATCGCTGGCCAGGCGCTCGCCAGTCTCCACGCGATAGTTACCGTTCGGACTGACTAACACGTTCTGCGCGGCGAGACCAGTCGGCTGCCACGAATTGCCGTGGTCGTCGGAGACCAGCACCTCGCCCGAGGTGTTGTACTGAGTGTAGCCGTTCGATCCCAGGTAAGTAGTCGTGGGCCAGTTCACCGCAACATACACCCGGTCCGGACTCAGCGTTTCCGTGGCAATGGATTCCACGCCGGGGACTTGAGCGAGGCCGATGCCTTCGAGTAGCGGAATCCAACGGTCGCCCGCCTGGTCAGTGACACGAGATGGTCTGATTCCTCCGGCCCGGCTGCTGGCAGCCTGGGCGCTGCGAAGTGAAGGCTGGGCCCGCTCGTAGAAGTACGCCCCGCCCACGTCGGTCCGGATATAGACGCCGGAACTCCCGTCCGCGCGCGCCGTCGCGATCAAACCCGTGACATAACCCATGCCTTGGATGTTCACGTTCTTCCACTGGAAGAGTTGAGCGGGAGCGGCGCCAATGATCGGCGTGAGCAGGATCAGCGCCCAGACAAATGCGCGACAAACGCGTGGCTTCATAGTTCGAATCCCCGCCCGGAGCCGATCGCGCGCAGCCATCAGCCTACGCGGCAGCCGGACCAGGATCATTGCCACTCTATCTCAGATCGGGTCTGCCTCGTTTGCTTTCGACTCCCACATCATACAGAGGCACATTGCCCACACAAAAGCCTGCTTCCGGAAGGCCGTGATCAGGCGTGGGCGGCGGCGCCTCCGCTTCGGCGTCCAGCGGGCCGCCTGGCTCAGCCCGCTCTGCCACCAACGGGTTGCTTCCCGACGGCGCTCCTCGAGCACCGCAAAATCGCGTCCAACTCCTGCCGCATTGCCCATACCAGATTCAAAGCAGGATCGCCCACAAGGTTGCAGCTCTACTATGCGGGAGTCGATTGGGCTAATTCTCAAGCTACCCGCCGAGATTTCGCCCGGCGGACCCTGCACATCGGAGTTTCCTCCGATTTTTCGACCACGTCTACCGCCAATGGCAGACCAGGCGCAGCCTGATTCCTGGGTTACTACTCTGGTGAACCCAAGGACCGCAACGAGGGCAAAAACAACGGTCTATTTGACAGTAGCTCGATTGTGGCGGACACTGGGATTACAGGAACGTTAAAGACCTACCTGAAGACATAACTCATGCCCAAACCAGAAATCACGAAAGAGATCCTTACCGCGGCGCTGGAAGGATTTGAAGCCCAGAGGATGCGCCTGGATGCCCAGATAGCTGAACTCAAGGCTATTCTATCCGGCGATAGTACAAAGCCGGCCAAAACCGCTGCGCCCTCGAAGCGCCGCCGGACCATGAGCGCCGCCGCTCGCAAACTTATTAGTGATGCGCAGAAGAAGCGCTGGGCGGCGCTGAAGGGCCACTCTGAGTCACCCTCACAGAAGGTGATCCCGGCTATCCCCAGGAAGAAGCGCAAGCTCAGCGCAGCTGGCCGGCGGGCCATAGCGGAAGCCGCGAAGAAGAGATGGGCCAAAGTCAAGGCCGCGCGGCAGCCTGCGGCGCCAGCGGCCACGGCTAAGTCGGCGCCGAAGAAAGCTGCCCGGAAGGCTGCGGTAAAGGCTCTACCCAGGAAAGCCCGAAAGGTTGCACGGAAGAAAGCGGCTCAGGCTCCTCCGCCTGCGGCCGAAGCAGCTTCCGCCCAATAACTTCTTGGACTGCTTAAGTGGCCCTACGGCTCGGCTCGCCAGCCGTTGAGTGACTATTACTAACCTGCCGGGGCACTACCCTAAACCCGAGGCGCGTGGAGGGTCTACGTGTGTCCCTCACAAGCAGCCGGGCGGCCTCACGCTACGATGAATCCGTGGCCTATCAGATAACTCTCATCCCCGGCGACGGCATTGGGCCCGAAGTGGCCGGCGCAACGGTTGAAGTGTTGTCGGTGCTCGGAGTGCCGATCGAATGGGAACGCACAGAACTGACCGCCTCAATCATCGAGCAGGCTGGCATCTCGCTCCCGCATCATGTTATGGAATCAATCGGTCGCACCGGCGTGGCCCTCAAAGGACCCGTGACCACGCCCGTCGCCGGCGGCTTCAAGAGCGTCAACGTGGCCTTGCGCAAACAACTCGACCTGTTTGCCAATGTCCGGCCAGTCTTCACGCTGCCCGGCCTGAGGACCCGCTTTCAGGACGTCAACATCGACATGGTGATCTTCCGCGAAAACACGGAGGACCTCTATTCCGGCCTGGAGCACGAAGTCGTCAAGGACGTCGTCGAGAGTCTCAAGATCATCACTCGCTTTGCCTCCATGCGGATCGCCAACTACGCCTTTGCGTACGCCCGCAAGAACCTCCGCCGCAAGGTCACGGCCGTACACAAGGCCAATATCATGAAGCTCTCCGACGGCCTGTTCATCCGCTGCTGCCGCGAAGTGGCCGCGGATTACCCCGACATCGCCTACAACGAGCTGATCGTCGACAACGCCTCCATGCAGTTAGTCATGCGGCCCGAGACCTTCGACGTCCTGCTGTTGCCCAACCTGTATGGCGACATTGTCTCCGATCTGGCCGCCGGCCTGGTCGGCGGACTCGGTGTGGTCCCCGGCGCCAACATGGGCGAGAAGTGCGCTGTTTTCGAGGCTGTCCACGGCTCCGCGCCCGACATCGCCGGCCAGGGCATTGCCAACCCCACGGCCCTGATGTCATCGGCGATTCTGATGCTGCGCCATCTCGGAGAAGGAGCGTCCGCCGACCGCCTGCAGCGCGCCATCATGGCTACTTTCCGCGCCGGAGCCGCCCTCACCCGCGACCTCGGCGGCACGGCCACGACGCGCCAGTTCGCCTCCGCCGTCGTGCACCATCTCGACGCCTGAGCCGTGTTCCGGCTAGTCGCTATTTGACGCTCGTTCCCGTGCAGCTCGAACCCGCGCCCGCCGTGCAAGCGTAGCAGTGCTGCCCCGTCACGATGCGCCGCCGCGTCAGCATCGCCTCTGAGAAGTCCCGGATGTGCGCCGGCGCGCCGTGGTCCACCGTGACATCCAGCATCTGGTTGAAGTCGCAATCGTACAGCGTCCCGTCCCAGCCCACCGACAGCGTGTAGCGGCACATCACCCCTGACGCCGCATTGGGATTGTACGCCCCCGCTAGCTTCGTCATGTACCGCTCGTAATTTCCGCTGGCCTCGAGGAACTCCCGGAATCGTCCGATCGGCACGTTGGTCAGCGCGTACAGCGAGTTGAACGTCACCTCGTACCGCCGCTGGAGCTCGCGCCGGAAATCGGCTTCAATCGCGTGTTGAGAAGGAGGCAGAAACGCCCCCGCCGGGTTGTACACCAAGTTCAGCTTCAGTCGGCCCTCCGCCGCGCCGTAGCCCAGCGCGTTCAACAGGCGCAGCGCCTCGATCGATTTGGCGAACACGCCCGCCCCGCGCTGCGCGTCGGTCTGCTGCTCCTGGAAATAGGGCAGGCTCGCCACGATCTCTACCTCGTGCGCGGCCAGGAACTCCGCCAGCCCCTCCTGCGACGGCAGCAGCAGCACCGTCAGGTTCGACCGGTCCATCACCTGCCGCCCCAGCCCGCGCGACCGCTCCACCAACCAGCGGAAATTCGGGTTCAGCTCAGGCGCGCCGCCGGTGATGTCGACGGTCGGAATCGTGGTTCGCTCCAGCGCGCGAATGCACAGCTCGGCCGTTTCCCGGCTCATCATCTCCTTGCGGTTCGGGCCGGCCTCCACGTGGCAATGACGGCAAGTCTGGTTGCACAGCTTGCCGACGTTGATCTGGAAAACGGAGATGCCCGTCGCCTTCAGCGGGAACAATCCCGACGCCCGCAGTGATTCCTCGAACAATGGGAACGCGTTGCTCACATGCTGACCTTGGCCGCCGCGTTGCGCATCTGCAGCCCGTGGACCAGCGACGCTCCGCCGCGAATCGCGCTCGCCACGTGCACGGCCTCGGTCATCTGTTCGAGGTTCGAGCCCTTTTGCAGGCACGCCTCTGTGTACGCGTCGATGCAATACGGGCACTGCACCGCGTGAGCCACCGCCAGCGCGATCAGGCTCTTCTCCCGCTCGCTGAGCGCGCCTTCCGCGAACACAGCGCCGTACCATTCCAAGAACCTCCGCCACAGCTCCGGCGCGTTCTCGCCCATCTCGCCAAAACGCGCCAGATCTTCCTGGTGATAATATCCGGCCATCCGCTGCCTCCCGTTCCTGTGCTTCATTGTACCGGGCCGGCTCGGTTATCACCTCAGCTGACCCCACACTACGCTGGAGTAGAATCGCCTCGATGCCACGTCCGGTAATGACTTCTCAAAATTTGAGCTCGCGCCTGCCGTTCAGCGCTCTGCTCCTGATCCTCGCGGCTGCTTCCTGCCTGCCCGCCGTTAACCCGCAGCAGGCCGCACCGCGCGCCTGCGTCGTTACCGCCTACGGCGCCACCGGCCGTAAAGCCGACCTCGCCACTTCCGCCATCCAGTCGGCCATCGACGCCTGTGCGGCATCGGGCGGGGGCACGGTTTGCTTCCCGCCCGGTGACTACACCAGCGGGACCATCCGCTTGAAGAGCCATATCCGCCTCTATCTTGAATCCGGCGCCACGCTCTTCGCCTCGCTCGACGACAAGGACTTCGAACGCGGCCCCCGCACCGCCCTCATCCTCGGCGAAAACCTCGACAACATCTCCTTGGAGGGCCGCGGTACGATCGACGGCCAAGCCTCCTACGACTGGCGCGTCCTTGAGTTCGATGACGCCTTCATCCGCGAGAACATGCTGCTCTGGAAAGCGCTCGGCCGCCCCCTCCTGCGCTCCTTCCCGCATGGTTTCCCTGATGCCCTTTATCCCAAGCTGGTCCTGCTGCTACACTGCCGCGACGTGCGTATTAGCGGCATTTCTCTCATTCGCTCCCGTAGTTGGACCATCAATCCCGTAAACTGCGAACGCGTGGTGGTCGACGGCGTCTACATCCATTCGGACTTGAAAGATGCCGTGTGGGCCGACGGCATCGACCCCGACGGCTGTACCGACGTCCGAATCGCCAACTCGACCATCGAGACCGGCGACGACGCCGTGGTCTTCTACTCGATGGACTGGTTCGGCCCCGCCCTGCCTTGCCAGAACATCACCCTCACAAACTGCCGCCTCTCCTCGGCCTCCAGCGCCATCAAGTTCTGCGACGGCAATAAGAACGCCGTCCGACGGGTGACCATCTCCAATACCGTCATCACCGACAGCAACCGCGGCTTGGCTTTCATGGTTTTCGATGGCGGAACGGTGGAGGACGTGGTCATTTCCAATCTGACCATCGAGTGCCGCCCCCACGCCTGGTTCTGGTGGGGCGATGGCGATCCGATTCACTTCAACATCAAGCGCCGCAGCGAGGTCGACGGCCAGAAGGTCGCCAATGAGCCGCCCGCCGGCCGGATCCGCAACGTGATCCTGCGCGACATTATCGCCCGGGGCCAAGGGACTTCTTCCATCAACGGCCACCCTGAAAGCTGGCTCGAAAACATCACCATCGACAACCTGCGCCTCACGCTGACCCACGACCCCTCGAATGCGCTCGAAAAAGCCACCGACGCCCTGAAGCTGCGTTGGGCCAGGAACGTGCGTCTGCGCGATGTGGAGGTTCAATGGGCCGAGCCTGCCTCGCGGAAGTGGACCAGCGCCCTCTCCGCCGAAGATATTCAGGATGCCGATTTCGACGATCTCTCACTGCGCGGCGCGGCGCCCGATCAACCTGCTCTTCGCTTGGTGAACGCCGCCCGCATCACGCTGCGCAACGCCCGCGCGCATGCCGGCGATTCCGTCTTCCTGAAGGTCGCCGGCCCGCGCAGCCGCGACATCCGAATCCTCGGCGCCGATCCCTCTCGATCTCTCGTGCAGATCGGCCCGGACGTGCCCGCTGGCGCCGTTCGCCTTCAGCCCCTGAACTGAGACGCCCGCGCCGCGATGTCCTCGCGAGGACGCGGCGCCGCCGGTCCTGCAGCCACTTCGATCACTGCTTCTCAAGCGCAATCCTCAGCAACGCCGGCGGGTGCAGAAAGCTCTGATCGTCTCCAATAATCACGTTGCTCGGAAACGCGCCGTGGTGCACCACCAGCCCCGCCGGTTCCGCGGTGTCGGGCAGGCGGAATGGGAGGAGAACTCGAAACGACCCACCCGGCTCGAGCTCATCGGAAAGCAAATGCCGCGGCCCGATTCCGTCCAGGAGCGGCGCCGCGCATGGCGTGTAGCGCCTCCCTCCCCGATCTTCTAACTCGACTCCCACATCGCGCGCCCTCTGTCGGGCCCCTTTCGCGACGCTCGACACCTCTACCACCGCCACCCAACTCCGGCTCCCCGGCGCCGCTTGGCAGGGCTGATCGGTCGAGCTCGCCATGGCTCTCGCACTGAGCGCCGCGACGCACCAATCGTCAAAGCATCGGCGTTCGCCCGGAGCGTGGAATCGGCGCGGAAGGATCAATGCCACCGCGATGAGAACTAACGCATAACCGGCAACAAAGAGGCCCAGCGAACGGGCCAACCGGCGTGCCTTGTCCTTCCTGCCTTGCGCCGCCGCGACCGCAATGCACGTAATCAGAATCAACACCATTAAGACCGACGCCAGAAAGAAAAGGTCAGAGAGTGTCATACGATTCCGGCTTCACCATGCGAAAGTACTTTACATTAAAAAGTATAGGCTGTCAAGATTCGTTTGATGCCTGGGGTTCGGCGGGGAAACGCGACCGTGACCGCTGGCAGCAGGGCCGCACCGGGGACCTCCGTCCTGTCTTCCTGGCGCGGGTCGAATGAAACCAAAACCGTGCCGCATTGGCGTGAACAACTGGTCTGCCACAAGTTCCTGCGAGCCGGTTGTTTGCACCAGATACTCCGTGAAACATCGCGCCGCGGTTGGTGTCTAGATTTGGCTGTTGTGTACCCGGAACGCGTCACGGATACGCTGATTTCACGCCCGGCCGCGCCGGTGTAATAGGCTGTAGCTGATATGTTTTCCCTTCCCAGGCTGGCCGCTCTCTTCTCACTCATCCTCGGCTCCGGCGTCGCCGCCGCGGCCCAGGCGCCCGTGGTAGTCCAATCACCCAACGGTGCCCTGGAACTTTCGATCGCGACGGTGCGCGGATCGACGATCCAGCCGGCGGGCGGGCAACTCGCCTACCGGGTCGTGTTTCGAGGCAAACCGCTTGTGGAATGGTCGAACCTCGGACTGGAGTTCGCCGGGGCGCCGCCGCTGGGGCCGGCCATGCGGATCGAGTCATCGAGCAAATCGACGCACGACGAAACCTGGAACTCCGTCGCCGGGAAAGCGAATCCGATCCGCGACCACTACAGCGCCGTCAGCGTGCAGACGGTGGAAACCACGGCGGCCGGGCGGCGGATGACGATCGAGGCGCGGGCCTTCGACGACGGTGTCGCATTCCGCTACGCGATTCCCGAGCAACCGTCACTAAAGGACCTGCGCATCACCAATGAAGCCACGCAGTTCCGCTTCAGCAAGGACGCGACGACGTGGAGCCTGATCCTGCGCGATTTCCAGACATCGAACGAGGACGACTATCACGAACTGACTATCACAGCGTTGCACCCGGAATACCTGATCGGACTGCCGCAACTGCTGGAAGTACCGGGCGTCGCCTGGGTGGGACTGACGGAAGCCAACATCGACGACTGGGCGGGCATGTTCGTGCACACCGGGCCGGCGGAAAACGCCTTCAACGGGCAGTATGTTCTCAGCGCGCGCCTGGCCCCGCGCGTCGAGGATCGCCACGCGCCGCACCTGCCCTGGCCGATGGACGCGAAGGCCGAAGCGACGATGGTTTCCGTGATCCGGCAGACGCCCGCGAATTCCCCTTGGCGCGTGCTGCTGATCGCGGACGATCCGGGGCGGCTGGTGGAATCGAACACCGTGATGAACCTGAATCCGCCCAGCGCGATCGCGGACACATCGTGGATCGTGCCCGGCAAAACGGCCTGGGATTGGTGGTCGGGCCAGGTGGTGAAAAACGTTCCGTTCCGGGGTGGGATGAACACCGAAACGATGAAATACTATATCGATTTTTCGGCGCGGAACGGATTCCCTTACATGCTGGTGGACGCGGGCTGGGCGGCGACCGCGGCCGGCCCGGCGTATGGCGCCGGCCGCCGCGAAGCGGATCTGACAAGGTACAAGCCGCAGGTCGATATCCCCGCCTTAGTGGCGTATGGCAAATCGAAGAACGTGAAGATCTGGCTGTGGGCGTACTGGACGGATGTCGATGCGCAGGCCGCAGACGCGTTCGCGCAGTTCGAAAAATGGGGCGTGGCGGGGGTCAAGATCGACTTCATGGACCGCGCCGACCAGTGGATGGTGAACTGGTACCGCGACATCGCCCAGAAGGCCGCCGCGCACCATTTGATGGTGGATTATCACGGCGCCTACAAGCCGGATGGAATGCGGCGGACTTATCCAAACGTGCTCACGCGGGAGGGCGTGATGGGCGCGGAGTACAACAAGTGGAGCGCCCGCGAGACGCCCGTGCACAATACCACGCTGCCGTTCACGCGCATGCTGGCCGGGCCGATGGATTACACGCCCGGGGGCTTTAACAACGTAACCAAGGCCGCCTTCGAGCCGCGCAACATCGAGCCGATGGTGATGACCACGCGCTGCCATCAACTCGCGCTGTTCGTCGTGTTCGAGAGCCCGTTCATGATGGTGGCGGACCATCCGGCGGCGTACGACGGCCAGAAAGAGACCGGCTTTCTGCAAGCCGTGCCGACAACCTGGGACGAGACGCGAGTGTTGAACGGCCGGCCGGCGCGTTTCATAACGATCGCGCGGCGCAAAGGGCGTGAATGGTACGTCGGCAGCATCACCAATTGGGATCCCCGCGAGGTCGAGCTTCCGCTCACCTTCCTGGCCGGCGGCACATACTCGGCGGAGATCTACGCGGATGGTCCCGACGCCGCGCAGCAGCCCAAGCAAAGCGTGCTGGAAAAACGCAGCGTGGATGCAGGCACGGTGCTGAAACTGAAGCTCGCTCCGGGTGGCGGAGCGGCGCTCCGGATCGTGCCCGCGCAATGATTGCGGGTCGGTCCCGGTGCCCCAAATTCCAATAGGGCGAGGAGCAATTCCCTCAATTGAGACGTTTCTTGCTCTGTCTTATCACTACTTCGTTCGGTAATGACTCACGCTCAGCTTTCATGCGGCCGCCTCGTGCCCTTTCACCTTGAGGGCGCCGAACCCATGCACTGCTGAGATCAGCGCAGCAACCACGAATCCGTCGATCAGCGATTGCGTTAGCGGCGACGGGTTCACTGCCCCCAGCATTAACGCTGGTACCGGCGTGAGCAGCACCGACGCCCAAGCCTTCCGCCACAGGGGCGCGCGGCCGTCCTGGACCGTCATCGCCGCGAGGGGGATCAACAAGGAACAATCCGCAACGTAGGTGTGATGGCCGAGCAGCAAACCGCAGGCCGCCACCGCCGCTCCGGCCCGCCCGACCTCGGATGTCCTACGGCTGGCCAACCATAGGAGTGCGGCCACCGCTACCGCGCTTCCAATTTCCGCTGCCACGGGCCATGGAAGGAACTCAGTTGCGCCGCGCAAACTGGGCATTCGCTTCGGTCCCGTGGAAAAAATCGGCATGGTCGCCATTGTCCGGTAGCGCAGCGGCCAGTCCGGTCCTTCGATCAGGAAAGAAAACCCAATCAGCGCGGCGACGGCAACACCGCCGGCGACCAGCGCCTTCCAGCGCTTTTGGGCGATCAACAGAATTGGAATCCCCAAAGCCAGGTGAAACTTGCAGATGCACAGCGCCATCGCCGCACCAGCTACCCGCGGACGCTCCCGCTCCAGCGACAGCAGGCCCAGCGAGAAGAACATCAACCAGAACGGGAGATCCTGGCCGAAAAAAACCGCCAGAGTGATGGGGGTTGCACAAGCGAATGCGGCAGCGAGCAGCGGTCTGTTCGCGCCCGGCCAGGTGAGAACGGTCACCACAAGTGCCGCCAGGCTCAGCGCCATCCATAGAATACGCGCCACCGGAAATGGGAAGACGCTCAGAATCTTGTGACCGTACAGCACCACGGGCAGGCGCCCCGTCGGGACCAGATAACCGTTTTCTGCTTCGAGCTTCTTGAGAGCATCCCACTCGTAAAGATGGCCGGTTCCGGCCAGACGGCTGGCGGAATAAAACTGGTTGTAATCCACACCCTCGTAGACCGGGTTGGCGCCCACGATCTTCAGGTTGATCAGTAACCCGGCGACTCCAATCACGATGCAGACCAGCATGCCGGCCTGTTTTGTGCCGAGGCGCATCATCGGGCGGTCCGTCGCCTTGCTTTCCGGCCAAGGCTCTTCGAGGCGATTGCCGGACACTGACCGATGGCTGGGACTTCATAGGCTTCCAACCGTTGCCCGACCGCCAGTCGCATGCTTATCGAGTCTATCCAACTCCGGTCAGACCGCGGAACGGGTTGTCAACGGATTACAGGGCAGCGGCACGTCATGCAGTGGGCCTCAAGCGACGCCTGCGGATGCACAAACGGCCCCACACGCGTCGGCGGGCGGGGCCGTTCAGATAGTCAGTCGAGCCGGCGGGTAAGCCGACGGATGGCGCGACGGGTTAAAGGCCCTTGTCGTGGACGAACTTGCACAGATCTACGAGGCGGCAGCTATAGCCCCACTCGTTGTCGTACCAGGAGATCATCTTGAGCAGCGTGCCGTCGAGGACCTTGGTCATGCCGCCGTCGACGATGCTCGAGTTGGAGTTGTGCAGCATGTCGGTGGAGACCACTGGATCATCGGTGTAGGCCAGGATGCCCTTCAGCTTGCCTTCGGCGGCGGCCTTGAGGGCGGCGTTGACGGCTTCGGCGGTGGTCGGGGTCTTGAGGATGGCGGTCAGGTCAACCACGGAAACGTTGGGCGTGGGCACGCGCATGGAGTAGCCGTCCAGCTTGCCCTTGAGTTCCGGCATGACGAGTCCGATGGCCTTGGCCGCGCCGGTCTTGGTGGGGATTATGTTGAGCGCGGCGGCGCGGGCGCGGCGCAGGTCCTTGTGCGGGAAGTCCAGCACGACCTGGTCGTTGGTGTAGCTGTGTATGGTCACCATCGAGCCCAGGACGATGCCGAACGTATCGTGGAGCACGCGGGTCACGGGCGCCAGGCAGTTGGTCGTGCACGAGGCGTTGGAGATGATGTGGTGCCTGGCGGGGTCGTACTTGTCTTCATTGACGCCCAGCACCATGGTCAGATCTTCGTTGGTGGCCGGCGCGGAGATGATCACCTTCTTGACCGAACCCTTGAGGTGCGCCTTGGCGGCGGTGGCGTCGGTGAAGCGGCCGGTGGACTCGATCACGATCTCGGCGCCATGGCTCGACCAGTCGAGCTCGGCCGGAACCTTGATGCTGTGAACCTTGATGCCCTTTCCGTTGACGATGATCTCGCCGTCGCCGGCCTTCACATCAGCGTGCAAAGGACCCAGGACGGAGTCGTATTTCAGCAGGTGCGCGAGCGTCTTGGTGTCGGTCAGGTCGTTGGTGGCGACGATTTCGACGCCCGCCTCGGGCATGCTCAGAGCGGCACGCAGGACGTTGCGTCCGATGCGCCCAAAACCGTTGATCGCTACTTTAATTGCCATGCAGGATGATCCTCTCTAGTGGGTTGCAGTCCGAAACTTCAGGATATCAAAGCCCGCCGCGGCGCGGCCATTTCCAGCGGAGTTTCGGCTCTGGTAGGTGACGAACGCATTACTGCGGAGGCTTCAAGGGCGGGGCCGTCGAGCCGCCCAGCCCGGCGTAGGCGTCCTCCACCCGGATGACCTTGCTGTTGCCGAACGTGACGAAGGTGATACGGCCGGGCGGCAGGCCATAGATCCAGTCCTCGGTCTCCAGGCCGTCCACCGTCTGGCGCACTTTGTCGCGCGGCACGCCCATGGCCAGCAGCACCTGGTCGCGGCTCATGCCCACGGCGGCGCGCTTGGCCTTGATGGCCTCCTGGATCTCCTTGGGCAGCGAGGCGAAGTAGTCCTCAGAGGCGCTGCGCTGCTCGAAGTCGAGAACGGGCTTCAGGATTCTCTTTACATCGGAAGGCGTGATCGAGGGCGGGATGCGGCCCTTCCATTCGAGCGCGATGCTCGTGCCGAAACGGCGCGTGTCCTTGTTCGTGACGGGCTGCGTGGCGGTCCCGCCGACGCCGCCGCCCATCTCCACGTGCTGATACCACTTGCCCTTGGGTTTGAAGCCGCCGTTGATGGCCAGGATGATCTGGTCGTCCTCGATGTCCACGTGGGTCACCTGGACCAGGTCGTCGATGCGCGCCACGGGGCCGAATTCGGTCCCCGCCTCACGCCAGCCGGCCTTGTCGTAGGTACCGTCGGCGTTGTACTTAAGGGGTTTCGTGGAATGCGGCAGAAAGGTCTTCACTTTGGCGTATTCGGCGGCCAGACCGCGAATCAGCGTCAGCTTCTCCTCGTCGGTCAGCCGGCGGGCCTGGTCCTCCTTGCCTTTCTGATCGATCGGCGCCTGCGCCGGCGCGCACGGTGCAAGCACAAGAGCAAGCAGCAGGGCGGCGCTGGCCGGCTTCATCCCGGAGGCTCCTGGCGGGCATCCAGCAGCAGGGAGGGCTGGCGCTCGAGGCGGCTGCGCCACAGCCAGATCAGCAGCAGGCCACACGCCAGGGTCGTCAGGACGCTGCCTTCCGGGCCATACTCGCCTCCGCTCAGCCAGACGCTCGAGCTCCACTTCAGCTCGTAGCCCGTCAACACCAGTGTAAACCCGCTCAACCGCGCCCCGGCCAGAGGCAGGACGATGTTCCAGCCGAAGTGCAGACCAATGGGCAGCCACAGCGCCCCGCTGCGCCACATGGCGGCGCAGAACAGGACGCCCCACAGGCCGGTGTTGGCGATACCCAGCCATTCCAGGCCGAGCTTCGCCCAATTCACGCTGAACAGCGCGGAGTGGCCCGGCGAAGCTGGCGAGCCGATATCCAGGTTGCCCAGGTGCATCACAGCGAACAGGACGCCAAAGGGAATCGTCACGCGCCAGAAGCCGAAGGCCCCGGCCAGCAACTGGAAGGCGTAGCCGCGGAACATCAGCTCCTCGCCCACCGCGCCGAATAGCAGCAGGGTGGCGACGAAGAGCAGCTTCCCCAACCCGAACCCGGCTGCCGGGTCGGGGTTCTTCACCCACGTGGCGAGTCCCAACATCAACGCCGCGCCGGTCACCAGCGCCGCGGCGGCCGCACCCGCTGCCAGCCCGTGCCGGAACTGCCGGGCCGAGGCGTGGCTCCAGCCCATTCCGATATCCGCGAGCCGGCCGCGCTCGTAGATCCGGACCACCATGGCGCTGGCCAGCGCCGCGGCCACGAACGGGCTCAGCGTAGCTGCCGGAAAGTAGCCGAAGGTCTCATAGAGGAACAAGCCGAACAGGTTCATGCCGATCCAGATCAGCAGAATGAAAAAGCCGGCGCGCAGCAGCAGTCCGACCACCGAAGGGCGCTCCGGCAGGGATTGTCCGATACTGCCTTCGTTCCTGCTGATGGCCTCTTCGGGCATGGCTGTAAGCGCTGATTTCCGCCCCTGAAACGCGCGTTGGCGACTCGCGTCCGCAAGGGCCTTCGTTCTCCCAAGGATAGCGAAGCAACGGGCCGGCGCGATCAGGGCCGGCCGGGCGCGGCGCGGCGGATTATCCGAGCAGCTGGGCGAGCTTCAACTCGACGTCGGCCTTGAAGCGGTCGATGAAAGCGGTCACGTAGGGCGCCACGGCAAGGTTGGGGTCGGCCACCAGGGGCGTCAGGTCCATGGCGAAGTTCAGCGCCGTCTCGGTGTCGACGGCATGCGAGGCGTAGTAGGTGGCGTGGGCCAGGCGGCGCCCGGCGGTGGCCAGGTCGTAACGCTTGCCGCCGCTGACCTGCGAATCGAACACGCCCACCAGCGAAGCGGCGATATTAGGGTACTTCGACGCCGGAAGACACTGCTTGACGTCATCCGACAGCCAGTCCAGATCGCGCCACACCTCGCAGCCATAAACCTTGTGCGGACGGTCGGCCGGCCTCAGGCGGCGCAGCGCGGCGATGGCCCGCAGGCTCACCGCGACGTGGGTCTCGTGCTTGTCGGCGAGGTTGTGCAGGTAGACGACCTGCGGCTTCGCCGCCCGGAAGATAGCCAGCAGATCATCGATCACCGTCTCGCGCCTGGGGTCCTTCACGGCCGAGCTGGGGTAGCCCAATTGGAGCATGCAGGCGTAGCCGCCCACATAGGCCGCGGTGCGCTGCTCCTGGCGGCGGACGCTCTGCATCTGCTCGTCGGTGTAATGAGCGTAGATGCCCGAACGCGGGCTGCCCGCGCCATTGGTCACGACGACGCCGCTGAACCAGCGGTCCGGCAGGCCGAAGCACTCGGCGATGCCATGGTAGGCCATGATCTCGATGTCGTCCTGATGGGCGCTGACGCACAGGTGCGTGCTGCGCGCGAGTGCGGCGTCGGGAGCGACTCCATCGGGGACGAACACGTCGGCGTCGGGATTGTGAAACTGCATCTTCTCCACTCCACTTTCCAGGCTTATCGAATTGAGGGTAGGCTGGCCGCGGCCACCGCCTGTCCGTGGCGTTTTTCTTTCTCGCCGGGGACATGCAGGCGCAGGGCCTCTGCGACTTCAGGGAACTCGTCCTGCAGAACCTGGCGGGCGGTGGAAATGATGACATCACCGCCCTCGCCGGTCAGCACGCGGCCCAGCACCAGCACATACCGCAGCGTGTAGAAGTCTGCGTACTGGGCGATGGCGTAGCCCAGGTAGACGCCGATCGACTCGTAGACCGCCCGGGCGCGCGGATCGCCGGCGGCCATCAGCTTCTGCGTCTCCACCAGCTTTTCGGCCAGCGGCATTTCCGGCGCCAACGCGATGCCCGCCGCGGGCAGCAGGCGGTCGACGGCCTGTTGCGAAAAATACTGCGCCCCCACGCCGTGATCCCGCGACCACTCGTCCAGCGGCCCTCCCGGGCGGTAGTCGATCGGCACGAAGGCCAGTTCGTTGAGCCAGCCGGTGATGTTGCCTTGCGGGGTGACGTAGCCGCCAGCCTGGCTGGTGCCCATCGAGACGCCCAGCACCGCGCCGTCCTCCAGCGCCATGGATCCGGCCAGCGCGGTCACCTCGCCGTCGTTCACCACCACGAACGGTATCCCGCCCCAGGCCTGCCGCAGTTCGAAAAACAACCCGCGCACACGGCTGTCGAAGAGCTCGCGCGGCACGCCGCGGAACAGCGAGGCGACGCGGATCTCGTTGTCGACGTAAACGCCGGCGGCGCTGCCGCCGATGGCGTCCACGCGCGGCAGTCTGGCGGCGGCGCGCCGCAGGCTGTCGTTGATCTGGTCGTAGTGGTATTGCGGATCGGTCTTGAAATAGGGGTCCCAGCCCAGCTCCTCGCTATAGACTAGTTTGCCGTCGATCAGCGCCGCGCACTTGCGGTCGCTGCCGCCAAGATCGAATCCGATGCGGCAGCCGTCCAGGTGGCGCCCCAGCGGCAGACCGGCTTCCTTCTCTTCCGGCGCATCCGCATACGTCGCACCGCGGATCTCCATCGGATGAAGATACACGCGGTCGCCCATAAAGTCGAAATCGAAGGCCCGCACTCCGGAGGGCGAATAGACATTGTGGATGTGTGCGGCAATGGCACGATCTCCGGCGATGGTGAGCCGGCAGCCACCGCGCTGCCACAGCAGGAATTTCACCAGGCGCTCGACATAGCGTTCATTCAGCGCCACGGCCACGCCGGAGTGCGGCAGTACGGAGGTGCGATAGACCGAGGTGGAACCATCCGGCCGTTCCAGGGCGATGGCCAGCTTCTCGCCTCCGCCGGCCGCGGCGACGGCCTTGCGATACTCGGCGTTCCACAGCGCGGCCGGAAGGAACTCCGGATCCAGACTCGGTTTGAACTTGGGATGAATGGTGATTGCGTCGTGCATGCAAATGAATGCCCGCCAGAAAAAGCCGACGGCCACCACAGTAGCGCCCTCGCACGTGCCGCCGCAATCGAAGAGGCGCCCGCGAGACGTGCGCGATCCGATCGCCTGGCGGGCGCGGAACGCGACGCGCGAGCCGCAAAAGGGCGCGATTTCACGCCTCATCCCCCGCCAACCAGGGATCGGACCACCCCATTTCACGGGGGGTGCGGTGGATTGCGGAACGGTACGGGCCCATCCCCGTCTGACCCTAGTGAAGGCGCCAGTTCAAAGAAAAGATTGACGCCCGGCAGAAAACTTGAATCAGGAGGCTCGACCATGAAGAGGACTGCTACGCTCGCTACGATGGCGTTCTTGCTGAGCACGGTGTTTGCGTTCGCGCAGGCGCCGGCGAATTCGGACCAACCGGCCACGGCGTCCAACAAGACGACCACAAAGACAACCAAGAAAGTCACCAAGGGCCAGAAGAAAACGGCTGTCAAGAAGACCGCTGCCAAGAAGACGACGGCAGCCGCGCCCGCGGCCCAGAAGTAAGACTCTCCGGCACATTCCATTGCACCCTTCGCCCGGGCCGCAAGGCCCGGGCTTTTTTGCGTGTTGAGGCGACGTTAGCCCGGATGCTTCACCACGATCGCAGCGAGGCGCGATGAGAGGGCTGCAGATACAAGGCGCGCGACGGGAGCCGCCCGCAGGCGTACTTGGCGGTACGTCGAGGACGGCGAACGAGCGCAACGCAGTAGATGCGGCCCTATCGCGCGCCGCAGCCGATTGCTGGTGAAACATCCGGGTTAGGTGGGAAAGTAAAACTCGCCGCCGCCGACAATTTCGGCCGGCCCCTGCATCGAAACCTCGCCTGTGTCCTGATCTGAGCGGAACGACAGTGGGCCGGCGAGCGTGCGCACGGTGACCGGGCTGTCCACCAGGCCACGCGTGAGGGCAGCACAGAACGCGCCTGTCGAGCCCGTGCCCGAACTCATCGTAAAGCCCGCGCCGCGCTCGAAGAAGCGCACGTCGATGGTGTGCCGGTCGAGCACTTGCACGAAGCTGACGTTGGTGCGGTTGGGGAATTGCGGATGGCGTTCGACCTCCGCGCCCAGCGTTTGCCAGTCGAAGTCGAAATCTTCCACGAAGAACACGCATTGCGGGTTGCCGACGTCCAGGATCGTGCACTCGCGCGAGCCGCCGGCCAGCGCCAGCGGGAACTGCAGGTGGCGGGGCGCCGGCGCGCCCATGTTCATCTCAAAAACGAAGCGCATCTCGCGGCGACTGACCAGCCGCAGCCGCTTCACGCCCGCTCCGGTGCGAATCGCGATCTCAGTCGCCGCCAGGCCCGCCTCCGCAAGCCAGGCCGCGGCGCAGCGCGTGCCGTTGCCCGAGATCTCGGCCGCGCTGCCGTCGGAGTTGAACACGCGCATGGCGGCCGGCTCGCTCAACGAGGTCGGCGTCAGCACGATCCAACCGTCAGCGCCGATCCCCGAGTGACGATGGCAGATGGCGATCGCGGCGCGTTCCAGCAACTCCTCCGGCGGCGCCTCGTGCGCCCAGCTCAGCAGGAAGTCGTTCAGCGCCCCATGGGCTTTGACGAAATGGATTTTCATAGCCGTGGATCCTTCTCCAGATTTCGACCGCCCGCCCGTCGGGGATTGGGATGCTGCTTACACATTCGTATTGCGGAGCGCCGGTGCGCAAGCGCGCCAGTGCTCGCGAGACGGCGTCGCCGGCGAACGCCAGGGCCCACTCCTCATGCAGCGCGATGTCAGGCCGGAGAACCGCCGCGGACCAGGCCAGACCGTTTCCTTCGTGCAGCGTCTCCTGGAGCGGGATGCCGGCCGTGCGGACGATGCCGGTGAGATCGCCGAAGCTCATCGCAATGCCGTCTCCGGTGTGATAGCGCGGCGCCAGGTACTCGGCCGCCGCACGCGTCCAGGCGCGGCGGTCGCGCGAGTTCACGTCGGATTCTTTCCAGCAGATCCAATTGTCGATGCTTGGTCGGAGCAGCCAAGGCGAAACGGTCGCGAGGACCAGCACGCCTGCTGCCCACGCGCCGCGATGCGGCGCTGGAATCCAGCGCACGCGAGCCCCCAGCGAGGCCAGCGCGGCGATGCCGAGGCACGCGGCAGGCAGTGCGCTCAGGCCGTAGCGCGTGTTGTAGTACGTGTGCGGCCACAGCTCCGGCACGAAGATCGGCGTGCCGCCCGAGTGCAGGCTGAATACGTAGAAAGCGGCCGTGGTGACGAGCAGCAGCGCGGCCCAGCGCTCGCGGCTGAACAGAGCCGTCGCCAGTCCAGCCGCGCCCAGGTACAGCAGCGGCCGGCCCAGACACAGCGCGACGGCCGTGCGATAGTACACCAGCGCCATGCTCCAGTCGTGATCGCCCGGATAGCGGAAGCCGCCGGCAGCGAGCGCGCGCTGGTAGATCGCGTGCGCCGACCACGCGCCGTTGTAAAACTCAAGCGCGTTGGAATACAACACGCGGTTATGGGCTAGCCAGTACAGCGGTCCCAGCGCGGCAATGCAACAGAACAGCAGCGTCTTGGCCCAGCGCCGCCGGCCGGCCAGGACGACGACGCACACAGCGGCCACCGGCAGGAGGCTCCAGTCCTCATAGCGCGCCAGCGTGCCCAGAGCCGCGAAGAGCCCGGCCAGCGCAGCGTCGCCCCACGCCTTGGTATCGTCCAGCCGGGCCATGGCCCACACTAGGCCCAGCGCGCAAGCCAGCGCCGCCGGCTCTGTCATGGGGATGCTCTGCAGGTACAGCAGATTGGGGTTCAGCGTCCACACCACCAACCCGGCCCACGCCGCCGGCGCCCCGAACAACCGCCGCACAGCATGGAACAGGAACAGCCCGCCGCAGACAAAGCACAGCGCCGCGGCGATGGCCCCGCCCACGCCGCTGCGCCACAGCGTGCCGGACTGCACGAACGGCAGCATCAGCAAGTGCGGCAGCGGGAGCCAGACCGTGCCGAACTGCTCATAGCCCGGCGTGCGGCTGTCAAAAATACGGCGCGCGATGTTGAGGTGCGCCTCGGCGTCGCCGTACCACAGCGTCCAACCCTGCCGGGCCGTCAGCGCCAGCGCGGCGGCGCTGGCGGAGACGAGCAGCAGCGCGGCCCGGGCCTCAAAACGCGGTGATCTGGCGGTAGTGGCTGAATCGGGCCTCGATGTCATCACGGGTCAGCGTCCGGAAACGGTCCGGGCCAAACTCCTCGCAACAGAAGCTACCCATTATGCAACCATAGACGGCCGCCCGGGCCAGCTCCAGCGGCTCCGCCGTGCCGTCCGCGAGGCTTACTCCGCGCGCCGCCAGATAGCCGATAAAGCCGCCCGCGAAAGCGTCGCCGGCGCCGGTCGGATCCTTCAGCGTGTCCAGCAGAACGCCGGGGATGTTGGCGTAGCCGCCCTCGTAAAACAGCGTCGCGCCATACTCGCCGCGCTTGATCACCAGGATCCGCGGTCCCATGGCGCGGATAACCGCGGCGGCTCGCTTCAGCTCCTTGTGACCCGAGAGCAGGCGTGCCTCGGCGTCATTGATCAACAGAAAATCCCACTGCTTCAGCGTCGCCAGCAGCTCGTCGCGATAGTCGTTGATCCAGTAGTTCATCGTGTCGCCGCCGGCCAGCCGCGGCGCCCTCATCTGCGCTCGCACGCTGCGCTGCAGCGCCGGCTGAATGTTACCCAGCATCAGGTACGGCCGGTCGCGATACGACGCCGGCAGTTGCGGATCGAAGCCCGCGAAGACGTTGAGATCCGTTTGCACCGTTTCCCGGTCGTTCATGTCTTCGCTGTAGACGCCGCGCCAGTAGAAGGTCTTGCCCGGTGCGCGCTCCACACCCTCGAGATCGATGCCGCGCGAGCCCAGGAAATCGAGATCCGCCTGCTCGAAGTCCTCGCCCACGATGCCGACGATGTGGACCTCGGTGAAGAAGCTCGCCGCCAGCGAGATGTAGGTGCAGGCCCCGCCCAGAATGCGGTCGCGCCGGCCCGCGGGCGTGGCAACGCCGTCGTAGGCGAGAGAACCGGCGACAACCAGGGACATGCTGCCATTGTACGAGGCGCCAGGGCGCAGACGCTCCGGGCGGCGTGTAGTGAACCCACGCGGACGCGCCCCGCCCGGCGCCGCATGCGGAGTCTGAGATGCTGGAGAGGGAACGCATGGAAGCGCTGCGCCAGTATCTGCTGCCGTCGCTGGTCGTCCTGACCGCTGTCATGCTGCAGTTTCGTCTGTACCGGCACTTGCTCGGCACGGCCCGCATCCAGGCCCGCCGGCTGCGCGTGCGCGCACTTCAGGTGCTCTATTACGCGCTGACCTGCTACATGCTGCTGATCGCGCCGCTGCTGTTTCTCGGACCGCGTGCGCTGCTCGCTTCCGCGACCCTTTCCCGGATGCTCGCCGCCACGTTGCTGTGGGTGGTGTTGCTGCTCAGCGGCGGCCTCTGGCTATGGTTGCGCGGGGTGGCCGCGGCCCGCCGAGCCCCGCCGTCCGGTGCGGGTGTGAGCCGTCGTGGCTTTCTGCAAACGGCACTCCCCGCCGTCGCCGCGACGCCCACCGTGGCGGTCGGCGCGGGCCTGCTGATCGCGCGTTCGAAACCCACGTTGAAACACGTGGACATCCCCATCCGCGGGTTGCATCCGGACCTGAACGGCCTCCGCCTGGCACAGATCACCGACATCCACTACGGCCCGTTCTTTGGCCGGCGCGATCTTGAATACGCGGTTGCGATGGCGAATTCGACCCGCCCGCACATCGCACTGGTCACCGGCGACCTGATCACGCGCCACGGCGACGACCTGGAGGGCTGCCTGAACATCCTCCAAAGCCTGCGCGGAGAGGCTGGCGTCTGGGCCTGCCACGGCAATCACGAAAGATATGCCGGACTCGAAACTGCCGCCACGCAACTGGCCCGCCGGCGCGGGTTTCACGTGCTGCGCGGCGAACGCGAATTCCTGCGTTTCGGCGCGGCCAAACTGAATCTGGCGGGCGTGGATTACCAGAACATGGGGGACGCGCCGCTGGCCGGGGCTGAGGAACTGCTCGCTCCGGACGCGCCGAATCTGCTGCTGTGCCACACGCCCCTGGTCTTCGATCGTGCCGCTGAGCTGGGTTTTGATCTGATGATCTCCGGCCACACCCACGGCGGCCAGCTCAACCTGCCGCTGGGAGTCGATAACCTGACCTTCGTGCGCCTCTACACGCCCTACATCCAGGGGCATTACCAGGTCAACGGCAGCCAGCTCTACGTCAGCAGCGGCCTGGGAACTGTGGGCGCGCCCGTACGCCTGGGTGCGCCGCCGGAGGTCACACTGATCCGCCTATGCGCCGCCTGATCCTGAGCGACATCCACGGCAACCTCGAAGCGCTCGAGGCCGTCTCAAACGACGCCCGCGGCCGCTATGACGAGGTCCTTTGTTGCGGCGACATCGTGGGCTATGGCGCCAGCCCGCATGAGGCGATCGTCTGGATGCAGCGCTCGGGCGCTAGCATTGTCCGCGGCAATCACGACCGCGCCGCCTGGGAGCCGGGCGTAAGGGAATCCTTCACGCCGTCGGCCCGGACCGCTGCCGCCTGGTGCGCCCAGGTGCTGGGCGAGGAGGACCTCGCCTGGCTGCGCGCGCTGCCTCCCGGGCCCCTCTGGAGCGACGGCTTCGGCCTGGTCCACGGTTCACCCGACGATGAGGACGCCTACCTGGAATACACCACCGACCTGTGCGGAATCGATCAACTGCTGCAGCGCCGCCTGTGCTTCCTCGGCCACACCCACGTCCAGCGCGGATGGCAGTGGCAGCCGGGCGGCATCCGGCTCCTGCCCGTTCCTGCGCCGGAAGAACCGGAGTGTGTCGTGGAACTCGACCCGGACTCGCACTTCTTGATCAATCCCGGTTCCGTCGGCCAGCCCCGCGACTACGACCCGCGCGCCGCCTACGCCATCTGGGACGCCGCTGCGGCCTCTCTGACCTTCCGCCGCGTCGCCTATGACATCGGCTCGGCGCAGCGCCGAATTATGGCGGCCGGGCTGCCGGAGTCGCTCGCCCTGCGACTGGCCATCGGCCGCTGAGGCGCCTGGAAGTCTCCTCAAGGTCCATGGAACTGCAACCAGGCCCAGAACGGAACACGCGCCAGTCCGCAAACGGCACCGGCGATCGATTGAAACGGCAAAGGGCGCATCCGCCGCTTTCAATGCAAATCGGATGCCAAACCATCGCGGCGGTCAACCCCATCCCCGCCACCCGCTTCCGCCTCGGATTCCTCGCACTTCTCCCTCTGGACCCCGCCCTGCGCCGCCCCTCCGACCTGGCCTTTTGGTAAAATCGGCGCGGCTGAGTCGCAATTCATGGTGCCTCCATGCATCGTTCAATCGGTGTAACCCTCACGGCCATCGTTACCATCCTCGGCAGCATCATTCTGCTGCTGATGGTCCTGCTGCTGACCGTGACCCTCCTTCTGCGCCCCAACGCGGCCGGGATGACCGCGCCCGTGCGCGTCAGCATGTTCTTCGGCGCTGGTGTGCTGTTCGCGCTCTCCGCCTGGGGCATCGCCACGGCAGCGGGACTCCTGCGGTTGTGCGGTTGGGCGCGCTGGTCGATGCTCGCCTTCAGCCCGATGCTGACCCTCGTCGGCATCGCGGCGGCGACGGGCGCGCTGTTCGGTTTCGTGACGCCCGCGCCCGGCGTCCCGCGCGATGTCACGCGCGCGGTTTTTTTAGGCCTCGCCGGCTTGTATGCTTTGCTGGCGCTCCTCGGCGGCTTCCTGCTGTACTACTTCAATACGCCCGGCGTGAAGGCGCAGTTCGCCGGCTCCAGCTCCGCCCAACCTCCCGGCGGCCGGCCGTTCAGCGTCACCCTGATCGCTTGGTTCATGCTGTCGGGCGGCGTGTTTTGCGGCATTTACGCGTTCCTGCCCCTGCCGGCCGCCCTGTTCGGCTGGTTTCTCTCGGGATGGGCG
Source organism: Bryobacteraceae bacterium (assembly GCA_052145115.1). GTDB lineage: Bacteria > Acidobacteriota > Terriglobia > Bryobacterales > Bryobacteraceae > CAIVVT01. The sequence continues at coordinate 127,373 of JBKQPG010000044.1, forward strand.
GCGCATCTGTTCGACATGGGCATCGGCCTCATCGAACTCTGGCTGGGCTGGGGCCTGTTGCGGCTGCGGCCGCTCAGCCGCGTGCTTACGATCACCTTTTTTGTCTTCGGCATCGTGAACGGCCTGCTGTTCGTCCTGCTGCCTGGCGCCAACGCGCGGCTCGCCGCCTCCCTGGCTGTCCTCTCGCCTGAATTGCGCTACAGCTCCGTCTCGCAGTTCCCCTCAATGATCGGCAGCCTCGTCGGAGTGCCGTTCAGCGCGGTCCTCATTTGGTTCCTGATCAGAAACCGCGCCGCGTTCGCACCCGCCCCGGAGCCCGCTCCTCAATCGCCGCCGCCCCAGCCCTGACCGGGCTACTCTGAATCCGCGTCCGGCGGCGCCGCCCCCAGCGCCGCCCGGATCTTCGCCGCGGCCGCCTTCCCCACCTGTGCCGCCAGCGTCTCTTCGCTCGCCGCCCGCACCGCCGCCAGGCTGCCCAGCGCCGTCAGCAGCTTCTGCGCCGTCCTCGGCCCCACGCCGCGGATCTCCAGCAGCTCCGTCGTCAGCCGCTGCGAGTCCCTCCGGTTGCGATGGAACGTGACGGCGAACCGGTGCGCCTCGTTGCGGATCATTTGCACCAGGTGCAGCACCGGCGAGCGCCGGTCCAGCACCACCGGCTCGTCCTCCTGCCCGGCCACGTACAGCAGCTCCTCCCGCTTCGCGATCGACGCCAGCGGCTGGTTGAGAATGCCCAGCTCCTCCAGCGCGGCAGCGGCGGCGTGCAGTTGCCCGATCCCGCCGTCGATCAGCACCAGCCCCGGCATCGGCCGGCCCTCTTGCTTCAGCCGCGCATAGCGCCGCGTGACCACCTCGCGCATGGAAGCGAAGTCGTCGCTGCCCTCCACCGTGCGGATGATGTACTTGCGATACTCGGACTTCTTCATCCGCCCCTGTTCCCACACCACCAGGCTGGCCACTTTATCCGTCCCCTGGATGTGCGAAATGTCGAAACACTCGATCCGCTGCGGCGGATCGGGCAGGCCCAGCGCCTCCTCCAGCGCCCCCGCGATCGCCTGCGAGCTGGGCTTGAGAACCCGGAACCGCTGTTCGAAGCTCTGCCGCGCATTCGACCCCACCAGCTCCAGCAGCGCCTTCTTCTGCCCGCGCTGCGGCGTGTGGATCTCCACCTTCCGGCCGCGCTTCTCGGTCAGCAATTCCTCCAGCAGCGCCCCGTCCTCCAGTTCCACCGGCACATGGATAATCGCCGGCGCCGGCTGCCCTTCGGCGTACACCTGCATCAGCAGCGTGGTGAAAAACTCGTCCGGCTCGAACGGCTCCAGATCCTCCCAGAAGAACTCGCGCCGGTCGACAATCCGCCCATTGCGCAGATGGAACAGGTTCACCGCCACCTGCGGCGGCTCGGCGTAATAGCCGTAAATGTCGGTGTCGTCGCCCGACGCCGCGGCCATCTTCTGCTTCTCATCCAACTCCTCCACCGTGTGCAGCAGATCCCGCAATGCCGCCGCCTCTTCAAACCGCGTCTTCTCCGATGCGTCCTCCATGCGCTGGCGCAGCTCGCCCGCCAGATCGTGCACCCGTCCCTCCAGGAACAGCCGCACATTGCGCACCTGCTCGTCGTACGCGCCCTGCGTTGTCAGTCCCTGGACGCATGGCCCCAGACAGCGGTGGATGTGGTACTCCAGGCACGGCTGCGGATGTGTGCGCGTCAGGTCCACCTGGCACGACGGGATTTTGAAGTGCCGATGGATGAAATGCACCAGCCGGTAAGCCAGGTTGCCGGGGAAATACGGGCCGTAATACGTCGCGCCGTCTTTCCTCACCCGCCGCGTTACGTACACCCGCGGCCAGCGCTCCGCCGTCAGCTTGACGTACGGATACGTCTTGTCGTCTCTGAGCAGCACGTTGAAACGCGGCCGGTACTGCTTGATCAGGTTGTTCTCGAGCGCCAGCGCTTCCTTCTCGTTGTCCAGCAGGATGTAGTCCAGATCGGCGGCCTCGCGGATCAGCCCGCCGGTCTTGGCCTCGGCCAGCCGGTCTTCATTGAAATAGCTGCGCACGCGCGCCCGCAGGCTCTTGGCCTTGCCCACGTACAGCACCGTGCCCGCGGCATCTTTGTAGAGATACACGCCCGGCCCGATGGGTAGTTGCGAAGCCTTGTTGCGGAGCTGTTCGACTGCCGATTCGCGCACGCTCATGCGCCTTCTAATTTGCCTGCGCTCATGCGCCTTATAATTTGATTGTGACACGTGTGTTTCTGGCCGCTCTTCTGGCCTCGCTGTTCGCGTTCGCGCAGAAACCATCCGAAGTGCCGCCGCCTCCGCCCGAAAAGCCGGCCGCTGAGGAGCCGGTCGTCGAACCCGAGGAGGAGAACGCCTCTTCCAAGCCCAAGGTCTACGACTTCAATCCGATCCAGGCCGAGAAGGAAGTCAAGGTCGGCAACTACTACCTCAGGAAGGGGAGCCTGAAGGCCGCGCTGGGCCGCTTCGACGACGCCTCAAAATACAACCCCCAATCGGCCGACGCCTTTCTCGGCTTGGGTGAAGTCCGCGAACGTTTGAAGGACAAGAAGGGCGCCAAAGCCGCCTATCAAAAATACCTCCAACTCGCGCCCGACGCCAAGAACGCCGCCGAAATCAAGAAGCGCGTCGAGAAGCTGAGATGACCGTCGCCTCGGCCACGCCGGCATCGCTGACTCGACCGGGTTTCGCTGCTATACTCGAAGCGGCGAGGGGCAGCAGTGGCCGACTTGAAGCGCCAGCGTCGAAAACCCGCTGCGAATGAGCGTCCGGCATACGTTCGGTATTCGGCCGCCGGGCACCCGTCCGTCGAGCAGCTCGTGGCCGAACAGGGCACGGGTCCGATCACCGACGTTTCCGTTCTGCACGGCGATTTCTGGCCCGAGGAGGAGTCCGTCGAGGAGTTCCTGGAAACCCTCCATGCCTGGCGCGGCCATAAGCGCACAGACCCCGCCGCATGAATCGCCTTGTCGCCGATACCGACGTCGTTTCGTTCCTCTTTAAGAATCACTCCATCGGCCGGCGTTACGCTCCGGAGTTCACCGGGCGCGTCGCTCTGATTTCCTTCATGACCGTTGCCGAGGTCGAGCGCTGGGCGATTCAGTACCGCTGGAGCCAACACCGCCTCGACTGGCTGCACTTGTACCTGGGGCGCTTCACCGTCGTTCCTTCAAGTCCGGACCTCTGCCGCAAGTGGGCCGAGGTGACGGTCGGCGCCCAGGCCGCCGGACGGCGCATCGAGTGCGCCGACGCCTGGATCGCCGCCACGGCGCTACTGTATGAGGCGCCGCTCATCACCCACAACCGCGGCGACTACCTCGGTGTTCCGGGCCTGAGCGTAGTCTCGCACGCCGACCAGCCAGACTAAGCCAGGAACGCCGCCGAAATCATGAAGCGCCTCGAAAAGCAGGGTTGATCTTCCCCGAGGCTGATCCTCTGCCCGCCGCCGCGCCGGGAGCGAGGCTGCGGCGAGTGTTAGCCCGGATGTTTCACCACGATCGCAGCGAGGCGCGATGAGAGGGTTGCAGATACAAGGCGCGCGACCGGAGCCGCCCGCAGGCGTACTT